>NZ_DAMAPU010000005.1:0-89913 GCF_032071645.1 Superficieibacter sp.
GGGGGGGGGGGGGGGGGGGGGGGGGGGGGCGTTTATCCTCCTTCCCTCACGTCAACGCCCTCTCCCTAACCCTCTCCCCCAGGAGAGGGAACAGATCGAGTTCGTGGTTGCGCCCGGTTTTCTCCCTCTCCACCAGGACCGGGTTCGTGGTAACGCCCGGTTTTCTCCCTCTCCCCAAAACCGAGTTCGTGGTAACGTCCGGTTTTCTCCCTCTCCCTTGAGGGAGAGGGCCGGGGTGAGGGGGAGCAACGAGTACCAGGCCGCTCACAAACCCCTATTTAGAATCCGACTTGTACTCGTACTCGTAGTACCCGTAATCCTGATACCCCGTCGCGCGGCGGAAAATAGAGTTGAGGATCACCCCTTTCACCGGAACACCGTTCTGCTCAAAACGCCCCATACTGGTTTCAATTTCGCGCAGGGTGTTCACCCCGTAGCGCACTACCATCAGCGTCGTTCCGGCATAGCGCGCCACTACGGCAGCGTCGGTAACGGCCAGAATAGGCGGCGTATCGATCAGCACCAGGTCATAGTTTTTGCTGGCCCAGTGAATCAGCTCGCCAAAGCGGTCGCTCATCAGCAGTTCGGAAGGATTCGGCGGCACCTGACCACGCGGCACCAGATCGAAATTGTTGATTGACGTCGGGCGGGCGCAGGAGGAGATTTCCCCTTTCTCAATCAGGATCTCCGACAGCCCGTTGGCGTTGGTGGTCCCCATCAGTTCATGGGTGTAGCCCTTACGCATATCACAGTCGATCAACAGCACGCGTTTATTGGTCTGGCTGATCACCGCCGCGAGGTTGGCGCAAACAAAGGTTTTACCGATGGACGGACTGACGCCGGTCATCATCACCACATTGTTGCTGGCCTGCATCATGGCGAAGTGCAGACTGGTACGCAGGCTGCGGATCGCCTCAATCGCCATGTCCGCCGGATTCCCCACCGCCAGAAGCTGGCTCTGCTTGTAGCGCTTCACGCCTTTATTGACGGTCACGCGATCGCGGGTTTTCTGCCATTCGGAAAGCGGAATGCTGGCGTACACATTAATGCCCCGCTCTTCCAGCGCCTGCGGGCTTTCCACGCCGCGTCGCAGCAGGGAGAACAGCAGTACGCCGACGACAGAAGCAATCAGGCCAAACAGAATGCTGCCCAGGACAATCAGCCCTTTCTTCGGCTTCAGCACGCCCGGCTGGGTAATGGCGTCATCAACAATGCGCACGTCGCCGACGGTACTGGCTTCGGTGATCCTGAGCTCCTGCTGTTTGTTCAGCAACTGCATATAGACCTGCTGACCGGATTCAACATCGCGGGTCAGGCGCAGGATCTCCTGCTGGGTTTTCGGCATGGCGGTGACGCGTTTGTTAAGGCGCGCCTTTTCCTCTTCCAGCGCCTGCCGTTTTTCCATCAGCGTGCGGTAGGCCGGATGGCGTTTGGTGTAGAGCTTGGAAATTTCCGCTTCTTTAAAGGTCAGTTCGTTAAGCTGGGCGTCAATGTTGACCATTGAGTCCAGTACCGATTTCGCTTCCAGCGGTAAATCGACTGAATCCTGAGTCTGGCGATAGGCGTTAAGTTTATTCTCCGCTTCGTCCAGGCTGGCGCGCACTTCCGGGAGCTGCTTCTCAAGGAACGCCAGGCTTTTCGACGCCTCTTCCGATTTACGCGCCACGTTCTGTTTCACGTAATTGCGGGTGATGCTGTCGAGGATCTCGCGGATTTGCTCGCGGTCTTCCCCGGTATAGGTCAGCGTCAGCACCCCGGTATCTTTGCCGTCTTCGGTCACGGTCAGATTGTTTTGCAGGGTGTTGATCATCCCCAGGGTGGAAAATTTAGTAACGGTGAACTGTGTGTCCGGGCGGGCATGAATGGAATCAACGTTCAGCGTGACGCCATCCTGCTCCAGCGGTTTACCCACCTGCCCTTGTGCATCAAAGCCGCCGTCGCTGGTCAGGCGATAATGCTGTTTGTCCAGCACCTCAAGGGTAAAGACATCCTCGGCCATGCCCTTCGGCAGCGTGAAGGTGGTGACTCTGACCGTCTCATTCTGGCGGCCCATCAGCCGTTCCCAGCCATCACCCAGCACCGGCCAGGTGTTTTTGGTGACGGCGATATCCAGATCCAGATCGTCCACGGTCTGGCCGAGCACCAGACGTGACTGGATCAGCTTGATTTCCGCTTCCGAGGCGGGCGGCTTATTGGTTAACGCGCTGTTGATATCCTGCACCAGCGCGCTGCCCTCGTTTTGCTCAATACGCACCAGCGCATCGGCGCTGTAAATAGGCGTGGCGAACAAGGTGTAGATAATGGCAATCAGCGCAAACAGCGCGGTAATGCCCAGCACCCACCATTTCGCCTCGATAATAGTGCCGACCAGACGGCCAATATCGATTTCATCACTGCCCGTCGTTGGGGCGGCAGAAGGTTGTACTTTATCAGTCATTGTTATCCCTGCTGAACGTTCAGTGCCTGCGCCCACTGGCGGGCAGATTGATCGAGTAAGGCGTAAACCGCAGCGAACGCATCACGGCTTTTGCGGTATGGGTCGGGAATTTCCCGCTCATTGTCCCAGTGACCAAACAGCATCACTTTGCCGCGCATTTCCGGGACCATGTTGCACAGCGCGGAAATATGCCTTTTCTCCATCACGAGGATCAGGTCGTATTCCTGACACATCTGGCGGGTAATTTGCCGGGCGGTATGCCCTTCCAGCGAAAGCTGATGCGCCTGCGCCTCGCTGACCGCGCTGGCATCGGCGCTTTTGCCCACCAGCGCCCCCAGTCCGGCAGAGTCAACGGTGAGCGACGGCGCGTACTGCCGCAGCAGACGTTCCGCCGTCGGGGAACGGCAGATGTTCCCCACGCAGACCACTAAGATTTTGTTAAACATCGCGCGTTACCAGTTGTGCAGGTCGGTCGCCGTGTCGGTCATGTAGCGAACGCCACTGATCGTTGGCAGCAACTGACTAATCAGACGGTTCCAGCGGGCAACCGGTGCGGTTGTCACGTACACCACGTCATACGGCTGGAGGCGGAAGTTGGTCGCCATCACCAGCGACGTCGCATCGGCCATATCCAGCTGGTAAATGTTGGCAATCTTGCCGCGCGCGGCGCTCGGGTCTTTCAGCGGACGGATAACGAAAATCCCGCTGGCGTTGGAGGTGGTGAGATCCAGCCCTTCCGCCTGACCCAGTGCTTCGGTCAGCGTCATGCCGCTGAAGTCCATTTTGAGGGTGCTCTGTTTTTTCACTTCGCCCATCACGAACACTTTCAGATCGTCATTGCGCGGCACAAACAGAATATCGCCCGGGTATAGCAGACGGTTTTGACTTAAATCGCCGTTCTGCATCAGCGCCTGCAGGGAAATGCGCTGCTCCTGGCCTTTATGGGTGAGGATCACGTTGCGCCAGTCGGCGCTGTCGGTCAGCCCGCCCGCCGAGTTAATGGCGTCGAGAATGGTCAGCGGCACGTTGGTGATCGCCTGCTGGCCGGATTTATTAACCTGACCGGAGATATACGCTTTTTGCGAGCGGAAGGCCGCAATATTGACGTCAACCTGCGGGTCGGTGATATAGCTCGCCAGACGCCCGGAAATATCACTGCGAATTTCGCTCAGCGTCTTGCCCGCCACTTTAATCCTGCCAACGTACGGATAAAAAATGGTGCCGTCAGGCTGTACCCAGTTACCGGAATCGCTGGAACTACGGTACTGCCCCGCCGGGGTGGTCAGTTCCGGGTGATCCCAGACGGTGACGTTAAGTACGTCGCCCGGCCCGATGCGGTATTGATAATTGTTTAGCTCCTGATCCAGCGACATGTTGGGCTGGGCGACATTAGGCCGTGGCCGTAATTGCTCAATGAGTCGGGGCGTCAGCGGATAAACATTCACCATTCGGTCGAGGTCGAAATCAGCGTCCTGTTGTTTCACCACATCCTTGCCCATTGTCGACATATTACTGCCGGGAAAGACGGTGCAACCGCTAATCAGAATTGCAGACACCAATAATGGCATCAATTTTAGTTTGGATTTCATCATTGATTAATTATCACTTTGGCAGAGTAATTATCCTGTGCGATTAAAATAAACCGGTGGAGATACCATTTTAAGAATGCCGGGAAACAGTAAAAAGTTAAGTGGCATATTTCCTAAAAAAAAGTTTATTCATCTGCAGGCTATTGACAGAATATTAGAGGCTGGATAACTGGCTTGCTGGCACGCTACCGCCCCTGGCTTTCAGTTACCAAATCACTGTCGAATCATAAAGATACAGGCACCACTCCACATAAACGGCTATCGCAGAGATTATTAATGGCACAGGTAAAGCGGGGTTATCATTCAGAACAATAACCGGGTTGAGGCTGCCATAAAGAATCTCTCAGTTTATGCAGGAAGAATTGTTGCAGCTAAGCTAAATACTGGCAAGACAGTAATCTTTGGTAAACATGCTTTTAAGAATAATATTAAGCGCAAAGTTTTGGAGTTTTAGGAATTTATTGATATTGACTTTACAGTGCGCATTCTGCCGCAAAAACAACTTTGCGATATAGTCTGAAAATAAAAATGGCTATTGCAAATAAAAATAAAGCCTAAATTCGTACAGTTAATGTCTTATTACCAGGATAAATCTCAGCAATTTATTGCATTTTGCCGTCGCTTTATCCATGATCGAATACATGACAAACGTCATGCAACTTAAGGTATTACTTCAATATGGAATGGATTGCCGATCCTTCAATCTGGGCGGGGCTGGTAACGCTGGTGGTTATCGAGTTGGTACTCGGCATTGATAACCTGGTATTTATCGCGATTCTGGCAGAAAAACTGCCGCCTGCTGAACGTGACCGGGCGCGCGTCACCGGCCTGTTGATGGCAATGGTGATGCGCCTCGGGCTGCTGGCCTCAATTTCCTGGCTGGTCACGTTAACCACACCGTTATTTAGCGTCCGCGATTTCAGCTTCAGCGCCCGCGATTTAATTATGCTGGTGGGTGGCCTGTTTCTTCTGTTTAAGGCCACGGTCGAACTTAACGAACGGCTGGAAGGAAAGGACAGCGAAAACCCCACCCAGCGGCGCGGGGCGAAGTTCTGGGCAGTAGTGGCGCAGATTGTCATCCTCGATGCGGTATTCTCGCTGGATTCAGTGATCACCGCCGTCGGCATGGTCGATCACCTGCCGGTAATGATGGCCGCCGTGATTATCGCGATCAGCGTTATGCTGCTCGCCAGTAAAGCGCTGACCCGCTTTGTCAACAATCATCCGACGATTGTTATTCTGTGCTTAAGCTTCCTGCTGATGATCGGCTTCAGCCTGATTGCTGACGGCTTTGGCTACCATATTCCGAAGGGCTATCTGTACGCGGCAATTGGTTTCTCGGTCATTATTGAAGGGCTGAATCAACTGGCGAACTTTAATCGCCGCCGTTTCCTCTCTTCGGCAAACCATACCCTGCGCCAGCGCACCACCGAAGCGGTAATGCGCCTGCTGAGCGGGCGCAAAGAAGATGCCGAGCTGGATGCGCAAACCTCCTCGCTGCTTGCCGACCACGATGACCGGCAGATCTTTAATCCTCAGGAGCGGCTGATGATTGAGCGGGTGCTGAATCTTAACCAGCGCACCGTCAGCAGTATCATGACCTCACGCCATGATATTGAACATATCGATCTGAGCGCCCCGGAAGAGGAAATCCGCGCGCTGCTGGACAAAAACCAGCATACCCGGCTGGTGATCACCGGCGGCGACGAAGAAGAAGACCTGCTCGGCGTGGTGCATATTCTTGATTTGCTGCAACAGTCACTGCACGGCGAGGCGCTGAATCTGCGGGTGCTGGTGCGCCAGCCGCTGGTGTTCCCGGAGGGTCTGCCGCTGCTGTCGGCGCTGGAGCAATTCCGCAATGCCCGCACCCACTTCGCCTTTGTGGTGGATGAGTTTGGGTCGGTGGAAGGAGTGGTCACGCTGAGTGACGTGATGGAAACTATCGCCGGGAATCTGCCGAACGAAGTGGAAGAGATCGACGCCCGCCATGATATCCAGAAAGACGCCGACGGCGGCTGGACGGCAAACGGCCATATGCCGCTGGAAGATTTGGTTCAGTATGTGCCGCTACCGCTCGACGAGCGGCGCGAGTATCACACCATCGCCGGTCTGCTGATGGAGTATTTACAGCGGGTGCCAAAGGCCGGGGAAGAGGTGCTGGTCGGCGGCTATACGCTGAAAACGTTGCAGGTGGAAAGCCACCGGGTGCAGAAAGTAAAAATTATCCCGCCGGTAGAAGACGACGTAGCGGATTACGAAGTGTAAATGCGTTGCCGGGTGGCTAATCACCACCCGGCACAAAGGGATAACCCCGTCGAAATGCAGCCTCGCGAAACCTATTTTTTCTCCAGCAGCTTTTTAACGTCCTGGGCATCGCGGCTGTCTTTATTGCGCTCCACCCAGTCGTTAATGCGCCGTTTGGCTTCGTCCTGCAAATATTTGCGCAGCGTTGAGTCCACTTCCAGACTGTAATTCAGCGCCTGCCACTTGCCGTAAACGCGCAGCGGGATCGCCGTGGTTTTCAGCATTTCAACCAGCTTCTCGTCGCCCTTCCAGCCGTCAAGCACGCGCACGTTAAACAGCATATCGCCCTGCTCTGCCTGGAGATCCAGCGTGCCTTTACCGTCCACCGCCAGCAGCGGTGAACTGCCGGACATCTCCGCCAGCGTGATTTTACCTTCCTTCAGGGAAAGGGTGCTGGTCAGGGTATCCAGACGGGTGGCGCTTTCGTAATTCTCCTGCACCTGCACGTTGCTGCTGCGGGCCACGGCCTGCTGCACCAGTTGCTGGAAGTTCAGCCCTTCCCCGCGCACATCGTTCATTTTGATTTGCGCGTCGCCCTGCCAGTCGCGACGGAAGGCGTCTGCGTCCACTTTATGCCCGGAGAACGTGCCGCTCAGACTGGTTTTCCCGGTCATGGCGATAGGATAATCAAACGCCTTCAGAATGGTGTCGATCTCGATATTTTCCAGACGCGGGCGGAACGTCGCCATCGGGGTGCTGCTGCGCGCATCCAGCGAACCGGGAAGCGAAATATGCCCGCTGCCGAGATTGCCCTGCAGCTCGTTAAACTTCAGCAAACCGGCCTGATTTGTCACCTGGGTACTGACCTGAGTGAAAGGCATCCCGCGCCACTGAAGCTGTTTCGCTTTCAGCATCAGCCGCGCGTTGAAGCCTGCCAGCCCACGGTAATCCGGCACGTCGCCGTCGGCGGCAATCACCGGACGCGGTGGACTCTTCTGACTCTGCCCCTGCTGGCGCACGGCGCTACTGACGGACGACGCTGGCTGGCCGAGGAGATTGTCGAGATTCAGTTTGTCGAACTGAAGATTAAGCGCCCAGTCCGGCTGCTCGCCGAGCACCACGCTGCCTTCACCACTCAGCGCGCTGTCGTTGGCGGTTATATTAAGCTGGCTGAAGGCAATTTTTTTCTGCTCTTCCTGCCACTGCGCGCGCAGGGTGGCCTGCCCGCCGATCCCCTGCTGGGGTAAATCTGCGCCCTGTAGTTTCCAGTCGAGTTGATTTATCGAGGCGGTCAGGAGATGGGGATAATCGCTGGCATCAACTTTGGCTTTCAGCGCCAGCGTCAGATCGCGCTGGTTGCGGGTGATATTGCCGGAAAAATCGATATCGGCCTGGTGGGATTTATCCTGCTGCATGGCGAGGCGAATATTACGCACCGTCACCTGTTCGTCGCTGTCATGCTGGAAAACCAGCACGCTGTCGGCAACCTGTAAACCCGCGATATCAAATGACCAGCCGCGATCTTCTGCCACCTGCGGCAGCGTATTGTCTTTCGGGCCTACCGGGGCATTGCGCTCATGCACGGCTTCGGTCTGCGGCGTTAACTGGATCACCGAGCCTTTCAGCATCACCTGCTTAACCTGCAACTGGTGCGAAAGCAGCGGCAGCAGCGAAACGTCCAGCCGCATGTTATCCGCCACGATCAGCGGCTCGCTGGCTCCCGGCGCGGTCAGCATCATTCGCCCGGAAATAATGCTCAGCTGCGGCCAGACGTGCCAGCGCAGCGGGCCGTCGAGCTTAAGCTGATAACCGCTGCGCTCGGCAACCTGGCGCACCATATAGGCACGGAAGTCATTGGGATTTACCAGCATTACCAACGCGGAAAGGCCTGCGACCAGCACTACCAGCAGGATCATCAGCGTCGTCAGAAATCTTCTCATGGCATCCTCAGTAAAACCGCGAAACGTCAGTCTTTGTCGATACGGCTGGCAACAGCACCCTGCTGATCGCGATATTTCGCATCTTCACGGCGGTTATAGGGACGGGCCGCCGGGCCGGACAACGGTTCAAAGCTTAGCGCACCAATCAGCATCCCGGGACGCAGCGCCAGCGGCAGCTTGCCGGAATTATAAAACTCCAGCACGATACAGCCCGACCAGCCCGGATCGATACGGTGGGCGGTCACGTGGACCATCAGCCCCAGCCGCGCCAGAGAGGAACGTCCGTCAAGCCAGCCCACCAGATCGGCGGGTAACGTCACCGACTCCAGCGTCACCGCCAGCGCCAGTTCGCCCGGATGCAGATAAAACGCATCGCCTTCCGCCAGCACGATTTCATCACTCATCACCCGGTCAAGGGCCGCGCTGACTTCAGCTTTCGGCCCGCTTAAATCAATGAAGGCCGCCGTGTGTCCGCTAAAGGTGCGGAATTTGTTGCCGAGGCGGACATCCACCGTCGCGCCGTTAATTCTCTCGACCGGTGGACGAGGATTAATCGACAATCGACCGTCATCCAGCCAGGTTTCAATATCCCGATCACACAAACGCATACGCTTTCTCCTTAATTGGGCGGCGTGCCCTTATGCCTGCGACATAAGGGAAGAACTGTTTATCGTTGCACGTTACACAATACGCGTAATTTATTCAAAAAACTGGCTTATTTTGGCTTTCAGAATATCAATGGCGATGCGATTTTTGCCGCCGCGCGGAACGATAATGTCCGCGTATTGTTTAGACGGCTCAATAAATTGCAGGAACATCGGACGCACAGTCTTCTGATACTGCGCCATCACTGAATCCATTGAACGCCCGCGCTCGTTAACGTCGCGTTTAATACGGCGCATCAGGCAGATATCCAGGGGAGTATCAACGAAAATGGAGAAATTCATCTCGCCGCGCAGTCGGGCGTCGGTCAACAGCAAAATCCCCTCAAGAATAATGACCTTCTTGGGTTCGATGATAATCGTCTCAGGCGTGCGGGTATGTTCAACGTAGCTGTAAACCGGCAGTTCAATCGCATTTCCGCGTTTCAGAGCCTGTAAATGCTGGAACAACAGACTGTGATCCATCGCGCTCGGATGGTCGTAGTTGGTTTTAACGCGCTCTTCCATCAGCAGATGGCTTTGATCTTTATAGTAGCTGTCTTCTGGAATAACGCCGATATGCTCGTCGCCAACTTGTTCACGTAATTCGCGGTAAAGCGTACTGGCAATGAGACTTTTACCTGAAGCCGATGCGCCTGCGATGCCGATGATGACGCACTGATGAGACTGATCAGTCATAAATTTAGCGACCTGATTAACCTGGATTGTAAGGGAGGGCGACGCCGAAGCGCCAAACGCGGCAATTATAGGGATTTGTGCGTGATGATACCAGTCGAATGCACGCAATGGTTTCAGACTGTTCTTAACGGCGCGACAGGGACTTTAGTAAAACTTTTGTGCTCATTTTTAACGCAATACTGTTTTTTTTACCCGGAATCGCTAATTAATATCTTATTGATGTCAAATTATGACCAGTCACCATAGGAATTGTAAATTGTTTGTACTAGCATAATCCCAATTTGACATCTTAGCGTTCGGGCTTACTTCTGGCCCAGAGTCTGGCGGATAGAATGGTAATGAAGAAACCATACCAGCGAGTAGTGATCACCCCTGCGCATCCTTTATTGCGTTTTATCAGCCTGGGGCTGTTAACCTTCATTTTTACCCTCTTTTCGCTCGAATTGACGCGCTTTGGCACCCTTATCGCCCCGCTGTGGTTTCCGACGTCCATTATGATGGTCGCTTTTTATCGTCACGCCGGGAAAATGTGGCCGGGAATTGCCATCGCCTGTTCGCTGGGCAGCATCGCGGCAAGCGTGGTGATCCATTCCCTGGCCTCGGTAAATCTGTGGTACACCGGCATTAACATTACCGAAGCGGTGGTGGGCGCTGTGCTATTGCGTAAACTGCTGCCGCAATATAATCCGCTGAAAGGTCTGGCGGACTGGGTACGGCTGGCGGTCGGTAGCGCCATTGTTCCGCCGCTGGTCGGCGGGCTGCTGATCATTCCGCTGATTAAAGGCGACGACGCGCTGCACATTTTCCTGGTGTGGGTGCTTTCTGAAGTGATTGCCGCGCTGGCGCTGGTGCCGCTGGGGCTGCTCTACAAGCCGCATTATCTGCTGCGCCACCGCGAACCGCGACTGCTGTTTGAAACCCTGGTGACTCTCGCCCTGACGCTGGCGCTTAGCGCGCTGGCGATGCTGTATCTGCCGTGGCCGTTTACCTGCATTATCGTCCTGCTGATGTGGAGCGCGGTGCGCCTGCCACGTATGGAAGCCTTTCTGGTGTTCCTGCTGACGGTGATGATGGTTTCAATGATGATGGCGACCAACCCGCTTAATCTGACCGCGCCTAACATGGCGGCCATGGCCAATACGCCGTGGCTGCCGTTCCTGATGATGCTGCTCCCGGCGAATATCATGACGATGGTGATGTACGCCTTTCGCGCTGAACGCAAACACATTACCGAGAGCGAAGAGCGCTTTCGCAACGCGATGGAATATTCCGCCATCGGGATGGCGCTGGTCGGCACCGAAGGCCAGTGGCTTCAGGTCAATAAGGCGCTGTGTCACTTCCTCGGCTACAGCCAGGATGAACTGCGCAATTTAACCTTCCAGCAACTGACCTGGCCGGAAGATCTCAACAGCGATCTTGAACAGCTGAACATGCTGGTGCGCGGCGAAATTAACAGCTACTCAATGGAGAAACGCTACTACACCCGCAAAGGCGAAGTGGTCTGGGCGCTGCTGGCAGTGTCGCTGGTGCGGCATGAAGACGGAACGCCGCTCTATTTTATCTCGCAGATTGAAGATATTACCGATCTCAAACACACCGAATGGGTTAACAAACGGCTGATGGAGCGGATCACCCTCGCCAACGAAGCGGGCGGGATTGGCATCTGGGAATGGGAACTGGGGCCGGATGTGATCACCTGGGATCAACGGATGTTTGAGCTGTACGAGATCCAGCCGCACGTCAAACCCACCTGGCAGCTCTGGCACCAGAAACTGCTGCCGGAAGATCGCGAGTCCGCGTCGCAGACTGTGCGCAACGCGCTGCGCAACCGCGCGCCGTTCAAGCTGGAGTTCCGCATTCAGGTAAAAGAAGGCATCCGCCATATTCGTTCGCTGGCCAGCCGGGTACTTAATAAACAGGGCGAAGTGGAACGACTGCTGGGGGTCAATATGGATATGACCGAGGTGAAACAGCTGAACGAAGCGCTGTTCCAGGAAAAGGAGCGTCTGCATATCACCCTTGATTCAATCGGCGAAGCGGTGGTGTGCGCCGATGACAATATGAAAGTCACGTTTATGAATCCAGTCGCCGAAAAAATGAGCGGCTGGACGCAGGATCAGGCCATCGGTCAGCCGCTGCTGACGGTGCTGCGCATCACCTTCGGCGATAACGGCCCGATCATGGAAAATATTCATAGTGGTGATATGTCACGCTCGGCCATCGAGCAGGATCTGATCCTTCATTGTCGCAACGGCGGCAGCTACGATATTCACTACAGTATTACCCCGCTCAGTACCCTCGACGGGCAGACCATCGGCTCGGTGCTGGTCATTCAGGACGTCACCGAATCGCGCAAAATGCTGCGCCAGCTTAGCTACAGCGCCTCGCACGATGCCCTGACCCATCTGGCAAACCGGGTCAGTTTTGAAAGCCATCTGAAACGGTTGCTGCAAACGGTGCACGAAACCCATCAGCGTCATGCGCTGGTGTTTATCGATCTCGATCGTTTTAAAGCGGTCAACGACAGCGCCGGACACGCGGCGGGCGATGCGCTGCTGCGGGAACTCTCTTCGCTAATGCTCAGTATGCTGCGCACCAGCGATATCCTTGCCCGGCTGGGCGGCGATGAATTCGGCCTGCTGCTGCCGGACTGTAATATTGAAAGCGCCCGCTACATCGCCGGACGCATTATTAACGCCATCAATGACTATCACTTTATCTGGGAAGGCCGCCTGCACCGCATCGGAGCCAGCGCCGGGATCACCCTGATTGATGAGACCAATACTCAGGCATCTGAAGTCATGTCGCAGGCCGATATCGCCTGCTACGCCTCGAAAAATAACGGTCGCGGGATTGTGACCGTTTACGAGCCGCAGCAGGAGCGGATGCACGAAAAGCGCAGCATGATGTCTCTGGAAGAACAGTGGCAGATGATCAAAGACAATCACCTGCTGATGATGGCGCGCGGCGTCGCCTCCCCGCGCATTCCTGAATCCAGCCACTTCTGGCTGCTTTCGCTGCGGCTGTGGACCAGCGAAGGCGAAATGATGGAAGAGCAGGCGTTCCGCGCCGGGCTTGCCGACCCGGAACTGATTCACGCGCTGGATCGGCGGGTGTTTACCGAATTTTTCCGCCATCATGCTCCGGCGGTGGCCAGCAAAGGGCTGGGCATTACCCTCCCCCTCTCCACCGCGGGCTTAACCAGCATGACGCTGGTGGATGAGCTGCTGGCGCTGCTGGAAAAAAGCCCGCTGCCGCCGCGTCTGCTGCACCTGGTGATCCATTCTGAAGCGGTGATGCGCAACGGTCATCAGATTGACGAAGGAATTAAAAAACTGCGCCAGGCCGGATGCAAAATCATCCTCAGCCATATCAATCAGGATCTGGAGCTGTTTAACCATCTGACGCCGCAAATGGCGGACTATATCTTGCTCGACCCGGAACTGGTCGCCAACGTGCAGTCCAATTTGCTGGATGAAATGATGGTGACGATTATTCAGGGTCACGCCCATCGCCTTGGCATGAAGAGCATTGCCGGACCGACCAACACCCCGGTGATGATGGATGTGCTGTCGGGGATTGGTATCGATCTGATTTACGGCGATACCATCGCGCAAAACCAGCCGCTGGATCTGCTGTTAAGCACCAGCTATTTCGCCATTAATTAAGCGGCCGCCACGCTTCGGTGAACCAGATATGCAGCAGCGCATATGAGCGCCACGGCTGCCAGCGTTCAGCGTAGCGGCGGATCTGCGTGGGCGTCATGCCCGGAAAACGCTGCTTGATGGCATAGTCATCCGGCAGAAAAACATCCGTTGCCTGCCAGCCGCGCAGGGCGAAATAGTTCGCCGTCCAGCGCCCGATGCCGGGAAATGTCTGCAACATCTTCACCCCCTGTTCAACATCCGTCGGCGCCTGGAGCGGAAAACGGCCGTCAAGCGTCGCCTGCGCCAGATGGATCAGCGCCTGGGCGCGCTTAAGCGGCATTCCGAGCGCTTTCAGTGCCAGCGGATCGGCCGCCGCCAGCGCGTGCGGCGTCGGGAAGGTGTAGTAGCCCGGTGCCTGCGCCAGCGGTTCCCCGCAGGCTGCCACCACTTTCCCGGTGAGCTTCGCCGCCATCGCCACGCTGACCAGTTGACCGAGGATCGCGCGCACGCCCTGTTCAAACACGTCCACCGAACCCGGCAGGCGCAGTCCCGGACGGGCGCGGGCCAGATCGCCAAGCGCAGCGGCAATGAGCTGCGGATCGCGTTGTAAATCCAGCAACCGCATAATACGTTGCAGGCACAGCTCCGCCACCGGGAGCAATTCTTCACTAAGGTTGACTTTCAGGGTGCCATTGCCGGGATCGGGCGTCAGGGTCATCAAACCCCGGTGTCCTGCCAGCGCGATACTGCGGGTGTAATTGTCGTCGTCGAACGTCTCAATGCCGCTGACGGCACGCGCGCGCAGAAATGAGAACATCCACGTCCAGTCATAGGGCGGTTGCCAGGGCAATGTAAACATCTGTTCTCCTCAAAAAATCCAAAAAATATATTATTTATCATTAAATATTCATCTCAAGAATAACAGAAATTTAATGTTATGAGCCGTTGCTTCCGCCCGACCTGACAGCGTATATTCCTGCGGTCGCAAAGACTTTTAGCAGGGATGGCTAAATCATGAACATGTTATCAATCACGTTTGCGTGGCTTTTTCTGGCGCTTTTTTTACTTTACTGGCTATCCTGTTCTTATACGAAAATACAGAACCAAATCTTATTGATCGCCAGTTACGCTTTTGTCGCCTGGTTTTCACTTAGCTCCGCCGTCATCATGCTGATATACAGCCTGCTGATTTATTATTTAGGTTTATTTATTCACAAAACAAATAAATCCAGGGCGGGATATTCTCTTCTTGCGCTGCTGATTATCGGCTTCTTTACCGCCTTTAAATACTATCCGGCGGCGAGGGAAAGCCTGCAAACCAGCTTTAGTCAGATCGATCTGCCGGTGGTGAATATTCTCGTTCCGCTGGGCCTGTCGTTTTATCTTTTTCACTCCGTCAGCTACATCGTGTCGATTGCCAGAAAGGAGATCGCGCCAGCCCGCCTGGTGAGCACGCTGCTGTATATCAGCTTCTTTCCGAGCGTAGTTTCCGGGCCAATCAACCGCGCCAGCCATTTTCTGCCGCAGATTGACGCTGCCACCCCGCGCAGGCTCGGCAATATCCAGAAGCCGGTGTGCCTGCTGGCGCTGGCGTTAGCCAAACTCTTTCTGTGCAGCGCGTGGCTTGCCGGGCAATACGTCAACCCGGTGTTTGACTCGCCCGAAAGTGCCACCCCGCTCCAGCTCATCGTCGCGGTGTACGCCTACGCATGGCAAATTTATTTCAATTTTTCCGGCTACACTCATCTGGTGACGGCGCTGGCTGCGCTGCTTGGCTTCAGCCTGCCGGTGAATTTTAACGCCCCCTACCAGGCGAAAAACCTTTCGGATTTCTGGGCGCGCTGGCATATCAGTTTATCGACCTTTATTCGCGACTATATCTACATTCCGTTGGGCGGCAACCGGCGGGGATTTATGCGCAAAAATATCAACCTGCTGATCGCGATGGCCCTCTCAGGTCTGTGGCACGGCACCGGAGTAAATTTTATTTTGTGGGGAGCGATCCACGGTATCGGGCTGGTGATCTTCAACTATAAAACGCGCTGGTTGCCCGGCAAACATTCCGGCCCGGTCAGGCTCCTGCTCTCGCGACTGCTGACGTTCCACTTTATCTGCTTTGCGTGGATATTTTTCCGCGCCAGCGATGTCGCCAGCGCCTGGCGTATTCTCAGCGGGATCGGCCAGCTTTCCTTTTCTTCTCTGCTGAGCGCGCCAGAGGGTGCGACAATTCTGCTTTTTTTCATTTTCTTTATTATTTATCCCCGCCTTTATTCGCTGCGAATAAGAGTCGGCGCACTGATATGCAGAATTCCGTGGCTCTATTTCCCGCTGCCGCTGGCACTTTTTTTAACGCTGATTTTCTTTTTCGCCCCTGCGGGTCTGCCGGAGTTTATTTATGCAAACTTTTGATAAAGTCACGCTATTTGAAAAGGTAAATAAATTTCTCTATATCATTCTGTTCAGCACGCTGTGCGTGGTGTGGCTTAATCAGCGTTCGCTGTCGCTCTACTGGCAGCAGGAGTTTCATCGCGATGCGCCGTGGAGCACGCTGGATCAACCGCTGTGGCTGAAGGGGGATAAAATTTTAGGCGCGTTTGACGCCGGTAAAACCGCGTTTAGCGCAGCGCTGGAAGAGGAGCCTGCGTCCGTGGCCGTCGCGCCGTCGCCTGACGTGGCGATCGCCGCGCAGCTTCCGGCGGTAGAGGCCGCACCGCGACCCGTCGCTGACCCTGCAACGCCCGCTGTCCCGCGGGATAAAGAACACGTCCACCTGACGCCCAAAGGCAAAGTGTTCTTTGCCGGAGACTCAATGATGCAGGGGATCGCCCCGCATATCATGCTGGCGCTGAATAAACGCTACGGCATTCAGAGCATCAATAAAAGTAAGCAAAGCACCGGCCTTACCGCGCCGGGCTTTTTTGACTGGCCGCGCACCGTCAGCGAAACGCTGCACCACGAGCCGGACATTGAACTGCTGGTGATGTTTCTCGGCCCTAACGATCCCTGGCCGATGAAACCCGACGGCGGCGGTGCGTATCTTAAATTCTCAAGCCCGGAATGGGCGCTGCTTTATCGTAGCCGGATTGACAACATCCTGCACAGCGCGCAGCAAAAACACATTCCGGTGATCTGGATCGGCCCGCCGAATATGCGTAAAGCCAGACTGTCCGGGGACATGGCGCGGCTGAATACGCTCTACGCCGGGGCCGTCAACGAGGCGGGTCAATATTATCTTTCTGCCAATGATATTCTGGGCTATCAGGGCGATAGCTATTCAGACTATCAGGAAGTCGATGGACGGAAGCTAAAACTGCGCAGCGGAGACGGCATCCACTTTACTCCCAGAGGGCAAAAAATGATTGCCGACCGGGTACTGTCAATGCTGATTGTCGATGGCACAGAAGAAGAAACCCCTGATGTTCAAAAATAAATGCATTTCATTGTGGCGTCCGCTGACGTTGTTTGTCGGCATACTGCTGATGCTCTCCTGCCACCTGCAAAAGAAGCAGGAGGTCAAACCGGCCACCGTCCAGGCTCCGACCGGGCTTCAGCAGAATCAGCTCACCCGCTTTGGCGACGCCAGGCTTGGTCTGCTGGCAGAAAAACTGCGGGCTAAAAATGCGCGGGTTCATATTGTTCAGCTTGGCGATTCACACACGGCGGCGGATATGTTTACCGGACAGCTCCGCCAGCGCTTTCAGTCCCGCTACGGCGACGGCGGCCCCGGCATGGTCAGTCCGCTGGCGGTTCCCGGCCAGCGCAGCGCGGTGGTGAGCTTTCAGCAGCCGGCGCAACGCTGGCAGCTTTACTCCACCCGTAAAGAAACCCGCCAGGATTTTCCGTTTACCGGGCTTATCGCCCGGCCCAACGTGGACAACGCGCCAGTCACGCTGAAACTGACTCACGGTGACGGCGGGGTGTATTCCCTGCAAGCGCTGTACAAATCCGCCGCCGATGCGACGTTGACCACCGCGCGCGGCGTAATGAGGCTGCCTGACAGCGAGAATCAGTGGCAGATCTCCGCCCCGCAAAAAGTGACCTTTCCGCTGACCGCCACGCTGAGTATGCCGGGGCAGGGTCAACTGGGCGGCTGGTTTATCTCTTCCGCGCAGCCGGGGGTGATCTTATCCGCCCTGGGAATTAACGGCGCGACGCTCTCCGGCTGGGAAAAATGGCAGTCCGACTGGCTTTCGCCGCTGGTGGCGTTGAAAACGGATATGGTCATTCTGGCCTACGGCACCAACGAGGCGTTTCAGGACGATCTCGACCCGGCGCGGTATCGCAGCCAGCTGGAAAAGCGGATCGTTGAAATTCGTCAGGCGCTGCCCGACGCGGTCATTCTGCTGATCGGCCCGCCGGACAGCATCAAAAATAAAGCGTCGTCCGCCTGTGGCGCGCGCGCGCCAGCCAGCCTCGCCAACGTCATCGCGGTGCAGCAGCAGGTTGCGCAGGCGCAGCAGATCCTGTTCTGGGACTGGCGCGCCTTTATGGGCGGCGCATGTGCCATGGATCGCTGGGCCGCCAGCGGCGATGCCCGTCCCGACCGGGTACATCTCTCCGCTGAAGGCTATAAAAAGAGCGCGGATGCGCTGTTCGATCAATTCAGCGCCCTGCTCGCGTCGGCGCAGTAAATACCACAGCCCGGCGCGTCCGGGCTTGCAGCCCCGCTGACATTTCGCTAAAGTCGCCCCCCTTCTTCACCGGCATGGGGATTATCAGGTGTTTATTGGATTTGACTACGGCACGGCAAACTGTTCAGTGGCGGTGATGCGCGACGGCACACCACAGCTGCTGACCCTTGAAAACGGCAGCACGCTTTTACCCTCCATGCTTAGCGCACCCACGCGGGAAGCGGTCAGCGAATGGCTTTATCGCCACCACGGCGTTCCGGCGGACGGGAGCGAAACGCAGGCGCTGCTGCGCCGGGCGATTAACTACAACCGCGATGAAGATATTGATGTCCTGCCCGCCAGCGTCCAGTTTGGTCTGGCGTCACTGCGTCAGTACGTTGACGACCCGGAAGAAGTTTACTTTGTTAAATCGCCAAAATCGTTTCTCGGTGCCAGCGGGCTGAAGCCGCAGCAAATCGCCCTGTTTGAAGATCTGGTGTGCTCAATGATGCTGCACATCCGTCAGCAGGCGGAAAGCCAGTTGCCGGAAGCCATCACCCAGGCGGTAATTGGTCGGCCAATCAACTTTCAGGGGCTGGGCGGCGATGACGCCAACGCTCAGGCGCAGGGCATTCTTAACCGCGCCGCGCACCGCGCGGGCTTTCAGGATGTGATCTTTCAGTACGAACCGGTGGCGGCAGGCCTGGACTTCGAAGCCACGCTGCGGGAAGAAAAACGCGTGCTGGTGGTGGATATCGGCGGCGGCACCACCGACTGTTCGCTGCTGCTGATGGGTCCGCAGTGGCAGCATCGCCGGGAGCGCGACGCCAGCCTGCTGGGTCACAGCGGCTGTCGCATCGGCGGGAACGACCTGGATATCGCGCTGGCGTTTAAAAGTCTGATGCCGCTGCTGGGTCTGGGCGGTGAAACTGAAAAAGGCATCGCCCTGCCGATCCTGCCGTGGTGGAACGCGGTGGCGATCAACGACGTTCCGGCGCAAAGCGATTTCTACAGCACCGCCAACGGCCGTCTGTTAAACGATCTGCTGCGCGACGCCCGCGACGCGGAGAAAGTCGCGCTGCTGATCAAAGTCTGGCGGCAGCGGCTGAGCTACCGTCTGGTGCGCAGCGCGGAAGAGAGCAAAATTGCGCTGTCCGATCGCCCGGAAATCACCACTCCCCTGCCCTTTATCAGCGATTCGCTGGCGGCAGCCATTACCCAGGACGGGCTGGAAGCGGCGCTCAGCCAGCCGCTGACGCGCATACTGGAACAGGTGCATCTGGCGCTGGAGAATGCGCAGGAAAAACCGGACGTGATTTATTTGACCGGCGGTAGCGCGCGCTCCCCGCTGATTAAAAAAGCGCTGGCGGAGCGGTTGCCGGGCATCCCAATTGCGGGCGGCGATGATTTTGGCTCCGTCACCGCCGGGCTGGCACGCTGGGCGCAGGTGACGTTTGGCGGGTAAAGATCGAGGCACGCCGCAAAGCCTGCAAAGGATTATTGACTTCAGGGAGACCCGCTTCTAAATTAAAGGAGTGAGGGTAAGGGAGGATTTCTCCTCCCTCTGGTGTCTTAGTAAGCTGGGTAGCTAATCACTAAGAGTATCACCAGTATGATGACCCATTTCATCATAACCCTTTCCTTATTCTGGCCCCTTCCTCGGGAGGGGCTTTCCCGTTTCAGCCTCCTGCTGAACTCCCCTGACGACCTGTAGCGTGATGTTATCACCCGTTTCGTCTGCTTCCTGAAAACGACGCGCGTTCTACGCGTTGCCTCGCAAATCCGTTTGTCACCCCACCCCGCTATTCAGACTATTCTTTCTGCTGTTTCATAGTTCCTCCATTTTTGTGGGGACTCAGGTTACTAAACTAGTATTATTCGCCATACGCTTCAGGAAGAGACTCCCATAACAATGAAAGGCAGTAATAAAGCCCGCTGGGCGACAGCGCTGATAGTAGTCATTGTGGCCCTTGCCGCCGTCTGGTTCTGGCATGGCCGCAGTACGTCAGAAACCGCCTCCGCCACGACGAAACCTGCGGCTGGCGGACGTCATGCCCAGCGCAGTGCGCAACTGGCACCGGTGCAGGCGGCGACGGCGACCAGTGAATCGGTCCCGCGCTATCTTTCTGGCCTTGGAACCATTACCGCCGCTAATACCGTCACCGTGCGCAGTCGGGTGGACGGGCAACTGATGGCCATCCACTTTCAGGAAGGGCAGCAGGTAAAAGCGGGCGATCTGCTGGCGGAAATCGACCCCAGCGCGTTTAAGGTTGCGCTGGCCCAGGCGCAGGGCCAACTGGCAAAAGATCGTGCGACGCTGGCGAACGCCCGCCGCGATCTGGCGCGCTATCAGCAACTGGCGAAAACTAACCTCGTGTCCCGCCAGGAGCTGGATGCCCAGCAGGCGCTGGTCAGCGAAACGCAGGGAACGATCGCGGCGGATGAGGCCAGCGTGGCCAGCGCCCAGTTGCAGTTGACCTGGAGCCGCATCACCGCCCCGGTAGACGGACGCGTGGGTCTGAAACAGGTGGATATCGGCAATCAGATCTCCAGCGGCGACACCACCGGGCTCGTGGTGCTGACCCAGACCCATCCCATCGACCTGGTTTTCACCCTGCCGGAAGGAGATATCACCACCATCGTGCAGGCACAAAAAGCCGGGAAGACGCTGCCGGTAGAAGCCTGGGACCGTACCAATAAACAAAAACTCAGCGCCGGAACGCTGCTGAGCCTGGATAACCAGATCGACGCCACCACCGGCACCATCAAGCTCAAAGCGCGCTTTGATAACCAGGACGACTCGCTGTTCCCCAATCAGTTCGTCAACGCCCGCCTGCTGGTGGATACCCAGCAAAACGCGGTCGTGATCCCGACGGCAGCACTGCAAATGGGCAATGAGGGCAATTTTGTCTGGGTGATCAACGCCGACAATAAAGTCAGCAAGCACACGGTCGTACCCGGCATTCAGGACAGCCTGAAAGTGGTGATTACCGCCGGACTCTCAGCGGGCGACCGCGTGGTGACGGACGGGATAGACCGCCTGACCGAAGGCGCAAAAGTGGAAGTGGTTGAAGCACAAAGCTCCCCCGCCGCCGCGACACAAACGCCAACCAGTCGCGAATACGGCAAAAAAGGAGCGAACTCCTGATGCAGGTGTTACCTCCCCGCGCGACCGGCGGCCCCTCACGGCTGTTTATTATGCGTCCGGTCGCCACCACCCTGTTAATGGTGGCGATTATGATAGCCGGGATCATCGGCTACCGTTTTCTGCCTGTCTCCGCCCTGCCGGAAGTGGACTACCCGACGATTCAGGTCGTTACGCTGTATCCCGGCGCCAGCCCGGACGTGGTGACGTCCGCCATCACCGCCCCGCTGGAGCGTCAGTTTGGTCAGATGTCCGGCCTCAAACAGATGTCGTCGCAAAGCTCCGGCGGCGCGTCGGTGGTTACGCTTCAGTTCCAGCTCACGCTGCCGCTGGACGTTGCCGAGCAGGAAGTGCAGGCGGCAATCAACGCCGCCACCAATCTGCTGCCTGACGATCTCCCTAACCCGCCGGTGTACAGCAAAGTGAATCCGGCCGATCCGCCGATCATGACCCTTGCCGTGACCTCTTCTGCCCTGCCGATGACCCAGGTCGAAGACATGGTGGAAACGCGGGTGGCGCAGAAAATTTCCCAGCTTTCCGGCGTCGGTCTGGTGACGCTGGCGGGCGGACAGCGCCCGGCGGTGCGGGTGAAACTCAATGCCCAGGCCATTGCCGCGCTGGGCCTGACCAGCGAAACCGTGCGCACCGCGATCACCAGCGCTAACGTAAACTCGGCGAAAGGCAGTCTTGATGGCCCGACGCGCGCCATCACCCTGTCGGCGAACGACCAGATGCAGACCGCCGAAAAGTACCGCCGTCTGATTGTGGCGTACCAGAACGGTGCGGCAATCCGTCTCGGCGATATCGCGACCATCGAGCAGGGCGCAGAAAATAGCTGGCTTGGCGCGTGGGCCAATAAAGAGCAGGCGATTGTAATGAACGTACAGCGCCAGCCGGGAGCCAATATTATCGCCACCGCGCAGAGCATCCGCACCCTGCTGCCGCAGTTAACCGAAAGCCTGCCGAAGTCGGTGCAGGTGAAAGTGTTGTCGGATCGCACCACCAATATCAGCGCCTCGGTCAGCGATACCCAGTTTGAATTGATGCTCGCCATCGCGCTGGTGGTGATGATTATCTATGTCTTCCTGCGTAACATTCCGGCGACCATTATTCCCGGCGTCGCGGTGCCGCTGTCGCTGGTCGGCACCTTTGCGGTGATGGTGTTCCTCGATTTTTCAATCAATAACCTGACGCTTATGGCGCTGACCATCGCCACCGGCTTTGTGGTTGATGACGCTATCGTGGTGATTGAGAATATCTCGCGCTATATCGAAAAAGGCGAAAAGCCGCTGGCCGCAGCGCTGAAGGGCGCGGGCGAAATCGGCTTTACCATTATCTCCCTGACCTTCTCGTTGATTGCGGTGCTGATCCCGCTGCTGTTTATGGGAGATATCGTAGGCCGCCTGTTCCGCGAATTTGCCGTCACCCTGGCGGTGGCGATCCTGATTTCCGCCGTGGTGTCGCTGACCCTGACGCCGATGATGTGCGCACGAATGCTGAGCGCCGAATCGCTGCGCAGGCAGAACCGTTTTTCACGCGCCAGCGAGCGTTTCTTCGAGCGGGTCATCGCGGCCTACGGGTGCGGCCTGACGAAAGTGCTGAACCATCCGTGGCTGACGCTGAGCGTGGCGCTGGCAACGCTGGTGCTCTCTGTCATGCTGTGGATTTTCATTCCGAAAGGCTTTTTCCCGCTGCAGGATAACGGCATTATTCAGGGCACCTTACAGGCTCCGCAGTCGGCGTCGTTTGCCAGCATGGCGCAGCGTCAGCGGCTGGTGGCGGATGAAATCCTTAACGATCCGGCGGTGGAAAGCCTGACCACGTTTGTTGGCGTGGATGGCACCAATCCGGCGCTGAACAGCGCACGCCTGCAAATCAATCTTAAAGCGCTTGATGACCGCGAAGACCGCGTGCAGACGGTGATCCAGCGGCTTCAGCAGGCGGCAGCGCGCGTGCCCGGCGTGGAGCTGTATCTTCAGCCGACCCAGGATCTGACCATTGATACCACCGTCAGCCGCACGCAGTATCAGTTTACTCTCCAGGCTACCTCGCTGGACGCACTCAGCCACTGGGTACCGCTGTTAACTACCCGCCTTAAAACGCTGCCGGAGATTGCCGATGTCAGCAGCGACTGGCAGGACAAAGGCATGGTGGCGTATGTCAACGTCGATCGCGACAGCGCCAGCCGTCTTGGGATCAGCATGTCGGACGTCGATAACGCGCTGTACAACGCCTTTGGTCAGCGGCTGATCTCGACCATTTACACCCAGGCCAACCAGTACCGCGTGGTGCTGGAGCATGATACAACCAGCACGCCGGGGCTGGCAGCGCTGGACGGCGTGCGCCTGACCAGCACCGACGGCGGCGTAGTGCCGCTGACCGCGATTGCGAAAGTGGAGCAGCGTTTTGCCCCGCTGTCGATCAATCATCTGGATCAGTTCCCGGTCACGACCCTCTCCTTTAACGTTGCTGCCGGGCATTCGTTGGGCGAGGCGGTGGAGGCGATTCTGGCTGCTGAAAAAGACCTCAGCCTGCCGACTGACATTACCACCCAGTTCCAGGGCAGCACCCTCGCCTTCCAGTCGGCGCTGGGTAGCACGGTGTGGCTGATCGTCGCGGCGGTGGTGGCGATGTATATCGTGCTCGGCGTGCTGTACGAAAGCTTTATCCATCCGATCACCATTCTTTCCACGCTGCCCACGGCGGGCGTTGGCGCGTTGCTGGCGCTGTGGCTGTCGGGAAGCGAACTGGACGTGATCGCCATCATCGGCATTATTTTACTGATCGGCATTGTGAAGAAAAACGCCATCATGATGATCGACTTTGCTCTGGCAGCGGAGCGTGAACAGGGCATGGCCCCGCGCGAGGCGATTTATCAGGCCTGTCTGTTGCGTTTTCGGCCGATCCTGATGACCACCCTCGCCGCGCTGCTGGGGGCGCTGCCGCTGATGCTCAGTACCGGCGTCGGCGCGGAACTGCGCCGTCCGCTGGGGATTGGTATGGTCGGCGGTCTGCTGCTCAGCCAGGTGCTGACGCTGTTTACCACGCCGGTGATTTATCTGCTGTTTGACCGCCTGTCGCTGTGGACGCGCAGTCGGGTTGCGCAGCGTCACGAGGAGGCGTAGGTGAAGTTTTTCGCGCTCTTCATTCACCGCCCGGTGGCGACGATCCTGATTTCGTTCGCCATTACCCTGTGCGGCATCCTCGGTTTTCGCCTGCTGCCGGTCGCCCCGCTGCCGCAGGTGGATTTCCCGGTCATTATGATCAGCGCTTCGCTGCCCGGCGCGTCGCCGGAAACGATGGCCTCGTCGGTCGCCACACCGCTGGAGCGCTCGCTGGGGCGGATTGCCGGGGTCAGTGAAATGACCTCCAGCAGCTCGCTTGGCAGCACGCGCATTATTCTGGAATTTAACTTCGACCGCGACATTAACGGCGCGGCGCGTGACGTTCAGGCCGCCATCAACGCGGCGCAAAGCCTGCTGCCGAGCGGAATGCCGAGTCGTCCGACCTATCGTAAGGCCAATCCGTCAGACGCGCCGATTATGATCCTCACTCTCACCTCCGACACCTATTCGCAGGGTGAACTGTATGACTTCGCCTCCACCCAACTGGCGCAGACCATCGCGCAAATGGACGGCGTGGGCGACGTTGACGTGGGCGGCAGTTCGCTCCCGGCGGTGCGGGTGGGCTTAAATCCGCAGGCGCTGTTTAACCAGGGCGTTTCGCTGGATGACGTCAGCAGCGCCATCAGTAACGCCAACGTGCGCAAGCCGCAGGGCGCAATCGACGACGCCAGCCACCGCTGGCAGATCCAGACCAACGACGAGCTGAAAACTGCCGCCGAATATAAACCGCTGATTGTGCATTACAGCAACGGCGCGGCGGTGCGCCTCGGCGACGTCGCCACGGTCACAGATTCAGTGCAGGACGTGCGCAATGCCGGGATGACTAATGCCAAACCGGCGATCCTGCTGATGATCCGCAAGCTGCCGGAAGCCAATATTATCGAGACGGTAGACCGCGTCCGTGCGCGCCTGCCAGAGCTGCAAAAAACCATTCCGGCGGCTATCGATCTGCAAATTGCCCAGGACCGCTCGCCGACCATTCGCGCCTCGCTGGAAGAGGTCGAACAAACGCTGATTATCTCGGTGGCGCTGGTGATCCTGGTGGTATTCCTGTTCCTGCGATCCGGGCGCGCTACGCTGATCCCAGCGGTGGCGGTGCCGGTTTCACTGATCGGGACGTTCGCCGCCATGTATCTGTGCGGCTTCAGCCTCAACAACCTGTCGCTGATGGCGCTGACCATTGCCACCGGCTTTGTGGTGGATGACGCCATCGTGGTACTGGAGAATATTTCCCGCCATCTGGAAGCAGGAATGAAACCGCTCCAGGCGGCGCTTCAGGGGACGCGCGAGGTCGGGTTTACGGTGCTGTCGATGAGCGTATCGCTGGTGGCGGTGTTCCTGCCGCTGCTGCTGATGAGCGGGCTGCCGGGGCGACTCCTGCGCGAATTTGCGGTCACGCTGTCGGTCGCCATCGGTATCTCGCTGATCATTTCACTGACCCTGACGCCGATGATGTGCGGCTGGATGCTTAAACGCAGCCCGCCGCACCAGCCCACGCGCAACCGGGGCGTTGGTCGCCTGCTGGTGGCCCTCCAGCAGGGTTACGGTAAATCGCTCCAGTGGGTGTTAAAGCACGCGCGGCTGACCGGGCTGGTACTGCTCGCCACGATTGTGCTCAACGTCTGGCTGTATATCTCGATCCCAAAAACCTTCTTCCCGGAGCAGGATACCGGCGTGCTGATGGGCGGCATCCAGGCGGATCAGAGCATCTCTTTCCAGGCGATGCGCGGCAAATTGCAGAACTTCATGAAGATCATCCGCGACGATCCGGCGGTGGATAACGTCACCGGCTTTACCGGCGGGTCACGGGTGAACAGCGGCATGATGTTCATCACCCTGAAAGCGCGCGGCGAGCGGCAGGAAACGGCGCAGCAAATCATCGATCGGTTGCGCAAAAAGCTGGCTAACGAGCCGGGCGCAAGCCTGTTTCTGATGGCGGTGCAGGATATCCGCGTCGGTGGTCGTCAGGCTAACGCCAGCTATCAGTACACGCTGTTGTCAGATGATTTAAGCGCCCTGCGCGAATGGGAGCCAAAAATCCGTAAGGCACTGGCTGCCCTGCCGGAGCTGGCGGACGTTAACTCCGATCAGCAGGATAACGGCGCGGAGATGAACCTGATTTACGATCGTGAGAGCATGTCGCGGCTGGGGATCAGCGTTCAGGCGGCGAACAGCCTGCTGAATAACGCCTTTGGTCAGCGCCAGATTTCCACCATCTACCAGCCGCTGAATCAGTATAAAGTGGTGATGGAAGTTGATCCGGTGTACACCCAGGACATCAGCGCGCTGGACAAAATGTACGTGATTAACAGTGACGGCAAAGCTATCCCGCTGTCCTTCTTCGCCAAATGGCAGCCTGCCAACGCGCCGCTGTCGGTGAATCATCAGGGACTGTCAGCGGCGTCGACCGTCTCCTTCAACCTGCCGACCGGCAAGTCGCTTTCCGAAGCCAGCGCGGCGATTGACCGCGCGATGACCCAGCTTGGCGTGCCGTCCAGCGTGCGCGGCAGTTTTGCGGGTACAGCCCAGGTGTTCCAGGAAACGATGAACTCACAGGTGATCCTGATCCTCGCGGCGATTGCCACGGTGTATATCGTGCTGGGGATCCTGTACGAAAGCTATGTGCATCCACTGACCATTCTCTCTACCCTCCCCTCGGCGGGGGTGGGGGCGCTGCTGGCGCTGGAAGCTTTTGATGCCCCGTTCAGCCTGATTGCCCTGATCGGCATTATGCTATTAATTGGCATCGTCAAGAAAAACGCCATCATGATGGTCGATTTCGCCATCGACGCCCAGCGTAACGGCAACCTGTCGCCGGAAGAGGCGATTTTCCAGGCCTGCCTGCTGCGTTTCCGCCCGATTATGATGACCACCCTGGCGGCGCTGTTCGGCGCGCTGCCGCTGGTGATTTCCGGCGGAGACGGTTCGGAACTGCGCCAGCCGCTGGGGATCGCCATCGTTGGCGGTCTGGCGATGAGTCAGTTGCTGACGCTGTACACCACGCCGGTGGTCTATCTGTTCTTCGACCGTCTGCGGCTGCGTTTTTCGCGTCAATCCCGTCAACCGGTAAGCGAGTAAAATGACTGAACTGCCCGCCAGCGTGCGCTGGCAACTGTGGATTGTGGCCTTTGGCTTTTTTATGCAGGCGCTGGATACCACGATTGTCAATACCGCCCTCCCCTCAATGGCGCAAAGCCTGGGGGAGAGTCCGCTGCATATGCACATGGTGATCGTCTCCTACGTGCTGACGGTGGCGGTGATGCTGCCCGCCAGCGGCTGGCTGGCGGATCGGGTGGGCGTGCGCAACATTTTTTGTACCGCGATTGTGCTGTTCACCCTTGGTTCGCTGTTCTGCGCCCAGGCCAGCGATCTCAATGAACTGGTGATGGCGCGGGTGTTGCAGGGCGTGGGCGGCGCAATGATGGTCCCGGTCGGGCGGCTGACGGTGATGAAAATCGTGCCGCGCGAGCAATACATGGCGGCGATGACTTTCGTCACTCTGCCGGGGCAGATCGGCCCGCTGCTTGGCCCGGCGCTGGGCGGCGTACTGGTCGAATATGCCTCCTGGCACTGGATTTTCCTGATTAATATTCCGGTCGGCATTATCGGAGCCATCGCCACCCTGATGCTGATGCCGAATTATAAAATGCAGACCCGGCGCTTTGATATGTCGGGGTTTCTCCTGCTGGCGCTGGGAATGGCGGCGTTGACCCTGGCGCTCGACGGACAAAAAGGACTGGGGATTTCGACGCTGGCGCTGGCGGGGCTGGTCATCGTCGGCGTTATGGCGATGGCGTTATATCTGCGTCATGCGAAAAATAACGACGCCGCGCTGTTTAACCTGAATCTGTTCCGCACCCCAACCTTTTCGCTGGGACTGGCGGGCAGCTTTGCCGGACGGCTGGGCAGCGGCATGTTGCCGTTTATGACGCCGGTGTTTTTGCAAATCGGGCTGGGATTTTCGCCCTTCCACGCCGGACTGATGATGATCCCGATGGTGCTCGGCAGCATGGGAATGAAGCGCATCGTGGTGCAGGTGGTTAACCGCTTTGGCTACCGCCGGGTGCTGGTCGTCACCACCGTTGGGCTGGCGCTGGTCAGCCTGCTGTTTATGAGCGTCGCGCTGCTCGGCTGGTTCTGGCTGCTACCGGTAGTGCTTTTCGTGCAGGGCATGGTTAACTCCACCCGCTTTTCGTCAATGAATACGCTGACGCTGAAAGATTTGCCGGACGATCTTGCCAGCGGCGGCAACAGCCTGCTGTCGATGATTATGCAGTTGTCGATGAGTATCGGCGTGACCGTCGCCGGGCTGCTGCTGGGGATGTACGGGCAGCAGCATATCGCCGTGGACAGCGGCGCGTCGCACAGCGTCTTTATTTATACCTATTTCAGCATGGCGGTGATTATTGCCCTGCCCGCGCTGATTTTTGCCCGCGTCCCGGACGACACCAGCAAGAACGCGGTCATCGCCCGGCGCAAAAGGAGAAATTCGTGAAACTATGGCGGCCCGGTATTACCGGCAAGCTTTTCCTGGCGATCCTCACGACCTGCATTTTGCTGCTGGTGACGATGCACTGGGCGGTGCGCATCAGCTTCGAGCGCGGATTTATCGATTATATTAAGCACGGCAACGAGCAGCGGCTGCAAATGCTCAGCGATGCGTTAAGCGATCAGTACGCCCTGCACGGCAACTGGCGCTTTTTGCGCAATAACGACCGCTTTATTTTCCAGATCCTGCGCTCGTTCGAGCATGATGAAGATGAGCATCCAGGCGGCCCGCGCGGGCCTGGTGGTCCGGGCGAACCCGGCCCCGGTATGCCGCCGCACGGCTGGCGCACGCAGTTCTGGGTGGTCGATCAGCAGCAGCAGGTGCTGGTTGGCCCGCGCTCGCCGGTGCCGCCGGACGGTACGCGCCGTGGAATTAAAGTCAACGGCGTGCAGGTAGGCGAAGTGATTGCTTCCCCCGTCGAGCGCCTGACGCGCAATACCGATATTAATTTCGACCGTCAACAGCGGCGCACCAGCTGGCTGATTGTCGCTCTTGCTACCCTGCTGGCGGCGCTCGCCACCTTCCCGCTGGCGCGCGGCCTGCTGGCTCCGGTCAAACGGCTGGTGGAAGGCACGCATAAACTGGCCGCTGGCGATTTCTCCACCCGCGTGGCGGCCAGTAGCCAGGATGAGCTGGGCAAGCTGGCGCAGGACTTCAACCAGCTCGCCAGCACCCTGGAGAGAAATCAGCAGATGCGCCGCGATCTGATGGCGGATATTTCGCATGAACTGCGCACCCCGCTGGCGGTGCTGCGCGGCGAGCTGGAGGCCATTCAGGACGGCGTGCGTCAATTCACCCCGGAATCCGTCTCCTCGCTTCAGGCGGAAGTCGGCACGCTGACCAAGCTGGTGGACGACCTGCACCAGCTTTCCATGTCCGACGAAGGCGCGCTGGCCTATCAGAAAGCGCCGGTAGATGTGATCCCGCTGGTGGAAATGGCCGCTGCCGCGTTTCGCGAACGCTTCGCCAGCCGGGGCTTGACGCTGCGGGTGCTGCTGCTGCCGGGTGCAACGGTGTTCGGCGACGGCGACCGTCTGATGCAGCTGTTTAATAATCTGCTGGAGAACAGCCTGCGCTACACCGACAGCGGCGGACACCTGCTGATCGCCGCCAGTATGACGGCCACGACCGTCACTCTTGATTTCGCCGACAGCGCGCCGGGGGTGAGCGATGAGCAACTCTCCCGGCTGTGCGAACGCTTCTACCGCGCTGAAGGTTCGCGCAACCGGGCCAGCGGCGGCTCCGGGCTGGGGCTGGCGATTTGCCAGAACATCGTAGCCGCTCACGGCGGGGCGCTGCACCTCGCGCATTCGCCGTATGGCGGTGTTAGTATTAAAGTAGAGTTACCGCTGGATCGCGATTTGCAGGGAGACGTATGACCGAATTACCGATTGACGACAAAACACCGCGTATTTTAATTGTCGAAGATGAACCCAAGCTGGGGCAGTTGCTGATCGACTACCTGCTGGCCGCCAGCTATGCGCCAACGCTTATCAGCCACGGCGATAAAGTCCTTGCTTACGTGCGCCAGACGCCGCCGGATCTGATCCTGCTGGATTTAATGCTTCCCGGCACCGACGGCCTGACCCTGTGCCGGGAAATCCGCCGTTTTTCCGAAGTGCCGATTGTCATGGTCACCGCCAAAATCGAAGAGATCGACCGTCTGCTGGGGCTGGAAATCGGCGCGGACGACTATATCTGTAAGCCCTATAGTCCGCGTGAAGTGGTGGCGCGGGTGAAAACCATTTTACGCCGCTGCAAGCCGCACCGTGAGCTGCTTGCGCTGGATGAAAACAGCCCGCTAATCGTTGATGAAAGCCGTTTTCAGGCCTCCTGGCACGACAAACTGCTGGATCTGACGCCCGCCGAATTTCGCCTGCTGAAAACGCTGTCGCAGGAGCCGGGGAAAGTCTTCTCCCGTGAACAGTTGTTGAATCATCTTTATGACGATTACCGGGTGGTGACCGATCGCACCATTGACAGCCATATCAAAAACCTGCGCCGCAAGCTGGAAGCGCTGGATGCGGAACAGTCATTTATTCGCGCGGTTTATGGCGTGGGCTATCGCTGGGAAGCGGATGCTTCGCGGCCCGGCTAACGCCCGCTGGGTTGATTTCCTGAATATCAGAAAGTCTTGCGCCGGATGAAAACGCCCTTTCGGGTCGGAATAATCCTATAGCATCACATTGCGAACGGGGGTCATGATCGTGGCAAAGCCCTCCATCCCCCGAAAAAATAAGGATTTATTTATGCTGCCCATTCGCTCAGCCCTTTGTGCGCTCCTGGTGATGTCCTTCGCCGCCCATGCTGAGATCAGCGAAGAGGAGGTCAATGCCGCCTGTGCCAAAGTGCCGGATTACGCCCGCGACGGCGAGCAGGCTTATAAAGCCAAAAATTATGCTAAAGCGTATAACGCCTTTGCAAAACAGGTGATCTGGAGTGAAAGCTGCGACCTCGGAGATAGCGCCATTGCCACCGCGTACAATAACGTCGCCCTGACGCTGATCCGACAAAAGAATTACCGCGAGGCGCAGGCCTGGCTGATGCTGATGCCAAAGGATCCGAAGTCGGCTTATAACCTTGGGATGATCAAAGATAAACTGGCCGCGCTGCCGCCAGCCACTTCCCCTGCGGGCGAATACTGGCAGTATGCCGGGGGGTCGGCATGGAATACGCTGACGCTAAAAGCAGGAAAATCCGCCGGAGAATATCAGGCGGATTATATGGGCTATTACTTTGGCATCATGGGCGCGTGGAATGGCCCGAATACCGGTGAATTTTCCGCACCGGTACGGTTAAAAGACGGCAAAGGCGTCATTGCCGTACGCGATGGAGCCATTGCGAACTGCGATATCGCCCTGACCGTCGCGCCGGATGAAGCCGAACTCAAAACCGATCAACCTCAGGAGTGCGGCTTCGGTCATAACGTCGATGCCAACGGCACGTTTGTCCGGGTGAAATAATCCACCACGCCCTCTTACGGATGAGGGCGCTATCCCTGACGTTTGAACTCCCGCCATACGCGCAGCATCAGCACCACCAGCCCGGCGACACCGACAAGCAACACGCCCCACAGCAGGAGTTTATTCAGCATACTGGCACGCTCGGCCGGATCGGTCGCCGTCAGCCGCGCTTCGCCGCCGAGCGTCACCTCATCCCCGGCGTAGGCCCAGGGTAAAAGGGTGGCGTCAGGCATTGACGGTGGCAGCAGCGCGTTGGCACTCAACGCCTGCGGCTGGGCGGCTTTATTTCCCCACGCCAGCAGGTAAGGCGGATTCCCCTGGGCATTGAAGGCCAGCGTGCGCTTTTCACGCAGCCCCGTTACCCGTGGCAGTTCCTTGCCCCACTGCTGATGAATCCCTTTCAGGCGGATGCCCTGGATCACCTTGCCATCCAGCGCCAGCGGCATCGGGTCGTAGCCACTGACCGCATAAGCCACCAGTTTGGTCAGCGGATGCCAGCTATCGGACGCCGAGCTGCGGTATTCAATCTCCAAAGGCAGCACGCTGTTTTTAACCGTGGGCACGATCCTCACGGCGTTTAACGGCTGCGGTTGCTGCCAGAAATAGTGCGCTTCATCCGCCGAAACCGCCTGCGCCCGTGGTGAAAGCCGCAGCATCTCCTGGGCAGGTTGCGGATCGCGGCTCACCGCCTGCGCCGCTTTGATATTCAGCTTTGGCACCGCCAGGGGATCGCGCGCCAGCACCAGCCAGTATTTATGTGCGCCGTCGACATCCAGCGTATTAAGCTGTAGCCGGTCGCTGCCCGAATTCAGATCCATCAGCGGGACGTCTTCAGCAATCCGCGACCATGACTTAAGATCGCTGCTGTAAAAAACGTCCACACTGGTTTGCCAGTTTTCAGTCAGCCGCGACCACTCAAGACGAATTTGATCGATGCCGGGCTGGTCCAGCATCTTATCGCCCAGTTCAAGCAGCCAGCCCCGCTGCGTGGCCTGAGGCTTTTCCGCCCACAGGGTCACCTCCAGCCCGGAGCCAGAACGCAGAGAAACCTCGTCCGGCGAGCGGGAAGCCGTCTGATTCATTGTATAAACCCGCAGCGGAATGTCCTTCTCTCCCCCCGGGCGCGCGGGAGGCAGGCTCCAGGCGAACGGCAGATTCTGCCCCTGCCCGTTGAACACCCGCACGTCGCGCAGATCCGGCCAGACGCTTTGCTCATACACCTTTTCCGGCAACTCCACCTGATAATACGGCTCGCTGCCGTCGGTGGTCAGCGAGGTGCCCCAGGCAAAATCATTCGGCGCGTCCGCAGCCTGAGCTATCGTCGCCCCGACCAGCGTTAACCCGCCCAGCAGAACGGCATGTAATACGATCCTTTTCATTTATCTGTCCTCTCGCGGGTCATTTTTTCCTGTCCGGGAGGTAACGGAGAGAAATAACCAATGATTAAAATCAGTACCGCCACGCCGATAAACGCCACCGCGCGCAGTAAACCGCCGCCGCCCGCGCTATCGACCAGAAAGAGTTTAATGACCACCACCCCCAGCAGCGCCGCACCGATAAACCAGCCGATGCGGTAATTACGCCGGGTGGCGAGCGCCATGACGCCCAGCGCGGATAATCCCCACAGCAGGGCAAAAGTGGTCTGGATGAGACGCGAATCCCACAGCGTTTCGACGCGCCAGGCGGTATCAGAGTAGTACGCCAGCGCGCGCAGCAAAATGCCGTTGCCCCACCAGAAAACGACGGCGGCGCTGAATATCGCCATTGCCCGCCCCGCCTGCGGATAGAGCACCCGGCCAATTCTGCGCCACCAGAGGATCAACGTCAGCAGAGTGAGCATGGCGCTCTCTTCAAGCGGGTTAAACAGCGGAATGTACTGCCAGTCCGGCATCACGCCGTCCAGCAGATTGGCAAACAGCAGGAACAGCACCGCCAGCGGGATCAGCGGCAGCACGCCCCAGAAGGCATACAGCTGCCGGTAACGCGCCACCGGCCAGATCCCCCGGCGCAGCGCAATCAGCACGGTTTTGATCGCCAGCGCGATGGCGGTGACTCTCGCCGCTTCCCGCCACTCGTCCATTCCCCACGCCAACCGGGCGGTCTGCCAGAAAATCTCGCCGCCAAGCGCCAGCAGGATGCTCCAGAACAGCGCCAGATGCAGCCCATAGCGTAGCGGGAATTTGACCGGCGGCACCATTTCACGGCGCAGCAGGAAAATCGCGATAGCCAGCACGGGCAGCCAAATAAGATTCAGCCAGCCCGCGTGCAGCGGCGAGGTATCGACCAGCACCTGCCAGAGGACGACGCCGATCATCATCGGCCACAGCAGCCAGACCGCATAGCGCAGCGCGCGCCAGTGCAGACGCATCCCCGCCCGCCGCCATAGCAGGCTGGAGGCGGCGACCAGCGCCAGCAGCAGGAAAATCTCCCGCTGCAAAGGCAGTTGGAGCAGCCACAGCGTTCCCATCAGACACGCCATCCACAGCGCGATACCGCCGCCAAGCAGCCCCAGGCTTATCAGCCGCCACAGCGCGTGGATGCGCACGACGCGCCAGATATAGCTGGCGCTCAGCCAGCTTAGCGCCAGGATCGCAAACACGATGCTGAACGACAGCGCGCCGATGCCGTTTTGCCACGCCCACAGCGCCGATCCCAGCGCCAGTAGCTGGAGGGCGGTGCCGCTGTAGCTCATGCGGATCTGTTTTTGCGTATGCCCAAGCCAGAGCACGCCCACCCCTTCCAGCGCCCAGGCCATTGAGGTCCACTGTGCTGACAGCGCCAGCGGGATCGCCAGAGTGGCAAAGACGCCGCCCAGCGCCAGCGCGGCAAGCACAATTTGCCTGCCGAGTGACGGATAGCGTTTCATCGCCACCCACGCCAGCAGCAGATAGCCTGCGGCAAAGAACAACGCGGAGAACGCCGGGCCAAACGCCCAGTGGCGGGTTATCGCATACTGCATTCCGAAGCCGACCAGCGGCGTACCAAACAGCAGTACGCCGTCAATGATTTTCTCTCCTGGCCGCCGGGAGCGCAGCGCCAGCGCCACGCTCAGCACGCCGAAAATAAGCAGATTGGCCAGCAGGAATAGCTGGCAGCTAAACCAGAATTCAGGCCGGTAGTCCTGCCATCCCCACAATCCGCCAATGCCGAAGGTAAACACAAAGCCGAGCAGGTTAAGTGGCCGCCAGGGTTGCCAGATACTGATGGCGAGAATGCCGATCGACAGCAGCAGATAGTAGGAGAACAGCCCGACGTGACTGCCACCGCCGGTAGAGAGCAGAATGGGCGACAGATAGCCGCCGATGCTGGCGAGCATCGCCAGGCTTAGCGCCCGCTGCATCACCGCCAGCCCTACGCTTGCGGCACAGACCACCAGCATCAGGCCAAAGGCGAGAAAATGTGGCAGCAGGTGATACAGCCGGAACGCGCCGAAAATAGTGATGTATAGCGCGCCGACGGCCCCGCCCTGAAGGATCAACGCATAGAGCGGATTTTTAAGCCGCAGACGCCAGCCAACGGCAAGCAGCGCAATGCCCGCCAGCGCCGCCCCGGTCAGGCGCAGTTCGATGGGGAACAGATCGCGTTCGACGCTGTATTTGACCAGGAAGGCCAGCCCGAAAAACAGCAGGATGATACCGATTTTTGCCAGCGGATTGCCCCGGGTAAACCAGCTCAGCAGGCCCATTACCGGCTGCGGAAGCGCGTATTTCTCTTTCTGCGGCGGTGCATTTTCCCAGACTTCCGCCGCTGGCACAGGCTCATCAAGCGGACGCGGCGCGTCAGGCTCCGGCAATGGCGGCTCGAAGGACGGCATCTCTGGCGGCGCGGTAGCCGCGAAGGTTTCCGCGACCGGCGGTACGGTCTCACGCAGCGGAAGTTCGGCGCGGGCAAGCTGGTTTTGCAGCTCCGCGACCTGCGCCGTCAGGCGGTCGATTTGATACTGGTTACGTCGTCCTTTTGCCAGCGCGTTAAACGCCAGCGCGGGCAGCAAGACCAGGTAAAAAAGCGCGACAATAATGCCAAAAATGACGATCTCATCCATGTCTTTTCCTTAAACCACAATCCGCTTCGCTGGTGGGAAATCATTTTCACTATAGCTGAAAAGCGCGGGAGCGTAGTATCTGCGGGTAAAGCCCTGCTGAGAACCCGCGCCCGGCATGTTTACTCTCCGCCCGCGATAGCGTTACAATGCCCGCCCTTAATGTGGGGGCACTCCCCCAACCGCTTCCGCTAACGAGGCGGATCTGACCTGTCATCAGAACGAGAACATCATGTTTAAACCGGAACTCCTTTCCCCGGCGGGAACGCTGAAAAATATGCGTTACGCCTTCGCCTATGGCGCGGATGCCGTCTATGCGGGCCAGCCCCGCTACTCGCTGCGGGTGCGTAATAATGAATTCAACCACGAGAATTTGCAGCTTGGCATTAATGAAGCCCACGCGCTCGGTAAAAAATTCTACGTGGTGGTTAACATTGCCCCGCATAACGCCAAGCTGAAAACCTTTATCCGTGATTTAACACCGGTGGTGGAAATGGGGCCGGACGCGCTGATTATGTCCGATCCGGGTTTAATTATGCTGGTGCGGGAAAACTTTCCGCAGATGGCCGTTCATCTCTCCGTGCAGGCTAATGCCGTCAACTGGGCGACGGTGAAATTCTGGCAGCAAATGGGGCTGACCCGTGTGATCCTCTCCCGCGAGCTGTCGCTGGATGAAATCGCAGAAATCCGCGCCCAGGTGCCGGAAATGGAAATTGAGATTTTCGTTCACGGCGCGCTGTGCATGGCCTATTCCGGTCGCTGCCTGCTCTCCGGCTATATCAATAAACGCGATCCGAACCAGGGCACCTGCACCAACGCCTGCCGTTGGGAATATAACGTTCAGGAAGGCAAAGAAGATACCGTCGGCAATATTGTACATAAGTATGAGCCTATTGCGGTGCATAACGTCGAGCCGACGCTGGGCATTGGCGCGCCGACGGATAAAGTCTTTATGATCGAAGAGGCGAAACGCCCGGGCGAATATATGACCGCGTTCGAAGACGAGCACGGCACTTATATTATGAACTCGAAAGATCTGCGGGCGATTGCTCACGTTGAGCGCTTAACTCAGATGGGCGTCCATTCGCTGAAAATCGAAGGCCGGACCAAATCTTTTTATTACTGCGCCCGCACCGCGCAGGTATACCGCAAAGCCATTGACGATGCCGCTGCCGGAAAACCGTTTGATACCAGCCTGCTGGAAACGCTGGAAGGTCTGGCCCATCGCGGTTATACCGAAGGTTTCCTGCGTCGCCATACGCATGATGATTATCAGAACTACGAATACGGTTACTCGGTTTCTGAGCGCCAGCAGTTTGTCGGTGAATTTACCGGTGAGCGCAACGGCGACCTTGCGGCGGTCGCGGTGAAAAATAAATTCTCCGTCGGCGACAGCCTGGAATTAATGACGCCGCAGGGCAACGTGAATTTCACCCTTGAGCATATGGAAAACGCGAAAGGCGAAGCAATGCCGGTCGCACCGGGCGACGGCTATACCGTCTGGCTGCCAGTGCCGCAGGAAATGGCGCTGGAGTACGCGCTGTTAATGCGTAACTTTGACGGGCAAAGTACGCGTAATCCGCACGCCAGTTAAAACAACAGCAGCCCGCTTAATTTCACTGAACGTTAAAATAAGCGAGCCGATGAGCAGATCTTAGAATCGGATCACAGACGAATGCGCGCGGACTCAATATTATCCGTCGTGCTGAAAAACATAACTCATAAATGCTAGTTGTACCAGGAACCACCTCCTTAGCCTGCGTAATCTCCCTTACGCAGGCGTATTTTTTCCCCCTAATATTTCAGCGTGTTCTTACACGCACATTCCCTTCCTGAGATACACTTGTCTGCATGTTGCGTTAAGAGGCAAAAATGGATGGCAAACTTTCCCGCCAGCTTACTTATTCTGAATGGTAAAAATGCCGGCGACGATCTGCTGCGCGAAGCAATTTATATGCTGCGTAATGAAGGCGTGGTGATCCACGTGCGCGTGACGTGGGAGAAAGGCGATGCCGCGCGCTACGTCGAGGAAGCCTGCGAGCTGGGCGTTGAAACCATTATCGCCGGGGGCGGTGATGGCACGATCAACGAAGTCTCTACCGCTCTGATCCAGTTACCGGGTGAGAACGTTCCGGCGATGGGGATACTGCCGCTCGGCACCGCCAATGATTTTGCCACCAGCGCGGGGGTGCCGGATACGCTGGATAAAGCCCTGAAGCTGGCCATTGCCGGTAACGCCGTGGCAGTTGATATTGCGCGGGTGAATAATAAAACCTGTTTTATCAATATGGCGACGGGCGGATTCGGTCCGCGCATCACCAGCGAAACGCCGGAAAAGCTGAAAGCCGCGCTCGGCGGCGTCTCCTATCTGATCCACGGCCTGATGCGCATGGATACGCTGACGCCTGACCGCTGCGAAATACGCGGCGAAAATTTTCACTGGCAGGGCGATGCGCTGGTGATTGGCATTGGTAACGGCCGTCAGGCGGGCGGCGGACAGCAGCTTTGCCCGGATGCGCTGATTAACGATGGCCTGCTACACCTGCGCGTGTTTACCGGTGACGGACTGCTGCCCGCGATTTTCACCACCCTGACCCAGCCGCAGGACAGCCCGAATATTATCGACGGCGCATCGTCGTGGTTCGAAGTCAGCGCCCCACACGACATCACCTTTAACCTTGACGGCGAGCCGCTGCGCGGTCAACTGTTCCGCATTGAGATCCTCCCCGGCGCGCTGCGCTGCCGGTTGCCGCCGGATTGCCCGCTGCTACGCTAGCTCACTGGCCCCGTCCTCTTCAGGCGGCGGTTTTTACGGCAAAAAGGTAAGCGCTGAATCCTCCTGAAATGAGACCGTTTACATCCGGGAAGTGTGATTCAGCGCTTACGGGTTGGTTAACGATCAGGCGCTGAGCGGCTGTGGCAGGGAAAAATCCGCCACCAGTTCGCAGAGCGTCCGGTAGTTTCCGGCAGCGAGGTGAAATTTTTCATCGTCGCAGCGGGGGGAAACCACGTAAGTCCGCATTCCCGCGCGGTGGGCGGCCAAAAAACCGTTGCCGCTGTCCTCAATCACCAGACAGTGCTGCGGGGGCAGATCCAGTTTGACCGCCGTCGCCAGATACACCGCCGGATCGGGCTTGCCCCGTATTACATCTGCCGCGCTGGTGATGACGTCGAAATACTTCCACAAATCGAGTTTATCAAACACCACCTGAATCACCTGGTGGGCCGATGACGTCGCCAGCGCAATTTTGTAGCCCTGCTGACGGAAATAGTCGAGCGCTTCGTACAGCCCTTCCATCGCCACGCCGTACTGGTCGATCAGGCTGACCACACGGGTCAGGATCGATGCTTCCAGCACGACAGGGTTAATATCCAAGGCGAATTTTTCCTGCCAGATCCGCGCAATTTCATCTGAGCGTCTGCCGGTCGTCAGCTGCTCGCACGCTTCATGCGTAACCGTCACGCCAAACTCAGCCAGCGTAGTGATTTGAGCGCTCTGCCATAATGCTTCGGAGTCGATAATCACTCCATCCATGTCAAAAACAACGGCTTTAGCGTTCTTCATAACAATATCCCTAAAAAGCTGGCATAACGCCCGTTATGCCAGCAGGTTTAAATCAGGAAACCTTCAGCGCGCCATCCTCGGCATAGCGGGTTTTACGTTCAAAACCCGGCTGTTCCACCTCGATAAAGTGGCAAACGACAAAGGCAATCAGATACAGCGCGGTATACGCAATGACCACGCCGATGGTGTCAAACCACGGCAGCAGCACCACCGCAATGGCTGGCGCCAGGAAGTTAGACAGTCCGGCGGAGAGGTTATACACCGAAATGGCCGCGCCGGTGTGATGCGGCTCCAGCGCCGGGAATACCGCCGCCATCGGCACGAATGCGGCCACGAAAATCCCCAGGGAAATCGCCGGGATCAGCGCCATCGCAAAATTATGCCCGGCCCACATGGGGATGTAATAAAACGCGAGGCTGGAGAGAGCCATACCGATGCAGCCAAACCAGCGCACCACTTTCATCCAGCCCATTTTTTCCGCCACGATGCCCCAGAAAATATTGGAGAAAATGGTGGTAAAGAAGAACACCGCCCACACCTGGAGCCATTCGGAGGTGGTAAAGCCCAGCTTATCGACGAACATCATCGGCATAATGACCGCAAAGCCAAACAGCGACAGGGTATTAATGATGCGCACGATGCTGGAGCAGAGAATGTTTTTGTTGGTGTAAAGCAGGGTCACCGCGCGACTTAACTCGCTGAATTTTTCGCGAGTGGTTAAGTTATGCATCCGGGTCGGGGTATTAACGTTACGCAGGGAAACCATCGCAATCAGGCCACCGGCCACGCAGAAACCCAGCGCAGTCCACAGCGTGCCCAGTTCGCCCATCAGCGGAATGGTAAAGCTGGGAATATAGCTGCCCGCCACACCGATACCAATGGAGTACACCGCCCAGTACCAGCCCAGCGCTGAACTGGAGCTGTCGCTCTTCACGTTGTGAATGATGATCACAATAAAAGAGTACAGGAACAGCGGATAGGCAAAACCACGAATGCCGTAGAACAGCAGGATCAGCGCGTAATTGGCGTGTCCCAGGCCGAAAACGAGGAACAGAACGTGGAAGATCGCCCACATCACGAAACCAATAAACATGGTTTTTTGCGGCGTAATAATTTCAGCCACTACGCCTGAGATCCACGCGGAGAGCGCCGCTGCCAGACCATACAGGGTAAAGGCAAAAGAGGCTTCCGCCGGAGTAAAGCCGAGGCCGGTAATATAGTGAGACAGAAAGGCCAGTTCAAATCCGTCGCCGGTCATAAACACCGCGATGGCGATATATCCCCATAACAGATTGAGCGGCAATCCCAGCCACTGCTTATTGGTATTCGTCATATGTGCCTCATTTGTAGGGTTCAGGGTTCAGGCACCCCGCGCACTGGCGGGATGCCTTTTGTAAAAATTATTTATTCCGTAACCTGAGATCGTTCTGATATAACGCGTTGAAGGCGTGGTAGCGCTGCGTCAGCATTGCCTGACGTTCGCGGGTAGCCTGGTAGACTTTATAAACTTCCGGTTTTTTGCACACCGCTTCCGGCGACTGACCGGTAGCCAGACACGCCAGACGCGCCGCGCCGAGCGCCCCGCCGGTTTCGCCGCCTTTATGCGTGACGATCGGCATATTGAGGATATCGGCCAGCAGCTGTGCCCAGTACGGGCTACGCGCCCCGCCGCCCACCAGTGAACATTGTTCAATCTTCGTGCCGCTCTCCTGCAACACCCGCAGTCCGTCAGCGATACCAAAACTAACGCCTTCAATCACCGCGTAGCCCAGCAGCGCACGGTTGGTGGAGTGCGTCATGCCGTGGAACATCCCTTTCGCATCCGGGTCATTGTGCGGCGTGCGTTCACCGGACAGATACGGCAGGAACTGCGGCGCGCTGGCGCGCTGCTCGTCGCTTAACTGCGCCACCTCTTCGAGCAGATCCGCCTCGGTGATCCCCACCAGACGGCAGAACCATTGCAGGCAGCTTGCCGCGCTGAGCATCACGCTCATCTGGTGCCAGCGGTTGGGCAATACGTGACAGAATGCATGCACCGCCGACTGTGGCGCAGGCCGGTAGGCTTCGTTGACCACAAACAGCACCCCGGAGGTGCCAAGAGAGATAAACGCATCGCCCGGCGCAACGGCACCGACGCCGATGGCGCTGACCGCGTTATCGCCGCCCCCGCCTGCCACGACGACGGAGGGATTAAGTCCCCAGCTCGCGGCAATTTGCGCATCCAGGGTTGCGGAGGCGTCGCAGCCTTCCACCAGCGCAGGCATGTTGCAGCGGGCCAGACCGCATTTTTCCAGCAGATAATCTGACCAGTCGCGGCGGGCGACGTCCAGCCACAGCGTCCCGGCGGCGTCGGACATATCGGCGATTTTCTTGCCGGTCATTTTGAAACGCAGATAATCTTTCGGCAGCAGCACCGTCTCCAGCCGCTGGAAGTTTTCCGGCTCATGCTTGCGCACCCACAGCAGCTTCGGCGCGGTAAACCCCGGCATGGCGAGGTTTCCGGCGATGGCGTGCAGTTCTGAAGCGCTGTGCTCCAGCTCCACGCACTCCGCCGCGCTGCGGGTATCGTTCCATAAAATCGCCGGGCGGATCACGCGGTTGTCGCCGTCCATCAGCACCGCGCCGTGCATTTGCCCGGACAGGCCGATCGCTTTGATGGCGTTCCAGTGCGGGGCACATTTCTCACGCAGCGTGGCAATCACATAGTTGGTGGCGTCCCACCATGCCTGCGGATCCTGTTCCGACCAGTGCGGATGGGGCCGCTGAATCGTCAGCGGCGCGCTATGGGTGGCGACGATGTCGTGATTCTCGTCAATCACCAGCCCTTTAACTTCGGAGGTGCCCAGATCGATGCCTAAGTACATAGTGACCTCTCAATGGATCAGGGAGTAGACGGCGTTGATTTTTTCACGCAGCAGCGCGGCAAAATCGGCGTTGTCAGCCAGCTCGCCGAACAGGGCGCGGTCTTTGGCGTAAACGCTAATCGGGTCGGCGGCGTTAAACATGGCGTGAACCGCTGGGGCATCAAGAATGCCGTCCTGGTATTCATACGGCAGTTGGCCTTTATGCCACTGCTCCATGTAAACGAAGAACAGTGCGGGCAGCATCGCGGTGGCCGCCGGGCGCACGCCGCGCTGGTAGCATTCCAGCATGGTCGGGGCGATCATCGCCGGGATCTTGGAGAAACCATCCGCCGCGACGCGCTGGTTGGTATCCTGAATATGCGGGTTGGTAAAGCGTTGTAGCACCACGTCGCGGTATTTCGGTAAGTCGATGCCGTTATCGCCGAGGCAGGGGATCACATCTTCCGTCACGTAGCGGTCGGCAATGGCGTAAATCGCGTCTGTTAAGGTGCTTTCGTGGATGTACTGCTGGCCCAGCAGCGTACCGGCCCACGCGATGCAGCTATGTGAGGAGTTAAGGATACGGATTTTGGCTTCTTCGTAAGGGATAACGGAATCGACCATTTCGACGCCGATTTTTTCGAAGTCCGGGCGTCCGGCTTTGAAGTTGTCTTCGATCACCCACTGGATAAAGGTTTCGCCCATCACTGGCGCTCTGTCGTCGATGCCGGTCTGCGCTTTAATGCGCGCCGGTAGATCCGCCGCCGGGCGTGGGGTAATACGATCAACCATGGTATTCGGACAGGTGGTGTTAGCGTGCAGCCATGCGATCACCGACGTTTTGCCGGTCAGCGTCAGGAATTCCACCAGCCCATCGTGGAAGCGCTCGCCGTTATGACGGACGTTATCGCAGTTCAGCAGCGTCAGCGGACCGGCGTTATCAGCAATACGTTTTTCCAGAATTTTAGTGATGGTGCCGTAAATGGTTTTGTTGCCGCCGTTCAGGTCGCTGACGATATCCGGGTTGCTGACTTCCAGCTTGTGGCTGGTGTTGAGGTAATAGCCGGATTCCGTCACGGTAAACGCAATCACTTTCGTCGCCGGGTTTGCGCCTTCAGCAATCAGCGGCTGTAAATCTTCCTGCCACGCCAGCAGCTTTTGAATCGAGGTAATTTGTTCGTACTTCCGCTCCCCTTCCGGGCTAACGGTTTCCAGAACATAGCGCCCGTCCTGCGCGGTCAACGCTGAAACCACATGCTCTGCGTCGTTACGAATATTGCCTGCGGCGATATGCCAGGTGGTATCGCCAGACTCAATTAATTTGTGCATATACCAGGCCTGATGCGCACGATGAAAAGAACCCAGACCGATGTGTAACCATGTGAAGTGATTGTTCATTGCTTTGCTCTCCATTGAGTTTATGGAGCTGAATGTACATGAGCAATTGATTTAAAATAGAGCGACAGATCACAAAAGAGCAAATGACCAATAAAAATACTTTTGACCAAAAATGAGCGAAGTAATCTCTTTAAATGCAATGGTGCATGGGCGGTGGAAGGCGGGATGTTGAATCGCTACGGTGTAGAAAGATGTAAGGCAGCAACTGTTTTTGGCGCTGCCTCAATAGTGGTAACGACATGCTGCAATTAGCAGTGAATCGTCAGTAACTGCGTATACCAGCCGGTGTTCTTCTGTAATTCGTCGAGACCAGAACCCCGCGAGATTATGCTTCAGAGGTTCTGGTTTACCTTTACCTTCAAACGGGGTTCTACGGGTATCCTTGATGAGTTCATTGATCTTTTTAACCATTCGCTTATCTGTTTCCTGCCAGTACAGATAATCATCCCATGCTTCCTCAGACCAGGTTAGTTTCACTCAATGATATCCTTTTCCGTACCTTTTCCTGATTTCAGGCTATCTATTGAATCCATCAATCTCCGGGCGTTAGCAGGGGATCGCAAAAGATACGCAGTTTCTTCAAGAGAATTATATTCTTCGAGCGACATAAGAACACAAGCCTCTCCGTTCTGACGAGTAATAAGAATTGGGGCGTTATCTTCAACGGCTTTCAGCATCGTTGCCGATAAATTCTGGCGTGCTTCGCTATAGCTGATTGTACGCATGTTAATCTCCTCTGTTGTAACGTTCATTGTACAATGATGGTTGGCGATTAACTACTTATTAATTTAAATTAGGCTCAATGAGCTGGTTGATGGTAGTTGCGCGCAGAGCGAATGGATCTCACCGTCGTAGGTTAAATAATAAATCCTCACCCGACAAAGCAGTAAGTAATATCGAACAAAACATTGCCTGCTTCATCGGCAAAAGCGACAATACTTTCATAACGCCAGTTAAAAATTGTTGCCACGTTGTTAACGTAAGAGACTGAAAAAATTGATGAAAGAAGATGACATCAGATTTGACCAGAAGGTCAGAGCAGCGTGGATGTATTATGTTGCCGGGCAGAACCAGAGCGAGATAGCGGCGCAGCTCGGCACCTCTCGTCCGGTGGTGCAGCGGTTAATCGCGGCCGCCAAAGAGGAAGGCATTGTTTCTATTGGCCTTAATCACCCGATTGCCGCCTGTCTGAACTACGCCTCGCTGCTGAAAGAAAAATATCAGCTTCATGAATGCAACGTCGTGCCCGCGTTCGCCAATGAATCAACGCTGGATAGCGTCTCTTTCGGTTGCTATCAGGTGATGTCGCAGTATCTGAAAGGTGAAAGCGCGAAGATCATCGGCATCGGCTCCGGCCTGACGCTGAAAAAAACCATTAAGCGTATTGATTTTGAAAGCAAAAACAGCAAATGCGTGGCGCTGATCAGCGCGATGGACGAAAACGGGCAGTGTAATTATTACGATGACGTCCCCCTGCTGCTGGCGCGTAAAATTCAGGCAAACTATTTTCAATGGCCCGCCCCGCGCTATGCGAAGTCGTTGCCGGAACATAAAATGTGGTCCACCAATCGCCTTTTTGAAAGCGTGACCTCGGTGGCGGATCACGCGGATGCGATTTTCGTCGGCATCGGCGCGCTCGGCACCCAAAGCCCTATTTTCAAAGACGGGTTTATCAACCTTGCACAGCTGGAAGAGCTGCGTCAGCACGGGGCCATCGGCGAGATCCTCGGTCGTTTTATCGACGCCGAAGGCCAGGTTGCCGGGTCAGATATCAACCGGCTGATCACCAGCTATGACATTCGCCGCAACACCTGCCCGCGCATTGCCGTGGCCTGCGGAGACGACAAACGCCCGGTGATCCTCGCCGCGCTCACCGGCGGATGGATCAACGGACTGGTCACCGATGAAGGCACCGCCCGCTGGCTGCTCACCCACTAAACGCCGGTCAGGTAACAAAAATCGGCGGGATTTCCCGCTGCTGAACCGGTGCCTGGCCCGCATCAATAATTTCAAATACCGCTGCCAGCATCGCCGGGACGTCCTGGCGCACCATTTCGATGTCATGCCCCAGCAGGGTGACAAACGGGTCCCAGTCAAAACAGCCCATCGGCGGCTGATTACCGTCGCGGTAGCCCGCCTGGGTCAGCCAGCGCACCACTCCTTCCAGCGAAATCGTCGAGTTGACGAACAGCCCGCCGATATCCGCGCGCGGCTCGCTGAAAAAAGTGCGCAGCGCCAGTTCGGCCTTTTGCGGCGCATAGCCGCAGGCGAGCAGATGCTCTTCCGCCAGCGTCAGTCCGGCATCCTGATGCGCATCGCGAAAACCGCGCAGGCGCTCGCGGGTATTGTGATCGCTCCCGCGTCCGCCGACAAACACCAGCGGGCGCTTTTCGCCGTAGCGTTTTTCGCTGTTGCGCAGAATGCGCCGCGTCAGTTCTTTCGCCCCGGCATAGTTATCCGAGATCACCGACGGAGCCAGCGTGCCCGGCAGGTCGAGATTCAGCGTCGGCACGCCCGCCTGGGCGCAAAGCTCGGTAATTTTATCCGGGTCGGTGGCCCCGGTCGCAATCATCCAGTCCACCTGCCATGAAAGCATGGTGCGCGCGGCTTCCAGCTCCAGCGCCGGGTCGCGGCGGGTACAGGTGATGATGGGAAACAGGCCGCGCTCGCGGGCCATCATTTCAAAGGTTTCAACAATGGAGCCGAAATAGCGGTTGTCGTATTTCGGCACAATCATACCGATGATTTTTGACCGACTGCTGCGCAGCAGGCTGGCCTGACGGTTAACCGCGTAGCCCTGCTCCTGGGCGATGCGCGTCACTTTCTCGGCAAGCTTTGCGCTGATCCGCCGCTTCTTCCAGTTACCGTTGAGGATGGCGCTGACCGCACTGGCGGAAACGCCCGACAGTTCGGCCAGATCGTAAATCGTCGTTTTCCTGCTTTTTCCGACCTCTGTCACAAATATATCTCTCCGTTAATCGCCAGACTTGCGCTTGCCAAAAGGAAGATGCTAAATCAGCTTCATCGATTGAGCAGATTGCGCAACCTGGCGCAATTTTGCAAGCCGTCGCGCAACACATTGCCGAAAACCCGGCAAAAATATTTATTTTTCAGCGAGTTAATTCGGTGAGAAATAAAAAACCTCCCGACTGTACCCTCGGTGCAGCCGATCGTATCCATCAGATTTATGAAGGATTATAAAATGAATTCCGCAACTGTTTCTATGAATCGTCCGCTGGCAGGAAAAGTCGCTGCTATCACGGGTGCCGCCTCCGGCATCGGCCTGGAATGTGCCAGAACGCTGCATCGCGCCGGAGCAAAAGTCGTGCTGGTGGATCGCGACGGCGAGAAGCTGAATAAGCTGGTGGCGGAGATCGGCGAAAACGCTTTCGCCCTACAGGTTGATCTGCTGAAACCGGCGGAAGTTTCCGGGATGCTGGACGGCATTCTGACGCTGGCGGGCGGGCTGGATATTTTCCATGCCAATGCCGGGGCCTACATCGGCGGGCCGGTGGCCGAGGGCGCTCCTGACGTCTGGGATCGGGTGCTCAATCTCAACATCAACGCCGCTTTTCGCAGCGTTCACGCCGTGCTGCCGCATATGATTGCGCAGAAATCCGGCGATATCCTGTTCACCAGCTCCATCGCGGGCATGGTGCCGGTGATTTGGGAGCCAATCTATACCGCCTCAAAATTTGCGGTACAGGCATTTGTGCATACCACTCGCCGCCAGGTTGCGCAGCATGGCGTTCGCGTCGGCGCGGTGCTGCCGGGACCGGTCGTCACCGCCCTGCTCGATGACTGGCCGAAAGCCAAAATGGACGAAGCGCTGGCCAACGGCAGCCTGATGCAGCCGATTGAAGTGGCGGAAGCGGTGCTGTTTATGGTGACGCGCTCGAAAAACGTTACCGTGCGCGATCTGGTGATCCTGCCGAACAGCGTCGATCTCTGATCCGGTCCCTGGAGCCTGTATGAATCAAGATAACAGAACCATTATTGGCGTGGACGTGGGTTCAGGCAGCGTGCGCGCCGGGATTTTCGATTTTAACGGTACGCTGCTGGCCCATGCCACCCGCCCGATCACCCTCTGGCGCGAAGCGGGACAGATTGTTGAGCAGTCCAGCCGCGAAATCTGGCAGTCGGTGTGCCAGTGCATTAAAGAGGCGGTCAGCAAATCCGGCGCGGCCCCGGCAAGCGTGGCGGGCATCGGTTTTGATGCCACCTGCTCGCTGGTGGTGCTGGACGCCGAAGGCAGGCCGCTGCCGGTCGGGCCTTCGGAGGAAGCCGACCGTAACGTCATTGTCTGGATGGATCACCGGGCCACCGCGCAGGCGGAACGGATTAACCAGACGGCACATCCGGTGTTGCAGTACGTTGGCGGTAAAATTTCCCCGGAAATGGAAACGCCGAAAATCCTCTGGCTGAAAGAGCACCGGCGAAAAATCTACGATCGCGCGTGGCAGTTCTTCGATCTGGCGGATTTTCTGACCTGGCGAGCCACCGGCGATCTGGCGCGCTCGACCTGTACCGTGACCTGTAAATGGACCTATCTGGCGCATGAAAAGCGCTGGGACCCTGATTACTTCCACACCATTGGTTTACAGGAACTGGCCGACGAGGATTTCGCGCGGATTGGTCAGCGCATTCGTGAGCCGGGCACGCCGTGCGGTAACGGTCTGACGCTGGAAGCCGCCGATGAAATGGGCCTGCGCGTCGGGACGCCGGTCGCCATCGGTATGATTGACGCTCACGCGGGCGGCATTGGCACCGCCGGGGTCGATCGCGGGGCGCTGCACAATATGGCCTGGGTGTTCGGCACCTCCGCCTGCACCATGATGTCCACCGGGAAACCGGTATTTGTGCCCGGCGTGTGGGGGCCGTATTACTCGGCGATGGTGCCGGGGCTGTGGCTGAATGAAGGCGGGCAGAGCGCGGCGGGCGCGGCGATCGACCAGCTTATCGCCTTCCACCCTGCTGCTGCCGAAGCCAGCGAACGGGCGAAAGCGGCGGGCGTATCGCTGCCGGTGTTCCTCGCCGATCGGGCGCTAAAAAGCGTGGTCTCGCCATCGCAGGCGGTGGAGCTGGCGCAGGGGCTGCATGTGGTGCCGGAGTTTTTAGGCAACCGCGCGCCGTTTGCCGATCCGCACGCGCGGGCCGCGATTGCCGGGCTGGGGATGGAACGGGATCTCGATAATCTGGTGGCGCTGTACGTCGCCGGGCTGTGCGGGATCGGCTACGGACTGCGGCAAATCCTTGAAGCGCAGTCAGAGAACGGTATTGAAACCGGGAAAATCGTGATTAGCGGCGGCGCGGGGCAGAATCCGCTGGTGCGTCAACTGCTGGCGGATGCCTGCGGTCTGCCGATCCTGACCACGGTATCCAGCGAGCCGGTGCTGCTGGGTTCAGCGATCCTCGGTGCGGTGGCGGGCGACGTTTCCCCATCGGTGCCGGAAGCGATGTCGCGCTTTACGGTGCTGGACAAGCAGTACGATCCCGACACGGCGCATCAGAGGTGCCACCAGCAGCGCTACGAGGCGTACAAACTGCTTCAGGACACCGCGCGAAAACTGCGCGCGTTTTGACCTGCCGTTGCCCGGCGGCACGACCACCGCCGGGCATCCACATCAGGCAATCGTCACCTTCGCGTTTAAATATACATCCTGGACGGCGTTAATCAGCTTCACGCCGTCCGCCATGGATTTCTTAAAGGCTTTACGTCCCAGAATCAGCCCCATCCCCCCGGCGCGCTTGTTGATCACCGCCGTGCGCACCGCGTCGGTTAAATCGGTTTCGCCGCCGTCCGCGCCGCCGGAGTTAATCAATCCGGCGCGGCCCATATAGCAGTTCGCCAGCTGGTAGCGCACCAGATCGATCGGGTTGTCGCTGGTCAGCTTGCTGTAAACCCGGTCGTCGGTGTAGCCGAAGTTAACCGCTTTGTAGCCGCCGTTATTTTCTGCCATTTTCTGTTTCACGATATCCGCGCCAATGGTGGCGGCGAGGTGGTTAGCCTGTCCGGTCAGGTCGGCGGAAACGTGGTAATCCACGCCGTCTTTTTTAAACGCGGAATTACGCAGATAGGCCCACAGCACTGTCACCAGCCCCAGTTCGTGCGCGCGTTCAAAGGCCGCAGAGATTTCCTCAATCTGGCGGCGCGACTGCTCAGAGCCAAAGTAAATCGTCGCCCCAACCGCCACTGCCCCCATGTTAAAAGCCTGCTCAACGCTGGCGTATAAGGTCTGATCGTATTCGGTGGGATAGCTTAAGGTTTCGTTATGATTCAGTTTCACCAGAAAGGGAATGCGGTGCGCATAGCGACGCGATACCGACGCCAGTACCCCGTAAGTGGAGGCCACGCAGTTACATCCCGCCTCCAGCGCCAGTTCGACAATGTTCTTCGGATCAAAATAGAGCGGATTGGCCGCAAAAGAGGCACCGGCAGAGTGCTCAACGCCCTGATCAACCGGTAATATAGAGAGATAGCCGGTGCCTGCCAGACGCCCGGTATTATACAGGGTCTGCATATTTCGCAGCACTGCTGGCGGGCGATTGTTATCGATCATCACACGATCAACGTAGTCGTGTCCTGGTAGCTGAAGCTGGTCGGCTGGAATGGTTATACAACGATGCTGTAACAGGCTGTCGGCGTCTTTGCCAAGCAACTGCGCAATATCAGTCATAGCGTTTCTCCCGTTTATTCCGACATCGCGTCGGATGTGGATTGTCCTGCCCCGCCTTGTGCGGGCAGTGGTAAGTCTGGTCCCGGGTTGCGCATTTTTCCATCTTTCAGGCACTTTTTGCCCGCGCGTGCTGGCAGTTATGCTGAACGATAAAATGTTAAGTCGGTCATACTTTCGTCTCAAAGGTATTTAAAAGGTATTATTGAATGGTATTGTTAAAGCGTACCTTACCTGTCATGAAGGATTTAAAGATGAAAACTACAGTAAAGCTGTCGTTCATGATGTTCATTGAATGGTTTATCTGGGGCGCATGGTTTGTTCCTCTGTGGCTCTGGCTGAGTAAAAGCGGCTTTACCGCCGGGGAAATTGGCTGGTCCTACGCCTGTACCGCTATCGCCGCCATCCTCTCGCCGATCCTCGTCGGCTCGCTGACCGACCGCTTTTTCTCGGCGCAAAAGGTGCTGGCGCTGTTGATGTTTGTCGGAGCGGTGCTGATTTACTTCGCCGCGCAGCAAACCACCTTCGCCGGATTCTTCCCGCTGCTGCTGGCCTACTCACTGACCTATATGCCAACCATTGCGCTGACCAACAGCATCGCTTTTGCCAACGTCCCGGACGTGGAGCGCGACTTCCCGCGCATTCGCGTGATGGGTACTATCGGCTGGATCGCCTCCGGCGTGGCGTGCGGTTTCCTGCCGCAGTGGCTGGGCTACAGCGATATTTCACCAACCAATATTCCGCTGCTGATCACCGCCGCCAGCTCGGCGCTGCTGGGGGTATTTGCCTTCTTCCTGCCGGATACGCCGCCGAAAAGCACTGGCAAACTGAATTTCCGGGTGATGCTGGGACTGGATGCGCTGATCCTGCTGCGCGACCGCAACTTCCTCGTCTTTTTCGTCTGCTCGTTCCTGTTTGCGATGCCGCTGGCGTTTTATTACATCTTCGCCAACGGCTATCTCACCGAAGTCGGCATGAAAAACGCCACCGGCTGGATGACGCTCGGACAGTTCTCTGAAATCTTCTTTATGCTGGCGCTGCCGTTCTTTACCCGGCGCTTTGGTATCAAAAAGGTATTGTTATTAGGTCTTATCACGGCGGCGATTCGCTATGGCTTTTTTGTCTACGGCGGCGCGGATCAGTATTTCACCTACGGCCTGCTGTTCCTCGGCATTTTGCTGCACGGCGTGAGCTACGACTTTTACTACGTCACGGCTTATATCTACGTCGATAAAAAAGCGCCGGTGCATATGCGCACCGCTGCACAGGGTCTGATCACCCTTTGCTGTCAGGGCTTTGGTAGCCTGCTGGGCTACCGCCTGGGCGGGGTGATGATGGAAAAAATGTTTGCCTACCCGGAACCGGTGAACGGTCTGACCTTTAACTGGTCAGGGATGTGGGCATTCGGCGGCATTATGATTGCGATCATCGCCGTTCTGTTTATGTGGTTGTTCCGCGAGTCGGATAAAGAAATTACCGCAATAAATCCACAAAATCATTCAGGCGACATGAAGGCGGCAAGTGAGTAAGTCGCCCCCAGGCAGCCTGAAAGATGAAGTGGAAAGGTAATCACCGACGCGCGATATTGCGTTAACACGAGGGGAATCTAAATGAAATCAGAACGTATTCTCGGTGCTCTTTACGGGCAGGCGTTAGGGGATGCGATGGGGATGCCATCAGAACTGTGGCCGCGCTCGCGGGTGAAGGCGCATTTTGGCTGGATCGACCGGTTTTTGCCGGGTCCGGCGGAGAATAACGCCGCCTGCTACTTTAAACGCGCGGAGTTTACCGACGACACGTCAATGGCGCTGTGTCTGGCGGATGCGCTGCTGGCGCGCGACGGGCAAATTGACCCGGATCTGATTGGCCGTAATATCCTGGACTGGGCGCTGCGCTTTGACGCCTTTAATAAAAACGTCCTCGGCCCGACGTCAAAAATCGCCCTGAAGGCGATCCGCGACGGCAAACCGGTGGCTGAACTGGAAAACAACGGCGTCACCAACGGGGCGGCGATGCGCGTCTCCCCGCTCGGCTGCCTGCTTCCGGCGCGCGACGTGGACGCGTTTATTGACGACGTGGCGCTGGCCTCCAGCCCGACGCACAAATCGGATCTGGCCATTGCCGGGGCGGTAGTCGTGGCGTGGGCGATTTCCCGCGCCATTGACGGCGAACCCTGGTCGCGTATTGTCGATGCCCTGCCCGCCCTCGCCCGCCACGCGCAGGAAAAACGCATCACTACCTTCAGCGCCTCGCTGGCGGCGCGTCTGGAGCTGGCGTTGAAAATCGTTCGCGAGGCGGATGGCACCGAATCCGCCAGCGAAGCGCTGTATCAGCAGGTCGGCGCTGGCACCAGCACCCTGGAGTCGGTTTCCTGCGCCATTGCGATGGTTGAACTGGCGCAAACCGATCCTAACCGCTGCGCTATTTTGTGCGCCAACCTTGGCGGCGACACCGACACCATCGGGGCAATGGCGACCGCCATTTGCGGCGCGTTGCAGGGCGTCGGGGCGATCGATCCGGCGTTGAAGCAGGAGCTGGACGACGTCAATCAGCTTGATTTCACGCGCTACGCCGATGCCCTGATGCGCTTTCGCCAACAACGGGAGGAAGCATGAATGCGCCGACGCTGACGGATAAACTGGCGACCCTGCGCGCGCGCCGTCCGGTGACGGTGGTCGGTGCGGCGGTCATTGATGTGATTGCCGACGCCTACGCCCTGCCGTGGCGCGGCTGCGATATTGAACTTAAGCAGCAAAGCGTCAATATCGGCGGCTGCGCGTTAAATATCGCCGTGGCGCTGAAGCGGCTGGGCGTCGCCGCCAACAACGCGCTGCCGCTCGGCCGGGGAGTGTGGGCAGAGATCGTGCGCAATAATCTGGCAAAAGAGGGGCTGACCAGCCTGATCGATAACGCCAGCGGCGACAACGGCTGGTGCCTGGCGCTGGTCGAGCCGGACGGCGAGCGCACGTTTATGTCCTTCAGCGGCGTGGAAAATGCGTGGAATGCCGACTGGCTGGCCCGGCTTGACGTCGCACCGGGCAGTCTGGTTTCACTTTCCGGCTACCAGCTCGCCTCGTCCTGCGGTGAGCTGCTGGTCGGCTGGCTGGAAACGTTGCAGGAAGTGACGCCGTTTATCGATTTTGGCCCGCGCATCGCCGATATCCCCGCCCCGCTGATGGCGCGGATTATGGCCTGCCAGCCGATTATTTCGCTCAATCGTCAGGAGGCAGAGATCGCCGCCGAAGCGTTTAACCTGCGCCCGGAAATGCCCGCGTTTGGTGAAGACTGGCTGCAAAAATTCGGCTCGCCGCTGATCGTGCGTCACGATAAAGCGGGCGCGTGGTATTTCAGCGCCGAAGGCCAGGGTACGGCGGCGGCTTTCCCGACAACGGTGGTGGACACCATCGGCGCGGGCGACAGCCACGCGGGCGGTACGCTGGCAGGTCTGGCAAGCGGCTGGTCGCTGGCCGATGCGGTGCTGCTGGGCAACGCGGTGGCCTCATGGGTGGTGGGACATCGCGGCGGCGACTGTGCGCCGACGCGCGAGGAGTTACTCCTCCGACACGAAAACGTATAGATCGCTACGGCAGTGGCTGATGCTGTATTCAATGGGCCGCTGCTGGTGGTCGAGCGCGACCTGCTTGATCACCAGCATCGGCACGGTGTCATCCATCTTAATATGCGACTGAAACTCGGCATCCGGCATGCGTGCGCTGACCCATGAACGCGTACGCAGAGGGAAAATATGCTGACTGCGAAAATACTCATACAGTGAAACGCCGATCGCATCGACATCGTGAATAAGATGCGTGGGCACCCACGACTCTTCAATCGACACCGCCTCATCATCAACATAGCGAATGCGCCTGAGCATGAACACGTCGCTGTTGGTCTCAATCGCCAGCCGCTGCGCCACCTCTTCCGGGCAGGGAACGATACGCTTATTCACCCACAGGGTATCCGGCTTTTTGCCGAGCAGCACCACCTGTTGGGAAAAGCCGCGCGCCTCCTTCAGCGAATATTCAAAGATATTATTGATTTGCGTCCCGTAGCCTCGCGCCCGCGTCACGACGCCCTCTTCTTCCAGGGTTTGCATAGCCTTGCGCACGGTAATGCGCGAAACGCCGGTCAACTGGCTGAGATCGCGCTCGCCAGGCAAAATATTGCCGTGCGCCAGCCCGCCGCTGCGCACGGCATTTTTTATCGTCTCGGCAAATTTCAGGTACAGCGGTGTATTATCCGCCGCCGTCATTCGCTCATTTAGCTGCTCAATCAGCTGGATATGCGCTTGTTCCATTTGTCTTTTTTCCATGTCCGGGTCTGCTGGCAGTATATCACGCGCGTCAAAATCTGAGCATTTTCTTGACCGCCAGCCCGTGCTTACCCGGCCCGCGCTCATCCTGATATTGGCTGCCCCCGTCGCAGGTGCCGGGGATACCCACACATTTGCCGGGTTAATCAGTCGCCGGGAGCCGAATGCCTACCACCACGCGTGAAAATGATGCACCGGGCCAATTCCCTCCCCGACCTCCAGCGTATCGGCCTGCGCCAGCGCCGCAGAAAGCCAGCTTTTGGCCTGCTGCACCGTGTCGGCCCAACGGGAATGGCGCGGGCGCAGCGCGGCCAGCGCCGCAGAAAGCGTGCAGCCGGTGCCGTGGGTGTTTTTGGTATTCACCCGCGGGGCGGTAAACCGCTGTTCGCCGTCAGGGGTAAACAGCCAGTCCGGGCTTTCGGCGTCGTCGAGATGCCCGCCTTTCATCAGCACCGCACCGCAGCCCAGCGCCAGCAACGCCCGGCCCTGTTCCAGCATTTCCCGCTCGGTGCGGGCATGAGGCGCATCCAGCAGCGCGGCGGCTTCCGGCAGGTTGGGGGTGATCAGTGAAACCTGCGGCAGCAGACGGCTGCGCAGAGTGGCGACCGCCGACGCAGAAAGCAGCGGATCGCCGCTTTTTGCCAGCATGACCGTATCCAGCACTACGTTTTTGATCTGGTAGCGCTGAAGACGCTCCGCTACCGCCTCAACGATATCGGTTTCCGCCAGCATCCCAATTTTGGTGGTATCGATGCGCACATCGCTGAAGACCGAATCAAGCTGCGCGGCGACGAAATCCGGCTCGATGCGATACACCGACTGTACGCCACGGGTATTCTGCGCCACCAGCGCGGTAATAACCGAACAGCCGTAAGCGCCGAGCGCCGAGAAGGTTTTCAGATCGGCCTGAATGCCCGCGCCGCCGCTGGGATCGGTTCCGGCAATGGTTAATGCGTTGATTCGTTTCATGCCTGCACCTCCCCTTCCAGCGTCCACAGCGCATCAAGAAAGGCCGGAATAAAACTGCCGGGGCCGCCGCTGTGTCCGGCAGCCTGCGATCCGGCCTGTTTGAACCAGGCGCAGGCAGAGGCCACGTTGCTAAGCCGGTCACCGGGTAGCGCACCGCTGGCGGCAACCACGGCGGAGAGCGCGCAGCCGGTACCCACCACGCGGGTCATCAGCGCATTACCGCCGCTGACCGCCAGCGTGCGCTGACCGTCGGTGATGTAATCCACTTCGCCCGTCACGACCACAATCGTCGAGAACGACCGCCCCAGATCCTGAGCAGCAGGCAGCGCCGCCGCTGCCGTGTCGGTGGTATCCACTCCGCGTCCGCCCGCGCTGGCTCCGGCGAGGGCAAGGATCTCCGACGCATTACCGCGAATGGCGGCGGGCCGCAGCGTTAACAGCTCATGGCAAAAGCGGCTGCGCAGGGTCAGTGCACCGACCGCCACCGGATCGAGAGTCCAGGGTTTTTGCGCGGCGCTGGCGCTGATGACCGCCGCCCGCATGGCCTGCGCGCGCTCTTCGGTCAGGGTGCCGACGTTTATCAGCAGCGCATCGGCGATTGCCGCAAACTGCGCGGCCTCCTGCGCATCAATCACCATCGCCGGGGATGCGCCCAGCGCCAGCAGGACGTTGGCGGTAAAGGTTTGCACGACGTCATTTGTCATGCAGTGAACAAGCGGGGAACGACGACGGAAAAGAGGTAACGCGTGCGCCGCAGCGGTGCGGCTGTGCAGGTCAGGTTGCATAGTTATGCTCCTGCCAGACGCTGAAGAAGGACTTCTGTACAGGAGTCAGACTTCCCTACGCTGGCATTATCCAGATCAGGTAATACGGGTATTTCTCAGCCTTCACGCAGAAGGGCACCCCGAGTCATGTAGATTACATTTCTTTATTAATGACCAGCTTAGGGGAAGTCGCCTGGTGATGCAAGTTTGTACTGTAAGGCTATTTAAACAAGGTAAAATTAAATAGCCATAAGAAAAAACGACGGGGTGTGCTCCTTCATCCGTGCTTGTTTTGTATTTTCAACGCAGGTAGCGCAATATGTGGCTTTTCGCCCGCCTCCAGTTGGCTGGCTATTGGCTTGACAATTTTCTCTCCTTGCGCGCCAAAGAACTGATACAGCGTGTCGGAGGCTGACTGAGTGAGCACCATAATTTCGATACGGCGATTATTAGCACCGGTAGGATCTTTGGTATCCAGCAGCATTTGGTCGGCCATTGCACTCACCTGCATCACTTTGTCCGTTGGCATCCCCGCCTGTTCCAGCACCCGCCTGGCCGACAGCGCCCGGTCACCGGAGAGGTTCCAGTTGTTGTAGGCATTCTGCTTATACTGCATCGCGTCCGTGTGGCCCGTGATAATGATTTTATTATCCAGAGAGTCAAAAATGGGCGTCAGTTCGGTGAGCAACGCGCTGAAGAACGGCATGATTTTGGCGCTTCCCCGTTCAAACATACTGCGATTCTTATTGTCTTTGATCAGGATGCGCAGACCTTGTGGCACAATTTCCATCTCAAGGTTAGATTCCATATGCGCCCTGAGCGCAATATCGTTAATGCTGGTTGCCAGTTCACCCAATTCTCTGACAGATTTCTGTTTCAACAGCGCCATTTTCTTCGTCGTGTCCAGCGCTTTTTTGGCGCTATCCTCATCGACCCGGGCGCTCAGCACTTTATCGCTGTTGGCCCCTTGCTTATTTCCCCGGCTGTTAGTGCCATTAACAATATGTTTCTTACCCAGGTTGTTGAGCGGAGCGATACCCCCGCCATTAAAAATGGAGTGTCCATGAAGCGCTGCAACAATACTTTCACGATCTTTTTTACTGACGCTGTTAACAATCCACAGGGTCATAAACAGCGCCATCATCGCCAGGGTAAAATCCGCAAAGGCCACTTTCCATGCTCCCCCATGATGACCGCCGTGGCTCTTTTTTATTTGCCGCCGGATAATCGTGGTCTTTTGATCCCGACCGCGTCTGTTCGATTGGCGCATTATTCCTCTGTCTCCAGCATCGCATTAACCCACGCGTCCAGATTCGCAAAGGTCGGTTTGGAGGCAAGATGCAGGAGCTTACGTCCAGCATCCACAGCCAGCAGCGTCGGTTTTCCCCCTGCCTGAGCAACCAGTACAGTACGCACACATTCCAGCAGTGAGTGTTCCGCACGCGCCTGTTGCTCCATGGCGTTCGCCAGTGGGTCCATAAAGCAGTAACAGAAAAAGACCCCAAGGAATGTTCCCACCAGCGCCGCCGCCACTTTTAAACCAATCAGGGCAATGGAGCCATCAATGGACTGCATGGTGATAATAATCCCCAGCACCGCAGCACAGATACCAAACCCGGGCATAGCTTCAGCTGTACGCGCCAGAGAACGCGATGGCGCCATCAATTCATCTTCTACCGCAGCCAGTTCCTGATCGATAATCCCTTCGAGTTCATGCGCCTCAATTTTACCCATTGCCATCAATCGAAAGTTATCTGAGATAAAAGCCACCAGACGTTTTTGTTTGAGGATCAGAGGATGTTTCTGAAATAACAGACTCTCTTCCGGTTGTTCAATATGTTGGTCAAGAACACGTAGCCCCCCGGACTGTACCATTTCCAGAAGTTCATAAAGACACATTAACAACTGGCGCTGAAACTCCGGCCCCATATTCTTTTTAGTTAAAACACCTTTAATCTGGTGAACAATTTCTTTTAACACATGCAGAGGATTGCCAATAATCATCGCACCAAATCCGGCACCTAAAATAATAACAATTTCCGCAGGCTGCCAAATAGCAACAAGTTGACCACCTGATTCAAAATAGCCACCAAACACGCAACCAAGAACAACGAATAAACCAAATATTTTTTGCATGATATCCTCTGCGAGCCCGACTATCAGGCTCATATTTATTCAATAAAATTCAACTCTGAAAGAAATACTCTTTGAGTTTTTCGGCAATTTTTTTGTTCAACTGACAAATCCTTGCCTCTGTCAAACCCAGCACCAGTGATATTTCTTTTAAGTTCATATCCTGCTGGTAATACAAAGAAAGAATGTGTCTTTCTTTTTCTGATAACTGTGTCAGGGCCTTACTCAGCATATGCTGAGTCATCACCTGCTCTTCGAGTTTGCGCCCCTGAAGCGGTAAAGAACGGTCATCGCTGCAAAGGAGTTCATCCAGACTGGCGAGCGTATTTGCGCCTTCAAGACTAAGATATTCTCGATAATCGGCAGCGGTGACCCCTTCAGCTTCCAGCTCCTGGGTCTGCGGATCGCGGCCAAGCGTTCGCCTGAGTGCACGAATAACATCATTGATATGATGGAACTTTTGCCGCAACTGGCGCGGCCGCCAGTCAAGGCTTCTGAGTTCATCAAGAATTGCCCCACGAATACGCTGCGCGGCGTATCCGCCAAAACCTTCATCGGGCAGGCCGTAACGACGAATTGCGCTCAGTAACCCCATAAGCGCAACCTGTTCCATATCTTGCCTGTCCATGACTGCGGTACACTGCGGTGCAAGCTGACGCACCACTTTACGCACCAACGGAAGATAAGCCTGTAGATAATGGTTCTCTTCCTCTGGCGTCAATGAAGGCAATGCCTGAAATTCCTGCATATCGTAGGCTACTTGCATCGTATTATTTCCGAACCTTCGCCAATATTACTGGAACACAACTTTCTTCACTAAAATATCCGACCAGGGAATGGGTATACCCCTGGCCTGAACTTCTTTATTCATGGTGTTAAGCAATATTTCTTTAATGTCACTGATTTTTAACGTTCTTACATTTTCATATTTCATTTCTGATAATGTTGACACAACAATACTTTGATACAGCGGCTCATCTGCGAGGATTCTCTTTGAGTTTTGTTCGTCATCAGCCACCATCGCCAACTCTACCAGCATATAATGATTGTCATTTTCGTCATCATGTAACGTCACAACAGACTCAGGCAGTGAAACAAAGAGACTCTTACTCCCGTCTTTCACTTTTACTTCCTCAACCTGAGGCCTGCTCTCTGTATTACTCGCCGCCACTGAAGAAGAATTTTGCATGTAATGAATGACACCCCATGCGACACCGCCGCCCACAATTGCAGCAGTCACTGCACTGAATATTCCGGCTAAGATTATTTTTTTCATTTCTATTACACTTTAATTAAAACAGAGTCGTTCTGTTTGAAATGGTTATCTTCATTCTCAGGCTCAATGGCTGAGATAATCTGTGGCTGTCGACCGGAACCCTGACGGCGATCTTGCTGCTGCGACTGACCATCCGGGGAAACCTGAACCTGTACCTGAACAAAATTCTGCTCTGTCAGTTGCTGGCGCAGGTTGTCACTCAGTTGCTGTAATGAGCGGCAAACATCCGCCTGAGAGGCACCGATATGGACAGCTAATTTTCCCGCATCGATCTGGATAGAGATTTCCAGCTTCCCTAATGCCGGAGGATCAAGTCGAATCGTGGTCGTTTGCTGCTGCTGACCCATTTGAAACTGAATACGATCTTTTAACAGGCTGGTGAGTTGTTCACCCCAGTCTTCAGATTGGGTGTTTACCGTTAGCACAGGCTCCGGTAATGCCACGTTGTGTTCAGATTTCATGCCCTGCTGTACCCACGAAGCGTTGGTGAGTAACGACGAAGGTGAAAACTTTTCGCTGCCGGGTTTGTCCGAGGCCGCGATACGCGCCGTAATTCGCGTGTCGCGCTGCTCGCCGGGTCTGCTGTTCTCAGGGCGCGGGGCAATGGCCTGTAGGTTTTGCGCGGCAACCTGCACCAGCTGTGCTTGCTGAGTTGGCGTTGGGTTCGCAGGCGAACGGGATTGCATTAAGGATGCCATCGCAGCCTGAAGTTTTGGTGACAGCACCATCGTGTCTGCTGCACTGCTTTGCGGCTGTGCTTCATGGGCACCCACGGCAAAAGTGCCGTTATCCCTCGCAGCAGAAATACCCGATTTATTCTGCGCCTGAGCCAGAGTCTGGATCAGTTGTCCTGCAACGTGCGGGCTGGCGAGATTCATCTCCTGCTCAGCAATCGCCTGTGTCGGCGGCGTCAGAAAGAGCGCGAGCAGCATTTGTAGCTGCGCGCTCTGGTCTGTGTTCTCGGGCGTTTTTGCTGCCGTGTTTTTTGCTGCATGAACACGCTCAGTCAGCGACGCCAACGCCATCTGCGGCAGAGTAAAGGGATCCGCAGAAGCCGACTCCGCGCCAGGCACAGTTTGCCCCTGCACAGGCGAGTCGGTCAGAGCCGGAGCCACACCGCCAGCCGCTAACGAAATGCTCTTCATCTGTGCTCCGAAACTAAACTAACCATTGAATATGCCAACATGCCTTCTTTCTTCTCTCGATGGTTTTCCATCACAGATTGCAGCACCTCAAGGCGATGCTGCCGACGCTCGATAATCTGTTGAAAACCGTTACGCAATATCTCTTTAAGCTCACAAAGAGCGGTTTCAGAGGTTTCCTGAGCGCGGTATTGCTCGAAAACCACCATCAGGCGCTGACGCAACGCGGGCAGTTTGCGCCAGCGCTGTTCATCCAGTGCTTTATTCATTGCCGCCAACAGTTCAAGGATCTGACGACGTAATACGTCCGTTTCCATGCCCTACCCCAACTTCTTCGCCAGGCCTTCCCAACCTTCGCGCAGGTTATTCAGGATCACGATGACTTCATCAATTCTTTCGGTTGAAAGTTGACCGCTTGCTTCATACAGCTGGTACACACAATGGTCATAGAGTCGTGCAAGGTTCAGCACGAGCTCGCCCCCGTTTTCGAACTCCAGCGAACTCGTCAGGGCATTAAGAATGTCGATACATTTATTGATGCTCTGCGCTTTACGCTCATAACGGCGGTTTTCAATGTGGCTTTTAGCGCGTTCGAGTTCATCCATTAATCCGGCATAGAGCACCAGCACGAGGTCCAGCGGTGATGCGGATGCCGTACGGGATGCCAGATCTATCTCTTTATATTGGGCATACCCATTTTCCTGGCCGTACATAGTCATTTTCTCCTCTCGTTTCGGCTTATCAGGCGAACGCCGCCATGCTCATTTGCATACTGGAAATTTCCACCATCGTGGATGTGAATTCCGAGATATAGCGATCGTAGGCAGAGTTATACGTCTCCTTGATCTGATCGGTTTCACTGGTCAATTGATCCTGCTGGTCATCAATGTTGGCCTGACGCTGCATGATGATGCCGTCGTTATCATTGAGATAAGTGTCCATCACGTCATCAAGCTGGGCGGTCATGCTGTCGTCACCGACAAAGAGCGAAGTCAGCCCTTCCGGGTTTTCTTCCAGCGCCGCATTGAACGTTTCTGAGTCAATTTGAAGGTGCCCGTCGGCATCGAGCGTGATGCCGTAATCGATGATTGACACGCCGTTATAGGTGGCGTGGGTGATGTCCTGGATCTGGTTTTCCAGTGAAGAGATACCTGCATCGCCCGCGAACGGACCTGGCGCTGAGCCCTCGCTGCCGTTACTGGTCAGAGAATTAAGGGTATCGACCAAGGTGTTGTAAGCATCAACGAAGGTTTGAACCTTTTCCTGGGTCGCCCCTGAATCATTGGCAATGGTGAACGTGAGTGGTTCACCTTCCGTCGATTCCTCGGCAAACGTAATGGAAACGCCAGGGATCAGGTCATCATAGCTATTTGAGCTGCTTGTCACTTTTGGGGTGGAATCGTTGGGATCATTGGGATCGCCCGGTACGCCTCCCAGATAGATAATCGAGTCCTGGGCGGCAGACAGATCTTGCTGTTTATCGATATCACTCAAAAAGGGCGCGGACGGATCCATGTCAGCAGATATCGTAAAACCGTTCTCTGCGCCCGTTTCATCTGAGGTCAACATGAGGGTGGTAGAACCATCGGTATTGACCAGCGTTGCAGTCACCCCAGGGTTATCTTCAGATATGATTGATCGAATCACACAATTCAGTGACTGAAACATAACCATCCGCGTCTGCGTCAGCTTCACTCAGATCGATGTCCATCGACGTTTGTTCAGGATCATTCATGGTGATAGTGAACGTTCCACTCGCGGGAATATCATTATCGCCCACTGATAAAGTCGTTTGCTGCGCGGTCGCCAGTTGAGAGACATAGAAAGTATACGTCCCCATCTGTGCTTCAGAGTTAGCAGTGATCGTCGCGGAGTCATTGTTTGCTGATGCGGTATTGACCACCGGGCCACTGGTCTCACTATTGAGCGCATCAACCGCTGACTGGAAATCACTCAATGCGGTATCAAGGGACTCCAGCGCGCTACTTTGCGTATCCAGATCGCTTTGCTCACGTTGAAGCTGAGATGCCCTGGTTGAGACATCTGCTGCGGCAAACATTTTGGCGTACTTTTGTATACTTAGTGGATTCATCATCGTCGTCGACCCCGTTGTGATTAATTAGCATTAAGCAATACTCATGCCAATATTTTATTTAGCTTTTTCAATGAGATATAAAACACAGGAAGCGCAGCTTCCGCTTTGCGGAAATAACCACGGAAAAGTTGGCGTATGTCGTAAAAAAACACCGCCGTTTGGCGGTGTTTTTCCGGGTAATTGACTCGCCCTAATGCGGCATCGCTGGCGCTTTTACTGCAGCAGGCTGGAAACCATGCCGGACATGCTGTTGGACTGCTTAAGCATGGTGATACTGGTCTGCATCAGCACCTGCTCTTTGGACATGTTTGACGCTTCCGTCGCGTAGTCGGTATCCATGATGTTACCGATAGCCACATTGGTGTTGTCTTCCATGCTCTGCAGGTTGGTGGCGGTATCATTCAGACGGTTGATGGATGCACCCAGCGTTGACTGGATTTTGCCAATATCCGTCATCGCGCCCTGAATCGCACTGATCGTTGCAGTGGAGGAGGCGGTAGACATCAGTTCAGTACCGCTGGCACCCGTGGCACCCGCACCGTCACCATCAGTGCCGTAATCATCCTTAAAGGCAGAGCTCAGGCTGCTTAAATCTTGTACAAGGTCACTCACTTGCGAGGAAATATTCACCGTCATCTGATCGGTGGTTTCAGAACCGACCTGGAAGGTCACGCCGCCTGACTGAGTGAACAGGCCGCTGGCTGACTTGTTAAACAGATTGGTGCCACCGTAGGTGGTGTTCTGCATCATGTCAGACATTTCCTGACCCAGTTCATCGAACTCGGACTGCATGGCTGCACGGTCTTCATCGCTGTACGTTCCGTTCGCCGCTTGTGTGGACAGATCTTTCATACGACCCAGAATGTCGTTCATTTCGTCGAACATGCCATCTGCGGTTTGCAGCATTGCAGTGGCATCAGAGATGTTACGTTGTGCCACGCCCATACCATCAGACTGCGCCTGCAGGCGGTTAGCGATCTGTTTGCCTGCTGCATCATCTGCTGAGGAGTTGATGCGGTTACCGGTCGCCAGACGTTCCATGGACTGGCTCAGGGAAGCATTGCTTTCGTTGATCGCGTTCACTGCGGCCATACGCGACATGTTTGAACAGCTTCCGGCGCTCACTCACCTCCAGCGCCAGCTGATTACGCAGCTGGGAAGCTTTTCGTTTGACTGGGACAAGCTCATTGATTGCCAACGAAAAATGAGCCTGCCACTCCAGATCAGCTTGCTCTCGTTACAGGACAGTAATAGTGAAGCATTGATGCAAAAACAGTTACTTGACGTCTGGAACTCGCAGGGTGAACAGAATTTCGACGCGCAACCCTGGGTGTGGACGAACTATCTGGTGTATCGCCTTTATCACGATACGTTTCCACAGCATGACAGATTTTCCATATTGCAGTGCTACCTGGAATTGGTGAGTGATTACTTCATGTTACGTACCCTCTTTAGTTTATGGATGATGGATGGTTCAGCACTTAGCCACTCACAAACCCTCAGTTTGTTCAGCGTATTCGAAGCATGGCGGCACGACCCGGAATGTGCGCATGAGCGTGAAAGGCTTCACCAGCCGCTGTTGCAAGATGAATTAGTGTCAGCCTTTTCCTTACTGATCCGCTAATTCGACGACTGCAAACCGGGCCAGTGTGGCCCCTTATTTTCAACCTGCCACTTTGCGTACGTTATGTCTGAGCCAACCGCTAAACCTAATCTTATTAATCAGTTGATGAGTAGTGTTTCACCTGTCAGTGGCCGTGAAAAACCGTTTGTCAGCGTTGTGACGCCCACCTGGAACCGCGCCGCTTTCCTGCCGTATCTGCTTTATATGTTTCGCTATCAGGACTATCCAGCTGAGCGGCGGGAATTGGTCATTCTGGATGATTCTGCTGAAAGCCATTTACCGATAATCAACGCGTTAACCCGTAACCAGCCCGAGCGCTACAACATCCGTTATATCCACCATGCAGAGCGCCTGACGCTGGGTAAAAAACGTAATATGCTCAACGCGTTGGCGCAGGGGGAATACATCATTTGCATGGATGACGACGATTTCTATCCGGCGGATAAAATCTCTTACACCATTGAAATGATGCAACGCCACCGTGCATTAATCTCCGGCTCTGACCAAATTCCGGTCTGGTACAGCCACATTAACCGCCTCTTTAAAACACACAGTTTCGGCGTTAACCACATTCTTAATGGCACATTTTGTTATCACCGTAACTACCTGAAAAAGCATCGCTATGATGACGAATGCAATCTCGGTGAAGAACAGGCTTTCACGGATAACTTCAGCGTCACCCCTCTCCAGCTTCCGGGTGAGCGCACCATCATCTGTATCTCTCATAGCCATAACACGTTTGATAAAGACTTTATTTTAGGCAGCAGTGTGCCTGAGAAAGCCACCCTCAACGAAAGAGTCACCGACACGATGTTGCAGGCCTGGTATCAGAGCCTGCACAACGCGACGACCAGTCAGCCTGTTCAGTGGCAACATATTGAAAAAATAGTGGTGATTAATCTTGATGAACGCACCGATCGCTGGCAGCACGTTCAGAGCGAACTTCAACTGTTGCGTGTTCCTGCGGAAAAAATCATCCGCTTTAGCGCCTGTCGCAACGATAATGGCGCGCTGGGCCGCACACTTTCTCATCAGCAAGTCCTCCAGATGGCCCAGGATCAGGGCTGGAATAACTACATGGTGATGGAAGATGATGTTCTGCTGCTGAAGCAGGAAAAACACATCAACACCTTTAATCGCCTGTTAAACGCGCTCCCACACTTTTCCTGGGAAGTTGTGCTGCTGGGGGGTCAGGTCAGGGAAGGACAGCCGATGAAGAGTCTTTCGGGCATTATCCGCGCCGGAGACTGTGAAAAAGTGTGCGCTTACCTGGTCAACAAACCCTATTACCCGACCTTATCAGGTCAAATGGCTCAGGATCCTTCCACGCTTCTGGAAGAGCGTTGGCAAAGCATACAAGCCCATGGGAAGTGGCTTTCCTTCTATCCCGGTACAGCGTGATTACAACGTCATCATTACGTTACATCACGAAACGCCGCACCGGAGCGAAGAGGCAGAAAGGCTCTCGCAGGTAAAACGCCATCTGAAAAAACAGGTTACTCGCCACGATCTGACATTGCCCCTGTTACACCGTGCAGATTACGTATTATCGGATAACCATGGTTTTATCTTCGATGCCATCCATGCGGGAAAACGGGTGATATTGCTGGAAAATGAACGCAAAGAGCCACCTGCCACTGAAAATAACCTGTTTACTCCGCTTAGCGCGGAACAACACATCCGTGCAATATTACCCATTGCCAGTGATATATCGCAGCTTCGGCAATATCTGAGTACTGAATTTAACTGGGAAAATATCGTTGGGCCACTGGCTGACATTCGACAGCATTATTGCGATGCCTTCCAGGATGGAAAGGCCGGAGAGCGTGCAGCTCAGGTTATTATGGATGCAATAAAAAACCCACCGGCACTGCAGGAGAATGTCTTTTTGCACAGCCTGCAACAGAAATTATTTTAATGAGTACAGTAATCAATTATGAATGACAGTATTATTCAGCATTTGACAGCACTGCATGATGGACCTGAATTTCGGAATCAATTAGATATTGGTTTTATGAACGTTCAAAGTGCCATTGTCCCCGGACACAAACTTGCTGCCGCTAAACACCTGGTGATCGCGGCAACTGACGAAAAAGGTGAATCGCATCCAGGTATCACCTTACTCACCAGAAAACAACTTACTGCCAATGATCCGCAACTACGGACGTGCGATCTGGTTCGTATTCATGTTAATGCTGAAAACTGGCCAGAACTTCCCTCTTTTATTAGTCAGTCAGACGCCTGTACGCTTATTCTCTGTGATGCCGATGAAGATCAGTTCTCACGCTTTAATTATTTATTAACAAAAAACGGTTATCGTTGCCTTGCTCAGTTAAGTCACTCAAACAACTATTACTTTAAAAAAGCAGACATTCAGGCTCAACATATTTTATATACTGCAACCGCAGAGAACTTCCACTTCCTCGAGCCGGTAATAAACATCGCGGCTAACCAGGGCCATATTATAACCCGCCTGGCCCACGAAGGAATGACTCGCGCTAATTTATTGGGAACATTAAAACACTGTGATACGGCATGGTTTGAATGGGGTGACAGTGCAATTATTGCCGCCAGCAACATGCCCAAATATTGCCATATAATATGCAGAATTCACAGGTATGAACTCTACCGTCAGGAATTTCTTCAGGTAAACTGGTCAAATGTTGATGAGGTTATTTTTGTTTCGCAGGCAATGAAGCAGCGCTTTATTAAATTATTGGCGGATAAGCTACCAGCAACATTAACGCTCACCGTCATTTCCAACCTGACGCATTTCACCTCCATAACACCAGGCAAAAAAATCAAACGCAATCCTTTTCATATTGCCTGCGTAGCCAGATTCGTTGCAGCTAAAAACTTACCTCTTTTATTACTGATAATGCAAGAATTGGTTAAGCATAATTCCGATTATCAATTACACATTGCTGGCAGAGTAGAAGACGTTTGTTTATATGAAAGCTTCAACGAACTGGTAGATGAATTTAAATTATCCGCAAACATAGTTATTCACGGCAGTATTCCCGCTGATAAAATGCAGGCGTGGTATGCCAGCAAAAGCTATTTACTTTCTGCCAGCTACCATGAATCCCAGGGGATGGGGATCTTTGAAGCTATGCTCGCAGGATTAAAACCTGTAGTCTTTCCTGCCGCTGGAGGGTTAAAAGAATATGTGCCCGAGCATTATTATTTCCATTCCATTAACGATGCCGTGCAACACATATTAACACCAGCATCCACAGCAGAAAGTTATCGTAATGAAGCATTGCGGATTCTTGACCCGCAAAATACGGCGGAACGCTATCAACAGCGTTGGCAGCCCCAAAATACATCACCTTGTTTTTTCAGCATACTTATCCCAACTTACAATCGTGGGGATTATGTTATTTCCGCCATTTGTTCAGCCTTAAATCAACGCTACGAACCCTTTGAAGTTATCGTTGTCGATGACGGTTCTGATGACGATACGCTCTCTGAAATTTCACAACGGTTCGATGATCCTCGCTTACGCGTTATCGCCAAACCACATTCGGGTGCCCCTGATACCCGCAACACGGCAATTGCCTGCGCACAAGGCGAGTATCTGGTTTGGCTGGATAGCGATGACATACTCCACTCTAATACATTGCGCGGTTATCAATTACATATACTTCGCCACCCCAATATTGCTGTGGTTTCATGTGCGCTTGAAACATTAGGCCAGGATAAGAAATATTTTTCGCAACGCCATACCGTACCAGAAAAAATGATCCACACGCTTGCGCATCAAAATATTGTATCAAACCCTGGCTGCTGCGTTAAACGCGATCTGTATCAGCAAGTGGGTGGCTATGATACCTATTTTTTACGCGCTCATGATTATGAATTCTGGTCCAGAGCAATGGCCGTTGCAGATATTATGTTTACACCGCAATGCAATATCATCTATCGTATCCATGAAAATAATTTAACGGGCATCGGAAAAGCCGTAGACCAACATTACGAATACCAAATTTTTAATAATATCCTTGCGCGTTATTCTGTACAGCAATTATTACCAGGGAAATCACGTAAAGAAGCAGAGCAATGCCTGCAACACAAAAAAAATGCGCTGCTGAACGCTTGCAAATTAGACAACCTGGTGGTGGTTATCGATGCAATTAAGCGCAGCAACCCAGAAATTATTAGTCAGATTTCTTTTCTGTCAAAGCAAACCGATCGCAAGTTTCAGGTGCTCATTGTGGCAGATAAAAAGCAAGATTTTCTGCATTTCCCTTTGCTTGTCTGCGACCATTTCGACACGTCCACAATCAGACAATATATTACCCAAAAATATCCTTTGGACTACTACCGGTTGGTGAAAATCAATTACCCTGTGGCAGGAATGAAAAATGCCGTGGAATTACTTAAAAATGTATTCATTGATAGCAGCAATCACACCCCGGATTGCTTTCAGATTTTACCCCATTAAAGATCACGTTGTGCTTTGGAGCCGTTGATTATGCCTGATACAGAAAAACCCGAAAACAATAATGCAGTAACCACACATCAAGAAAAACCCCCACGGGGGGTTAGCCCTGTTGAATTTACTCATTCCAGTCAATACTGGGATGACCGTTATCGGCAACAAGGTCATTCAGGTGCTGGCTCATATGGCCGCCTTGCCTTGTTTAAAGCAAAAATCCTCAATACTCTCGTAAAGCAAAACGCTATTCAGTCGGTGATTGAGTTTGGCTCAGGTGATGGTAATCAATTATCTCTTGCGGAATATCCACAGTATACCGGGTTTGATGTTTCACCAACGGCGTTAGCCCGTTGCCAGCAACGATTCGCGAATGATAATACTAAGCAGTTTTTGCATACCAGCGCCTGGCAAAATCATCAAGCCGATCTCACATTATCGCTTGATGTCATTTACCATCTTATTGAGGATGAGGTCTTTGAGGAATATATGCACAGACTCTTTTCTTCAGCCCGAAGATTTGTCGCCATTTATGCATCTAACGATGAAAAATACAATCAAGTAAAAGCGCCGCATGTTAAACATGTTCGTCATCGGAAATTTACTGACTGGATCCAGAAAAACCCACCTGCAAACTGGGTGTTAAGTAAATTCATACCGAATGATTACCCATTTAATATCAGCGATATGGAAAATACCTCGTTTGCTGATTTCTATATTTTCAAGAAGATAGGTAGCATTTAACTAAGAATTACCTGTCCCGGAGGTGCAGATAGTCGGTGCTATCTGCCCTCTTCGGGCTTAGGGAATTTTCCGACGCAGCCAACACTGCGCGGCAATATCATCCAGTGCTTTCTGCTGGCGGCGCTCATACTCTGAAGCCTGCGTTACGCGCTGTTCTTCAAGTGTCAGAGTCACTATTTTCTCTTCACATGCGGCTTTAACGAGGTTTTTCTGGAGACGGTTCTCTTTAATTTTCGCCAGGGTTTTCTCTTGTTCTTGCCATTCGATGACACGCTGCAGGCTACCTTTGTACCCGGCAACATTTTTCAGGGCTTCAACGGAAGGAGCGGCAATATTTCCGGCATCTGTTTTATGGATCAAATAGCCCAGGGCTTTAATATTGCTGTCATATTTTGCGCAAAGCTGCTTTTGCTGGGCCAGTTTTACCGTAATATCTTTGACCGTTCGATCGCGCAGACGCTGCAACTGAGCCAGCGTATTTATCACCTGCTTCATTTTTTAGCCTCGGCTTTTTTTGCTCCCGGAAAGAGTTTCTGTAAATCGGCCTGCACCCGTTCCAATGGCGCGGGTTCGTGCATGTCCTGGCATAAGAAGCGTTCAATCGATGGGAAGATTTTTACCGCTTTATCCACTGTCGGATCCGCGCCAGCCACATAGCCGCCAAGTGGGATCAACGGCTTGATTTCCATATAGGCGGCATAGTTTTGCTTTAATTGCCTTGCCGACTGTTGGTGAGCCGACGGGGTAATTTGCGTCATACAACGGCTGATGGATTGACCAATATCAATGGCGGGATAGTGCCCTGCTTCCGCGAGTTTACGGGTCAGAACGATGTGTCCATCCAGCACAGCACGGGCACAGTCAACGATGGGATCTTGTTGATCGTCCCCTTCCGCCAGCACCGTATAGATAGCCGTCATCGACCCCAGGCTTTCGCTGTTACCTGCACTTTCAACCAGCCGGGGAATAATGCCAAATGCGGAGGGCGGATAGCCTTTCGTCGCAGGGGGTTCACCTAACGACAGCGCAATTTCTCGCTGCGCCATGGCATAGCGCGTCAGGGAATCAACCAGCAGTAACACATCGTGCCCGCGATCGCGGAAATGGGCCGCAACAGAGTGGCAAAGTTCGGTGGCTTTCAGACGCATCAATGGAGACTCATCCGCCGGTGCCGCCACCACGATAGATTTTGACAGCCCTTCCGCCCCCAGGGAGTGATCGATAAACTCTTTCACTTCGCGGCCACGTTCGCCAATCAATCCGACGACAACGATCTGCGCTTTGGTCTGGCGGGTTATCATCCCCAGCAGGACGCTTTTACCCACGCCGCTCCCCGCCATCAGGCCGACACGCTGCCCCTTGCCGATAGTCAACATGCCGTTAATCGCTTTCACGCCGACATCCAGAGGATGCGCAACAGGCTGGCGGGTTAACGGGTTTATTGAAGGTGCATTGGCAGGCAAGACATGTGTGCCACCGAGTTTACCTTTACCATCGATAGGCTCACCAAGCCCATTGACCACACGCCCCAGCCAGCTTTCACCGATTAAAATATCCTGACCTTTCTCTTCGGGAAAAACCCGCGCTCCGGCCATCAATCCCGTCGGCTGCTTAAAAGGCATCAGGTACGTAATATCCCGGTTAAATCCCACGGCCTGAGCCTCTATCCATTCACGTCCTGCGCTTTCAATGCGGCAAAGCTGACCGGTTGCCAGTGGGCAGCCCACGCTTTCCAGAAGGATACCGTTCACCCGCACCAGCCGTCCGGCGACCCGGGTAACGGAGATAGACTCGATGGAACGCAGCGCGCTGTCAAAGCGCGAGGGTTCACTCATTTTTTGCTTCCGGTGAAAGCGTCTCTTTTAGGACATCCATGCATTGTTCAAGGCGGTGTTCGCATCCGACATCAAGCTCAGAGGTCTCCGTGACAATACGGCACTCGCCCGCCGGTAGCTCGGCTGAAGATGCCAGCCCCCACTCCTTCACCTTAGAGGGTGCGACATTTTGGATGCGGCTGAATTCTTCTGGATTGAGGTAGACATGCAGGGATTCGGGCGTAGAGGGCAGTGCCGCGATCGCTTCTTCGACCAGCGCCAACAACTGAGTAGGCTGTAACGCCAGCTCGCAACGAATCACCTGACGCGTAACTTTTTCGACCAGTTGCAGGAGATCTTCACGCTGTTTACGCTGGTTTTGCGCCAGATAATCATTGAGCGCAACGGATGCTGCCTCCAGCGGTTGTGCCGCAAGGGTAAACTGATGAAGGCCCTCTTTTTGCCCCGCAAGACTGCCTTCGGCGTAGCCGTGGCGATAGCCTTCATCCTGACCTTTCTGGTGCCCTTCCTGATAGCCTTCGCTGTGGCCTTCGCTCAAGCCCTGCTCAAAACCTTTTTGCAGACCTTCCTGAAAACCATCCATCAACTGGCGCTGAAAATGTGCCGCCGACATTCCCGGCATCTCTTCAGTGGTGACCGGGGAATGACGAGGGGGAAAGCGATGTTGGCGATAACGCCCACGCAACGTATCCATAATGAACTCTCCTTATTCCGCTGTCTGTTCAGCAAACAGCTGTAGCTGAAGTTCACCCGCTTGTTCAAGCTCACGGGCGATGTCCATAATGTCGCGGCGTACCTGCTCAATACGGCTGACAGGCACCGGACCCAGGCGGGACGTAATGGTTTCAAGCTGCTGCGCCTGGCGTTTCGGCATCACCGCAAAAATAGAACGACGCAGTGGGGCTTCGGTGCCTTTCAATGCCACCGCCCAGTCTTCCATCGGGACTTCATCAAGCAGACGGCGACGAACGTCTTCGCTCTGACGGCTGAGGATAAAGAAGTCGTACATTTCATCCTGCAACTGCTCCAGAACCGTTTCATCCAGATCGCGAAGTTGATCGAGGATCTGCTGCTGATTGCCCTGAATACGGTTAACAATATCAGCCGCTTGCTTAATGCCTTTCACCTTCGAACCGTGCTCAGACAGTACCGACAACCCGCGTTCGATAAGACGATCTAACTCATCGACCACATCACGGTTAACGTCATTGAGTTTGGCAATGCGATAAAGGATCTCATTCTGTACCGAATCACTCATGTACGAGAGCACTGTCGAGGCAATCTCCGGGGTCAGGAACGCGAGGAAGACGGCCTGCAACTGCAAGTGTTCTTCCGAAATGAGTGTCGCCAACTGACGCGGTTCAACCCACTGCAAACGCGCCATGCGCGAGCGGATCTCATCGCCGTAGATCCCATTAATCACGCTGCTGGCGATTTCCCCACCCAGCGCTTTGTTGAGTATCCCCTGAAGCATCACCCGTGATGCACCATTGATACCGCTTTGCTCACGGAACTCTTCGAAAAAGTTGTTGATCACTTTTCTGGCCTGGCTGGTTTTTACCCCGGACAGACGCGCCATGTTCTCGCTCAGGCGCACAACCTCTTCCCGGCTCAGCTTTTGCATGACAGTGGCTGCCGCTTCCTCACCCAGACACAGCAACAAAATGGCTGCCTGCTCCAGATAGCTACCGCTGCCGTTGCCTTTATTTATTGTTAATTCGCTCATTACTGGTAATCCACTGTCTGATCACTTCGGCAACGCGATCAGTATCACTGATCGCCAGTTTCTGGAGGAACTCCAGCTTGGTTTCAAGACCCGAACTTTGTGCCGGAAGCGAGTCATCTCCCGGGAAAGAAGGCAGTTCGATAGTCTTACGCTCATCGTCTTCATTCACGGCAGAAATCGACAATATGGCATTATCCGCCTCTACCTCAGGCCCTGCCGCCAGTGGCAATGCCTGTGTACGGCGTGCTTTCTGCAACCCCATAAAATGTTTCATTAATGGGCGAATGATCAGCAGTAATACCAGGACGATGATCAGGCCAATGCCGCCCAAACGTACCCAGGCGAGGATGCTGTCGTTCTGCCACCAGCTGACAGGCGCCACAGTCGTTTTTTCTTCCGGGATGAAGTTCAACATCGATAAAGACAGCTTGTCGCCACGCGCAGCATCAATCCCGGCGGCGTTGTTGAGCATCGTCAATACCTGGTCTATTTGTTCCGGTGTCCAGCCCTTTACCGATGCTGCATTTTGGTTTAGCACCACCGCGACATTCAGATGTTTCAGCTCAAATCCAGGGTGTTGAATATGTTGAACATCTCGATCGTAGGCGTAATCACGTTTGCTTTCAGTATGCTCAGAAAGGGCCACGGGATTTTTACTGGCATCCGCTGCGGGAAGGCCGTTTGGATTGCTCAGAGGATTGGGTGCAGGCGGGCGATTACTCAAAGACCCGGGAATACCCACCGCCATTTCATCGGTGTTCTTATCCTGAGAACTTTGCTCACGGTTCACTTTAGGGCTATCGCCAAGATGCTCCTGGGTTTCATCAATCGTGCTGAGATCCAGTTCTGGCATCACGCTGATTCGGAAATTGTTTTTCCCGACTAACGAGGTCAACACGTTAGCAATGCTGGCGCTGATTTTATCCTGAATATTTTTATGTAATTCATTGTTTTTACGGGTGGTGGCAGTAGCCCGGGTGTCATCTTCCACGCCTTCAGACAGTAAATTACCCGCCTGGTCTACAACACTGACCTGAGAGGCTTTTAACCCCGGCACACTGCCGCTCACCAGATGAATGATGGCATTCACCTGTTCGGCATTTAGCGTGCTGCCATAATGCAACCGCACTGCCACCGAGGCGCTATTTTGCGGCTCATCACTGACAACAAACGAGCTTTCTTCATTCAGCGCCAGGTGAACACGCGCCATCTCCACCGCGTCAAGGGACATGATGCTTTGTGCCATTTCGCCTTCGAGGCTGCGTTTGTAGCGAATATTTTGCACAAACTGGCTGCTACCAAGCACCTCATCCTTATCCATCAACTCATAACCCGCCGGGTTGAGCGCCTGGACACCCTTTCCGGCAAGCGTCATACGGATTTTTGAAAGTTGTTCCTCGGGAACCAGAATTTGCCCGGATGCGGGATCGATACGATAGTCAATCTTTTCGCCATCCAGCACGGTAATGATCTGCGATACAGGCAAATGCTCCTGGGCGCCGTATAAGGCCGCATAGCCGCCGTTACCCTGCCACAGCAATGCAACAATCGCCGCGGTGACCAACACCGCAGCACCGCCAAGTACAGCCCACTTTTTATTCCCGGTGACCAGGGAAGATAGCGCAGAAAATGAACCAGAAATGCGCGCCGATAAGTTTAATTTCATAGCGTTATATGGACATATTCATCAAATCGTTAACACCGCTGGCTACTTTGTTTCTCACCTGCACCAGGGCTGAGAACGACAGTGAAGCCTGTTGGCTTGCGAGCATGGCACCCACCAGATCGTCACTTTTCCCCATATCCACATCATTCTGTTTTGCATCAGCAATTTGCTGAAACCGATCAATATGATTGAGAGCGGAGCCCATCACCTGATGAAAAGAGACTTCAGAGGCAGGCGCTGAAGAGGTAATTGTTTGCGCTGCCAGCACAGGGGCATCGGCAAGGGTTTTCATCCGGTTCATTTCTTGCATCATGCTAAGCTGAGCGGCATTACCGGTGGTGGTACTGAGAATATTCATTTAATGCTCTTTATCTGTAATTACGAACAAACTTCAATGCCATGCTTACGCATCGAGGCCAGGCGATAGCGTAGCGCCCGGGGTGTGATCCCAAGAAAATCAGCAATTTTTGATTTATTTCCCTGAAACTTGCGCATCAAATCAGCAATATATTGATACTGCGCGTAACGACCATGCTGTGTAAGATTTTCAGCCGCATCGTTAATAATAATCGAGGGGGAATATCTGTTACCATTTGATTCAATATCAGAGGTGTTTTCTTCCACGACCGGAATACCTAATACATTAGCATGGATAACACCATCCTGATTTAAAATCATGCCGCGTTGAATTGTGTTTTCCAGCTGGCGCACATTACCCGGCCAGGTATGTTTAACGAGGGCAATTTTCGCCCGCTCAGATAAGACAATATTTTTCCCGACCATTTTGGCGTATTTATCAAGAAACGATTCCGCCAGTGGCAAAATGTCATCAATGCGTTCACGTAATGGCGGAACGTTAATTGGCAACACAGAAATACGATAAAAGAGATCCTCCCGGAAACGCCCTGCTGCTACTTCAGCTTCCAGATTTTTATTGGTGCAGGCAATCAATCGAAAATTAAGCTTAATTGAACGATTACTCCCCAAACGCTCAACCTGATGTTCCTGCAATACACGTAATAGCTTGGCCTGTAATGCCAATGGCATATCACCAATTTCGTCGAGCAATAAGGTGCCATTATTTGCCATTTCAAGTTTGCCGGGAACAGAATTTACCGCGCCAGTAAACGCACCTTTTTCATAACCGAACAACGTCGATTCAAGCATGGTTTCAGGAATGGCCGCACAGTTTATACCAATAAACGGAGCATTGTGTTCATCACCGAAAGCGACAGAGTGAATTAATTTGGCGACACACTCCTTCCCTGCGCCTGTTTCACCCTGGATCAATACAGGGATGTTAAAGCTTGCAACACGTTTAGCTAATGAAAACGTTTTTATGCTGACTGAGGCTTCAGCAATAAGAGTTGGCATTTTATCTCTCGCATTTGCAGGCATAAAAATATTATGACCATGGCGGTAAAAACTGAATAATGAACAAGCAAATCCTCACGGAACTGGTGCTGGATACTAACACTCAGCGTTCAGGAGAGTTTACATCAATAGATTAAATTAATATTATTCTTTTAAAAACAATAGGTTATGGTAAGAAATCAGTAAAAAACACCCACAGCATTCATAGTCAGATCAATATATGAATCTATTAATAATATATTAATTATATTTATTGGTGATATTATTATTGTCATTCAATATAAGATGCAGTTAAATGTGCCACTGTTTTATTTATGAGTTATTTGCGCCTGAACTTATGCTTTGCACAAAGTAAATGCGGCCATCATAAATAGGAAATCAAATGCTATTCATATTTTTTTGTGTGCAAGAAAAGCCCATCACATAAATGAACCGAAATAGCATTAAGATATTAACTACAGAGAACGTGCAACATGCTGAAGTACAGTCAACTCCGTGGAGTATTCAAGCTTGAAGGAAACCGACTCGGTCGCCCTTACCACCGGCTACCGAATATGTTTATCAGTAAGTTTGACATTATAGAGTCACGGTTAGGCACTTATTTCCTGAAGAAACATCGTTCTAATGTTAATTTAAAGAAAATATCCTGCCAGATGGATGTGAAAAACAAGCATGCAGACTTGTTGGCTTCGCCCGTAGGTAACCTGGCTTTTGATATTGACCGTCCATTATTATTGACTATTCTCAATAATTTTTATGGCTTAGATAGCGTTATGGAAAACCGTAGTCAAGCTGAAAGTTTAGCCACTAAAACTGAAATTCGATTACGAAATCGTCTGGCGATTGATATATGCAGCACGCTATTCACCGAAGATATGCTGGGTTTACCCTTAAAGATTAAGGCTGACAATAGTAATATTTGCAGTCAGTGGTCTTATCAAATCACATTTACATTAAATGATGATGCTAACAGCAATTTTTACATCCTGCTGGATAATGCTCATACCGATTATATTCTCAACGTATTGCGCAAAAAAGAAAAGCCTCAGGTTAATGAACCCGGTGCTTCCCGACAAGCTAAACAAAAAGCAATCGTGAAACAAATCATTAATACTCTGCCATTAAGTTTGAACGTAAAAGTTACGGAGCTGGCAATGAATGTTGCCGACCTGACTACGATCAAGGCAGGTGACATTTTCCCGATCTCTTTACCGGAAAAATTTCCGGTATCGATCGGGCAGTCAGCGCTATTTAATGCGCTGATTATCGAAGATAACGACAAATTGTATTTATCTGACATCCTGGAAAACATTGCTGAGAAATCCCTATGAGTCATCACGAAGATTTAGATTTGCTTGAACAAGGTTTTGAGCTGGCTGACACCGGTGAAACCAAAGAAATTAAAAACTCAGCGGTGGCAGCGAAGGATAAAACCCCGGCCAAAAGCGCGCCACTGGCTGACTCAATGTCGCTGCTCAAACGTATTCCGGTGACCCTGACGCTGGAAGTGTCTTCTGTAGAGGTGATGCTGGCCGATCTGCTGAATATTGATGACGATACGGTCATTGAATTGAATAAGCTGGCAGGCGAGCCACTGGATATTAAAGTGAATAATATCCTGCTGGGCAAAGCCGAAGTGGTGGTCGTCAATGAAAAATACGGGCTTCGCGTTATTGAATTTAACACGCGGGATATCAATGAGCTGACCCAATGAAACTCTCCACCTTCTTGATCGCACTGGCAGGGGGCTCCCTGCTGGCGCTCTCTCCCGCTGCGTTTGCCCAGGGAGGGGACATCTCATTACTCAGCGTTGTCACGCAGGGAGATACTCAGGAGTACAGCGTCAAGATTCAGGTTTTGATCCTGATGACCCTGGTTGGGTTACTTCCAACCATGTTGTTGATGATGACCTGTTTCACGCGTTTTATCATTGTGCTGTCTTTATTGCGCCAGGCGTTGGGACTCCAGCAAACGCCGCCAAACCGCATTCTGATTGGCATTGCGCTGACGTTAACCCTGCTGGTTATGCGCCCCATTTGGCTAAACATTTACCAGCACGCCGTCGTGCCGTTTGAAAATGACGAGATAACGCTACCCCAGGCGCTGGAGACAGCTGCCTCGCCATTAAAACGTTTTATGTTGGCGCAAACCAACAAGAAAGCCATTGCGCAGATCATGACCATTGCAAACGCGAAAGGCGATGCTGCGCAGCAAGATCTGTCGATTGTGGTTCCCGCCTACGTGCTGAGTGAACTCAAAACGGCCTTCCAGATTGGCTTCATGATTTACATTCCGTTTTTAGTTATCGACCTGATTGTCGCAAGCGTTTTGATGGCGATGGGGATGATGATGCTCTCTCCGCTTATCGTTTCACTGCCTTTCAAGCTGATGCTCTTCGTGCTCATCGATGGTTGGGCGCTCACTGTCGGCACACTGACATCCAGTATTCGCGGCCTGGGCCTCGGTTAAATCTATAAGGCGACCTCATGTTAACTATCGACGTCGCGGCAGATATTGTCGCCAGCGGCATTAAAGTCGTCATTATTCTGGTGTCCGTACTGGTGGTCCCAAGTTTGCTGGTCGGGCTGTGCGTCAGTATTTTCCAGGCCGTGACGCAGATTAACGAACAAACGCTGAGCTTTCTTCCACGACTGATTGTGACCCTTGTTGTGCTGGGCGTTTGCGGGAAGTGGATGATTGTCCAGCTTAGCGATCTCTGTACGCACCTGTTCACCCAGGCTGCGGTGTTGGTAAACTGAAATGGCGCAAACTGATATCACGCAATTTATTAATCTGGTCTTCGGATTGTGGTATCCGTTCGTGCGTATCATGGCGTTAATTCAATGCGGACCCATATTTGACAGCAAAGCGCTGAGCGTGCGTATCCGCATCATTATTTCGCTTGCGCTGGCGATCATCATTGCCCCGTTGGTACATCCTCCTGTTCCACAAGGGCTGTTAACGATGAGCACCCTGATCCTCACCGTTGAACAAATTCTCTGGGGAATGCTTTTTGGCCTGATGTTGCAGTTTGTCTTTCTGGCATTGCAGATTGCCGGGCAAATACTCTCTTTCAACATGGGCATGAGTATGGCGGTCATGAATGACCCGAACAGCGGGGCATCAACCACGGTGCTGTCAGAGTTTATTTATATCTATGCAGCAATCTTGTTTTTTGCGATGGATGGGCACCTGCTGCTGGTAAGTATTCTTTATAAAGGTTTTATTTACTGGCCGATTGGTAATGCCTTAACACCCCAGACATTACGCAGTATTTCCCTTGCACTCACCTGGGTGTTTGCCTCTGCGACCCTTCTTGCCCTGCCCACTACATTTATCATGCTTGTGGTTCAGGGTGGATTTGGACTGCTCAACCGCGTCTCTCCGTCACTGAATCTCTATTCGCTGGGATTTCCCGTCAACATGCTCGCGGGATTAGTCTGTTTTGCCGCCCTGCTCTACAACCTGCCCGACCACTATTTACACCTGGCTAACGTTGTCCTGCGCCAGCTTGACGCGCTGAGAGTGCACCATGGCTGAACCGGGTAGCGACGAAAAGACAGAGAAGCCCTCGGCGCAAAAGCGACGCAAGGCACGCGCGGATGGGCAAATTCCCCGCTCTAAAGACGTGGGGCTGGCCGCCAGCTTGTTTGCGGCATTTATCGTGCTGGCGAACAGTTTTCCGTGGTATCGGGATTTCGTGCGCGAGGCGTTTATCACGGTTCATCAGTATGGGCAAAATAGTAACGACCCGGAGGTTATTGGGCAGTTTTTGCAGCACAATTTACTGATATTACTTAAATTCATCCTGACGCTTCTGCCGATGCCGCTGGCTGCTTTAGCCGCCTCTCTGGTGCCGGGAGGCTGGCTGTTCCAGCCCAAAAAGATCCTTCCTGACTTTAGCAAACTGAGTCCGCTAAAAGGCATCGGCCGTCTGTTTTCAAAGGACCATCTGACCGATACCGGCAAGATGGTGATCAAAAGCCTCATCGTCTTGCTGATGTTGTGGTTTAGCGTGCGCAATAATTTCAGTGCCTTCCTCAACCTGCAAGAACACTATTTCGCCAATGCGGTCAATGAAGGACTCTCGTTGTATCGCAGCGTGATGCTGAACTTTGTCATGCTCTTTATCCTCTTTGCCCTTCTCGACGTGCCTCTGGCTAAGCATATGTTTACTAAGGGTTTGAGAATGACAAAACAGGAAGTTAAAGACGAATACAAAAATCAGGAAGGTAATCCTGAAATCAAAGCAAAAACACGTCGTCTACAACGTCAAATGGCGCTGGGACAAATTCGCCGTGTTGTGCCCAAAGCCGACGTAGTGATTACTAACCCAACGCATTATGCCGTTGCGTTGCAGTACGACCCGTCTCGCGCAGCCGCCCCTTTTGTGGTGGCAAAAGGTACTGATGAAGTCGCACGTTATATTCGAGACGTGGCCAAAGAGCACAAGATAGAAATCGTGGAATTCCCCAGACTCGCCCGATCGGTTTATTACACCACCCAGATTAATCAGCAGATTCCATTTCAACTTTTCCGGGCTATAGCCCATGTACTGACTTACGTCTTACAACTGAAGTCCTGGCGTGCAGGGCATCAGGATAAACCTGATTTAAACCGCCATATTTCCATCCCAAAAGAGGTCCTTTACCAGGATGCAAAAAACAATTAAGCAATTTCTGTCGGCATTGCGGGCCGGGAATTTCGGAGTACCGTTGGTATTGCTGTGTATTTTGGCAATGGTCATTTTGCCTTTGCCCCCGATGCTACTCGATATTTTATTCACCTTTAATATCGTGCTGGCCGTGCTGGTGCTGCTGGTTAGCCTCTCGACAAAACGCCCACTGGAATTCAGTCTGTTCCCTACGGTCCTGCTGATCACCACATTGATGCGCCTGACGCTAAACGTCGCGTCGACCCGTGTTGTCCTGCTATTCGGGCATGAAGGGGTCGGTGCAGCGGGTAAGGTGATTGAGTCCTTTGGTCAGGTGGTGATTGGCGGAAACTTCGTCGTCGGGTTTGTGGTTTTCATCATCCTGATGATCATTAACTTTATTGTCGTCACCAAAGGTGCCGAGCGTATTTCTGAAGTTTCCGCACGCTTTACCCTTGATGCTATGCCAGGTAAGCAAATGGCTATCGATGCGGATCTCAATGCCGGATTGATTAACCAGGCGCAGGCGCAGGCCCGACGTAAAGACGTCACCAGCGAAGCCGATTTCTATGGCGCGATGGATGGGGCATCCAAATTTGTTCGTGGTGATGCCATCGCCGGGATGCTGATCCTCGCCATCAACCTGATTGGTGGTGTCTGTATAGGGATTTTCAAATATAACCTGAGTGCTGATGCGGCTTTCTCGCAGTATGTCCTGATGACCATCGGTGATGGCCTGGTTGCCCAGATCCCTTCACTCCTGCTCTCCACTGCTGCGGCGATCATCGTAACGCGCGTGAGTGACAGCGGTGATATCTCCAGCGAAGTGAAAAAACAGCTGCTGGCGACGCCAACGGTTATCTATACCGCCGCTGGTGTGATGTTTGTCCTGGCGATTGTGCCGGGAATGCCACACCTGCCGTTTCTGCTGTTTACCGCCCTGTTGGCATTTGCGGCGTGGCGGCAAAGTAAGCAACCCAAAGCGGCGGAATCGGAAGAAAAAAACCTTTCAGCAATCACAAAAACGCTCACCGAGAATAGCGAGCAGCAAGTGACGTGGGAGGCGATCCCACTGATTGAACCTATCAGTCTGAGCCTGGGTTACAAGCTGGTATCACTGGTTGATAAATCGAAAGGCAGCCCGCTAACCCAGCGCATTCGCGGGGTGCGTCAGGTTCTTTCTGAAAATAATGGCATGCTGTTGCCGGAGATCCGCATACGCGAGAATTTCCGTCTCAAACCCACCCAGTACGCCATTTATATCAACGGCATCAAAGCTGACGGCGGCGATATTCCCGCCGATAAATTAATGGCCCTGCCATCAAGCGAAACCTATGGCGAGATTGATGGCACGTTAGGCACCGACCCCGCATACGGAATGCCCGTGACGTGGATCCAACCTGCGCAGAAAGCCAAAGCGCTCAATCTGGGTTATCAGGTGATTGATTGTGCCAGCGTCATCGCCACCCATCTGAACAAAGTTGTGGTGAACTATATTCCTGAATTATTCAATTATGACGATGTCACCCAGTTGCATAATCGCCTGGCCGCGCAGTCCCCAAAACTTGCCGAAGACCTGAATGCCGCGCTCAATTACAGCCAGGTATTGAAGGTATATCGTAGCCTGCTGATGGAGAGGGTTTCGCTGCGCGATATTGTCACTATTGCAACGGTACTGGTCGCCAGTAGCGCCGTGTCAAAAGATCCTATCCTGCTGGTTTCAGATGTCCGTCTGTCGCTGCGTCGGGCTATTACTCATAGTTTTGTGCGCAATCAGGAGCTGGCGGTTTATACCCTGAAAAATGATTTGGAAAATCTACTGCTTAGCGTGGTGAATCAGGCTCAGCAAGGTGGCAAAGTGATGCTCGACAGTGTGCCGGTCGATCCCAATATGCTTAGCCAGTTCCAGGAAAATATGCCGCAAGTCAATGAGCAAATGAAAGCCGCGGGTAAAGAGCCGGTCTTATTGGTTGCGCCTCAGTTGCGCCCTCTCCTTGCGCGCTACGCCCGCTTGTTTGCACCAGGACTTAATGTGCTGTCTTACAACGAAGTTCCTGATGAACTGGAACTTAAGATCCTCGGCTCACTAAGCTAAACCATGACCATGAGGGGAGACTTTACCCGTCTCCCCTCAACACCTGATTCAGACTATTGCAGACAGATACCTGATTAAAGCACCGTATTATCAGTCAAAATACGCTTGCTCCCGAGGTAGTGCTCTTGCCAGAAATCATCGTTCAGAGAGCTAATGCGAATACGTTCCCCGGTACGGGGCGACTCAATAAAACGCCCATCACCCAGATAAACGCCAACATGATCGGCTTTATTGCGTGTATGAATGTGAAAGAACAACAAATCACCGCGCTGCAAATCATTATCGGCAACGTTTCTGGCGCGTCTGAAATGAAACATTTCATTGGCGGTACGCGGTAGTTTCGCTGCCAGCAATTTGTTATAGGCAAAAAAAACCAGACCGCTGCAGTCGAAGCCTTCTTCCGGGGATTCTCCCCCCCAGACATACTGTTTACCCAGTTGGTGCTGCAACCGGGTAATAATTTGCTCGGTCACTGTCCGCAAATGCTCATTACCCGCAAAACCCGAACCATCCTGTAGATGATGTGGCCGATACGGTGTCGCAAACCACTCCGGGTGTTGTTCAATATAGATTCGGTTTTGTGCCCGCACAGCCGCTTTGTCTTGTGCATCGCCCTTAATGACAGGCGTCGCATGACTCCTTTTGACTTTTTCCTGCGCCAGTAATAAAGCACGATTATATCTGCGCTGCTGTGCTGCGTAGCTGAGACTCTTATAGACGGTATGGGCTTTTTTAAGGCTTATCGCCGATTTATGTGCAACATTTTTGGGGTGAGAAGAGGCCGTCACCTTCAGAGGCCAGGTGGAGCACATCAGGATAATTGCCACCGCCTGAAAATGATTAACACGCGGCATAGTAGAATATTTATTCAATTTCAACATGACAGTACTGCAATAAGCAAAGACAGGCTCAAAGCGGTGGTATTAGAGAATGTAAATACCATGAAATGACATAAAAAAATTAAATTATTCATAATTTAAAAATTAATTTTTACTCATCAATGACATTTCAGGGCGAGCCTGACAAAGAAACCCCGTAATTATTTGGATTATACGCCTGCGGTGTTTTCTAAAAAAGCACCGTAGATGCGGTGGTTATGGGTAATGCGTGCCATGAGCTGGAGGGTCATAAAAAACAGATGTTCTGCTCACTGGAGGCATTACCCGGCAAGTGACTCGCGTGCGTGAGCACAGCCAACGCACAGGCAACCTGAAACGGCCTTCTGCCGGTGCATTGCACTAGTCATAGTTGACATAAATCAGCGCGGTGGATTTTAACGCCCCCGGTTTCAGCTTGTTTTTGTCGTAAACAAAATAGCTGGCGGTGATCGGAATTTCGACCGTGGCATTGCCCAGCGTTTTGCCTTTTGCAATCGCCCACAGATTATTCGCATTGCCCTGCGCACCCTGAACGTTAGCGATGTTAATCAGCGTATTATTTTGCTCCAGGACAAATCCCACGCCGTTATTAACGTCCCCCTGGAGCACCGTCGTGCTGCCCGCCCATAAATCGCTGCTGTACAGATATACCGCCATGCCGCGCGCGGTGAGTTTATTCGCACTGACCAGGCCATCGCAGTGCAGACGTATATTTTTCGTTTTGTTTTTACCCGCCAGCTTGCCGGAGGCCGGGAGTTCAGCCAGCGAAACAGACGGCAGGGTGAGGGTTAAATCATCAGGCTTACAGGTGGTTTTTTTGCCGTGGTAAGTGAGGGTCAGGTTTTCAATATAGCTGTCGCCTTTCAGCGTCTTCGTGATGTAATCCACGCAGCCAGACCAGTTTGCCGCTTTACAAAATCCCAATACCGCGTTGATCAGCCAGCTGGAATTGCCGCCGGTATTTGCCGCCATCACGCCAGGAATCGTCACCGACGGTACGCCGGTTCCCGATGCGTCCCAGGAATCATGCACCAGCTTCACCGTATAGGTAATGGTTTTCACGGTCGGCTCCGTGGTGCCGATATTCTCCGTCGTTTTCGGTACGGTCACGGTAATACGCAGATTTTCGCCGTTGCTGAACGGGCCAATTTTCTGATTGTTGACCAGCGCCATATAGGAAATAACATCACTGGCGGAACTGCATTTTATCCCGGCGAAAGTGGCGCTCACATCCAGCGATTGCTGGCCGGAGGCGGAAAACATTTCATCAAGCACCAACTGGTTGGTATGGGTTAACGGCGCGGTGGTTAACTGGCAGGCAGCCCGGCTTTGCTGCGCGAAGCACAGTAATACCATTGCCAGCATAAAATAGGTTTTCATCATGACGCTCCTGCTTAGCGACAAATATAGCGTTCGTTTTCGTCGATTTTTGTCGTGAACGAAATCAGGCAGGAGGTTCCCTGCTGTTTATCCACCGCCACGCGAACGGCGGGCGGCATTTCATTGGTGCGAATAAAGACCTGGCTGCCCTGCCCGACGACGCCGATGTTATGACCGTGGCTATCGACCACTTCATAGCCAAAGGTGAGCGGCGAACCGTCCGGGCGCTGGACCCGGATAAACCACGGCTTGCGCGGGTCGGTATCAAAAGTGGTGAGCACGACCGCGCCACGATACGGCGCGGTGCTGCGGCGGTTGCCGCGCAGTTCCGTTTCGCTACCGCTGGCGGAAATATCCAGCGTCAGGTGATTTTCACGATAAGGGGCCAGGCTGTCATAGATCACCACGCCTTTACGGTTAGTGGTGCGGTATTTCTGCCCGTTGATATACGCGCCTTCCAGCCCCGGCGCGTGCGCCACCGCGAGGGTTTCCGACAGGCGGTTAGCGAAATCGACCCCGCCGGACCAGGCGACAATGCCGCCCGCCATGCTTGCGCTGCTCTGCGTATAGCGGGTTGACTGGCTGTAGCTGCCGTTAACCGTCGCCACCGGCGTGTTCCACGTCAAATTGCCGCCAGCGGTGGTTTCCTGCCCCTGCCGCTGCTGGCTCATATTGACGCCATAATTAAACTGATCGCGATCGCCCAGAGTTCCGGCAAGCCCGGTATTATTGGCAGAATAGCTGCCATCATCAAAGGTCGTGGCGTTCGACAGCGATAAGTGACGGCGTGGTGCGGAAATATCATCGCCCCAGTCAAACGGCACGGAGATAAACAGGTTAACGCGCTTATCCTGATTATATGATTCATCCCAGGTCCGGCTGGCGGCAAAGGTATAAGAGATGCGCTGCCAGCGACTGGAATAACTCAGCTGATAATCTTTATTTCTGCCGCTGCGCACCCAGTAATCGCGCCATAATAACGTCATAGATAACGATCCCCATCCTTCCGGCAGAGACTGACTAACATTGGCGGAAAAGCTGTTTTTACGGCCAAAATCATTCTGGTAATAATCGCCGATGTCATAAGCGTCATTTTCATCACGGCGGTAGCTGTTTCTGTTATTGGCCCACACGTGATCGTTAAAAGTACGGTAATCACTGGAGGTGTAGCGATATGCCGCCAGGCCAAAGCGCGTTTCGGTCTGCGACAGATATTTGTTATAGGCCAGTTGATAACTTTGCCCGGAAAAGACATCGCCGTTATTTTGTTGACTGTGTGCCTGAGTCACATCGACGGAAATAGATCCGATACGGGTGTTCCAGCCGGTGCCAAGAGTATATGCGCGGTAGTTGTCTGACAGCATCGTGCCGCCGTACAGGGTTAGCAGGTTATTAAAACCGTACTGGTAGCCGAGCTGGGCAAAATTTGTTTGCTCGCGGGCTCCTTCAATATGGCTTCGCCCGGCGGCAAAATCATATTTTGCGACGCCGGGCTGCAACATATTCGGCACTGCTGCATAGGGCACCAGATAAGTGGCGACCGAACCATCCGCTTCTTTCACCGTGACGTCAAGATCCGCCCCGCCACCGGCAAGCTGTAAATCGGCGATGGTAAACGGTCCCGGCGGGACTTCTTTTTGATACACCGTAAAACCATTTTGTTCGATCGTCACCAGCGCATTACTTTTCGCTATCCCCTGCACCAGCGGCGTGAAGTTTTGTTTAGAGGCGGGCAGCATTTGCATATCCCGAAATAATCGCACGCCGCGAAAACGCACCGAATCAAAAATATCGCTCGCAGTGTACATATCTCCGGAGCGCAGCGTGGCAAGCATTTGCCCGATGCCGCGCTCCAGATACAGCGTATTACTCTTCCATTCACCGCGCGCGTCATCGGTCTGGTGATAACTGGCGTCGGAATGCAGTTGCCAGCCCAGCAAATTTAATCCGCTATTAACGCGTGCGAAGGTGCTTTTACTGGTTCCGGCCGCGTTATAGTCGCTGTAATACTGGCTGAGATACCAGGAGGAATAGAAAGCGTTAATCCCGCGATCCCAGTTTTCGGGCGGAACGTAGCCATTTTCCAGCGCCTTAACAAATGCCTGCGGCACGCTGAGATCGAGGCGGAAAACGCCGATGTCCCAGCGTAGACTGCCTCCCTGAACGCTCTCTGTAAGAGGCAGGCAGTCGCGAGTTTTATCCAGCCCGGCGGTTTGAATGCCTAAGCGGTCAAGGGTTTCGCGCGCTAAACAGGTGTCATCGGCATTGTCACTGACCGTAACGTCATATTTGCCGCGCCACTGTTTATTAACATAAATATCCAGCTCATATTGTCCGGGCACGGGCTGATTATCATCTAAACGAAAAGCTGAGACTTTTTCCCCTTTCATCCCGCCCATCATAAAATGGGTGTCAAAAGTTTCTTCTTCCGCATACGCACAGGGAGCAAAGAGGATCAGTGAGATAGCCGCAGCCAGCGGCATTATCCTTGACATAATCTGCTCCTTTTATTTTACGCTGACGTTTTCGCTAAGATAATTGCCATGATCGTCAATCAGGGTCAGGTTATATTGCTTAGCATTATGATTATTGATATTAACGGCCTGCCGGGATAACGGCGCTATCATCACGCTGTCCTGATTCACTTTTACGCCGTTAGCTTTAATATCAGTGAGGGTGATCCAGTTGGCGGTATCATTGTTAACGGCGAGCCGACTGTTATTGTGCACCAGTGATAATTTTTTAAAGCTATTCTGGCTGACCGGCGCAATGCCCGCCGGACGATAAAACAGTTTGATGCGATTCTGCATCGCAAACTTCAGGACGTTAGTTCCGCTGCTTTCCGGGTTATTCGGTGGGATATCCAGCACGTTAAGAAAAAACAGGCTTTCTTTATCGGCTGGCAGGGCATTTGCCATTTTTTTAATTTTTAGCTGCTGGCCGGAGTTTCCTGCGACCTTCGCGACCGGCGGCGTTAGCATAAACGGCACCTGAATGTGTTCCGGCGCTAATGTCGTGTCGCCATCGTCAATCCACGCCTGGACTAAGGAGGCGCGCGGTCCCTGATTCATTAACTGCACCACCACTTCTTTCTTCTCTGCCGGATAAATAATCCGCGTGCCGTAAATGGCAATACCGGCATGAACGGGAAGAATAACAGACGTGATGATCAATAAAAGGAGACCTTTCATTTTGATGCCTCTTGTTTTTTTATATTCACAATAGCGGCTAAGCAAGCAATATCGGCGGCAATGCCGCCGATGACTGTGTCAGTTTGATTCAGGTGAATATAAGATTAATCTTCAGAAACGCGCATCACCATTGTTGAGTTAACCGTACCCGCTGCCACGGCACCGCTGGTTAATTTCAGGTATTTCGCCTTAAACGGAATAGCATATTTCCCGTCCGCTGTTTTATAGGCGTCCAGATCCAGCGGCTTTGAAATATCCACTTCGGTGGTGCTGTTGCCCAGATACAGATAATAGCCGACGGTATCGTTACTGCTGGCGACTGCTTTATCATTACCGGTGATTTTCTTATCGGTGATCAGTGACAGCTTGACGTTTTTCGCATCGCCCTGGCAGTTAATAATTAACTGACTGCTGGTTACGCCTACCGCATCGTTATAGGGGGCGTAGATACCCAGAGCATCAAATACGCTGGCAGGCACCGTGGGCATATTAATTTCAACTGATTTCGCGCCGCCATCAAACGTACAGGGAGCAGACGTTACCAGGCCATTTATTGTCAGCGTACCGGTTTCAACGTCAGCGGCAAATGCAGAAGTATTCATAAATACAGCTGATAATACAGAAAACGCTATCATGTTACGTTTCATGTTCTATTCCTTTCAGATTGTTTTTGATTTGTTAAGAAGTATCTCTTGCTGGTAACAAGATGTCATGTCGGTGACGTTATCTCAATGTGAATAAAATGTTTTATTGATTTAAAGCAAGATAAATAGCGCATTATTTATTACATGAATATTAACAGGCTTTATATATTCACTGACCAGATCATTAAGCGAAATAAAATCCCACACAAATAAAAATAATATATAGAAAACAATAAATCATTCACGCCATGATATTAAAAAAGCCTCGTTTTATACTGGCAGCGACGGCTAAAGTAAAAAAAATCAGTTTGCACAAAGAAGAAACGTTAGCGGAAGGTGAAAAAAACAGAACCGATAAAAATCTGACCGCAAAAAAATGTTGACCGCTGCCGCAGAGTCGGCCCCCGGCAGGTACATTTTTCAGCAATCTGGATCATAATGACTGTACCTGCGCCGCGCGCCTGACATAAAGGAGTCAGAATTAAAATGAAGAGACGTTTTCTTGCGGGCCTGTTCGTGCTTATCCCGGCGATGAGCGCAATGGCTGTGGCTTCCGACAGCACCACGTTAACGATTAATGGACACATTGTGGTGGCAACCTGTAGCGCTGATGCGGTGGGCGAACGCCTCCAGCAACGCTGTGGCAGTGCGATTCGGTTTGTGGATGCGCATTCGCCCGCCGCGCGGGGCGTGGTCAGCGAAGTGGTGAGCGTAGCGGGGGTACCCGGACGGCAGATTTTACTCAGCCGCTACGACTAGCCGTTCGCGGCTGTCAGGATGCATCAAAAAGCTGGCAGCATGCTGCCAGCTTTCTGCTTCTGCTTCTGCTTCTGCTTCTGCTTCTGCTTCTGCTTCTGCTTCTGCT
>NZ_DAMAPU010000005.1:90013-324958 GCF_032071645.1 Superficieibacter sp.
TTCTGCTTCTGCTTCTGCTTCTGCTTCTGCTTCTGCTTCTGCTTCTGCTTCTGCTACGATTGAAATCCATTTGACTGCTGCATGAAATCATCAATAGCAATATTTGCCGCCAGCTTTTCATACAGGAGCAAAATACTGAGCATCATTTCTCCGCCGTAAGATAACAGATCGTCCGGCGCAATGCGGTTCTGCTCATCCGCTAAATAATTCAGTTGTTCAATAATTTCCTGATACTCACCGTATACCCCCACTGAAACACTGTGTGCCGGAAGGTTTTCGCTGCAATACCGCAGCGCGTCGGCGGATTTATCCCGCAGCGAACGGGTATGCATAAATATAACCAATAGCTCGCGCAGTCTGGGCATCATCAAAATATCATTCATATTTTCCTCCGCTCTGTCATCAGCCTGAGCTTCCCGATTATCCGTGGACGATCAGGCAGGTAAAATAAAACACTCTCCGTGCAGATGAAATTCGCATAGCCATAATGAAAATACAATGTTAATAAGTTGTTTTATTGATAAAGCTCAATATTGCAATTATGTTATATAACCAAATAATAATTAACGCTTACATATTCATGGGGTAACTAATTCCCCCCGGAGCGACAATCCCCGCTGACCGCCACACTTGCAGAAAACGGCCGCTGATTTTTCTGTCGAACTCGGACATGCGGTACTATTTATCTTATGAATAACATGTATGCTTAGCGAGGCCCTGCGCCCTGATCCCATTGATTTCGCGGAACGATCCTTCTATGCAAAAACGAGTAAAACTGCCGCTGCTGCTGGCGCTGTTGTCCTGTCTGATACTGCTGCCCGCTTTCTCCCAGGCGGATGAAGCGACGGGGCAAAATGAGCAAGAGCAGCCGGTTAAAGTGAATGTCAGCACCGCCCTGCCCGCGCTGCAAAAGCGTCTGGATTCCCTCAAGCAGCGGGTTTCCACGGCAAAAGCGGATAAACAGTTCACCAGCCTGAACGATGATGCGCAGAAACTTGCCAGTGATGCAGAGAAGCTGGCGGTGGCGCTGGCTCCCCAACTGGCGCAGATTCAGGGGCAGCTCGACGTTCTCGGCCCGGCACCCGCGCCCGGTACGCTCACCGAAACGCCGCAGGTGATTAGCCAGCGTAATAAACTGAATAACAGCAAAACGCAGCTCGCTAATCAGATAGAGCAAACGAAAGCCATTGGCGTCGGCGCGCAAAACCTGTCGGCGCAGATTTCCGGCCTGCGTCGCGACGCGCTGAAAACGCAGATTGCGCTGAATACCGGCAGTATTCTTGGCGCGAAGTTCTGGACGCCGCTGATTAATCCCAGCGAAAGAGACGCCGTGCGGTTTGATGATTTCGGTTCCCAGCTTGGCAGCGCCTGGCATCAGGCGTGGGATGACGAATGGCGTGTCGGCAGCGGTTTTCTGCTGCTTCTGGCGCTGGGAATTGGCCTGTGGGGTCGGCGGATCCTCGACCGCCCCATCAACTGGATCCTGCCGCGCTGGCTGCCGCAGGGCCGTTTTCGCCGCAGTTTTCTTGCCTGCTTTACGACCCTGAGCACCACGCTGACGCTGGGGATCAGTATGCAGCTGCTGTGCTACATCTTTACCCGGCTGCCGGAGACGTCGCAGCCGGTGATTGAATTTACCGGGCAGCTTATTGACCTGACCTATTTTTCGGCGGTGATCGCCGGGCTGGGCATTGCGCTGCTGTCGAACCGTCACCCGTCGTGGCGTCTGCCAGGGATTGCCGACCCGCTGGCGAAAACGCTGGCTTCGTTCCCGATCCTGCTGGCGACCTTTATTTTTATTTTCGGCATTGTCGAGCAGCTTAACGGGCTGGTCGGTGCCAGCATCGACGCCACCCTCTTCGGTAACGGGCTGTCAGCTCTGCTGGTGGCGGTCAACTGCATTGTCGCGCCCATCCGGGTTAACCGGATGCGGCGGCGGATGCGCGCTGAGGGTGAAGAAACCGAATCGCGCTCCACGCTGGCGGGCTTGATTCATCTGCTGATCAGCCTGACCGCCTTTGTGATCCTGCTGGCGCTGCTGATCGGCTATATTCCGCTGGCGCGTTTCGTCACCTTTGAACTGCTGTGGATTGGGCTGGTGGTCAGCTCGCTGTATCTGCTGCTGCATTTTGTCGTCGATTTGTGCGAAAGCGTGTTCTCCCCCACCACCCACAGCGGCAAGATCCTGAAAAGCACGCTGAGCGTCAATGACCGCCATCTTTCGCTGGCGGCGACGCTGTTCTCCGCCGTAGGTAAAAGCTCACTGCTGATCCTCGCCGCCGTCGCCCTGCTGAACGGCACTTTCGGCACCACCACGCCGCTCGAGCTACTGAATAAAATCGCCGATATCTGGGGCGGCAAGGGTCTGGAGGGGATGAATATCATTCCGGCCCACGCGGTTAACGCCGTGCTGTGCCTGGTCATCGGCTGGTACGTGCTGCGCTCGTCGCGGCGCTGGCTGGATAATGATTTCCTGCCGAAGACGATGATGGATCGCGGACTGCGCGCTTCGCTGGTGACGCTGTTTACCAACGTCGGCTACGTGCTGATTATTATGCTCACCCTCTCCATGCTCGGCATTGAATGGAATAAGCTGGCATGGATCGTCAGCGCCCTGTCGGTGGGGATCGGTTTCGGCTTGCAGGAAATTGTGAAGAACTTTATCTCCGGTCTGATCCTGCTGACCGAACGCCCGGTAAAAGTGGGCGATCTGGTCAGCATCAGCGGCGTCGAAGGGGATATTCGCCGGATTAATGTGCGCGCCACGGAAATTCAGCTTGGCGATAAATCCACGGTGATTGTGCCGAACTCGCAACTGATCTCGCAGAACGTGCGTAACGCCACAATGGGCAATGCGCAGGGGGTCGCCACCATCACGCTGACCTTCCCGCTGGATATCGACCCGGAGAAAGTGCGTAATCTGCTGCTGGAAGCCTATAACCTGCATGAATCTATTCTGGAAACGCCGCAGCCGTCGGTCAGTTTTAAAGAGCTGGGGCCGACCGGGATCGTGTTAAGCGTGACCGGCTACGTTAACAGCCCGCGCATGGTCAGCGCCACCCGTAGCGATCTGCTGTACGAGATTTTAAAAATGCTGCGCGCGGAAGAAATTTCGTTAAGCCAGACCCAGACCATGATCCTTGAGCAGCCGCTGCTGCGCACGGCCACGGAAGAGTAATAACCCTGGCGCGGAACATTGCCTCTGGCAAATACGTCGCCACGGGGGTCCAGCGTAAACAATAAATCTCTTCCGCCGCCCGGCGGAAGAGAAGAGATTACCGATAATCAAGTTGTACAACGGCGAGCGTCTTTTCAGGATTAAGATACTTCATACTCAGGGAGGCCGGACTGTCAGGGGGAGTCTGGCCGTTCAGGACATCCTTATAACTGACCCTGCGCGTTTTCATCACGTTATTTTCCGGGCACGACACCGCTAACTTTTCCGGCTGCGATGAAACCTCGCAGGGAGAGGCAACGATGGCGCCATAAAAGTGAATCACCCCACCCATCACGGCGGTTGCTGAAAAGGCCGGGGGAATAAAAGCGACGGTCATCAGGCCAAGACCTGAAATGAGCCGAGCGGTAAATGTGGTCAAGAGATGGACTCCTCAATGATAAATCGTCCTTGAGGGGAAAAGCGCTCCATGATGACAAATGCTGGATCAGGTTACTGAAGCGCATATTTACTCAGTGCCTGAATACATCATAGTCGTAACCCATGGCTGTCACCACTCGGCCATTTGGCCCAACCTGCTGATTTAATGCGCTATTAAAGGGGAGAGATGGATGGTGGGGATTGTTGTGACAGATGTGAAAAATGCCCTCTCTCCTGGAGGAAGAGGGCGAAAACGGGACCGGGCGTTACCACAAACCCGGACGGGGAAAAATGCCGCGCCTGCAACCGGCACGGCATTCACCTCTAGCGGTGCAGCGACGCCGCCATTCTGACCCAGGTATGCCTGCGTCCGCGCACCGCCATCGACAACGTGTATACCGCCTGCGGATCGGCCATTCCCGCCACGCCTGCGTCACCGAAGTTACAGAGATCTGCCCCGCAGCGTTTGCTGGCGAGGCCCATCATCCGCACGGTGTCTTCGTCCGCGCCTTCCTGACTGCTGCTGATGGTGGTGATGGCAAGCCCGCCCGCCTGACGAATGGCGGACAGCGCCTGTTCCACGCGCGCCTCAGACGCGCCACGGCAGCTGGCAGGCGCTGGCACCATCGCTCCGTCTGCACCCGCGTTGATGTAACGGGCGTATTCCTCTGCCGGTGCCAGCCCCGCCGCGTAAAACTTCGCCACGACGATCATTTTGTCGGTCTGCGCGCGGATCTGCTTCAGCGCTTCACAAACGCGCTCAGCGGTGACGCCGGGGCGATCGTAGGCGGTCAGGCAGAAGAAATCGGCTCCGGCAACGCGGGCAAAGTTTGCCGAGTTGCAGGCGCGCGGGTTGTCTGCCGCATCGTCAGCCATTACTTCCAGGCTGACGCCGACCATCCGTCCGGTGAGCTGCTTAAAGTGTGACAGATCCCGACAGCCCTGAATGGCCTGGGTCTGGCAGTCAATCCCTTTGACCAGCAGCAGGTCCGCGCCAAAAGCGCAGAGCAATTCGCCGTTGGTCACTTCGCCATATAACGGCGCGGCTCCCGCCGCCACTTCCGTCATGATGACCCGACCTTCCGAGGCAATAATCGCCTGCTTCAGATCTTTCCCGCTCGCCGGTTGGCTAAAATCGCTGGTCCGACAGTTCAGAATACGCTGCATCCTGTGCTCCTTACGACAACGTCACCAGCGCAGGCGACGGCTGACGGAATGCGGTTTCGAGGATTTCCAGATTGGTTAACGCCTCGACCTCGCTGACATAGTTCGGCTTGCCTTCGGTGAGCGTGGCGTAGATCGCGTCGTACACCAGCCCGTAATCACCTTTCACCGGCGGCAGGTTTTCGACGTGGGTTTCGCCGTGCTCGTCAACATATTCCAGCCGTGCGCACTGGTCGTCGGCGGCGAAATCCGGGTGGTCCGGCATGATCCCGGCCTTCAGGCTGGTTTCCTGCTGGTCGATTTGATAACGCACAAAGCTACCTTTACTGCCGTGGACAAGGAATTTCGGGTACGGCACTTTGACCATGTGGCTGGTTTTGATGATCGCCTTCATGTCGCCGTAAAACAGCTGCGCTTCGAAGGTATCGTCCGGGTTGGCTTTCTGCCGCAGGTGACGCAGGTGGTAAGCGACCTGCTGCGGGCGACCAAACAGCGAGAGGATTTGATCCAGCGTGTGCACCCCCAGTCCGTAAAAGGCACCGTCAAACGCGCCGCCCGGCTGAACGTCGGCTTCCGGGCGGAAGTAGTCAAAGTGGCTTTCTACTTCCACGATATCGCCCAGCTTGCCGCTCTCAATCGCCTGCTTCATGCTCATAAAACAGCTGTCAAAGCGACGGTTCTGGAACGGCGACACCACTAAGCCCTTCTCTTTCGCCAGCGCAAACAGGGTTTTCGCCTCGTCCAGCGTGGTGGTAAACGGTTTTTCAACCAGCACGTTTTTGCCGTGCTCCAGGCACAGTTTTGCGTAATGGAAGTGGCTATCCGGGCGGGTGCAGATGGTGACGAGGGTGATCTGCGGGTCGTTCAAAATCTCTTCGACGCGATCGGTAAACGCAATGCCTTCATACTCCGGCTGGCTCTCGCGCTGCGGATTGCGCACGATGTCAAAGATGCGCGTGACGGTAAATTTATTTTTGCGGGTTAAAACGTAAGGCAGATGGTAGCGGGTGGCGCTTTTGCCAAAACCAATAAAAGCACTATAAATCACAGTTGTTCTCCTTAACTTGCTAAAAATGACAGTGCGGCCAGCACGGCGGCTTTTCCGTCCAGCCTGCTGAAATAACCCGCCTCCAGTATCTGAACCGGGCAGCGGTTGTTAATTTCCTCGCAGAGGCTTTGCCGCATGTAGCCGAGCTGCGGGCCCAGCAGGATCAGATCGGCCTTTTCATACTCCTCCTGAAGACGGCCCACGTTGATGGCATAAATGGTGAACGGATAGCCCGCCGACTGCGCGAACTGGCTCATTTTTTTCGCCATGATGGAGGTGGACATGCCTTCATTGCACATCAGGATAATGGTTTTTTCCCGCTGTGTTTTAGGGTCGGGTGCGACGGTATCCGTTTTTGCGTTTTCGGCTATCTCATTGACCAGCTTTTGATTTTTCCCTGCGATCAGCGATTTTTCATAGGCGGCAAGGAACGGCAGATAAATCATCACCCCCAGCGCCAGCAAAACAATTTGCAGGATGACGTTGCGCCAATCGCCGCCGGAACCCAGCCAGCCGGACAGCAGCGGCGGCACCGACCATGGCACGTAAGTCACGATGCGGGACACCATCCCCCACGAGGTGGCGAAGTAAGCGATGATAAAGTTGATTTGCGGATAGACGATAAACGGGATCATGATCAGCGGGTTATACAGCACCGGAAAGCCGAAAATCACCGGCTCGTTGATGTTGAAAATCCCCGGTGCCAGCACCGTGCGGGCGAATTTTTTGTGGCTCGACATTTTGCTGCGCAGAAACAGCGCAATCAACAGCGCCAGCGTGGTCCCGGTGCCGCCCATGTGACCGTAGAGATCGCGAAACGGCAGCACGATGATATGCGGCGGAAGCTCTCCTTTGGCAAACGCCGCCATATTTTCCTGCATCGCCACCAGCAGCGGCGGCTCCAGAATCGGGTTAATAATCCCCGACGGATGGATACCCAGCGAAAAAAGCAGGTTGGTTAAGGTGGTGAGCGTCAGGAATCCCGGCAGGTTGGTGGTCAGATGCACCAGCGGAGCCTGAATCGCCCGCTGGATAATGTCGTGGATCTCCAGCTGAAACAGGCCGTAGACCAGCGCCGCCACTACCGAGAACGCCAGCACGGTGAGCATAATCGAGAACATCGACTGAAAAGACTGCGCCACCATCGGCGGCACTTCATCGCCCAGGCGAATTTGCAGCCGCTGATTGTGGGAGATCCACAGAAACAGATCGGTGGCGATGACCGCCGTCAGGATCGCCATAAACACCCCGCCCGCGTTGGTCAGCCCGAAGGAAATCACCCCGCTCACCGCCACCGCCTGCGTGCTGCCAGCAGGCACCAGGGAAAGCGAGTTCGGCATCAGCACCAGGAACGCCGCCAGCGATACCATCGCCGGAATAATCGGCGTGGCGAATTTACGCTTGCTGGCGATGCTGAAGGCAATCAGCACCACCAGCATCAGCGACAGAATATTCATCGTGCCGTTAAGAATACGGTCACCAACGCCGCGCAATGAAATGAGCGTTTCGCTGGCGACCCACGAGGACAACATGCCTTTAGGATCGAGAAAGACAAAGTTCACCATGATGAATAAACCGGCCAGCACCAGGAACGGCACGGTGATGATAAAGCTGTCACGTAAACTGCGCAGATGGATCTCCGAGGCCATTTTCTGCGAAATATCGGTGACTTTTTGCAGTAGCGTTGCGTTACTCATTGCGCGTCCTTACTGTCCGTCGATTAACGACAGCGCCTGTTCCACCACCGCCTGGGCGTTAATACGGCCAAAATCAATGGGGCTGATTGCGGCAACCGGCAGCGTGTCCTGCACGCGCTTACGGATCGACGCCATTAAGTAGCCGATCTGCGGCCCCAGCAGGACAATATCCGCCTCGCGATAGTGCCCTTCCAGCGCCGATTCCGGGATCGCCCAGGCATGAATATCCAGCCCCTGTTGCTGCGCATAGTCATTCATTTTGTTGCACAGGAAACCGGTGGACATACCTTCATTACAGATAAGCAGTATTTTTTTCATGATGACGCTCCTCGATTATATTTTTTGCGCGTTGCTTTCCTGCATCGTCAGCATTTTTTCATACAGCATCAGGAAAGGCAGATAAAGCAGGACACCGAGCACCAGTAAAATCACTTGCAGGATGACGTTGCGATAATCGCCGCCGCTGGCGAGATAGCCGGAGATCAGCGGAGGCACCGACCAGGGAATATAGACCACGATTTTCGATACCCAGCCCAATACGGTGGCGTAATACGCAATGACGTAAAGAATCGACGGAATAAAGGTAAAAGGGATCATCAGTATCGGGTTGAAGATGATCGGAAAGCCGAAAATAACCGGTTCATTAATATTAAAAATCGTCGTCGGCATTACCGTGCGGGAAAATGAGCGCAACTCCTGGCGTTTACTTCGCAGAAATACCGCAATCACCAGGCATAACGTCATGCCGGTGCCGCCCATGCGGCCGTATAAATCACAGAACGGGCGCACGATAATATTGGGGATTTCTTTGCCTGCCGCCCACGCGTCCATATTTTGCTGGGTGGCAACCATAATCGGCGCTTCCATAATCGCACCGGTAATGCCGCCGGGGTTAATGCCCATCGAAAAAACAAAGTTATTGATAATGTCGATCAGGATATACGCTGGCAGATTGGTTGCCAGACCCAGCAGCGGTGTCTGAATCACTTTATTAATGATTTCATGCAATTCCAGCCCGGTTAAGGCTACGATCGTGCAGGAGCAGAACGCAAACAGCAGCACGGTGATCATCACAGCAAACAGGGTATTGAACGACTGGATCACCGCCGGAGGCACGTTGCCCTGAAGGCGGATTTGCAGGTGTTTATTTTTGCAAATCCGGGTGAACAATTCCGTTGCCAGCCCGCCGCACAGCAGGGAAATAAAGGTTCCGCTGGTACCGAGCAGCGCATACGGCACAGCGCTTTTAATCATGACTTCACCGGTTGCGCCTTCCGGGGTAAAACCGTTAAGCACTGGCATCAGCACGAACAGGCAGCTTAGCGTTACCAGCGCGGCCATCAGTGGGTTGGCAAACTGGCGATTGCGGGCGAGGTTATAGCTAAAAATAATCCCGATCAGCATACCGAGAATATTCATTGTCCCGTTAACGACTTTATTTCCCATCTCCTGCCAGGAGGCCAGCGTGGTATCGGCAATAAAACCAGAAAGAATACCGCCCGGATTAATGATCACATTATTAACTAATATCATCATTCCTGCTAACACCAGAAAAGGAATAAGCATGATGAATGCGTCACGCATGGTGCGCAGATGAATTTGTGACGCCATCCACTGCGCCAGCGCGAGGGTTTTCTTTAAAAAAATCTCTTTCATGATTTTTCCTCGATGGGTGCGAATTATCCATTCACACCAATAATCAATCAAACCAACAGATCGTATTTATATTTAACGCCATGCACCCGGAGCACCGACAGCATGAAACGTCTGCGACCTTAAAATCAAGGTTTTTATTTTAAAAGTAGTCTACTTTTAAAATAAATGAGATATGGATAATGTTTTGCCCGGCAGGATATAATCAGAAAAGTCATGATAAAGGAGAGTTATTTTGCGCAGATATATTCAGATATCGAATATAATAAAGGGAAGAATTAAGAGTGGTGAATATATTACCGGCGAGAAGATCCCCTACGGGCATCAGCTATGCGCAGAATTTTCCTGTAGTAAAATCACGCTGAATAATGCGCTGGATATTCTGGTTCAGGAGGGATTTATTACCCGCCAGCGCGGGCTGGGTACGGTGGTGAAAACCGCGTCGCCGCAGCATCCTTCAGTGAATCTGCCGATTCAGGGCGTCAGCCGCCTGCACGAGTCGCAGGGGATGGAAGTTCACAGCCATTTGCTGCATTTTGACATCGACGTTCCTGGCGGAGAAATCGCCGGACAACTGGCGATGTCGGAAGACCAGTATGCCTGGCATTTTAAGCGGGTGCGCTATGTCGGTAACGATCCGCTTTCTATTGAAGAGACCTGGATACCGGTGCGGATCCTGCCCGCTTTCACTCGTCAGCACGCGCTCGGTTCCGTGTATGAGTTTGTCGAGAAATCGCTGCGCAAAATTCCCTGTAGCTCCCATACCCAGTTTTATTCGCTGCCGAGCGATGCAGAAGCGCGGGAGTGGCTGCATTTAGACGTCAATGAACCGGTGAGCGTGACGCGGTCGGTGACCTATCTTAATGACGGCCAGCCGTTCGAATACTGTACCAGCCGCTATCATTATCAGCGCTTTAATTACAATGCGATTGTGCAGCGAAACTAGCCAGGCTATCGCAGCGGGCTTTCACCGCCTCGTACAGCAGGCGCACGGCGGGAGAAAGCTGCTGGCGATGCGGGCAGATCATATTCAGCGGCACGCGCTCTCCCTGATATTGTGGCAGGATCACCTGCAACCGCCCGGCCTGCACATCTTCGCTGACGTCGAGCCAGGATTTGTAGGCAATGCCCTCCCCGGCTATCGCCAGACGGCGGATCGCTTCGGCATCATCGCTCATGATCGTGCTCTGAACATTCACCTCGTGAATGTTGCCGTCGGCCAGCAGCGTCCAGCGGTCGTGTAATTTACCGCGCAGGACGAAGGTCAGCGCATTATGCTGCGCCAGTTCGCCGAGGGTAGTCGGCCTGCCGTGTCGGGCCAGCCAGTCGGGTGACGCCACCAGCACCCGACGGTTATCGGGCGCGACCGGCAGTGCCACATAGGAGGCATCAGCGTTGACACCGTAGCGGAAGGCAACGTCCACCGGATCTTTAAATACGTCGGCAATTTGATCGGAGAACAGCAGGCGCAGACGCAGCGCCGGATGACGCTCGCGAAAATCACGAAAGACGGACAGCAGCAGGTGGCGGCCCAGATCCGAAGGCACGGCGATTTGCAGCGTGCCGCTGACCTCATTGTCGGATGCCTGAATTTTTTGCAGTCCGGCGCGCAGCGTCTCCAGCATTTGCAGGGCATAAGGCAGCCAGCTTTCCCCCTCTACCGTCAGGCGCAGGCTGCGGGTCGAACGGGCGAACAGACGAATATGCAGCGCATTTTCCAGCCGCTTGATTGCCGAGCTGACCTGCGCGGGCGGCACGCCCGCCTCGCGCGCCGCGTCACTAAAACTGTTCAGCGCTGCCGCACGAACAAAGAGCGTTAAATCTTCCAGCCTGAGCATGATTATTCCCGCAGATGAAGACTGAGATTAATTCGTCAGCCTGATAAGTGTTTACCACTGCCGAAGGGATTATGAAAGAGGGAAAGCAGGACGGGGCGGCGCGACGGAGCGATCCGTCGCGCGCATCAGAAGAGGATCAACGGCGGAACACGTCGACGGAGAAACGAACCCACGCGGTAAAGAAGAGCAGGAACAGGGTCAGGCTGACCCAATCCGCCACCCGTAAGCGGTCGAAGAGAATGCCGACGGAAGCAAAGACCACGGCGGCGAGGAACAGAATCGCCAGCGTCCGGCGGGGGCTGTAGCCACATTTCATAATAATATGGTGAATGTGACCACGGTCCGGGCGGAACGGGCTGTTACCGTTAAGAATGCGGCGCAGCGACACCGCCGACATATCCGCCAGCGGCAGCGCGATCAGCCACAGGGCGGTGACTGGCGCAATAATGGCGTCGTCACCCTGGGTCGCTACCACCAGCAGCCAGATCGCGGCAAAGCCGATCACCGTGCTACCCGCATCGCCCATAAAGACTTTCAGTCGCTTAACGCCAAACAGTCCGAGATTCGCCATCAGGTACGGCATGATGGCGAGCACCAGCGCCAGGCACCACTGCCACGCGCCCATGTGTCCGTGGATATAAAACAACACCCCCAGTGCGCCAAAAGTCACACACGACACTGCGCCGAGTAATCCATCAATGCCGTCAATCATGTTAAAAGCATTAATCGATGCCCAAATAGCAATCAGGGTGATCAGGTAGCCGACCGCGCCGAGGGTAATGACGTAGCCGGGGATCAGTTCGCCCAGCGACGCCAGCCACAGCCCGGATTTCATCATCAGTACGGCGGCCACTGCCTGCGCGATGACCCGTGGCAGCACCGGCAGATTAAAGCGGTCATCCAGCACGCCGACGATCAACAGCATTGAAATACAGAACCAGAATACCTGCTGGTGGGGCAGCCACTGCGGATTCAGATATTGCAGGGCACTCATCGCCACCCACACAGAAATACCGCCAACGAGGGGAATATGCCCTTCATGAACTTTACGTGCATCCGGTTTATCGACCAGGCCAAACACCGGCGCGGTTAATCCCGCGATGGCAAGACCCCCGATAGCACTGATCAGGATCATCACAAAATCCATATCATTCTCCAGAATTTTTGCGTGCGCATAGACAGACCGCCAGACGCGAAGTCTGGCGACGTTATTGTTGGTTTTTTTACTGAGATTGATTCCCCGGCAGAGGATGCCGGGGAGCACTGCGGAGATTACTTCTTATCGGTATAGCTGTAGCCGTAATGATTGTAGCCGTAACCGTAGTAGCTGCTGGCGCGCTTGATCACGCCGTTCAGAATGGCACCCTTGACGTTGACACCAGCCTGTTCCAGACGCTGAACGCAGACGGTCATCTCTTTCACGCTGTTGACCTCGAAGCGCGCGACCACCAGGCAGGTTCCGGCGGAGCGGCCAATGACGGCGGCATCGGTCACGGCGAGGATCGGCGGCGTATCGATAATCACCATATCGTAATGTTCGCTCGCCCAGTTCAGCAGCTCGCGGAAACGGTCGTGCATCAGTAGCTCTGCCGGGTTCGGCGGCACCTGACCACGGGTAAGGATGTCGAATCCGCCCTTGGTGAAGGTCTGCACGGCAGCCGTAACCGGCGTCTTACCGGACAGTACTGCAGAGAGGCCGTGGTTATTGCTCAGGTTAAACAGATCGTGAGCGTAGCCACGGCGCATATCCGCGTCGATGTAGATCACTTTCTGTCCGGCCTGCGCAACGATGGCCGCCAGCGTGCTACTGACGAAGGTTTTCCCACTGTCCGGCGTCGCCCCGGAAATCATCAGCACGTTGTTGGTGGATTCCATCATCGCGAAGTGCAGGCTGGTACGCAGCCCACGGATGGCTTCCACCGACAGGTCAATCGGGTTATCCACCGCCAGGAACGGGATGTTTTTCGTTTTGTGCTGGTGGCGGGAGGAGAAAATATTCTTACTCCGCAAGCGCGTTTTTTGCGCCAGCCAGTCGGACATCGGGATGGTGGCGTAAACGTTGATCCCCTGCTCTTCCAGCTGTTCCGGCGAATCAATCCCTTTACGCAGCAGCATACGCGCCAGGACCAGGCCGATGGAGACAAACAGCCCCATGAGCAAGCCCAGCGCAACGACCAGCGCTTTCTTCGGTTTGATGGGCAGCGGCTGGGTGACGGCCGGGTCGATGATGCGCACGTTACCGATGGCGCTCGACTGGGCAATACTCAGCTCCTGCTGACGGTTTAACAATTGCAGATATACCGCACGGCCAGACTCCACGTCACGGCTTAAGCGCAGAATTTCCTGCTGGGTCGCGGGCATGGATGAAACACGTTTATTAAGGCGCGTTTTTTCCTGCTCCAGCGTCTGACGTTTTTCCATCAGCGCCCGGTAGGTCGGGTGATCCTTTTTATACAGCTGGGAAATTTCTGCTTCGCGGAAGGTCAGCTCATTCAGCTGGTTATCCGCGTTTACGATCTGCTCCAGCACCGATTTCGCTTCGAGATTCAGGTCAACGGAGTCGCTTTTCTTACGGTAGGCGTTGAGTTTATCTTCCGACTGATCGAGATCGCCACGCACCTGCGGCAGCTGCTTTTGCAAAAACTCGAGGCTTTTCGAATCCTGCGCCGCCTGGCGGGCAATGTTCTGTTGCAGATAGTTATCAGAAATGCTGTTAAGAATACGCGCAATAAGCTGCGGGTCTTCGCCGGTGACGGTCAGACCGAGCATTCCGCTGTCTTTTATTTTCTCGCTAACGGTAAATTGATTAAGCAAGTTGTTAATGGCTTCAAGTTCAGTCAGTTGACGAAGTTTGAACTGAGTGCCGGGCTGAGCGGCGATATCCGCCACTTTAAGCGCAAAACCGTTTTTGTCGATCAGCTGTCCAATCTGACCGTTAACGGTAAAGTCATCACCTTCGACGGTGAAATGACCTTTTTCCTCTACCGTTAAGGTAAAGACCTGCTGGGCCATCTCTTTTGGCACCGCAAACCAGGACAGCGCGATTTTACCCGGTTGCTCACCGGTTAAGCGGGCAAAACCGCGCCCAAAGACGGGAAAATAATCCTGTTCTACGACGTTACGCAGATTCAGGTCATCAATGGTTTTTCCGAGGATCATTCGCGACTGAAGCAGTTGGATCTCTGGCGCTGAATCCGGCGAGGTATTCGGGATCATCTGGCTCAGACTGCTGAGAATGGCATTCCCCTGCTTCTGTTCCACCTGAATTAAGGAATCCGCCTGATACACAGGCGTTGAGAAAAGCGCGTAGATCACTGCGATAAGAGTAAAGAACACAGTGACGCAAAAAATGAGTTTCCTGTGGTCGATCAGATCGCCCAGAAGACGCCCCAGATCCAGCTCGTTATTAGCGCTTTCAGCAGGAGCAGTTGTGACTTTTGTCGACATAACGAATGTTTATCCCGTTTTATTTTCCGAGCCTGACAGCCCATTCTTTACTGGCTTGCTCAAGCAGCCCATAAACGTGTTCGAAGGCCTCATGGCTTTTACGATAGGGGTCAGGAATTTCCTTTTTCCCCGCCCATTGACCGAAGAGCATGGTTTTGCCTCTTACCTCGGGCGCGATCGCCGTCACCTGCTCAATATGAGCCGGTTCCATGACCAGAATCAGGTCGTAATCGCGCGCCATGGCGGGAGTGAGTTTGCGTGCGATATGCCCGTCCAGCGAAACGCCGTGCGCCGCTGCCACTTCGGCGGCGGTAGCGTCCGCAGGCTGGCCGCTTAAGCCAAACGTGCCAGCGGAATCCACTTTCATGTCGGGCATAGTATGGCGCAGCAAACGTTCCCCGGTCGGGGAACGGCATATATTTCCGGTACAAATCACCAGAATCGAGCTAAACATTAATTTGGCCATCTTTCGATATAACGCGCGGTTTCCGTCAGGTCGTGAACACCGGTGATAGTTGGCACCAGTTGAGAAATTACGCGGTTCCAGCGCACCAGCGGCGCGGTAGTCACATAAACAATATCGTACGGCTCAAGCTGGAATTCGGTGCCTAATACCATCGCCGAGGCATCCTGAGCGTTAAGTTGATAAACATTGGCAATTTTGCCGTTCTGCTTGCCTTTCATTGAGCGGATGACGAAGATGCCGGTCGCATCAGACATATCCTGTCTTACACCTTCCGCATTGCCGAGTGCTTCGGCCAGCGTCATGCCGCTGCGATCCATTTTTAGGGTGCTCTGTTTGCCCACTTCACCCATCACGAACACTTTCAGATCGTCATTGCGTGGGATAAACAGGATGTCACCTGGATAGAGTAGTTTATTCTGCGTTAAATCGCCGCGCTGCATCAGCGCCCATAGCGAAATTTTGGTGTCCTGGCCGTTGTGGGTCAGTACCACGTTGCGCCAGTCGGCGTCAGGGGTCAGACCGCCCGCCGCGTTAATGGCATCCATCACCGTCAACGGAATGTTGGTGATCGGCTGCTGACCAGATTTCGCCACTTCACCGGTTACATAGGCTTTCTGCGAGCGGAAAGCGGCAATAGTGACGGCGACCTGCGGGCTTTCGATAACGGTATCAAGGCGGGCGGTGATCTCATCACGCACCTGGCTTAGGGTTTTACCCGCTACCAGTAATTTGCCCACGTAAGGATAGAAAATGGTGCCATCAGCGTTTACCCAGTTCCCTGTATCGCTGGCGCTGCGATATTGACCGGCAGGGGTAGTCAGTTCCGGGTGATCCCAGACGGTGACCATCAGAACGTCGCCCACACCGATCCGGTACTGATAGCTTTTTACCATCTCGTCAAGCTGCGGGTTAGCTTTAGAAATCACCGATACCGGGCGAAGCTGGTCGATTAACCCCGGCGTCAGCGGATAAACGTTGACCATTTGGTTCAAATCATAATCGCTGTCAGGGGACTCAATAACGTCTTTTCCACCGGTACTTAAACCCTGTCCGGGGACGACGGTACAGCCTGCTAACGCTCCAACTGCCAATGCCACGAGAGAAAACTTAAGAATACTCTTTTTCATTATATAAAATCATCTGTGGTTCAAATGGTTTAGTGTCAATCTGATTGCTTTTTCCTCAATCATATTGACGTGCGCTATCAACGTTGTTTTTATCACGTCACGCTGCGAGATAAAAACAGAATGTCAGCCCTAAAATGAACGTTGTTCTCAAAGATAGAAATTTTCATCTTCATCGGGCATGTATTTACTGTCCGCTCTGAATATCGCGATCCGTTGTCATGTAATAGAGCTGGTATTTACGACCCAGCATCTGTCCACCGTCACGCGTCAGCGGTGTCCAGGCCACCGTTGCACGACTGCGGGATGGTGAAACCGTCATGAGATCCAGCGGAACGGAAACATAGAAACCTTTACTGAAACCACCTTCGCCGTAATCATCTTTCGAGACGTTGGTGACTGCGGCCCAGGCACCTACCGTCACACCACTGTCAAAGCGTTTAGAAAGATCGAGCGTGCCGCCTTTATCTTTCGCCAGATATTGTCCGAGGCTAAGTTTCACCAGCACGCCATTCATGGATGATGGGTTCCAGTAGCCCGTCAGATGACCGGTCGGCGCTTTATAATCGATAAAGCGCATCATGTTGTCCCAGTCACGCTGTTTGACGTAGTTACCGTCAATGCCCACCGCCCAGTTACTGTCCAGCGGACGGTACAGCACTTCAGCCCCGGCACCGCCGTACATCGTCTCCAGATAACCACCGTACACCTGGCCGTAGAAACCATTGCCCAGGTAGCGGACATAGTTACTTTGCAGGTTGTTCAAATAGACATCATTTTGCACGTAGTCGCGAATATGGGTACGCACCGGAGGAAGATTCGAGTCGCGCGGAGAATCGGTGGTTTTAAATTTGTCGTAGTTGTTATAAACGTTGCCAAATACGCCACCATCGACCAGCCAGTGATCGGTCAGCCAGTAGTTTGCGCTGCCCAATACACCAATCTGGAACATGTAGAAGTTTTCCGGCCCACCCAGGGACTGGTTAAGCACCGGGGAAATGGAATAACCAAACCGTTCAGGGCGAATACGATAGCCCCGTCCCAGCGCATCCGTATCGACAGGATTAACCCGCTGCTGCTCCAGAGTGCCTTCATGTCCGAGTGGATAGCCTTCCAGCTCTTTACGCAGGCTGGCTACGCGGGTATTCGTCGTTACCTGTGGCTGATTGAAACGCTTCTCTGTGATGCTGATAGTATCAACGCCCGCAGGTAAGTTATTTACCAGAATACGATTTGCACGATCGATACCTTCGCGGGTATCGCGATAGCGATACTGCTCGCCGGTCATATACAGCGTATTGCCGCGCTGGATGATCTCCGGCTCATCAAATCCGGCATTATATTTCAGCTGGGTCAGCTGATTCGCAGCGGAAGTGTACTGTAGCGAGTCGGTGGCCGGACTCGGCTGATAAGCCGGTTTCGGACGATCTTTCTGATTCGGCTTCAGATCGTTGAAGTTGGTCCGCAGCGTAAAGCCGAACATCAGGGTATTACCGCGCTCGTAGCTAAGGTTGACATCCGCCCAGTCCGCCGCGCGATAAATCGCCCCGACGTTAAAGTGGCTGCGCTGGTCAATTTTACCGGCAAAGTCATCCTGATAGTCGTTGCCGTCATATTCGAGCTTCAGGCGCAGCGGCGTCCACGGCGTCTGATATTCTACGCCGCCAAAAATCGCCGCCGGGCCGCGAAAGATATCGGTGAAGCTGATATCACCGGCATCATGCGATTCAGCGCGGGTACAGTATTTGTCGCTGGCGCGGCAAAACGGGTTGGTAATGTTGCCGCTGTTACCGCTGTATCCCCAGCCCATCCCCAGCGTGAAATCAAACGGCCCGGCCATTTTGCTGGCGACCATATATTCGCCGTCGAACAGGCCGGTCCCCGAAATATCGCGCTTACCGAAAGCAATTTCAGGGATCCAGTAGCCCTCTTCCCATAGCCGTACTTTGAAGTCGAACGACTTATCTTTATAGGTTTGATCGCCGCTGAAATCTTCGTTACTGCTGTATTTACGGGTACGCACATCCGTATAGCGGATAGTCCCTTCCAGCCACGGGAACAGCGCAATTGAGGTTGAATAAAAGCGGTATTGATCGTTATCGCGGTAGTTAACGCTGAATTCGCCTTCTTTGGCGATACGGGCGTTCGGGGTTTGCATCAGCCCCGTACCGCCGAAGTCAGACTGCGAAGGCCCAATCGGGTCCGGGTATGTCAGCACATCCGCATGACATGCGCTGGATACCGCAATGGCCAGCAGGCTGAAGAGGTATTTTTTATTCATCAGTCAGGTATCCGGTGCGTCAGAACAGAGACGATTTGCTGATTTATTTTTTCGAATTCGCCAGGGACCGCCCATGAGGAAAATCCCACCCAGATAATGCTGCCCGGTTCAGGCTCGACGTGGCGATGATTCCAGTACGCCACCGGCGCTTGCTGGGTGCTGCCGTCCGGGTGAATGACGACCGCGATGTTGCGGTCGGCGCCGGTCAAACGCTCATGACTGGCGAGATAATCACGCACGCTGCGCCCCGCCTGCCAGCTTGTTTTCCCCGTCCCTTCAATTGCGCCGAGTAGCGTTACGGTCGTGGGATAAGCCGGAAGCCAGAGCGAGTAACGCCCTTCCAGACGCGGATTATTGTCATCGCGAGTGCGAACCTGATCAGGGTCGAGCGCAACAAACTGCCGCCCGGTAACCTTAATCGCCTGAAGTTGCTGAATGACGGTGCGGATGCTGGCGGCCTGATCCCCATCTTCCGTTGCCGCCCAACGATTTAAATCGCGCAGTGTCTGCTGATATTGCTGCTGCGCTACCGCCGTGGCCTGCGGTTCGGCGATCACCGCCCCCGGCCACCAGACGTGTTTCGGCAGATCGGCAACCGTTACCAGCTGCGCCAGGTTTTGCGCGTGTTCAATGGTCAGCGTTTTGCCCGTCGTCAGCGCGTGAACCGTCACCTGACTTTCCGCCTGGACGAATCCACTGACTGCCAGAAGCCCGGCACCGGTGAGTAATATTTTTATTTTCATAGCGTCGCGGGTTTCAGAATAGTGAATTCGATGGGAAGAACCCCGGCTCCCAACATCTGGCGGCCCTGACGGACCTGCCCGGTTACGGCATCAACCCAGAAGGTGTTTTGCCAGTCGCGCGATGGAGAATCGGTATGGGCAAATTCGTGCCATATCAGGCAGCGTACCCGCTTACCGGCAATGGTTAATACCTCTTCCCCGGCAGGCGCAAAGCGGGAAACAACGGTCGCGGAGCGGTAACGTTCATCTTCCGTCCAGCCAATACTGCGGGTCCAGGTCGATCCGTTTTTAAGCTGTCGGGCGTTAAGAAGGGGGTCCTGCTGCTGATTACTGACGTCGAGAAGATTATCCGGCAATTTCACGGTTTTAATCAGGCGTCCGTTTTGCGTGACCAGCATCGCGCGATCCTGCGTCAGCCATTTACGCTGGCCGTTTTCCAGATAGCCCAGCACGACAAAGATGCGCTGGCCGTCATTAATACGCAGGTACATGGTGGTGTAGGGTATTGCCTGGATTTGCTGGTCGGGGACAGTCACGTCCTGCGGACCCGTAATGGCGGACTGTAGGGTATCAACAACGCTTTGCTGGCTGTGGGTGCAACCCTGCAACAGCAGGCAGGCCAGAAGGAAGAGAGGTATGCGCACCAGAGGATCCCTTTCACAATGTGTTAATACAAAAAATAACGGCGATAAGCCCGTTATTTGCACGCACTTATAAGCCGAAGCGCTATAGAAAGCGTCATTCGACGTTAGATATAATTGGCGATGAAAATAGTTTTACAGAGATATTATTCACTTTTTTAAGCGCCCCGGCAAAGCAAATCTGCCGGGGCACTTATATACCATCCCACATTGGGAATTAACTGTACAGAAGTTCAGCTAATTCTCAAGCTTAACGCGTAGTGGTGGTGGTAGTCAGGTTAACGCCATTGCCAGAGCTGCCATCATCGCTTGCAGCGACAGCAGCAAGAGCAACCAGGCCCGCTACAGCGGTAGCGGTTACGATGGTAGTAGTACCGACTGCACCGGTAGCAGCACCGCCAGAAGTTGTATCTGACCCGGTGGCAGGCGCAGCAAACGTAGCCGTGCTAAAACCGGCCAGCGCCAACGCTGCGAGAACCGCACACATTGTCTTTTTCATTCACGTTCCTCTTCATTCAACGAATGTAAAATTGATAGCCTGAAAACCAGGCAATATTAGCATACCATACCGTTCAGATTTTGGACTGAATAGCAGGCAGGCTACCGCCGTGGCTTAAAGCTACCACCCTGCACTAACTTCCTTTTCTGCCAGGATCGGAAATCAGAAACCCGGCAATTCACTATTTAATACTCATCGAGATAGCCGTGAATGCCATAAAGACATTACATTTCAAACAGTTAACTTAATAACCACATTTCATCAATGCCTATTTAATCAGCTTAGGCAAATCCTTAATGCACGGGCGATGAAAGTTACGTATCAGTGGCACGTTTATTAATAGATAACTGATTTTTTATTCAATGAAATGGTAGGATAAGTCTTAGCAACATGAAAAACAACATCCAGAAACGATGTTTTGAAGAATCTAACAAATTGGGGTATTGCAGAACAACGTCTTGTGCATAATATATTGTTCAAATTGTTACCAATCCCTTGTAAAACCTACTAAATTTGGCAGTAGAACCGCTTCGTTAAATGTTTCAGGGCGTTAATAGCGCCAATTCAAACTGAATGTTGCGACGCCCGGCAGGCGTAGAACAAATATATTTTTTTGCAAGCTTATCGATATTATTTCGTTAGGGTCATAAATCCGCATAATTAATGGAGTGGATCTTAGCGAAATTGTGCAGTATGGAAAGCTGGTCGTTCGGACCATGCCGAAAAGCAGAGGGAAAGCAGAGTTGTCTGCCACATTCAGTCCACCTCTGATATCTTAATTGTGGTAAAAACAGGCACCAGCAAGGCTCTGACTGAAGATATGGAGAAATAATGAGAAGATTTACCCCCCTGTTACTGGGCGTTGCGCTCGGCGTGGCAACCTGCGTTAGCGCGGCTCCGCAGACGGCAGTGAAAGCGCCGGGCACGCAATCTTATGAACTGAAAGAATTTTTTGCAGATTTTACCCATTTTGCCATTGGCGATACGGTGCCGGAAATGTACCGCACCGAAGAGTACAACATCAAACAATGGAAGCAGCGAAATCTGCCCGCGCCGGATGCCGGCACGCACTGGACCTATATGGGCGGGAATTATGTCCTGATTACCGATGCGGAAGGAAAGATCCTGAAGGTCTACGACGGCGAGATTTTCTATCATCGTTAAATTCTATCGCCGTTAAAATGAATGGCTGCCCCAGGGCAGCCATTGTCATCATTACACCGCGCGAAAGGCGATTTCACCCGGAATGACTTCACCCTGCCAGTAAAGCTGGGCCGCCACGCGTCCGGCGAGATCGCGGTAGATAGCGGTAAATTCGCTTTCAGGTCGATGGATCACCGTCGGCGTGCCATTATCCAAATCTTCCCGCAAACTAATATGCAGCGGCATCTGCCCGAGTAACTGGGTGCGATACTGCTCCGCCAGCCTCTCTGCGCCGCCTGTGCCAAAGATAGGCTCATGATGACCGCAGTTGCTGCAAACGTGCATACTCATATTTTCGACTATCCCCAGGACCGGGACATCCACTTTCTCGAACATCACGATGCCTTTTTTGGCGTCGATCAGGGCGATGTCCTGCGGCGTGGTCACCACCACGGCACCCGTGACCGGAATGTTCTGCGCCAGCGTCAGCTGAATGTCGCCGGTGCCTGGCGGCATATCCAGCACCAGATAATCGAGGTCCGGCCACAGCGTTTCCTGGAGCATTTGCATCAGCGCTTTGCTGGCCATCGGACCACGCCAGACCATAGCGTTATCGTCGGTGACGAGGTAGCCAATGGAGTTAGTCGCCAGCCCGTGCGCGACAATCGGCGTCATGTGGGTGCCATCCGGCGAGGTTGGACGCTGGTTTTCCGTGCCCAGCATGGTCGGGATGGAAGGCCCGTAGATATCCGCATCCAGCAGCCCCACTTTTGCGCCTTCAGCGGCTAATGCCAGCGCAAGATTGACCGCCGTGGACGATTTCCCCACGCCGCCCTTACCCGAGCTGACCGCAATAATATTTTTTACGCCGTTAATGCCCGGCTGATTTTTCACGCGTTTCAGCGTGGCGATGGTGTGCGACAGCTTCCAGTCAATCGCCTTCGCGCCGGTGATGCGCAGCAGCTCCGCGCTGGTCTGGTCTTTGAGATCCTCAAAGGCGCGGGTCCAGACGAAGGGCATCAGCAGCTCAATGTGGATAATGTCATCCAGCCAGGCCACATGATGCAGCGCATTCAGCGTCGTGAGATTGTGTTTCAGCGTGGGATGCTGAAAATTCGCCAGCGTTCCGGCGACCATTGCACGCAGGCGCTCCGGGGACCTGGCCTGGGATTGTGCGTTCATCCCGACTCCTCTTTTTTTTGTAGTCGATTAACATTGCCGTGAGTTAAGCATATCAGATCTCCTGGCAGGTTACATTTGGCCTTCCGGGCCTAATTCCCATTGCGGACAAGGTTAAGGCTTACCAAAATCCCGCCATTCAGGTAACATCAAAACCCCTTTTTACTACAGAAGAAGTAATACTCACTATGACTCAAGTCGCGAAGAAAATTCTGGTAACGTGCGCGCTGCCGTACGCCAACGGCTCAATCCACCTCGGCCACATGCTGGAGCATATCCAGGCTGATGTCTGGGTCCGTTACCAGCGAATGCGCGGCAATGAGGTCAACTTCATCTGCGCGGACGACGCGCACGGCACGCCAATCATGCTGAAAGCGCAGCAGCTTGGTGTGACCCCGGAGCAGATGATTGGTGAGATGAGCCAGGAGCACCAGACCGATTTCGCCGGGTTTAACATCAGCTATGATAACTATCACTCCACGCACAGCGACGAAAACCGTGAGCTGTCGGAACTGATTTACACCCGCCTGAAAGAGAACGGCTTTATCAAAAACCGCACCATCTCTCAGCTTTACGATCCGGAAAAAGGCATGTTCCTGCCAGATCGTTTTGTTAAAGGCACCTGCCCGAAATGTAAATCGGCGGATCAGTACGGCGATAACTGCGAAGTCTGCGGCGCAACCTACAGCCCGACCGAACTGATCGAGCCGAAATCTGTCGTTTCCGGTGCTACGCCAGTGATGCGTGATTCCGAACACTTCTTCTTCGACCTACCCTCGTTCAGCGAAATGCTGCGGGCATGGACCCGCAGCGGTGCGTTGCAGGAGCAGGTAGCGAATAAAATGCAGGAGTGGTTTGAATCCGGCCTGCAACAGTGGGATATCTCCCGCGACGCGCCTTACTTCGGCTTTGAAATCCCTAATGCGCCGGGCAAATATTTCTACGTCTGGCTGGATGCGCCGATCGGCTACATGGGTTCTTTCAAAAACCTGTGCGACAAACGCGGCGATACCACCAGCTTTGACGAATACTGGAAGAAAGATTCCAGCGCCGAGCTGTATCACTTCATCGGCAAAGACATCGTCTATTTCCACAGCCTGTTCTGGCCAGCCATGCTGGAAGGCAGCAACTTCCGCAAACCGACCAACCTGTTCGTTCACGGCTACGTGACGGTGAACGGCGCGAAGATGTCGAAATCACGCGGCACGTTCATTAAGGCCAGCACCTGGCTGAACCACTTCGACGCCGACAGCCTGCGCTATTACTACACTGCCAAGCTCTCGTCACGCATTGATGACATCGACCTGAACCTGGAAGATTTCGTCCAGCGCGTCAACGCCGATATCGTTAACAAAGTGGTCAACCTCGCCTCCCGTAACGCAGGCTTTATCGCGAAGCGTTTCGACGGCGTGCTGGCTTCTGAACTGGCCGACCCGCAGCTTTATAAAACCTTTACCGATGCCGCGACGGTGATTGGCGAAGCGTGGGAAAGCCGTGAGTTTGGCAAAGCCATCCGTGAAATTATGGCGCTGGCAGACGTGGCTAACCGCTACGTTGATGAAAAAGCCCCGTGGGTAGTGGCGAAGCAGGAAGGTCGTGATGCCGAACTACAGGCGATTTGTTCAATGGGTATCAACCTGTTCCGCGTGCTGATGACCTGGCTGAAACCGGTAGTGCCTGTGCTGAGCGAACGCGTTGAAGCCTTCCTTAACACATCGCTGGAGTGGGAGGCGATTGAGCAACCGCTGCTGGGCCACAAGGTCAACACCTTTAAGGCGCTCTACAACCGCATCGACATGAAGCAGGTCGAAGCGCTGGTTGAAGCGTCCAAAGAAGAAGTGAAAGCGGCTGCCGCGCCGGTGACGGGTCCGCTGGCGGACGATCCGATTCAGGAAACCATTACCTTTGACGATTTCGCCAAAATCGATCTGCGCGTAGCGCTGATTGAAAACGCGGAGTTTGTTGACGGCTCCGACAAGCTGCTGCGCCTGACGCTGGATCTCGGCGGCGAGAAGCGCAACGTCTTCTCCGGCATCCGTTCTGCGTATCCCGATCCGCAGGTGCTGACAGGTCGCCTGACGGTGATGGTGGCGAACCTGGCACCACGTAAAATGCGCTTCGGTATTTCTGAAGGCATGGTGATGGCTGCCGGTCCTGGTGGAAAAGATATTTTCCTGTTAAGCCCGGATGAAGGCGCAAAACCGGGTCAGCAGGTTAAGTAATGTATCCCCTCTCCGGCGCTTATCCGCGCCGGAGAGCTTTTTCACCTCTCATCATTGCTCATCTTTATCTCTTGCGTAAAATCGCAAAAGCTATGTAAATATCGCCATCATATATAACTATTTAAAGTTTTAATTATGTGAATGCCGCCCGGTACTGTTATTATCGGCAACGCATTACGTAGTTATAATATTAAGCAATATGTTATTTTTTATCAGGGTAAACCAGATGGAGGTGTAGTTGAATGTCCCGCGCCGACGAAGAGAGAAAAGGCTATATAGCTATAGGCGAAGCGGTCATTAGCCATATCGTCAAAAAGCAGGAAATCAGCAAGCAGTCGCTGCTGAAAGAGCTGGGCAAAATGGCCGTAAGCGAGACCTGCGATGAACGCGCCAGCCGATTACGTATCGGCAGAGAATTACTCAATACGATGCCAGATGAGCCGGAGGCAGATGCCAGTGGACGCTATCCTGGCGGCGCATTACCGGCTGATGGCAACGAATGAATTCGCTAATTATTTCCCTCTGAACGTATTTTTATTATTCACAATCAGGGATAATAATATCCGTTAAAGTTTTTTAATTTCAGGATAATACTGCACACTCATTTTCATTCTGCCTGATGCAGTTAATCCTGAATTCTTTATTGATTATTGCTTTTAAAATGTATATTTTACTTACGGTTATGAATTTTGGCGTAGCTAACGAGCGAGGGCTGGTATGAAGGGTAGCCGTAGTAAAGGTCCTGACAATGTGGCAACACCTCCCGTCCCCTGGATGCCCTCTGGCGAAGAGACTCTGGGTGCGATAGTCATTGAGCTACTGCGTAACGGGAAAGGCGTCAGTCGTCACAGCATTTGTCTTAAGCTAGCCGCACGGCTGGAGCAAACCTCCGATCCGGTGATGGAAGTTCATTATGGCGAACTTTTGGCTATACTGCTCGGCAAGGGCATTCGCTAGCGCAGCACGGGTTACGCAACCGGGCGCTATTATTAACGGCACAGCTTTTATTTCGCCTTCCGACTGCGGAAGCGAAGGCATCGATGACACGATGCCGCCATGAGGTTGAGAATGAGCAAAAGCGATATCGACAAGCTGGTAGACATCATTATGGGCGAAGCTGTCCTGAAACTTCTTGAGTCGGATGCCGCCATCTCGTATGACGCGCTGATCGACCAGCTTCGCACAAGTATGCATAGCGAAACCGACCCACAGCGGCGTCAGGCCTATGCGAGAACCTTAAGCGATGTGCGCGCCTTCAAAGCCAATATCAATCAGCAGGACGGGACGACCGAGCGGCCTCTTTTCAGCAAGGACAGCATTCTGCTGCGCTTCAACGGCGATCCACCGGGCAGCAATGATAAAAAACATTAATATCGCCACCACAGCAGAAGACGTATCCTGACCCGCTGTTGTCATTCCAGAACACCCGGCATATATGGTTTGTTGCCCCGGCCATATCAGCTCATCAATGTAGCTCCAGGGGGGAGAATTGATCGAAGATGAACACGTTAAGCTCGATGAAATCCATGAGGTCATTGGTATCGCCGCAACATGGCTGATGAAATCCTTTCAGCCAATCAAAGCACGGAGCATCATCATGGTCCTGCGTGCCAGAGAAGCGGAAGTGACCGATTGTCGGGAAAAGTCCATCTATGCAGCGGCGCGCCAGATGGTCATGAACAAAATGCAGTGAGTTCCCCCTGCCCCTCCCTTCCTGAACGTTAGCGAGCCTTGCTGCCGCATCTGACGAACCCGATCCGCCCTGAAACCTTCGGTTTATTAATCTGACGCATCTTCTGGTTTCAGGGACGGCTTGCTGAAGCTGGCCGGAAGCAAAGATGTCCGGCGGACCGCTGCCGCCGGGATCATCATGCCCTGGGCGCGTGCTGACGGGCGGCGAGGCCGCGCAGGAAATAGCGCAGCATCTGATCGCCGCATTCGCGGAAGTTTTTATGCTCCGGCGCGCGCATCATGGCGGTGATTTCCGGCATCGAAATGCGGAACTGTTGCGCGGTGAGGATCGCCAGAATATCGTCGGTTTTCAGGGAAAACGCGATGCGCAGCTTTTTCAGCACGATGTTGTTATTCACCCGGCGTTCCGGCTCCAGTGCCGGGGAGGATTCGTCCCGGCCACGCTTGTCATAAATCAGGCCGTTCAGAAAAGAAGATAAAATAATATCCGGGCAGCGCTGGAATCCTTCTTCTTCCTCTTTTCGCAGCCAGACGGCGATCTGCTCCGCCGTGGCTTCGGCTCCGCCCAGCGCCAGAATACGCGCCAGATCGTTATTATTGGATTTCAGGATGTAGCGCACGCTACGCAGGATATCGTTACTCAGCATGGGGCCTTCGCAAATAAAGTGGCAAAAAGGCATTTTACCAGTCTTTTACAGCCCTAGCGCCTCTTTTAAACTTTTCAGATAGCGACGGCTGACCGGCACCGTCTGTCCGGCGCGTAAAAGCAGCTCGGCCTGACCGTTTTCTTCGAGGCGGATTTCCTTCAGATGCGCCATATTCACCAGATACTGCCGATGGCAGCGCAACAGCGGCGTGCGGCTTTCCAGCGTTCTTAGCGTTAGCTCGGTAAAGCCTTCTTTCCCTTCATGACTGGTGACGTATACCCCGCTCATCCGGCTGCTGACAAAGGCCACGTCTTCCATCTGTAACAGCCAAATCCGGCTGTGGCCGGTACAGGGGATAAACTTCAGCGCCTGCTGATTTTCCGGCAGTACCGACACATCCTGCTCGCCGCGCTCCTGACGCAGGCGGGTCAGGGTCTTATTCAGCCGTGCAGATTCAATCGGCTTGAGCAAATAATCAAAGGCGTGTTCTTCAAACGCTTTTACCGCGTACTCATCAAACGCGGTCAGAAAAACCACCCACGGACGGTGTTGCGGGTCGAGCATTCCGACCATCTCCAGCCCGCTGATGCGCGGCATCTGGATATCGAGAAAAAGTACGTCCGGGCGCAGACGATGCACCGCGCCGATGGCTTCCACGGCGTTAGCGCACTCACCCACAATTTCAATGTCGCTTTCATCCTGTAACAGAATGCGCAGATTCTCCCGTGCCAGCGGCTCGTCATCCACAATCAGCACTCTTAACATGCGTTTTCCTCCAGAGGCAATCGCAGGGTGATTCGGGTAAAACATTCCGGCTCACATTTCACGGTGATACCGCAGTCGTCGCCGAAACGGGCGCGCAGGCGTTTATCGACCAGGGTCATGCCCAGCCCGCTGCTGCTGGCGCTCGGCTGGTATAGACCGGCATTGTCTTCAATATCCAGCTGCAAATAGCGCTCGTGCTGGCTGGCGTGAATGCTGATTTCGCCCACGCCCAGATGCTGTGAAGTCCCGTGTTTGATGGCATTCTCGACGATCGGTTGCAGGGTAAAAGCCGGAAGCTGATGATGAGCCAGCGATTCCGGCACAAAAAGCTGCACCTGGAGACGGGACTGGAAGCGCGCCTTCTCAATTTGCAGATAAGCGTTAACGTGCTCAATTTCATCGGCGAGCGTCACAAACTCCGACGGACGCTTCAGGTTTTTACGAAAGAAGGTGGATAAATACTGCACCAGCTGGCTGGCCTGATCGCTGTCGCGGCGAATGACCGCTTTCAGCGTGTTCAGCGCGTTAAACAGGAAATGCGGATTAACCTGCGCATGGAGCAGTTTGATTTCCGACTGGGTCAGCAGCGCTTTTTGCCGCTCATACTGCCCGGCGAGGATCTGCGCAGACAACAACTGGGCGATGCCCTCCCCCAGCGTGCGGTTGATTGAGCTGAACAGGCGGTTTTTGGCTTCATACAGTTTAATGGTGCCAATAACCCGCTGATTCTCGCCGCGCAGCGGGATCACCAGCGTTGAGCCGAGCTTGCACTGCGGATGCAGCGAGCAACGGTACGGCACTTCATTCCCGTCAGCGTAGACCACTTCGCCGGTATTGATGGCTTTTAGCGTATAGGCGGACGCAATCGGCCGACCAGGAAGGTGGTGATCGTCGCCGGTGCCGGTGAAGGCCAGCAGCCGGTCGCGGTCGGTAATCGCCACCGCGCCAATATCCAGCTCCTGATACAGCACCTGGGCCACCTTCATGCTGTTTTCTTCGTTAAACCCCTGGCGAAGAATACCTTCCGTTGAGGCAGCCACCTTCAGCGCCGTTGCCGAAAACGCCGAGGTGTATTTCTCAAACATCGCACGCTTGTCGAGCAAAATGCGCATAAACAGCGCGGCACCGACGGTATTGGTGACCATCATCGGCGCGGCAATACTGTTCACCAGATGCAGCGCGTCCTGGAACGGGCGCGCAATCAGCAGGATGATCAGCATCTGCACCAGTTCTGCGACAAAAGTCACCGCCCCGGCAGTAAGCGGATTAAACACCCGATCCGTGCGCCCGCGTTTGATCAGAAGACTGTGCACCAGCCCGCCCAGCAGCCCTTCGACCATCGTCGAAATCATGCAGCTTAGCGCGGTCATGCCGCCCAGCGAATAACGGTGTAGCCCCCCGGTCAGCCCGACCAGCCCGCCAACCACCGGCCCGCCGAGCAGACCACCCATCACCGCGCCAATTGCCCGGGTGTTGGCTATCGAGTCTTCAATATGCAGGCCGAAATAGGTGCCCAGAATACAAAAAATGGAGAACGTCACGTAGCAGAGGAGCTTGTGCGGCAGGCGGACCGTCACCTGGATTAACGGTATGAACAGGCGCGTTTTACTCATCAGCCAGGCGATCACCAGGAACACGCACATTTGTTGCAGTAATAGCAACACAAGATTAAATTCGTACATACCTGCCAACCACACATTCCGAAAGCGCGTAACATACAGGGTGAACGTTTAACTTTCTTTGAAGCGCGGCATAAAAATGAAAATTCGTGCGCCCGATCACTAAATAAGCGCAAAAATGGTCAAATACCAGGCAGTCTGGTGATTACGCCTGGCGCGGCAGGAAATTAATAGTTCATTAACACACCAGCTTCGCCGTATAATCTTTTGATTAACATAAGGAGCAAACGATGAGCGCAGCCAAACTGGGTATTATCACCCTTTTCTTAGTCATGGCGATTAGCGGTATCGGCGGCGTGATGCTGGCGGGCTATACCTTTATTGTGCATGGCGGCTAAGATAACGCCCCAGTCGTTCAAATCCGCGATCGACAATGACCGCCGCCAGCGCGACCAGCACCGCGCCCTGAATCACATACGCTGTGTTAAACCCGCTCAGGCCGATGATTATCGGCGTGCCGAGGGTGCTCGCACCGACCGTTGAGGCTATCGCGGCGGTGCCGATATTAATAATGATCGACGTTCTGATCCCGGCGAGGATCAGCGGTGCCGCCAGCGGCAGCTCCACCTTCATCAGCCGTTGCCGACGGCTCATCCCCATCCCTTCCGCCACGCTGCTCACGCCAGCAGGCACCGCCGCCAGCCCGGCGAGCGTACCCTGTAAAATCGGTAAGATGCCATACAGCGTCAACGCGACAATGGCAGGCTGCTGACCAAAACCCATCACCGGCACCGCTATCGCCAGCACCGCGACGGGCGGAAACGTCTGCCCCATCGCTGCGATGGTTTCCACCAGCGAGCGAAACTCCCGCCCCGCAGGCCGCGTCACCAGAATGCCGCCCCCGACGCCGACAACAATGGCGATCAGGCTGGAAAGACCCACCAGCCAGAAATGCGCCAGCGTCAGCGCCAGAAAACTCTCCTGCTGATAGACCGGGCGCGGTAGCTCCGGGAAAAGCGCGCTGAACAGACCGGTGCTGTGCGGCAGCCAGAACAGCAGCGCGATAAACAGGCCAGTCAGCCACAGGAGCGGATCACGAATCACGTTCACGGTTTCCCTCCTCGCGCAGCAGATCGTCAAAGCGCAGGTTGCCGCAGGGACGCCCTTCGCCATCCACCACCGGTAAAATCAGACACTGCCGGGCGACGAAGGCCGAAAGCGCATCGCGCAGCGTCAGGGTCGCCGCCACAGGCTCACCGGCCACCGGCTCGCCGGGGCGCGTATAATCGCGCACTTCGCGCAGCGACAGCAGGCGTACGCCCAGTTCGCTGCGCCCAAAAAATTCGCGGACGAAATCATTCGCCGGATGGGTGAGCATCTGCATCGGCGTTCCCTGCTGCACCACTTCGCCCTGGTCCATCAGGATCAGATGATCCGCCAGCCGCAACGCCTCATCAATATCATGCGTGACCAGCACAATGGTGCGTCCCAGCAGGCGGTGAATGCGGCTCATCTCCTGCTGGAGCGCGCTGCGGGTGACCGGATCGAGCGCACCGAACGGCTCGTCCATCAGCAGCACGTCCGGGTCTGCCGCCAGTGCCCGCGCCACGCCCACCCGCTGCTGTTGTCCGCCGGAAAGCTGATGTGGATAGCGGTCGCGCAGTGACGCATCCAGCCCCAGCAACGTCATCAGCTCTGTAATGCGCTCATTAATGCGCGAGCGGCTCCACTTCAGGAGCTGGGGCACCGTGGCAATATTTTGCGCGACGGTCCAGTGCGGAAAAAGACCGATGGACTGGATCGCGTACCCCATGCGGCGGCGCAGCGCCAACAACGGCAACTGACCGATATCTTCGCCCGCAAAACGGATGGTGCCGCTGTCGTGCTCGACCAGCCGGTTGATCATCTTCAGGGTCGTGGATTTACCGGACCCGGAAGTGCCGATCAGCACCGTGAATGCCCCTTCTTTCAGATGCAGATTGAGGTTTTTGACCGCATCCTGCCCGGCAAACGATTTACTGACCTGGTTAAATTCAATCATGCGCATGTTCCTTAAGCAGGGCGCTCCATAAACTAAACAGCGCGTCCACCACCACCGCCAGCGCAATCACCGGGATCACCCCCAGCAGCACCAGATCAAGGGCGCTGCTAAGCAGCCCCTGGAAGACCAGCGCGCCGAAGCCCCCCGCGCCGATCAGCGCGGCGATCACCGCCATACCAATAGTCTGCACGGTGACGACCCGCAACCCGCGCACCAGCACCGGCAGCGCCAGCGGGAGCTGGATACGGTAAAAACGCTCGCGCTGGCTCATGCCCATCGCGGCGGCGCTTTCCAGTACGTCGTGGGGCACCTGATTCATCCCCGCCACCACGCCGCGCACCAGCGGCAGTAGCGCATAGAGGACCAGCGCGATCAACGCAGGCGCTCGTCCGGTGCCGCCAATCCCCAGACTGCCCAGCAGCGGAAACTGCTGTACCAGCCCGGCGAGCGGCGCGATTAACAGGCCGAAAAGCGCAATGGAGGGAATGGTCTGGATAATATTCAGCAGCGTAAATACCGGCGCCTGCCGCCCCGGATGACGGTAGCACCACAGTCCCAGCGGCACGCCAATCAGCAGGCCGGGAAGCAGCGTGCCAAACAGTAAGGTCAGATGCTGAAGCAATGCGTCGTTAAAAACGTCCCGACGGTTGGCATACTCTTTCAGCAGCGACAGCTCGTCCAGCGCACCGGTTGCCAGTAGCGCCAGCGGCAGCAGCCAGATTTGCGCGTTTAACAGCCAGCGCCAGGCCGCGTGGGGAGTCAGGCGACGGATCGCATCGCTCCCGGCCAGCAGCGCCAGCGCCAGCCAGAGCCACAACCCGCTGCCCGGCGAGGTGCGCGCCAGCGGACTGCCGGTTTGCGCCAGCCAGCTGGCGGATTTCCCCGCCCCCCAGAACAGGGCGATAAACAGCAGTTCGGCAGCCAGCAGGGTCAGAATAAGCGGCACGCGTCCCGGCAGCAGGCTTAACAGCACCAGCGCCAGCGGGATCGCCAGCAGCCACAGCGCAGGAAAAGACCCGATCTGCCATAGCGCACGCGACTCACCGGATACCAGCCGATTCGGCGCGTAATTGACAAACGGTAGCATCGCCGCTGCCAGCGCAATGAGGGTCAGCAGCAGCAGGACGCGGTTTTGACATTTTAGTTGCACAACGCGTCCCGGATTACTTCGTCAGCCCTTTTTCCTTCAGATAGTCAGCGGCGACTTTCTTCGCGTCCAGCCCTTCCACGGCAATTTTCGCATTCAGCGTTTGCAGCGTTTTTTCATCCAGGCTGGTAAATACCGGCTTCAGCCAGTCGTCGAGCTGCGGGTAGGCTTTCAGTACCGCTTCACGCACTACCGGAGCAGGCGCGTAAATCGGCTGGACGCCTTTCGGATCGGTCAACGTTTGCAGACCCAGCGCGGCGACCGGGCCATCGGTGCCGTAGGCCATGGCGGCATTCACGCCGGACGTTTGCTGCGCGGCGGCTTTAATCGTCACCGCCGTATCGCCGCCCGCCAGCGACAGCAGCTGGTTCTGTTTCAGTTTAAAATCGTAGGCTTTTTCAAAAGCAGGCAGCGCGTCGGTGCGTTCGATAAATTCCGCTGAGGCTGCCAGTTTGAAGGTGCCGCCCTCTTTCAGATAGCGGCTGAGATCGCTTAAGGAAGTCAGTTTATTTTTCGCGGCCAGATCCTGACGCACCGCAATGGTCCAGGTATTGTTCGCCGGGGCAGGCGTCAGCCAGACCAGTTTGTTCTTTTCGGCGTCCAGCTGTTTGACTTTATCGTAGCCCTGCCGGGCATTTTTCCACGCCGCATCGTTTTCCAGCTTGAAGAAAAATGCCCCGTTGCCGGTGTATTCCGGGTAGATATCCAGCTCGCCGGAGGTAATGGCTCCGCGCACCACCGGAGTGGCGCCCAGCTGAACTTTGTTGACCGTTTTAACGCCGTGGCTTTCCAGCACCTGTAAAATGATATTGCCCAGCAGTGCGCCTTCGGTATCGATTTTTGATCCGACTTTTACCGGCTCTGCCGCCAGCGCAGGCAGGCTGACCGCCGCCATCAGCACCAGTGAACCCATCATCCCCTTTGTGATCGTCATCGCGCTTTCCTCGTTATTTTGCTGCTCCTTTTCAGGAGCTTGAGAGAAAAGCGTAGACGATGAACGATTATTTTTCCGCGCTTTCGGGCAGTTTTAATGGCAGGGTCAACATACTGGCGGCGAAGTAGAGGATGGCGATGGTCCACAGGGTGCCTTCCACGCCAAGGGGATTAACGCACAGCGTGACAATCGCCGGGCCAGCGAAATTACTCAGCCCGGAGCCGAGATTCAGGCACGAGATGGCCGCGCCTTTATTTTCCGGCAGCAGAGAAGGGATGAGCGCGCTAAGCGGGCCGAATGCGCCAAGGCCAATGGCATACAGCGACAGCGCGCCAAAAAGCGCCGCATTGCTGTGACCGAAAAAGACCGGCGCGTAGCAGACCGCCAGCGACGCCAGCCCGCAGAGCGTGCCGGAGAACCAGACCACCGTATTGCGCCAGCCAATAGTGTCGCCAAGCCAGCCGAAGAAATAGCCGGAGAAAATATTCAGCACGTTCACCAGCCCCCAGACGGTCAGCCATTCGGCGATGCTGAAGCCAAAACGCGGCAGGTAGACCGGCATCAGGATCACCAGCGAAAATTTACCGATATCGTTGATGGTTTTGACCACCACCGCAAAGCGCATTTTCGGCTCGCGTCCGAGGACCAGAATCCCCTCCGCCAGCGCCGGGCCAAGCGGCAGACCGCGCTGCCAGCCGGGGCGATCGCGGTTGAGGATCAGCCCGCAAACCGCACCCAGCGCCACAAACCCAAAACCGCAGGTCAGCGTTGCCGTCTCGCCCCAGGCGGGAATGACAAGGCCAGAAAACCACGGGCCGACCACGGTCATGCCGACGCCGAAGGCCATCCAGAACCATGAGACGGCGCGACCGAGAATACGGCTCTCGCAGCGCTGGTTGATCCACACCAGAAATGAATAGGCGAACAGCGGATAGGCCACTCCCCGCAGCGAGTAGCTGATCAGCATCATCGGGTAGTTATTCTGCGGCAGCGCGACAAAAATAAAAGGCAGCGATCCGGCAAAATAGAAGACGGTGGCGATCCACATCAGGCGACGCACGCCCAGCACCCCTGCCCCAATCCCGGAAAACCAGGAGACGGCTGCGACGCACAGTCCGAAAACGGAAGAGAGGAGTGAAATATCAAACGCCGTAAACCCACGACCTTGCAGCATTGATGCCAGCCAGCTTTGCTCAATCGTGGCACCGGTAATAAACAGAAAAACCCCGATAAACCCCCAGCACAATTCGTGCGGTAAACCGATTTTTGCCCATATTCCCTGTTGGATCATCACACTCTGTTCCATCGTATTCCCTGATGTTTATGGTTACTGTGAGGCATTCGCCGAAGACGTGGCGCGATGCCGGGTTTTCATATTGTGAAGGTAAAAGCAGCCCGCCGTATTTTCACCCTGCTTGCTACCCTATAGCAAGCGAGTCAGACCGTTGATAATCCTGCGGATTTCGACAAAAAAAGCCGGTTTCCCGGCCTTGAACTGTTACTGGAGTTCGAATTCGCCCTGCTTGACGCGGGCAGAATCCGTACCGATAAAGACGTTAAATTTGCCCGGCTCGGCAACGTATTTCATTTGCTGATTCCAGAATTTCAGCGCCTCGACGTCAATCGGGAAGCTGACGGTTTTGCTTTCACCCGGTTTCAGGCTGATTTTTTCAAAGCCTTTCAGCTGCTTCACCGGACGGCTCATCGAGGCAGTGACGTCCTGCAAATACATCTGGATCACCGTCGCGCCCTCGCGTTTGCCGGTATTGGTCACCTCAACGCTGGCGGTCACGCTGCCGTCAGGTTTCAGGCCCGGCGCAGAGAGTTTGACGTCCGATACGCTGAACGTGGTGTAACTCAGACCGTAACCGAACGGATAAAGCGGACCGTTAGCCTCGTCAAAATAGCGCGAGGTGTATTTGTTCGGGTTATCCGCATTGTACGGGCGACCGGTGTTCAGATGGCTGTAGTACACCGGGATCTGGCCTACCGAGCGTGGGAAAGACATCGGCAGCTTGCCGGACGGGTTGTAATCGCCAAACAGCACGTCGGCAATGGCGTTGCCGCCTTCCGTACCCGCAAACCAGGTTTCGAGGATCGCATCCGCCTGCTGATCTTCTTTCACCAGCGCCAGCGGGCGACCGTTCATCAGCACCAGTACCAGCGGTTTGCCGGTGGCTTTCAGGGCGCTGATTAAATCACGCTGGCTTTGCGGCAGCGTAATGTCGGTACGGCTGGAGGCTTCATGCGCCATTCCCTGTGCTTCGCCGACCACAGCAACCACCACGTCAGACTGATTCGCGGCAGCAACCGCTTCGTCAATCATCGCTTTTGGCGTGCGCTCATCCACCTGCACCGCAGGCTCGTACTGATTCAGGAAGGCCACAATGTCTTTATCGTTGGTGACATTTGCCCCTTTAGCAAAAATGACTTTGCCCTGATCGCCCACGACATTTTTGATTCCCGTCAGGACGGTAACCGACTGATCGATCACCCCTGCGGCGGACCAGGAGCCCATTACGTCACGCTTGCTGTCGGCCAGCGGCCCGATCACCGCCACGGTCGCGGTCTTTTTCAGCGGCAGCGTTTCCAGCCTGTTTTTCAGCAGCACCAGACTTTCACGCGCTACGTTGCGGGCATCCTCACGGTGCAGGCGGCTTTCTGCGTTAGTGTCTTTAGGATCGGACTCTTTCGGCCCCAGGTGGCTGTAGGGATCGTTAAACAATCCCATATCATATTTGACGTTCAGCACGTGGCGCGCGGCGTCATCCAGCTCTGCCATCGACACTTTGCCTGATTTAACCAGCCCCGGCAGGTACTTGCTGTAGTATTCGTCGCTCATGCTCATGTTGATACCAGAGGTGAGCGCCACCCGTACCGCATCTTCGGGATCGGCGGCGGTGCCGTGCTTAATCAGTTCTTTAATGGCACCGTGATCCGAAATGGTGATGCCTTTAAAGCCCCACTGGTCGCGCAGTAAATCTTTCAGCAGCCAGGAATCTGAACTGGCTGGCGTGCCGTTCAGCGAGTTCAGCGCCACCATCACGCCGCCGCTGCCCGCGTCCAGCGCCGCTTTGTAGGGCGGCATGTAGTCGTTGAACAGGCGCTGCGGGCTCATATCAACGGTGTTGTATTCTTTCCCGCCTTCCACCGCGCCGTACGCGGCGTAGTGTTTAACGCTGGTCATGACGGAATAGCGATCCGCCGGGCTTTTGCCCTGCATCGCCTCAACCATCGTTTTCCCCATCGTGGCGGTAAGGTAGGTGTCTTCGCCAAAGCCTTCAGACGCGCGGCCCCAGCGCGGATCGCGCGAGACGTCAACCATCGGCGCCCAGGTCATATTCAGACCGTCATCCGCCGCTTCATACGCCGAGACGCGTCCAACGGTTTTCACCGTGTCGAGGTTAAAGGTGGACGCCAGACCGAGGCTGATCGGGAAAACGGTACGCTGACCGTGAACCACATCATAGGCAAAAAACAGCGGGATCTTCAGGCGGCTAAGTTCCATGACCTGATCCTGCATCTTGCGGATATCTTCGCGGGTCACGGTGTTAAAAATCGCCCCGACCTGCCCTTCTTTGATCATCTCGCGGATGGCTTCTTTCGGATTATCCGGCCCCACGCTTATCAGGCGCAGCTGACCAATTTTTTCATCAACCGTCATTTTTTTAAGCAGATCGGTGACGTAAGCATCACGCGCTTGCGGGGTTAACGGGAGTTGATTTTTGACGTCCTCTGCCAGCGCGGGATGACACGCCAGGCTCACAGCGAGACCTACAGAACATAGCCATTTCATATGGTTTACTCTCTTATGCTAAAGCCGGGGGCCGGCCTGTCCATGCGAAGATCGCAGTTTGCCATAATCGTAACCGGGGTTGCAGTATCTTGCCTCGCTTATTCTCTTATTTTTATAGCCATTTTATCCTGCGTTCCGGTTTTAACAGGCTATTCTTATAGACGTTTATTTGCTCACCACAAGGAGTGGAAGATGTCTACAACTCTTCATGATAATCACGCGCTACTCAACGAACTGACCCGCCTGGTGGGCCACGCACATCTGTTAACCGATCCGGCGAAAACCGCCCGCTATCGCAAAGGGTTTCGCTCCGGCCACGGGGACGCTCTGGCGGTGGTCTTCCCCGGCTCGCTGCTGGAACTGTGGCGGGTGCTCAGCGCCTGCGTCCAGGCCGATAAAATTATTCTGATGCAGGCGGCGAATACCGGCCTGACGGAAGGTTCCACACCTGACGGCAACGATTACGACCGCGATATTGTCATTATCAGCACTCTGCGGCTGGATAAGCTTCAGTTGCTGGACAACGGCGAGCAGGTGCTGGCGTTTCCCGGTACTACGCTGTATTCGCTGGAAAAAGCACTTAAGCCGCTGGGACGCGAGCCGCATTCGGTGATTGGTTCATCGTGCATCGGCGCGTCGGTAATTGGCGGGATCTGTAATAACTCTGGCGGCGCGCTGGTGCAGCGCGGCCCGGCGTTTACCGAAATGTCGCTGTTCGCCCGCATTGACGAACATGGCAAATTACAACTGGTCAATCATCTGGGGATTGAGCTTGGACAGACGCCGGAACAGATCCTCAGCAAGCTCGACGACGAGCGCGTGATGGCAACCGACGTGCGGCATGACGGGCGTCACGGGCACGATCACGATTATGTTACCCGCGTGCGCGACGTCGAAGCCGACACCCCCGCCCGCTATAACGCCGACCCGGATCGCCTGTTTGAATCTTCCGGCTGCGCGGGCAAACTGGCGGTGTTCGCCGTCCGGCTCGATACCTTCCCGGCAGCAAAAAATCAGCAGGTCTTTTATATCGGCACTAACCAGCCGCAGGTGCTGACGGAAATCCGCCGCCATATTCTGGCTAATTTTGCCAACCTGCCGGTGGCCGGTGAGTATATGCATCGCGATATTTATGACATTGCCGAACGCTATGGCAAAGACACTTTCCTGATGATCGACAAGCTCGGCACCGACAAAATGCCGCTGTTCTTTACGCTCAAAGGGCGCACCGATGCGCTGCTGGAAAAGGTTCCCCTTTTTAAGCCCCACTTTACCGACCGCACAATGCAAAAGCTGACCCGCGTCTTCCCGGCGCATCTGCCACCGCGCATGAAAAGCTGGCGCGATAAGTATGAGCATCACCTGCTGCTAAAAATGGCCGGTGATGGCGTCAGCGAAGCGCAGAACTGGCTTAGCGACTATTTCAAAACGGCCGAAGGGGGATTTTTTGCCTGCACCCCGGAAGAAGGCAGTAAGGCGTTTCTGCATCGCTTTGCGGCGGCGGGCGCGGCGATTCGCTATCAGGCGGTCCATGCGGACGAAGTGGAAGATATTCTGGCGCTGGATATCGCCCTGCGCCGGAATGACGACGACTGGTTTGAGCATCTGCCACCGGAAATCGACAGCCAGCTGGTGCATAAACTCTATTACGGGCACTTTATGTGTCACGTTTTCCACCAGGACTATATCGTCAAAAAAGGCGTTGATGCCCACCACCTGAAAGAACAGATGCTGGAACTGCTGCGTGCGCGCGGCGCGCAATATCCGGCGGAACATAACGTAGGCCATCTTTACGAAGCAGCGGAAAGTTTAAAGACGTTTTATCGTAAAAACGATCCGACAAACAGCATGAATCCCGGCATCGGCAAGACCAGCAAGCAGAAGAACTGGGGTGAAACGGCGTCACCAGCAGAAAGTGCCACCGGGGCTTCAGATATTCCTCAAACACCACCGCCGGTGATTTGAATTCGGCTTCCGACTCGTAATAGATTAATCACTCACGCCAGAGAAAGGTTCTCTGGCTTTTTTATGCTGAGGAGTTTGCACTATGTCTGCGCTGGAAATTTCCGACGATGTTGATATTGAGATCCGCGATGCCCTGCCGGACGATGTTCATGCCATCGCAGCGCTGTATGCATGGCATGTGCTAAATGGTCGCGCATCTTTCGAGGAGGTGCCGCCGTCTGACGAAGAAATGCACCAGCGGATGGAGAACGTCGCGGCGCAGGAACTGCCGTGGCTGGTGGCGCTCTATCGCGGGGTGGTCGTGGGCTACTGCTATGCAACGCAGTATCGTCCGCGTCCGGCGTATCGCTTTACCCTTGAAGAATCGATTTATGTTGATAACGCCATGACCGGGCGCGGCATCGGCTCGCGCCTGCTGACGGCGCTGATTGCCCGCTGTGAGCAGGGTCCGTGGCGGCAAATGCTGGCGGTAGTGGGCGACGGGCATAATAATCCTGGCTCGCTGCGGGTTCATCAACAGCTGGGCTTTGAGGAAGCGGGACGTTTGCGGAGCGTGGGATATAAAAAAGGCGACTGGCGCGATACGCTGATTATGCAGCGCGCCCTCAATGACGGCGACTGGACGCTGCCGGAATAGGCGAACAGCCGACGCCCCGGCAGGCGTGAGCGCCACCGGGGATCTTCATGAGGCTTAATCGTTTTGCGCGGTAAAATCCGTGCTGGTCATCTGCGCGGCTTTTTGCTTCTTATAGCTCAGCGCTGACGCCGGAACCGGCATGACTTTTCCGGTTTCAATCCAGGTTTTCAGGCGGCTGGCGTCGGCAAAATGGGTATATTTACCAAACGCATCCATCACCACCAGCGCAACCGGACGCTGATTGATCAGCGTGCGCATGACCAGGCAGTGACCCGCCGCATTGGTGAAGCCGGTTTTGGTCAGCTGAATATTCCAGTTATCGCGGTAGACCAGATGGTTGGTATTGCGGAACGGCAGCGTATAGGCCGGGCTGGAGAACGTCGCCATATCTTCACGGGTGGTGCTCAGCTGCCCGATCAGCGGATACTGCTTGCTGGCAATCAGCATTTTCGTCAAATCACGCGCCGTTGAGACGTTTTTGATCGACAACCCGGTCGGTTCAACGTAGCGCGTATGCGTCATCCCCAGCGCTTTGGCTTTTGCATTCATCGCCCGAATAAATGCGTCATAGCCGCCCGGATAATGATGCGCCAGGCTCGCCGCCGCGCGGTTTTCCGACGACATCAGCGCCAGCAGCAGCATATCTTTACGGCTGATTTCGCTGTTCAGACGCACCCGCGAGTAAATCCCCTTCATCTCCGGCGTATGGCTGATATCCACGTTCAGTTTTTCATCCAGCGGCAGACGGGCGTCGAGAACCACCATCGCGGTCATCAGTTTGGTGATGGAGGCAATGGGACGAACGAGATCCGGGTGACTGGAGTAAATGACTTTATTGGTCTGGAGATCGACAATCATCGCACTACCGGAAGCGATCTCCGGCTGGGCGGCCGTGGCGGCAATGGCCGTTTTGGCGCTGACCTGTGGTGCAAAAACCCCCGGGAGCATTAGCGCGAGGCTAAGCAATGAAAAGCGTAATTTCGGCATGATGAGATTCTGGTAATTATGGCCACAGGTTATGTTTGTTACGTATTCATTATACATATCAATAATAAACACGCCCGCGCATCATACCCGGCGGCCATGCGCATCGCCAGAGAAGAATCGTGTCCAGATACTGCACGGCGGAAAGCGCCACCTCCGCCGTGCGCTGTCGTTAAATAAGATGGTAGCCGTAGCCCCACAGCAGCACCGTCAGTGCCAGCAGCACTTCCAGCACCAGCACGCCAATCGCCAGCGTTGAACTGGAAAAACTCAGCCCTTCCTCCTTATTGATATTCAGGAAAGTCGGGATACCCAGATACAGCAGATAGCCGGTGTAAAACAGCGCTACCGTACCGACCAGCGCGCAAAGCCAGACCAGCGGATAGAGCGCCACCACGCCGCTGAGAAAAATCGGCGTGGCGACATAGCCTGCGAAAACCATACAGCGGGCCAGTGAGGGACGGTTCGGATAGTTACGCGCCATCCACCAGATCACCCGGCCCATCACCGCCACACCCACCAGCATCAGCCCGTAAAACAGGATCGCCAGCGCAAAGGCGGTAAACATCGACAGCCGGACCACGTTATTTTCGCCAAAGTTCCAGCCGATTTGCGTTGTGCCGATAAACGCGCAGATCACCGGGATCGCCGCCATAATCAGCACGTGGTGCGTGTAATGATGCGAGACCGTTTCGTTCTCGCGTTTGATCGACAGCATTTCGCGTTCAGGGTGGGAGAGAAGTCCCCAGACATGGTTCATACGATCCCCTCTTCTCGACGTGATACGAATGAGCTTTAAGTATAATTGATTATTTAATGTACAAATAAAAAATGCAGCGTCCTTCACGCCTGCAACATTTGCCACAGGGATTATGCTTAAGGGGCAATTTTTACCCGGGAGTATTATTTTACGTATGGATATTAATCTGTTGATCGCCCATTACGGCTACGCGGCCCTGACTATCGGTAGCCTGGCCGAAGGCGAGACGATTACCCTGCTCGGCGGCGTCGCGGCCCATCAGGGGCTGCTGAAATTTCCGCTGGTGGTACTGGCCGTCGCGCTTGGCGGGATCGCAGGCGACCAGTTGCTCTATTTTTTAGGCCGTCGTTTTGGCAACCGCATTCTCGCCCGCTTTCATCGCCATCAGGATAAAATCGACCGCGCGCAGACATTGATCCAGCGCCGTCCTTATCTGTTTGTGATTGGCAGCCGGTTTATGTACGGCTTTCGCATTATCGGCCCGTTGCTGATCGGAGCCAGCCGCCTGCGGCCTGGGCTGTTTTTACCGTTAAATATTTTTGGCGCGCTGGTCTGGGCGCTGATTTTCACCACCCTCGGCTATGTGGGCGGCGAGGTGATTGGCCCGTGGCTGCATCATCTCAATCAGCATCTTAAACATGCGGTGTGGCTGGGGATCGCGGTTGTTGCGGTGTTCGCCGTGCGCTGGTGGCTACGCCAGCGCCATAAAAAGCGCTGACGAACCGCCGGAAGAGTTACTGGCCACCTTTAAACTGCGGATTCGCCAGCATGAAGCCGCCGTCAACAATAAACGATTGTCCGGTGGTATAGGTGGCGTGCTCCGAACACAGCCACGCGACGAGGCTGGCAATTTCCTCGGTTTTGCCGGGGCGCGCCAGCGGGATATTCGGCATCGAACCGGGCTTCGCGTCGCCGTCATCCATGTCGTTCATCGGCGTGGCGATTGCGCCAGGCGCCACCGAGTTCACCAGGATATTGTGCTGCACCAGTTCCAGCGCCATTGATTTGGTCAGGCCACCCAGCGCATGTTTTGCCGCCGTGTAAGCGCTGGCGTCCGGTAGCGGCGTGTGTTCGTGCACGGAGGTAATGTTGACGATGCGCCCGCCTTCGCCCTGCTCCACCATTTTTCTGGCGGCAATTTGCGAGCACAGAAATGCGCCGTCCACGTCAACCGTGAAAATAGCGCGCCAGTCGTCAAGTTTGACATCGAGGAAACTGTCTTTGGTCATCATTCCCGCGTTGTTGACCAGCACGTCAATGCGACCAAAATGGGCGATCAGCTTTTCCAGTCCCTGCGCGCCTTCCGACAGCTTGCTCAGATCCATCTGCACGGCTTTGGCCTTGCGCCCCAGCGCTTCAACCTGCCGGACGGTTTCGTTCGCCCCTTCGTCATCTGAGTGCCAGGTGACGCCAATGTCATAGCCTGCTTTCGCCAGAAATAGCGCGCTTTGCTGGCCGATGCCGGAATCCGACGCGGTGACAACTGCTACTTTATTCGACGCCATATTTACCTCCCGTTAAGTTCAGGAGGTAAGTATAGAAAACCCTGCCCGGATATGAGCCTCAGGAGGAAAAATGATAGCCGCCGCCCAGTGCGGAAGTGAGCTGGATCGCGGCGTCCAGCCATTGCCCTTGTAATCGCAGGCCGACAATTTGCTCTTCAAGCGTGGGAATACGGGCGACGTTGACGCGCGAACCCGCGATGATCCCGGCGTTATAACGCGCCTGCGCCAGTGCCAGCGTGCGGGCAGCGTCTTTCTCAACCTGCTGCTGATGCTGATTTTTGTCGATCAGCGTCTCAACCTGCGCCGCGCTATGGGCGACCTGATTGACCGCCTCGATCACCGCTTTGTTATAGTTGGCAACCGACAGGCCGCTTTCGGCGCTCGCAATATCAAGACCGGCGTTCAGCCGTCCGCTGTCAAAAATCGGCAGCGTCAGCCCGGCGGTCACGCCCATTTGCTGCGCGGAATGACGGAACAGATCGCTTAAATGCAACGCATCCTGCTGGAGAAATGCCATCAGATTAACGTCGGGATAAAAAGCCGCTTTTGCCGCGTCCACCTCTTTCAGCGAAGCCTCAATGTACCAGTGGGCAGCCTGTAAATCCGCACGCCGCGCCAGCAACTCGTAGCCCAGTCTGGCGGGCATCTGCGTCTGTACCGTCGGCAGCGTCACCGGCTGTAGTGTCAGTGCCGAGGACTGGCTATCGGTCAGCGCCAGCAGTCGCGCTTCGATCATTTTCATATTTCCGGTAACTTCTGCCAGCTTCTGCTGCGTTTTGCCAGCGTTGATATCGGTATCGACGCCTTCAACCGATGAGGTGATCCCGTGCTCATAAAGCGCGCGATCAACCGCGACGATGGTCTGCTGCTGCTTTTCGATATCTTTCAGTACCTGCTGGATCGCCGCTTCGGTCTGCCACTCCCAGTACAGCCGCGCCACGCTGCTGGCGAGCAACTGGCGAGTTTGTTGCAGTTCAGCTTCACGCGCCCGGATCATGCCGATCCGCGCCTCCAGTTCCGCCCGATGTTTCCCCCACAGATCCAGATCCCAGCCAGCGGTTAAACCCACGTTACCGTTGGTGTACCACGGCCCGGTGGTGCCAGCAGCCGGATCGGTAAAGGCGAACGGCCCCATCAGCCCTTCAGCCGACATTTTTTGCCGCTCGATGTCGGTAGAGAAATTAAGCGCCGGACCGCTGGCGGCTTCCGCCATTCTGGCCTGCGCCTCGGCAAGCGCGATCCGCTGTTGCGCGACGTTTAAATCCGGTGAGCTGCTTAACGCACGCGCAATCAGCGCGTTGAGCTGCGGGTCCTGATATTGCAGCCACCATTGACTTTCCGGCCAGCCGTTTTGCAGCGCGGCGGGGAGCGAAGTATTAACGGACGAGGCAGGTGTGGTTGCTGTCATGGATGAGGTAACGTCGTGCGAGGGCGCGCAGGCCGTCAGAGCGAAAACCAGCGGCAGTCCGGCCAGAATAAAGAGACGGTTCATAGCGTTTTTTTACATGAAAAAAGAGGCGGGAAGATTACGTGGCAGAGGAAATTTTTTTTTAGTAACGCGTGGCAATGCATAACCAGAAATAGAATGAAACACCTGGAAAATTATTCACCAAACAAATAATTAGCACGTTAATTTGTTTACATTTTTTTAACGAGGGGAGGAAAATTATTCATAGCGTTCCTATACTTGATGCGAATACAACAAAGAAGGACTGCGCGATGAAAATTTTACTATGGGCTGTTTTGATTATCTTTCTGATCGGATTATTGGTGGTGACAGGCGTATTTAAGATGATTTTCTGATGATTATCGCCCCCGTAATCGGGGGCGATAACCGTTTTATGACCAGTGCTCAATAACCCGCGCGATAGACGCCGAATCCTGAAACGTGCGGATGGCGGTGAACAACGCCAGCGCCTCATCATATTCTTTACGCAAATACCCCAGCCACTGTTTGATGCGCGCCACGTGATACAGGCCTGTATCATCCTGCTTTTCCAGACGTGAATACTTACGCAGTAGCTCAACCACTTCTGGCCACGGCATTCGCGGCTCGTTGTATTTCACCACCCGGCTCAGATTCGGGATATTCAGCGCGCCGCGACCAATCATCAGCGCGTCACAGCCCGTGGTTTGCAGACACGCCTGCGCGCTTTGCCAGTCCCAGATTTCACCGTTGGCAATCACCGGAATAGAAAGCCGCTGGCGAATTGCGGCAATCGCCTGCCAGTTGATACGTTCCGCTTTATAGCCGTCTTCTTTCGTGCGCCCGTGAACCACCAGTTCCGTTGCGCCCGCCTGCTGCACGGCATCGGCAATTTCAAACTGACGATCGTCGCTGTCCCAGCCGAGGCGGACTTTAACCGTCACCGGTAAATGCGCAGGCACCGCTTCACGCATCGCCTTTGCACCCTGATAGATAAGTTCGGGATCTTTAAGCAGCGTCGCCCCGCCACCGCTGCCGTTAACCGCTTTCGACGGACAGCCACAGTTGAGGTCAACGCCGTACGAGCCGAGCGCCACCGCGCGGGCTGCATTTTCCGCCAGCCATTGCGGGTACTGCCCCAGCAACTGAATCCGCACCAGCGTACCGGCAGATGTCCGGCTCTGGTGATGAAGTTCCGGGCAAAGTTTATAAAACGATTTTACCGGCAGGAGCTGATCCACCACCCGCAGAAATTCGGTGATGCACAGATCGTAATCGTTAACCTCAGTCAGCAGCTCGCGCACCAGCGAGTCGAGCACGCCTTCCATCGGTGCCAGAAGTACACGCATATCTTTACCCGTAAAAAAAGAGGCGCTATGTTAGCGCCTCTGCGCCAGGGTTTAAAGCGCCAGCCCGTTGCCGTAACGGAATCGACTAAGCTGATAAGGACATTTGCCCAATGTTCCAGCCATCTATGTCAGCTATGCTTCGAATTCATGATGTGATCGGTAGCACACTTTTGGCTTTAATTGTATGATGAATGCGTTTCGGCAAGGACTGATACCATGAGTAAAACATTAACGATTATCTGGCAATACCTGCGCGCATTTGTCCTCATTTACGCCTGTTTGTACGCGGGCATTTATATCGCGTCTCTTCTGCCGATCGTCATTCCCGGCAGCATTATCGGGATGCTGATCCTCTTCGTCCTGCTGGCGCTGCAAATTTTGCCCGCGCAATGGGTTAACCCTGGCTGCTATGTTCTGATCCGCTATATGGCGCTGCTGTTTGTGCCGATTGGCGTCGGGGTGATGCAATATTTTGATGTACTGCGGGCGCAGTTTGGCCCGGTGGTGGTCTCCTGCGCGATCAGTACGCTGGTTGTTTTTCTGGTAGTGAGCTGGAGTTCCCATCTGGTACACGGTGAACGTAAAATCGTCGGACAGAAGGAAAATAAAAAATGATGGCGAATATGTGGTGGTCATTACCGCTGACGCTGGTGGTCTTTTTCGCAGCACGTAAACTTGCCGCCCGGTTTAAAATGCCGTTGCTTAACCCGCTGCTGGTGGCGATGGTGGTGATTATCCCGTTTTTGCTGCTGACCGGTATCTCCTACGACCGCTATTTTCAGGGCAGTAAAATCCTTAACGATCTTCTCCAGCCTGCCGTGGTTGCGCTGGCCTTTCCGCTTTATGAGCAGCTGCACCAGATCCGCGCCCGCTGGAAATCCATCATTACGATCTGCTTTGTGGGCAGCGTGGTGGCGATGATCACCGGCACCAGCGTGGCGCTGTTGATGGGAGCCACGCCAGAAATTGCGGCCTCGGTGCTGCCAAAATCAGTCACCACGCCGATTGCGATGGCAGTGGGTGGCAGCATTGGCGGTATTCCGGCCATCAGCGCCGTCTGCGTGATTTTCGTCGGCATCCTCGGCGCGGTGTTTGGGCATACGCTGCTTAATATTATGGGCATTCGGACCAAAGCGGCGCGCGGCCTGGCGATGGGCACCGCTTCGCACGCGCTGGGTACGGCGCGCTGCGCGGAGCTGGACTATCAGGAAGGCGCGTTCAGCTCCCTGGCGCTGGTCATTTGCGGCATTATTACTTCGCTTCTTGCCCCGTTTTTGTTTCCGCTGATCCTGGCAGTAATTGGCTAAAATTTGCGATGCGTCGCGCAATTTTCAGTTTCATTGCATGAGTTGCATAAATAATGAGATCTGGATCACGTTACAAATTCCATGACGCCTCGTAAACTACGATCCCATTACATTGTTATGAGGCAACTCCATGCATCACCGTTTTCAATCTGCTTTTGCGCAGCTTCCGGCTAAGGTGCAGTCCGCGCTGGCTCCGCTGCTGGATGAGGAGCATTTTCCTGCGATGCTCAGCGCCGGGCAGGTTTCGTCACTGTTAAGCGCAACGGGCATGGACGAAGACGCGCTGGCTTTCGCGCTCCTGCCGCTCGCCGCCGCCTGCGCGCGTGCCGGTTTATCCCATTTCAACGTCGGTGCGATTGCGCGCGGGATCAGCGGCAACTGGTACTTCGGTGCCAATATGGAGTTCCACGGCGCGACGATGCAGCAAACCGTCCATGCCGAGCAGAGCGCGATTACTCACGCCTGGCTGCGCGGTGAAAAATCCCTGAAGGCGATTACCGTTAACTACACGCCGTGCGGTCATTGCCGCCAGTTTATGAACGAGCTGAACAGCGGGCTGGATATTTATATTCATTTGCCGGGACGTGCGGCGCATACGCTGGGCCATTATTTGCCGGATGCCTTCGGCCCCAAAGATCTGGAAATTAAAACGCTGCTGATGGACGAGCAGGATCGGGGCTACGCGCTGCAGGGCGATGCGCTGGCGCAGGCTGCCATTCGTGCCGCCAGCCGCAGTCATGCCCCGTACAGCAACGCCTTTTCCGGCGTCGCGCTGGAGTGCCGCGACGGCACCATTTTTAGCGGCAGCTACGCGGAGAACGCCGCCTTCAACCCTTCCCTGCCACCGCTTCAGGGCGCGCTGAATTTGCTGAGCCTGAACGGTTATGATTACCCGGATATCCAGCGGGCAATCCTGGCTGAGCACGCTGATGCTTCGCTCATCCAGTGGGATGCTACTTCAGCCACGCTCAGGGCGCTGGGCTGCCAGCATATTGAACGTATTCAGCTTAGCTAATCCCTTAATGCGGGCTTTGCGGCCCGCATTGGTGAAAATCCCTTCAGTTGAACGTCCGTTTCTTGCGCTTACCCGACGGGTAAAGTAGCCTGAATAAAATTTTAGCCATCGCCAGGTCAGGTCCATGTTAAAGCGTTTGTTATACAGTTTGTTAGTCCTGATCGGCTTACTGCTGTTAACGGTGCTCGGCCTTGACCGCTGGATGAGCTGGAAAACCTCTCCCTATATTTACGATGAGTTGCAGGATCTGCCCTGGCGTCAGGTCGGTGTCGTTCTTGGTACGGCGAAGTATTATCGCACCGGCGTGATTAATCAGTATTATCGCTATCGCATTCAGGGCGCGTTAAACGCCTATAACAGCGGCAAGGTAAACTATCTGCTGCTTAGCGGCGACAATGCTCTGCAAAGCTACAATGAACCGATGACCATGCGTAAGGATCTGATTGCCGCTGGCGTCGATCCGGCGGATATCGTGCTGGACTACGCCGGTTTCCGCACTCTGGACTCCATCGTCCGCACCCGAAAAGTATTCGATACCAACGATTTTATTATCATTACCCAGCGTTTCCACTGCGAGCGCGCGCTGTTTATCGCCCTGCATATGGGCATCCAGGCGCAATGTTATGCGGTGCCGTCGCCAAAAGATATGTGGAGCGTTCGCGTGCGTGAATTCGGTGCCCGCTTCGGCGCGCTGGCCGATCTCTATATCTTCAAACGCGAACCGCGCTTTCTGGGACCGCTTATCCCCATCCCCACTCGCCATGAAATCCCGGAAGACACCCAGGGCTACCCGGCCGTCACGCCAGAACAACTGCTGGAAATGCAGGCCAAAAGCAGCAAATAGTCTTTGTGTGATATAGGTTACATAGAAGATAAAAAATGGCCGACGTCAGGGAAACCGTGGAAAGGTTGCGCAGGCAGAATAAAAAAAGCGTAATCCGCGAAGAAAGTTCGCCGTATCGATGTTCTCGGATTGCAGCAGGCAGCCTATGCGGATTTAGTATCGGTCTCACGTAAAACCCTGTCTGAAATTGAAAATGATAAAGGGAATTACTCCGTTGAGATCGTAAATAAAGCCTTTAAGCCGTTTGGCCTGGTTGTCGGCCTGGTGCCCGCCTCTAAGACATTATTAGCGTCGTTACTGGAATGAGAAAAATAAAAAGCCCGGCAGTTTTGCTGCCGGGCTGATCCACCAGAAAATTACTTCTTACGCGCGTATTTCAGAGAATCCAGCGCGACGGCAAAGATAATAATGCCGCCCTTGATGATGTACTGCCAGTAAGGGTTAACACCGATGTAGGTCAAACCGTAGTTAATAACGGTAAAGATGATCACACCGGTGACCACACCCAGCACGGTACCCACGCCGCCACTGAATGACACGCCGCCCACCACGCAGGCCGCGATTGCATCCAGTTCGTACATAAAGCCGAGGTTATTGGTTGCCGAACCGATACGTCCGGCTTCCAGCATCCCGCCGAAGGCATAGAACACGCCGGAGAGCGCATAAATCATCAGCAGGTTCAGCGCAACGTTTACCCCTGAGACTTTTGCCGCTTCCGGGTTGCCGCCGATGGCGAAAATGTTTTTACCAAAGCGCGTTTTGTTCCACAGGACCCAGACAAAAGCGACGGCAATCAGCGCATAGAACGTGATGTAGGAGAGACGGAAACTGCCCAGCGCGACAAATCCCTGGGTGAACGTTGAGAAGCCGCTGTCGAAACCGGAAATCGGTGAAGCGCCGACGAAATCGTAATACAGGGAGTTAATACCGTAAACGATGATCATCGTACCCAGAGTGGTAATAAACGGCGTCACGTTTAAGTACGCGATGATAATACCGTTAATCAGACCAATAACGGCACCGATGGCGCAGACAATCAGGATCACCACGAAAATCGGCATGGTCGCCATTTCCGGGAAAACCTTGTTAGCGTTTTCCATCGACTGTAACAGGGTGGCGGCCACCACCGCCGCCAGACCAACCTGACGTCCGGCAGAAAGGTCAGTCCCCTGGGTAACGATGAGTCCGGCGACACCCAGAGCAATAATAATACGCACCGATGACTGGGTAAGAATGTTACTCAGGTTCAGCAGGCTTAAGAACGTGGGGTCCTGGAAAATAATAATAGCCAGTAAGACTAAAAGAACGACGTAAATACCGCCCTCTTTCAGATAAGTGAGAAAACTCTTTTTATTTAGCGCACTCATGAGAAGCCCCTGATCTTAAAGGTGCAAAGACGCAAGACGGAGAATTTCGTTTTGCGTTGTGGTTTTGGTGTCAACAATTCCAGAAACGAGACCATTGCTCATTACCAGGATACGGTCAGTGATCCCCAGCAGTTCGGGCATTTCTGAAGAGATAATAATGATCCCTTTGCCTTTTTTAGCCAGTTCAGCGATCAACTGATAGATTTCGAATTTCGCGCCGACGTCGATACCGCGCGTCGGTTCATCAAGCATCAGGATTTCCGGCTGGGTTAACAGCCAGCGCCCAATAACCACCTTCTGCTGATTGCCGCCGGAAAGCGAACCAATCTGCGTGCGGTGCCCCGGCGTTTTTACCCGCATGGAATCGATAACCCACTGGGTATCGCTTTTCATCCGCGAGTTATCCAACAGCCCGACTTTATTCTTGTAATTTTGAATATTCGAAATGAGCGAGTTAAAACCGATATCCAGATAGGCATAAATACCCGTAGAACGACGCTCTTCCGTGACCAGCGCAAAGCCATTGTTAATCGCTTCGTTGGCGCTGTGATTATTTATTTTTTTGCCGTGCAGCGTAATGGTGCCCGCTGATTTTTCACGGATACCAAATAATGTTTCAACGATATCGGTACGTTTGGCGCCCACCAGCCCGGCAATACCGAGGATCTCGCCTTTATGCAGATCAAAAGAGATATCGCGGATGGAGGGCTGACGAAGAGAGGTCAGATTACGCACTTCGAGGATCACTTCTCCCGGCTTGTTCTCACGGTGCGGGAAGCGCTGGTTCAGCGAACGGCCTACCATCATGGCGATGATTTTATCCATATCCAGCCCTTCCAGTGGCTGGGTAGCAATCCACTGTCCGTCACGCAGAATAGTGATTTCATCGCAAAGCTGGAATATTTCTTCCATTTTATGCGAGATATAAACAATACCGCATCCGCGCTCTTTCAGCTTACGGATAATCGTGAAGAGGTGCCCCACTTCTTTTTCAGTAAGCGAAGAAGTCGGCTCGTCCATAATGACAATTTTGGCATCATACGAGAACGCTTTGGCAATTTCGATCATCTGCATTTGCGAAACGGATAACGTACCGACGCGCGCACGCGGATCGATATCAATATCCAGCTCGTCAAAAATCGCTTTGGTATCGCGATACATTTTGTCCTGATCGACAAACATCCCTTTCGTGGGATAACGTCCCAGCCACATGTTGTCCATGACTGAACGCTGTAATACCAGGTTCAGCTCCTGGTGTACCATTGAGATCCCGTTTTCCAGCGCTTCTTTTGCCGAGTGAAAGTCGATCTCTTTACCCTGAAAAACAATGCTCCCGGAATCTTTCTGGTAAATACCAAACAAACATTTTAATAATGTTGATTTGCCTGCCCCGTTCTCCCCCATTAATGCATGAATAGAGTGAGGACGGACTTTTAAATTAACATTATCGAGTGCCTTAACGCCTGGAAAGGACTTGTTGATGTTGCTCATTTCCAACAAGAATTCGCCTGACGACTCTGTGTTATTGCTGACCATAGCTATACCTGGCTGCGATAGTGTGGTTCCCGCTGTGTACCGTGGCGCGCATTCAGCGCACCCCGACTGAGTCAGGATATTTCTTTAACGTTATAAATTGGGCGTGCAGTTGCACGCCCAAAATTCAAAAACTTATTTGTTGGTAAACTGCGACAGATTTTCTTTATCTACGCCAACGTAAGGAATACGGACGATTTTATTTTCCAGTTTCCAGGTGGTGCCGTCAGCCGCGCCTTTACCATCGGCGAGGTTTTTCGCCAGATCGAAAGTCGCTTTAGCCTGGTTATTCGCGTCGTTCAGTACCGTTCCCGCCAGCGCACCGGATTTCACCAGCGCCAGCGCTTCTGGCAGGGCATCAACGCCAAATACCGGAATGCTGCTCTTATTGTGTGCTTTCAGCGCTTCTACCGCACCCATTGCCATCGCATCGTTGTTAGCAATTACGACTTCAATTTTGTTAGCGTTCGGGCCAGAGAGCCACGCGTCCACTTTGTCTTTTGCCATTGCGGTATCCCACATGGCGGTGTCCATCTGCAACTGCTGGGTTTTGATGCCTTTGTCATTCAGCTCTTTGATCACGTAAGAGGTACGTGCTTCAGCATCCGGGTGACCCGGTTCGCCTTTCAGCAGCACGAACTGGATCTGACCGTCTTTGTTCAGATCCCAGCCCTGGTTTGCCGCCCAGTGCTTCGCAATCAGATCGCCCTGGATAATGCCGGATTCTTTGGAGTCAGTACCCACGTAGAAGGCTTTGTCGTAACTATCCAGTGCTTTGCGGGAAGGTTCTTTGTTGAAGAAAACGATAGGAACGTTTTGTCCACGCGCTTTTTCAATCACGGTGCCTGCCGCAGCCGGGTCAACGAGGTTGATAGCCAGCGCTTTCACGCCTTTTGCCAGCAGCACGTCAATCTGGTCATTCTGTTTGGACTGGTCGTTCTGCGAGTCATTCATTAACAGCTGAACGCCAGAAGCCTCTTTCGCATCTTTTTCGATGGCTTTACGTACGACGGACATAAAGTTATCGTCGTATTTATAAATCGTCACGCCAATACGGGTATCGGCAGCATGAGCAGCCGCACCAAATAACATACTCGCCATCACAGCAGACAGGGTTAACACCTTCTTATTCATGATATCTCCGGTTTTTGTTATGCAGGGTAGTACGGGTGAATAACGTCCGGCAGGTAACATCCGGGGAAGGATGGCTGCACGTGAATTCACTTTTAAATTTCTGACGTCTGTTTCTGGTAATGCGCTTTATTATTTGTTTCAGGTCCGGCGACTATGGGTTCGTTACATAGTGTTTCAGCCCTGCAAACGGTGTAATCATAGCTACCGCGTTGTTAATATACTGTGAATTTACTCACAGATTGAAAACGGTTACATCACGGAAATTTATAAGTTAGTGATCGGCCCCACATTTTGCCGTTGGGCGACGGAGTGGCGTCTGACTAAGGTCGGCATGAAGCAGTGCGTGGCGTTGCGATCCAGCTTGCCTGCCGCGCCCTGAAGCGCCAGCTCGGTCGCCAGTTTCGCCATAGAAGCAATGGGATAGCGCACGGTTGTGAGCTGTGGGTCGGTGTAACGCGCCAGCGGAATATCATCGAAAGCAATAAGAGACAAATGCTGCGGCACGGCGATGCCGTTGTCTTTTAGCGCCGTCAGCGCCCCGGCCGCCATGCTGTCGTTGTAAGCAAAGACGGCGGTAAGCCCTGAGTTACGCCCCAGCAATTCCACCATCGCGGCTTCGCCCCCCTGTAAATCCGGGGAACCCACGCCCACCCAACTCTCCGGCGGCACAATATCGTGTTCCTGAAGCGCCCGCAGCCAGCCCTCTTTGCGCATATCGTCGTCTTCAATACTGTGGCTGGAGCCGAGATAGCCAATGCGTTGATGCCCATGATTGAGCAGCATTTTTGTTGCCATCTGTGCCCCGCTGATATTATCCAGACACACACAGCGATGCGCGAAACCCGGCACGATGCGGTTGATTAACACCATGCCAGGAATATGCTGCAAAAATTCGCTTAGCTCATCATCGCTGAGCGCTTTGGAATGGACGATGAGCGCGCTACAGCGCTGGCGGATCAACACTTCAATAGCGTTGCGCTCTTTTTCGGCTTCATGATAGCTATTGCCGATCAGCAGGTATTTCTGATTCTGCTGGGCGACGATATCCACCGCTTTGACCAGCGCACCGAAAAACGCATCGGACACATCCATGACGACGACGCCAATCGTATCACTCGCCTGCGTTGCCAGCGCCTGAGCGTTGGCATTAGGCCGGTATCCGAGTTGGGTCACGGCGCTCATCACCGCCTCACGGGTTTCAGGGCTGACCAGCGCGCTATTGTTCAGCACCCGCGAAACGGTAGCCACGGAAACGCCCGCCTGACGGGCAACATCACGAATGGTGATCATAAATCACCACCCCGTTGTAAATTGCAGCGACTCACGGCCACCCCCTGTGTTGAGCAAGGCGTCTATTCTGGCAGCGATAAGATGCTGACTACGTGAGAGAGGTCACATGAATGAAAACGGTTACATCCATTTTGTTAATGAATGTGATCCAGATCGTTATCTGGATGTGCTGGTTAATGATATCCCTGAAGCACGCATGGTTAACTGCCGCCACAGCCATTCAACCGGCCCCTGACGGTAATAGCGCAGCCAGATAACAGAAAAGAGGATATTCACCAGCCAGATTGCGGGAACAAATGCCAGCAGTTGCAGACGGTTAAATTTCATAAGCAGGGCGAAATGCCAGAACAGCGTGGTACAGATGAGGGTTTGCAGCAAATAGTTGCTCAGCGCCATGCGCCCGACGCTGGCTACCGCGCCCACCAGTCGATAGCGACAAAGCTGCGGCCAGAATCCATACGCCAGCGCCGCATAACCGATGGACTGAAACGGCGCGCTGAGCTCACGCGGGGCCTGTAACAGAAAGGCGCACCAGCGATAATCCCAGCCCAGCCGCCACTGGGCGACGATCCCCGGCAGGTTGATGAGCATTCCGATAACCACCAGCAGCGCACCGGTACGCCGGTAGTGCGCGAGACTGAACTGGCCTTTCAGCCAGCCACTGCGCATCAGCGCCGCGCCAATCAGCATCATCCCGGCCAGTTGCCAGCCGTACTGCGCGCCCAGCGCCAGCAGATTATTCGACAGCATATCCACGCGGTTGCTGATCCCCTCAACGCCGCCCTGGGTGCGCCAGAAATATTCATACTGAAGATTAGCCATATCCGGCACCCACGAGCGTGGATTCCCCGTGCCGGAAATGATGCCTAACAGCAGCAGAATGCCGATACCGATTAGATACAGCACCACTCCCGTGTTAAACATATTTTTGATATGGGTGGCATCGCGCACCATTCGCCAGCACACCAGCCCAACCAGCGCATAGGCCAGCAGGATATCCCCCTCCCAGAAAAACAGGCAGTGGAGAAACCCAAGCAGCGCCAGCAGCGTCAAACGAGACTGGATCCAGCGTTTGCCGCGCGCCAGCAGGATCTGAAGCCCGGCGCCGAACAGCAGCGCAAACAGCGTCAGAAATTTGACCTGCGCAAAGAGATCCAGCACAGCCCAGGTCCAGGCGTCGCGGTGAGTGATTTCGCCGTACCAGGCGGGATTAAGATAGGCCGCCTTCGGCAAACCAAAGGCGGTTATATTCAGCAGTAAAATACCGAGGATGGCCACGCCACGCAAAAAATCCAGCGTAATGTTTCGTTCCATGGTTCCTCTTTCTGCGTGATGGGGAAGATCAGTTACGGTGCCGTACCGCGCGCAGGAACTCCTGACGAGTATTCTGGCTCGACTTAAACAAGCCGCCCAGCGAGGTTGTGGTCGTGGCACTGGTGGCATCACGAATGCCGCGCGCCTTCACACAATAATGCACTGCATCAATAGATACCGCCACATTATTGGTACCCAGCAGCGTTTGTAAGGCGGTCAAAATCTGCTGCGTCAGACGCTCCTGCACCTGCGGACGCTGGGCAAAAAACTGCACGATGCGGTTGATTTTCGACAGGCCAATTACCGAATCTTTCGGGATATAAGCGACCGTCGCCTGGCCATCAATCGTGACGAAATGGTGTTCGCAGGTGCTGGTCAGGGTGATGTCGCGCACCGTCACCATTTCATCAACCTTCATTTTGTTTTCAATGACGGTGATTTTGGGGAAGTTGGCGTAATCCAGACCGGAGAAAATCTCATCCACATACATTTTGGCGATGCGATGTGGCGTCTCCATCAGGCTATCATCACTCAGGTCGAGATTCAGAAGCTGCATGATTTCGGTCATGTGCCCGGAGATCAGGCGCTTGCGGGTTTCGTTATCCATCTCGCGCACCGGCGGGCGCAGAGGCGTTTCCAGTCCACGCGCAACCAGCGCTTCATGAACCAGTGCAGCTTCTTTACTGAGTAATGACATTGTTTGTTTCTCCTGCAGGTGTGACGGCCTTTGCGGTAGCTGCGCAAAGTGCGTACTCATTGTGCGTGAGGTAGCGCACATAATCCAGTATTCAGGACGATAATTATTGCAATCACTACGGCCTTTGATTATGCGGCTTCCAAACCAGCACGCCCGCAATGATAAGCGTAATGCCCGCCACGCCCAGCGCGGGCTCCAGCCGGTGCGTCAGCCAGGTCGAAATGGCCGAGGTCATCGGTCCCAGCAATTGCCCCACGGCATACACCGTCGTCAGCAGGCCCGCCAGATAGCGAGTATGCTTCGGTGCCAGTTCCCGTCCATACTGGAGCGAAAGCTGCAACGCGCAAAGAAACCCGCCACCAACCAGCAACGCACCGAGCACCAGCCCGCTCATGCCCGGCACCAGCCAGGCCGCCAGCACGCCAGCCGCCTGAAGCCACAGGACTATCGCCAGCCGCTGATAGCTTTGACCGATATGCCGGGCCGCAATACTCAGCGCAATCCCGACCACCGCCGCTGCGCCAAACATCGGCCAGACAAATTGCGCGAACAGGCTGCCAGGAAAGCGCAGCGCCGCCATTTGCGATAAAAAAGTCGCCGGAAGAATATAACCAAAGCCCGCCAGCGCATAGCTCCAGACCAGACGCTTCAGATCCACGGTTAAGGGCAGCGGCGTTGGCTTTTCCCCGCTACGGTGCAACTCCCCCGGTCGCGGTAGATAGCGGGCGATAAAGAGGATCAGCACCAGCGCCAGTACGCCATACACCAGCCAAGCATCGGCTGCGCTGAGCGCTCTTGACTGAATGGCCACCGCCAGCAGCCCGCTAACGGCGATGCCACAGCCCGGTCCGGCAAACACCGCCGCGCTCAGGCCCGCGTGCCCGGAGCGCATCAAATGCTCGTTGGTCCAGCCTGCCGTCCTCACCATCGCCCAGCCGCTCATTGCACCGATGATAAAGCGCAGCACGCCGTGCAGTAGCGCGTTATCGGCCAGGGAAGAGAGAAACGTCAGCGCCACCACGCCGAAAATCCCGACGTACAGTCGCATCTCAACGTGGCGCTGAGCGCGCATTGCATCCCACGCGCCCACCAGATAGCCGAGGTAATTCACCGCCGCCACCAGCCCGGCGCTGGTTAACGTGAGCTGCCCATCCGCAATCATTAGCGGCACCTGAGGCGTATAGGCAAAACGCCCTATTCCCATCGCCACGACCAGAACGATAAAACCGCTGAACGCGATCCGCAGCGCCATGCCTGCCCCAAACGTTAATGTAAAGTTATGTTTATGATGCAATATGTATAAGTATTGGGAAAGTGAAAGTTACTCAACGCCAGTGAATTCTCTGTATGATATTGAAAATCTTTCTCTACCCCAAAAGGAGCCACGCATGGAACTGCTCGAAGAGCACCGCTGTTTTGAAGGCTGGCAGCAACGCTGGCGGCACGACTCCACGACGCTGAACTGCCCGATGACGTTCAGCATTTTTTTACCGCCGCCGCAGGGTAACACCCCACCGCCCGTGCTGTACTGGCTGTCCGGGTTAACCTGCAACGATGAAAACTTCACCACCAAAGCCGGTGCGCAGCGCGTAGCCGCTGAACTGGGGATCGTGCTGGTGATGGCGGATACCAGCCCGCGCGGTGATGATGTGGCTGACGATGAAGGCTACGATTTAGGCAAAGGTGCAGGGTTTTATCTTAATGCCAGCGAGCAGCCCTGGGCGTCCCACTACCGGATGTATGATTATCTGCGCGACGAGTTGCCCGCGCTGGTGCAGGAAAAGTTTAACGTCAGCGAACGCTCGGCGATTAGCGGTCATTCGATGGGAGGCCACGGCGCACTGATTTTGGCGCTGAAAAATCCGGGCAAATACACCAGCGCTTCCGCTTTCGCGCCGATCGTCAATCCGCTTAACGTGCCGTGGGGGCAAAAAGCGTTCACCGCTTATCTGGGCGAGAACACCGCCGCATGGCAGGGCTGGGATAGCTGTGCGTTAATGCAGACGGCAGAAAAAGCGCAGGCCATCCCGCTGCTGATCGATCAGGGCGACAGCGATCAGTTTCTCGCCGACCAGCTCCAGCCCGCACGTCTGGAAGACATCGCGCAACAGCGCGGCTGGCCGCTGACGCTGCGCATCCAGCCGGGTTACGATCACAGCTATTATTTCATTGCCTCCTTTATTGAGGATCACCTGCGATTTCACGCGCAGCATTTGCTGAAATAACCGCCGCCCGATAAACAAAAAGCCCGGGCATCATCTTGATGCGCCGGGCTTTTTCTGTCTTACGGAGCGGTTACTGCTTGAACCGTTCCGGGAAATCCATCTCTTTATAGCTCACAAATCGTGTGCCCTTGCTCAGCTTGTAGCCGAACCAGATGATCAGGAACAGCGGAATGCCGATGTAGGTGGCCGCAACGCTTCCCCAGTCGATGGTATCGCTCAGGAACGCTTCGTAGTTCTGGCCCAGGGTGATGATCAGACACAGCACGAAGGCGAAAATCGGCCCAATCGGGAAGAAGCCGGAACGGTACGGCAGGTCGTTGATATCGTAGCCCTGGAGCACGTAACCACGGCGGAAACGATAATGGCTGATCGCAATCCCCAGCCAGGCGATGAAGCCGGTCATCCCGGAAGTATTGAGCAGCCACAGGTAAACCGTCTGGTTGCCAAACATGGAGGTCAGGAAGCACAGCCCGGCGATCACCGTGGTGGCATACAGCGCGTTACGCGGCACGCCGCCTCTCGAGAGTTTCGCAAAAATACGCGGCGCTTTGCCATCGCAGGCCAGGGTGTACAGCATACGGGTGGAAGCGTACATCCCGGAGTTCCCCGCTGACAGCACCGCCGTCAGGATCACCGCGTTCATCACCGCAGCCGCAGAAAGCAGGCCCGCGTGCTGGAATACCAGAGTAAACGGACTGACGCTGATATCTTTAACGTCGTTGCGCAGCAGGCTTGGATCGGTGTAAGGAATGATCAGGCTGATAATCAAAATCGCAAACACATAGAACAGCAGGATACGCCAGAACACCTGACGCACGGCACGCGGAATATTCTTCTCCGGCTCTTCGGATTCACCCGCCGCAATACCGATAAGCTCCGTTCCCTGGAAAGAGAAGCCCACGATCATCGCCACGCCAATCATCGCCGCAAAGCCACCGGCAAACGGTGCTTCGCCAATGCTCCAGTTGCTCCAGCCCGCCGGTTTCGCGCCCTGGAAAATGCCGAGGATCATCAATACGCCGACGATGATAAAGATGATGACCGTAGCCACTTTAATCAGCGAGAACCAGTATTCTGCTTCGCCAAAGCCTTTCACCGAGATGTAATTCAGCAGGAAGATGACGCACAGGAACAGCGCGCTCCAGATCCAGCCCGGCGTATCGGGGAACCACCAGTTCATGACCAGCTGAGCGGCCACCAGATCGACGGCAATAGTAACCGCCCAGTTGTACCAGTAGTTCCAGCCCAGCGCGAAGCCGAAACCTTCTTCAACATACTTTTGCCCGTAGGTGGCAAAGGAGCCGGAGACCGGCATATACGCCGCCAGCTCGCCCAGGCTGGTCATCAGGAAATAGACCATCAGCCCGATAAGAATATAGGAGAACAGCGCGCCGCCCGGACCCGCCTGAGAAATTGTCGCCCCGGATGCGACAAACAAACCTGTCCCGATGGAGCCACCAATGGCAATCATCGTCAGATGACGCGCCTTGAGTTCGCGGCGTAGCGCGGGCGCTTGTGTGTTTTTAGTCTGGGAAACCATAGGAAAAAACTATCCATCCAAAAATTGAGGCGCGATTGTAGCAGACCATCCGCCGTCCTTCTGGCACAAATGCGCGGTTATAAGAGACCTTCATGATCTCCGCCGGATTATAAGTAAAGCAGCACAGTGATAAATAAGCCAAAATCCGCGCGTGGATTAAGCGCCTCGCGACGCTCTTATATTTCGCTATATTGCAAAAAGCGCTCAAGCGCCCGCGACAAATGCTTTTGCCGGTGATGAATACGCCATAGCGTGCGGGTCAGGCGCGGTAACGGTAGCGAGATTTCGCGCAGCGTCCCGGACTCCAGCTGTTCAGCAATCACCCGCCGGGAAAGACAGCTTACGCCGAGGCCGTGACGTACCGCGTGCTTGATGGCTTCAGAATTGCCCAGCTCCATTCCCAGACGGAACTGCGGTAAATGGGACAGCAGCAGAAAATCGACGATTTCGCGGGTGCCGGACCCGTTTTCACGCAAAATCCACGGCATCGCCGCCAGCTTTTCAGGCGTAATCGGCTCCTGAAACAGCGATGACGATGGCGCGGCGAAGATCACCAGTTCATCCTCCAGCCAGGGTTCAGCAATAATATCCGCGTGGTGACACGGACCTTCAATCAGGCCGATATCGACACGAAAATCCGCTACCGCATTGACCACATCCTGGCTATTGCCCACGGTCATTTCCAGCGGCAGATCCGGGTGATCCTGACGATAGCGGGCAATCGCTTCCGGTAAAATATAATTGCCGATGGTGCTGCTGGCACAGACGCGGATCGCCCCGTTGTCCTCTTTAAACAGTTGCTCTATTTCACTGACCTCTTCCAGCAGTGCCAGCGCCCGTGAATAAAGGAGTCTGCCGTGCTCGTTCACCACCAGTCGTTTGCCCACGCGGTCAAAAAGCTGTACGCCCAGATGCCCCTCCAGATCGGTTAACGCCGCGCTGACGGCGGACTGGGACAGCGACAAAACGAGCGAGGCCTGGGTGGTTGAACCGCTTTTCAACACCTCGGTAAAGACTTCAAGCTGGCGCAGGGTGACGTGCATAAAGACTCCGGGCAATAAGTTAAATGCTTACCACTTATTCTGGTTAATTACAGATAAACAATCAATTTTATTTTTATTCCTCACCGTTATAACCTTATAACCCTATTGAGGAGAAGGTTATGACTGAGATAACGACAGAAGCACCCCGGCGTGAGCCTGGACACTTTTTTCCAGGATTAGCGATCTGCGCCCTGCTGGTCGTCTTTGCAATGTGGGCCAGTTCTTTTCCATCCATCGCCAATGCCGGATTCAGTGCGCTGACGCTGGCGATCCTGCTGGGGATGATCGTTGGCAATACCGTTTATCCTCGCGTCAGTGAGCATTACGATCCCGGCGTTCAGTTCGCCAAAGCGCATCTGCTGCGGCTGGGGATCGTTTTATACGGCTTTCGTCTGACGTTTTCCCAGATTGCTGACGTCGGCGTCAGCGGCGTGGTGACGGATATCCTGACCCTCGCCAGCACCTTTATGCTGGCCTGTTTTATCGGGCAAAAAATACTGGGTCTGGATAAACAAACGACCTGGCTGATTGGCGCAGGCAGCAGCATCTGCGGCGCGGCGGCGGTGCTGGCGACAGAGCCGGTGATCAAAGCAGAAGCCAGTAAAGTGACGGTCGCCGTGGCCACCGTGGTAATCTTCGGTACTATCGCCATTTTTCTCTATCCGGCGATGTATCACCTGCTGGCACCGTGGTTCAGCACGGAAAATTACGGCATTTACATCGGTTCGACCGTGCATGAAGTTGCCCAGGTGGTGGCTGCCGGACATGCCATTGACCTGCAAACAGAAAACACGGCGGTGATCGCCAAAATGATCCGCGTCATGATGCTCGCGCCCTTCCTGCTCATTCTCGCGGCACGGGTACGCCAGCTGACCCCGGCAGCCAGCGGGCAGCAGAGTAAAATCACCATTCCGTGGTTTGCGGTGCTGTTTATCGTGGTGGCAATTTTCAACTCGTTTCATCTGCTGCCCACTGCGGTAGTCGCCGGACTGATCAAGTTCGATACTCTCCTGCTGGCTATGGCAATGGCCGCGCTGGGTCTGACAACGCACGTCAGCGCGCTGAAAAAAGCCGGGGCTAAACCGCTGCTGATGGCGCTGATACTGTTTATCTGGCTGATTGTCGGCGGTGGTACGATTAACCTGATAGTGCACGCGCTGGTAAGATAAACCTTACGACGCAACCCGGTTAACCCGTATGATAGAGCACTCTGCCCTGCGGGCTTAACCGGAGTTTTCTATGAAGTATGTTGGAGCGCACGTCAGCGCCGCCGGTGGTCTGGCGAACGCCGCCATTCGCGCCGCTGAAATTAACGCCACCGCTTTTGCGTTATTCACCAAAAACCAGCGCCAGTGGCGCGCGGCCCCGCTTAATGATGAAATCATTAATGATTTCAACGCCGCCTGTGAAAAATATCACTACTCCCCTGCGCAAATTCTCCCTCACGACAGCTACCTGATTAATCTTGGTCATCCGGTCAGCGAAGCCCTGGAGAAATCGCGCGACGCGTTTATTGATGAAATGACGCGCTGCCAGCAACTCGGATTAACGCTGCTGAATTTTCACCCCGGCAGCCATTTACAGCAGATCCCGGAAGACGAGTGTCTGGCCCGCATCGCCGAATCCATTAACATCGCGCTGGAAAAAACCAAAGGCGTCACCGCCGTCATCGAAAATACCGCCGGTCAGGGTAGTAACCTGGGCTTTAAGTTTGAGCATCTGGCGGCCATCATTGACGGCGTGGAAGATAAATCCCGCGTCGGCGTCTGCATCGACACCTGTCACGCTTTCGCTGCGGGTTATGACCTGCGCAGCGCTGAAGCGACGGCAAAAACCTTCGCCGAATTCGAACGGATCGTCGGCTTCAACTATCTGCGCGGCATGCATCTTAACGATGCGAAAAGCCAGTTTGCCAGCCGCGTTGACCGTCATCACAGCCTGGGCGAAGGAAATATCAGTCACGAAGCGTTTCGCTGGATCATGCAGGACAACCGTTTTGACGGCATCCCACTTATTCTGGAGACGGTTAACCCGGATATCTGGGCAGAAGAAATTGCCTGGCTGAAGGCACAGCAAACGGAAGAAACCGTCGCGTAAATAAAAAAGGGCCGACGAGTCGGCCCTTTTATCAGCGAAAAAGAATTACGCCGCTTTCGCTATTGCTTCCGCTTCCGGGCGTTTCAGGAAGGCGTAGGCCAGACCTGCAACCAGCGTACCGGCAACAATCGCCAGCAGATAACCTACCACCGGAGTGATAGCGCCTGGGATCAGCAGTACGAACAGACCGCCGTGCGGTGCCATCAGTTTCGCGCCAATCGCCATTGAGATAGCGCCAGTGATGGCACCACCGACGATACAGCATGGGATCACACGCATTGGATCGCGCGCTGCAAACGGAATGGCCCCTTCAGAGATAAAGCACAGACCCAGCACCAGCGCCGCTTTACCACCTTCACGTTGACCTTTGTCGAATTTACGGCTGGCTACCAGCGTTGCCACGCCCATGGCCAGCGGTGGGATCATCCCGGCTGCCATAATCGCTGCCATCGGTGCGTAGGTCTGGGTACTTAACAGCCCTACCCCGAATGCATAGGCCGCTTTGTTCACCGGGCCACCCATATCGGTACACATCATGCCACCGAGAATTGCACCCAGCAGAACCGCGTTCGCCGTGCCCATATTTTTCAGCCAGGCGGTCAGCCCTTCGAGGATACCGGCTACCGGTTTACCGATCAGGTAGATCATCGCGAGGCCGACAATCAGGCTGGAAACCAGCGGGATGATCAAAATCGGTTTCAGCGCTTCCATACTCTGCGGCAGTTTTACCTGGGTACTGATCATCTTCGCGATATAGCCTGCGAGGAAGCCAGCGATAATCCCGCCGATGAAGCCCGAACCGGTACTCACCGCCAGCATGCCGCCGATAAGACCCGGCGTCAGGCCCGGACGGTCAGCAATAGAAAACGCAATGTAGCCTGCGAGGACCGGCACCATCAGCGCGAACGCCGAGCCGCCACCAATCTGCATCAACGCTGCCGCCAGCGTATCTGGCGTCTTGAATGCCTCGATACCAAAGGCGAAGGAAAGCGCGATACACAGACCGCCCGCGACCACCATCGGCAGCATATACGACACGCCGGTCAGCAGGTGGCGATAGGCTCCTGCGCTCTCTTTCTTCGTTTCAGTACCCGCTGCCTGGGACTGACCCGCAGGCTGATAAGGACGTGCTTCCGCCTCGGCTTTGTCCAGCTCCTGAGCGGTTTTCTTCAGCGCCAGCCCGGTGGAAGTGCGGTACATCGGTTTACCGGCAAACTTCGCCAGATCGACTTCGATGTCTGCCGCCACGATCACCAGATCGGCCTGCGCCACTTCTTCCGCCGTAATCGCATTACCCGCGCCAACCGAGCCACGCGTTTCGACTTTCACCCACCAGCCGCGTTTTTTGGCTTCGGTTTCAATCGCTTCTGCCGCCATGAAGGTATGAGCCACGCCGGTCGGGCAAGCGGTGACGGCCACAATGCGTTTCGGGCCCGCCGCGGCTACCGCAGGCGCTGCCGCAACCGGTGCGGTATAGGCGGTCGCCTGGGCTTTCGCTTCGCCGAGAAACAGTTCAGGGTGTGCCACAGCGCGATTGATGTCGCCGAGAAAAACCTGTTTACCGTTCAGCGCGCTGTCCGCAGGCAGTGCAGTGCCCAGAACAATCGCCAGTTCAGCGTCGTTCGGGTTATCGGTGATTTCAACATGTGCTTTTTGCGCCGCAGCACCCAACAGAGTCTTCGCCATATAAGCGCGAGCCTGTCCGAGACCGGCGTCAATAATCAGCAGCGTTTTCATTATGCCTCTCCTGCTGTTAATTAAAGGGTTGTAAGTCAACGCGCGCCATCATCGCGGCTAACTGGGTACGATCGGTAATACCAACGTTACTCTGACTGACCGCCAGTGCAGCAACGGCAGTGGCCAGACGTAACGTGTGTTCACTGGATTCACGCATCAGCAGACCATAAATCAGCCCGCCAACCATCGAGTCTCCCGCGCCAACGGTGCTGACCACCTCAACGGACGGTGGTTTGGCGATCCATTCGCCGGAGGCGTTAACCCACAGTGCGCCTTCCGAGCCGAGGGAAATGACGACGTGGGCAATCCCCTGCTCGCGCAGTGCGTGCGCGGCCTCAATGACGTCCTGCAATTCAGGCAGCTTGCGCCCTGCCCAAATTTCCAGCTCGCGACGGTTAGGTTTAACCAGCCACGGCGCTGCTTTTAATCCGGCCACCAGCGCTTCACGGCTGCTGTCGAAAATAATGCACGGGCACTGGCTGCGCAGACGCGTCATCCAGTCAGTAAAGGCTTCCGGGCTGACGCCGCTCGGCAGGCTACCGCTGACGCAAACCATATCAAACTGGCCCAGCCAGCTTAGCGAATCCGCGACGAAGCGCTCCCAGTCGGCAGGGGTTACTTCAAAACCGGAGAAGTTAAAGTCGGTGACTTCACCATCTTTTTCGGTCAGCTTAACGTTAATACGCGTGCGGCCCTGTACCACCTGAAAACGGTTGGCGATGCCCAGTTCGCTGAACAACTGCTGAAAACCGTCCTGGTTGTCTTTCCCCAGGAAGCCGCCGACGGTGACATCAATGCCCAGATCTTTCAGCACTTTGGCGACGTTAATCCCTTTACCTGCGGCATGGAGGCCAGTCGTGCGCACCAGGTTAACTTCACCACGCTCCACTTCAGGAGTGAATCCCACCAGATCATAGGCCGGATTGAGCGTAATGGTTGCGACGCGACGGCTCATGCTGCGCCCTCCCCAAGACCGGCGGCGATAGCGGCACCGATGGCATCCAGTGCCTGTTGCGCATCTTCACCCTGAGCGGTAAAGCGCAGGCGATGACCTTTTTTAACGCCCAGCGCGACGACTTTCATCAGGCTGCGACCGTTCGCCGGTTTACCGCTGCCGTCGAGATTCGTCACGGTGATTTCGCTGTTGAATTGCTTGATAGTATTCACCAGCATGGTGCCCGGACGCGCGTGGAGGCCGTGCTCGTTGCGCACCACAAACTCTGCGCTCAGCAGATCGTCAGCCAGCGCGTCATCGCTGGTCAGCAATGCTAGCAGCGTGGCGGCATCGGCATTCAGCAGACGTTCAGCTTTGTTGTTCAGCAGTAGCTGGCTCAAACGGTCGAGCACTGCAACCGGCTGCGAATCCGTCATTGCGACGGTCAGCAGTAGCGACGCAGGCTGACCATCAACCGCGAAAGCCGTTGCCGCGCGGCTCACCGCGATTGCGCTGCGCAGGTTGCCTTCCGCGCTGTCGTTCAGCCAGATGCCCTGCCCCAAATTAAGCGGCTGTTCATTAATGGCGCGAGCAACAAAGCCCGCGTCTACTGCGCCAGCTTCTTTCAGACGGCCAGCGTTCAGCGCCTGCAACGTCACCAGATCGCTAGCAACCACGTCCAGCGTCAGCGTTTCGTTATCCAGCTTCAGCACTTCACTCTGCTTTTCGCCCATCAACAGCGCGCGCAACTCTTCAGCGGTGGTGGCGGATTTCAGCTGTTCAGCCACCGAGTCATCGCTTAATACGTGCGTAAGCTGACGCAGCAGGCCGAGGTGCTCATCAGAGCTGGCGGCAATACCAATCGCGACGTAAGCCGTCTGGCCTTCACCCCAGGTCACGCCCTGCGGGAACTGATAAACCTGTACGCCGGTTTTCAGCACCTGATCGCGGGTGTCGGTGGTGCCGTGAGGAATAGCAATCCCGTTACCGAGGAAGGTGGAAGTCTGCTGTTCGCGCGCCAGCATCCCGTTGACATAGCCGTCAGCCACGTTGCCTGCCTGCACGAGCGCGGCGGCGACCTGACGAATGGCCTCTTCTTTATTCCCTGCCTGTTGGCCGGGATGAATATCCTGCACAGATAACTGGAACATGGGTCTCCTCTCCTGCTGAACTTGAATCGTTTCAGCTAAATTGAGAAAAAATGCGCTATCCCGATCATGGAACATGAAGAGATCACGCTGAAACGTTTCAATAATTTTTAATCTTCCGGCGCGTTACTGCAAGTAATGTTATGATCTGGATTGCAGAATTTAGAGGTGCAGCACACTTTATCGCCCGGAGGGGATTTTTTGCTGAAGCTGAATAGACGATTTTATGCTCGCTTCAGCTCTTTCAGCATGACTCACCCGGAGGGTGAAAAACCGTTTTGATTGATCGTGCCTGTTTTGATTTCACGCCCTGTTTATTTTTCTCGCGGCGGCGTAAACTCCCGCGTCTCTCTTTTTGACTTACAAAATCCGATGCAAAATACCCCTGTCGCCAGTCCAGCGCGCGCCTTTGACTTCACCTCCGCCTCATTTTTAATTGTCGCGTTTCTCACCGGTATTGCGGGCGCGTTGCAAACGCCAACGCTAAGCCTGTTTTTGACCAATGAAGTTCATGCGCGTCCGGCAATGGTCGGCTTCTTTTTTACCGGCAGCGCGGTGATCGGCATTCTGGTGAGCCAGTTTCTGGCCGGGCGCTCGGATCGCAAAGGCGATCGTAAGAATCTGATTATCTTTTGCTGCGTGCTCGGCGTGCTGGCGTGTGTCCTGTTCGCCTGGAATCGCAACTATTTTATTTTGCTGTTTATTGGGGTTTTCCTGAGCAGCTTTGGCTCCACGGCCAACCCGCAGATGTTTGCGCTGGCGCGTGAGCACGCGGATCGCACCGGCCGCGAAGCGGTGATGTTCAGCTCGATTCTGCGGGCGCAGGTCTCGCTGGCGTGGGTGATTGGCCCGCCGCTGGCTTATGCGCTGGCGATGGGTTTTGGCTTTACCGTGATGTATCTCAGCGCGTCGGTGGCGTTTGTGGTCTGCGGCGTCATGGTGTGGCTGTTTTTACCGACCATGCCGAAGCTGGCTCCTGTGGCATCCGGCAGTATTGAAGCCCCGCGCCGCAATCGTCGGGACGCGCTGCTCCTGTTCATCATTTGTACCCTGATGTGGGGAACTAACAGCCTGTATATCATTAATATGCCGCTGTTTATTATTAATGAACTGCACCTGCCGGAAAAACTGGCGGGCCTGATGATGGGTACGGCTGCCGGGCTGGAAATCCCGACCATGCTGATCGCTGGCTATTACGCCAGACGATTCGGCAAACGCTTTTTAATGCGCATTGCCGTTGTCGCCGGGCTGATATTTTATGTCGGGATGCTGACGGTCCACACCCCCGCCCTTCTGCTTGCCATGCAACTGCTGAACGCCATTTACATCGGTATTCTGGCGGGCATCGGAATGCTCTATTTTCAGGATTTGATGCCTGGTCAGGCGGGTTCAGCCACCACGCTGTACAGCAATACCACCCGTGTGGGCTGGATTATCGCCGGATCGCTGGCGGGAATTGTGGCGGAGCTGTGGAGCTACCATGCGGTTTTCTGGATCGCGCTGGTCATGTGCGTGGCCGGGTTTGCCTGCCTGATGCGGATTAAAGACGTTTAGGGCGCGGTCAGGATTTCGAGGTCAATCAGATAGGTCATCGCCTCGTCGCGCGTGCGTCCACACATTTCAGCGGAAGGCTGTAGCCCGGCGCAGACTTTTGGACGTAGCGGTGAAGCAAAGATTTTACAGCGTAGCTGCGCATCCAGTTGAACGCAGGGCGTATTTGCCGGTTTGCCGTCCGGCATACCGGGGATCGGACTGGAAACAGAAGGCGCAGTACAACAGGCACCGCAGTCCGCTCGACACTGCATAGGTTTTCTCTTTGATGGGCAGGCAACACATCACACAGTATCACCTTTGGCGCAGTGATAGCAAAACACGTCAATTCCACTTGCCTGAAAGCCCCGTCACGAGTACCTTGACGCGATATTTTATACACCTCCGTAAACAGGATTATTGCAATGCCAAGAGCGAATGAAATTAAAAAAGGTATGGTGCTGAATTACAACAACAAACTGTTGATTGTCAAAGACATTGATATTCAGTCACCCAGCGCCCGTGGCGCAGCAACGCTGTACAAAATGCGTTTTTCCGACGTTCGCACCGGCCTGAAGGTAGAAGAACGTTTTAAGGGCGACGATATTCTTGATACCGTGACCCTGACCCGCCGTTTCGTTGACTTCTCTTACGTTGACGGTAACGAGTATGTCTTCATGGATAAAGAAGACTACACCCCGTATACCTTCACCAAAGATCAGATCGAAGAAGAGCTGCTGTTTATCCCGGAAGGCGGTATGCCGGATATGCAGGTGCTGACCTGGGACGGCCAGCTGTTAGCGCTGGAACTGCCGCAGACGGTGGACATGGAAATTATCGAAACGGCACCGGGCATCAAAGGCGCTTCCGCCAGCTCGCGGACTAAACCGGCAAAAATGGCGACCGGCCTGGTTGTTCAGGTGCCGGAATATCTGACCATCGGTGAGAAGATCCGTATTCATATTGAAGAGCGCCGTTTTATGGGCCGCGCTGATTAATCTGGCGCAATTTTAACGGATGTGAAAAGCGATAACGGCAGCCGCCGCTATCGCTTTTTTTATGGCTTACAGCAGTTCAGGAAACAGCGTTTGTTTCAGTGCCAGCTCAACGCCGCGCACTTCCGCCATACCTTTCAGACGACCGATTGCGGAATAACCCGGATTGGTTTTCTTACGCAAGTCATCGAGCATCTGATGTCCGTGATCCGGGCGGAACGGGATCGGACGCAGATCGCCCGCTTTCTTACGCCGCAGTTCTTCGGTCAGCACGGCCTTCACCACCGCCACCATGTCCACATCGCCCTGCAAATGCGCGGCTTCGTGGAAGGTTTTCGGGTTCTCTTCCCGGCAGGTGGCCCGCAGATGGGTGAAATGAATGCGATCGCCGAAGGTCTCGACCATGCGAACCAGATCGTTATCGGCGCGCACCCCGTAGGAGCCGGTACACATCGTAAAGCCGTTGTTAATGCTGTCGACGGTCTCTTTCAGCCACTGCATATCATCGATGGTAGAAACGATGCGCGGCAGGCCGAGGATCGGACGCGGCGGATCGTCCGGGTGAACGGCCAGGCGGACCCCCACCTCTTCCGCCACGGGAACAATCGCCCGCAGGAAATGCGCCATATTTTCACGCAGCTGCGCTTTATCAATTCGATCGTACTCCGCCAGGCGCGCGCGGAACTGATCCAGGGTATAACCTTCTTCCGCCCCCGGCAGCCCGGCGATAATATTACGCGTCAGCTTTTCGATATCAGCGGAACTCATGGCGTTAAAATACGCCTGCGCCTGCTGTTGCTCCTGCTCGCTGTAATCGGCACGGGCACCGTCGCGCTTCAGGATATGCAATTCAAACGCGGCAAAGGCGATTTGATCGAAACGCAGCGCTTTTGAACCATCCGGCAACGTATATTCGAGATCGGTACGCGTCCAGTCGAGGATCGGCATAAAGTTGTAGCACACGGTATCAATCCCACAGGCGGCAAGATTGCGGATGCTTTGTTGATAATTTGCGATCCAGGTCGCGCAGTCGCCGGAGTGGGTTTTGATCTCTTCATGCACCGGAATGCTTTCGACGACCGACCAGGTTAAGCTTTTTTCCGCCAGCAGCGCCTGACGCTGTTTGATCTCCTCCACCGGCCAGACCTGGCCATTCGGAATATGATGCAGTGCGGTCACTACGCCAGTTGCGCCAGCCTGACGCACATCGTCCAGAGATACCGGATCGTTTGGTCCATACCAACGCCAGGTTTGCTCCATCGCCTCACCCTCTCAAGTTGTTATACCAATTAAAACCATTTAATGATGACTACCATACATGCTTCCTGCGGAACGTCAATTTGCTCCCGGTCATTGATTGATCCAGCTCACATTCCCCGCATATTTAAGGCACACCAATTCATTTTGCTGTCATATAACTTTACACTGTCGCTTGTTAATTCTTAGTTAATAGAGTGTACGCATAATGGAAACTATCGCCTCAACTCCGCTTCCCGACAAGGTGCAACAACCGCAGTACGATCGTCAGCAGCTTCGTTCACGCATTGTCCATTTCGGCTTTGGCGCATTCCACCGGGCGCACCAGGCGCTGCTTACCGACCGGGTGCTGAATGCCAGAGGCGGCGACTGGGGGATCTGTGAAATCAGTCTGTTCAGCGGCGACCAGCTTATGAGCCAGCTACGTCAGCAGGATCATCTTTATACCGTGCTGGAAAAAGGCGCGCGGGGTAACACGGCGATAATTATTGGTGCGGTCAATGAATGCCTGAACGCGAAGCTGGATTCGCTGGCGGCGATTATTGAGAAATTTTGTGAACCGCAGGTGGCGATTGTTTCCTTAACCATTACCGAAAAAGGCTACTGCATCGATCCGGCAACCGGGCGTCTTGATGAAACCCAGCCGCGTATCGTTCACGATCTGCAAAATCCGGCTGAACCCCATTCTGCGCCGGGCATTCTGGTGGAAGCGCTGTCACGTCGCCGCGAGCGCGGACTTGCGCCTTTTACCGTGCTCTCCTGCGATAACATTCCTGATAACGGCCACGTAGTGAAAAACGCGGTGCTGGGGATGGCACGAAAACGCTCGGCTGAACTGGCGGCATGGATTGAAGCGCACGTCACTTTTCCGGCAACCATGGTGGATCGCATTGTTCCCGCCGCCACGGACGAAGCACTGGCTGAAATCGCGGCTGAAACGGGCGTCTTCGACCCGTGTGCGATTAGCTGCGAGCCGTTTATTCAATGGGTGGTGGAAGATAATTTTGTTGCCGGTCGCCCGGCGTGGGAAGCCGCTGATGTACAGCTGGTCGACGACGTGATGCCGTGGGAGCAGATGAAGCTACGGATGCTCAACGGCAGCCACTCCTTTCTCGCCTGGCTGGGTTATCTGGCAGGGCATCAGCATATCAGCGACTGTATGGAGGACACCCCGTTTCGCCAGGCGGCGCGTCGTCTGATGTCCGACGAGCAGGCTCCCACTCTCAGCATTACCGGCGTCGATCTTAATGCCTACGCCGACAGTCTGATCGCCCGTTTTGCCAACCCTGCGCTGAAGCATCGTACCTGGCAAATTGCGATGGACGGCAGCCAGAAACTGCCGCAGCGGATGCTGGACAGCGTGCGCGTACATTTGCAGCGTCGCACCCGCTGGCCGCTGCTGGCACTGGGCATTGCGGGCTGGATGCGCTACGTCAGCGGAAAAGACGAAGCGGGTAATACCATTGATGTTCGCGATCCGCTGGCAGAAAAAATTCACCCGCTGGTCACCAATAGCAGTGAAGACCAGCGCGTGGCCGCCCTGCTGACGCTAAAGGAGATTTTCGCCGCTGATTTACCGCAGAACGCGGAATTTGTCGCCGCGATTCAGCACGCCTGGCAATGTCTGGCAGAAAACGGCGCGCGGCAGGCGATTATCGACGTGCTGAACGATTAGATCTCGCCGCGCAGAGTAGAGTAAGCTGTGACAAATTTGTTATATTGTACGGAGCTTACGTGACCAAAACCAATCTCATCACCGGTTTTCTCGGCAGCGGGAAAACCACCTCGATCCTGCATCTGCTGGCGCATAAACCCGCGAATGAAAAATGGGCCGTTCTGGTCAACGAATTTGGTGAGGTTGGCATCGACGGCACGCTGCTGGCCGAAAGCGGTGCGCTGCTCAAAGAGATCCCCGGCGGCTGCATGTGTTGCGTAAATGGCCTGCCGATGCAGGTAGGGCTGAACACGCTGCTGCGTCAGGGAAAACCCGACCGTTTGCTGATTGAACCTACCGGGCTGGGCCATCCGAAGCAGACCCTCGACCTTCTCACCGCGCCGGTTTATGAACCGTGGATTGAATTACAGGCCACCCTCTGCGTTCTCGATCCGCGTCTGCTGCTGGACGAAAAAGCGCTAAATAATGAGAACTTCCGTGACCAGCTGGCCGCCGCCGATATCATCGTGGCGAATAAAAGCGATCGGGCCAGTGAAACCAGCGAAAAAGCGCTGGAAAACTGGTGGCAAAATTTTGGTGGTACACGCGAACTGATCCACAGCGAGCAGGGCAAAATCTCCCCCACTCTGCTGGACAAACCGCGTCTGAATAAGGCTGAGCTGCCTGACGCAGGCGGACACAGCCACGCGCACGCCCGGACTAAGGGGCTTGCCGCACTGAGTTTACCGGAGCACCAGCGCTGGCGGCGCAGCCTTAACAGCGGGCAGGGCTACCAGTCCTGCGGCTGGGTTTTTGATGCGGATACCCGGTTTGACACTATTGGCCTGCTGGAATGGGCGAGGCTCGCGCCGGTGGATCGGGTAAAAGGTGTGATGCGGATAACCGAAGGCCTGGTGCGCATCAACCGGCAGGGACAGGATCTGCATATCGAAACGCAGAACGTCGCCCCACCGGACAGCCGGATTGAACTGATTAGCGATGCCGACGCTGACTGGAACGCGTTGCAAACGTCACTGTTGAAGCTACGTTTAAGCTGATACCGCTAAGGTTTCGTTCGTTATTAACTCACGTGGCCTTAAAATGAAAACCCGACTCTCTTCAATCCTGCTGCTGAATGCGGCAGGATTTGCGCTCTTTCTGTGCTGGTATCTGCCGGAAAACCACGGTTTCTGGTTCGCGCTCGACGCGGCCGTTTTTCATTTTTTCAACCATGCGCTGGCGGATCATCGTGCCTTTGTCTGGTTTCTGGCTATCGTCAATAATCGTGCTTTTGACGCCTGCTCCCTGCTGGCGATGGGTTGTCTGATGCTCCGCTTCTGGCTGCGTAGCGGGCCGTCAGAGCGCCGCCGGATTGTGATTATCGGGCTGGTCATGCTGCTGACGGCCGTTATTGTCAATCAGCTTGCGCAGTTGCTGATGCCGGTCAAGCGCGCCAGCCCGACACTGTTCTTTACCGATATCCTGCGGGTCAGCGACGTGCTGCACATTTCGACCAAAGACGCGTCGAAAGACAGCTTCCCCGGCGACCACGGTATGATGCTGCTGATTTTCAGCGCCTTTATGTGGCGCTATTTTGGCCTGAAAACATTCCTGCTCTCGCTGGTGATATTTGTTATTTTCGCTTTTCCGCGAGTGATGATCGGCGCTCACTGGTTAACCGATATTGTTATTGGTTCATTATCATCGGTACTCATCGGTCTGCCGTGGATCCTGCTAACGCCTGTCAGCGATAAAATGATTTGTGTTATGGCGCGCTATTTACCCGGCAGAAAAGAAACATAAATACAACAAATAAATAACCACAATTAACACTTGCTAATAGATATCGCTTCTGGTTTTTTTAGCCTTTCGTGCGCTGCTCAGACCACTTAATCCTCTTCTCGTCGCGATGAGATCTACGTAAGTCGATGAATTGGTGTTTTTTTATCTAAAATAGATCATTTTTTAATCAATTCACCTTTTTAACTTTCTGTATCACTTTTTCATATAAAAAATCGATTAAAAGCACTCGCAATGCATGAGGTGATAGGGTACTCTCGTTTACGTTTTGCCTCTCAGAGATAAATTATTCTCATCGTGAATAATTTTGTGCGTTCCAGCACAAATTTGCACAGAAAGAATTGTCTCGGTGTGCGCAGGTAATTAGGCTCGTCACGGTTGGCATTTTTATAACGATCTTTTCGTTAAGGACTACAAGGGAAAATAAACAACATGGTCACATCTCAGCCGATTTTGAGATACATCTGGCGGGCCATCCCCGCGTTAGCAGTTGCAGTTTTGCTTTCAGCATGTAGTTCGACTAATACAGCAAGAAACATGCATTCTGAGACGCATGCAGTGCCTGAAGATACCTCTTCACTGCAAGCCTCTCAGGATGAATTTGAATCCATGGTGCGTAATCTTGACGTTAGGTCACGCCTGATGGATCAGTATGCCAGCTGGAAGGGCGTGCGCTATCGTCTGGGCGGCAGCACTAAAAAAGGCATTGATTGTTCCGGTTTCGTACAGCGTACTTTCCGCGAGCAGTTTAATATGGAACTTCCGCGCTCAACCTATGAGCAGCAGGAAATGGGTAAATCCGTTTCGCGTGGTCATTTACGCACCGGCGACCTGGTTCTGTTCCGTGCCGGTTCGACAGGGCGACATGTCGGTATCTATATCGGCAATAACCAGTTCGTCCATGCCTCTACCAGCAGCGGCGTCACCATCTCCAGTATGGACGAGCCTTACTGGAAGAAGCGTTATAACGAAGCGCGTCGCGTCCTGAGCCGTTCTTAATGTTTCTGTTGTCGGTTTTCCCTTGGCTGACAACAGGAAACGAAAAAAAACACTGCCTTGCAGTGTTTTTTTTTGCTCTTAACCCCCGCCAGAATGCGCTATTATGACGCGCCAGAACGTCGGCGCTTATCGACGTTTACGTAACAGGGTTCATGACGAGCCCGCGAAAAATTTCTCGTTTTCTTTGACGTCAATTACTATTCAGGGATTGAGTTCAGCTCACGTAAAGGATGGCTTCACAGGTATGCTAGTACGCCTATTTCTCTTAATCATCGCCATATTCAGCCTGTCCGCCCAGGCGCAAACCATTAAAGAAAGCTATGCGTTCGCGGTGATCGGCGAGCCGAAATACGCCGTCAATTTTACCCATTTTGATTACGTCAATCCTGCCGCGCCGAAAGGCGGCATGATGACCCAGGCGACGATTGGCACCTTCGACAATTTCAACCGCTATGCGATGCGCGGTAATCCGGGCGTGCGAACGGATTCCCTCTACGACAGCCTGTTCACCACGTCGGATGATGAGCCCGGCAGTTATTATCCGCTGGTAGCGGAAATGGCGCGCTACGCCGATGATTACTCGTGGATGGAACTGACGCTGAACCCGAAGGCCCGTTTTCACGACGGTTCGCCGATGACCGCTAAGGATGTGGTCTTTACCTTTAACAAATTTATGACTGAAGGCGTGCCGCAATTTCGCCTGGTGTATAAAGGCGTGACCGTTAAGGCCATCGCACCGCAGGCCGTGCGTATCGAACTCGCCAAACCGGGTAAAGAAGATATGCTCAGCCTTTTATCACTGCCGGTTATGCCAGAAAAGTTCTGGCGTAATCACAAGCTCAATGAGCCACTTTCCGCCCCGCCGCTGGCAAGCGGACCGTATAAAATCTCCGCCTGGCGGATGGGGCAGTACATCACCTATTCGCGGGTGAAAGATTACTGGGCCGCCGACCTGCCGGTAAACCGGGGCCGCTGGAACTTTGATACGCTGCGTTATGACTATTACCTTGATGACAACGTTGCCTTTGAAGCCTTCAAAGCTGGCGCGTTCGATTTCCGTACCGAAAGCAGCGCCAAAAACTGGGCAACACGCTATCTCGGCAAAAATTTCGATAATCATTATATCGTTAAGGAAGAGGTCAAAAGCGACGCCGCGCAGAACGCCAACTGGCTGGCGTTTAACATTCAGCGCCCGGTATTCAACGATCGCCGGGTGCGTGAAGCCATCAGCCTCGCCTTTGATTTTGAATGGATGAATAAAGCGCTTTTCTATAAAGCCTATACCCGCGCTAACAGCTATTTCCTTAATACCGAATACGCGGCGCGCAATTACCCGGACGCCGCTGAGTTAACGCTGCTCGGGCCGCTGAAAAAAGATCTGCCGCCTGAAGTCTTCACGTCCGTTTATCAGCCGCCGCAATCCGCCGGAGACGGCTACAATCGCGATAATCTGCTCAGGGCCAGCCAGATATTAACTGACGCCGGATGGGTCATGAAGGGCCAGCAGCGGGTTAACAGCCAGACCGGTAAACCGCTACGCTTTGAGCTTCTGCTGCCCTCCGGCGGCAACGATCAGTGGGTGCTGGCCTTTAAGCATAACCTGACGCGCATCGGCGTGACGATGGATATTCGTCAGGTTGATAACTCGCAGGTGACCAGCCGAATGCGCAGCCGCGATTATGACATGATGCCGCGCCTGGTGCGTGCCATGCCCTGGCCCAGCGGCGATTTACAAATTAACTGGTCTTCCGAATATATTGATTCCAGCTATAACGGGCCGGGCGTTAAAAGCCCGGTGGTGGATGCGCTGATTGCGCAAATCGTCCGCGAGCAGGGAAATAAAGAGAAACTGCTGCCGCTTGGCCGCGCGCTGGATCGGGTGTTAACCTGGAATTACTACATGCTGCCAATGTGGTTTATGGCCCAGGACAGACTGGCCTACTGGGATAAATTTTCATATCCGGCGACCCCGCCCGTATATTCCATCGGCTTAGAAAACTGGTGGTACGATGTTAACAAAGCGGCAAAATTGCCCGCAGCCAGACGTTAAGGAGCAGGCATGGGCGGTTATTTACTACGTCGCTTATTACTGGTGATCCCAACCCTGTGGGCGATTATCACCATTAACTTTTTTATTGTGCAAATCGCGCCCGGCGGCCCGGTCGATCAGGCCATTGCTGCCGTTGAATTTGGCAACGCTGGCGTCCTCCCCGGCGCGGGCGGCGGCGCGGGTGTTTCTCACGCGCGGCCAGGCGTCGGCAATATCAGCAACAGCCAGTACCGGGGCGGGCGTGGCCTCGACCCGGAAGTCATCGCTGAAATCACTCATCGTTACGGCTTCGATAAGCCGCTGCACGAGCGTTATTTTAAAATGCTCGGCGACTATTTGCGCTTCGATTTTGGTGACAGCCTGTTCCGCAACGCCTCGGTGCTTCAGCTTATTAAAGAAAGCCTGCCGGTTTCGATCACTCTGGGTCTGTGGAGCACGCTGATTATCTACCTGGTTTCGATCCCGCTGGGCATTCGCAAAGCGGTGCATAACGGCAGCCGTTTCGATACCTGGAGCAGCGCCTTTATTATTATTGGCTACGCGATCCCGGCGTTTCTGTTTGCGATTTTACTGATCGTCCTGTTAGCAGGCGGCAGTTATTACGATCTCTTTCCGCTGCGCGGGCTGGTGTCAGCTAATTTCGACACCCTGCCGTGGTATCAAAAAATTACCGACTATCTGTGGCATATCACCCTGCCGGTGCTGGCGACGGTGGTCGGCGGATTTGCCGCGCTGACTATGCTGACTAAAAACTCGTTTCTTGATGAAATCCGCAAGCAGTACGTGGTGACGGCGCGGGCAAAAGGCGTCAGCGAGAAAAAAATCCTCTCTGGTCACGTTTTTCGTAACGCCATGCTGCTGGTCATCGCAGGTTTTCCGGCAACCTTTATCAGTATGTTTTTTACCGGATCGCTGCTGATCGAAGTGATGTTTTCACTCAATGGGCTGGGGCTGCTGGGGTATGAATCCACGGTTTCCCGTGATTATCCGGTGATGTTCGGCACGCTGTATATTTTTACCCTGGTCGGGCTGCTGCTGAATATCGTCAGCGATATCACCTATACATTTGTAGACCCACGTATTGATTTTGAGGGCCGCTGATGCGTCGTTTAAGCTCTATTAATCAGGCCCGCTGGGCACGTTTTCGACAAAATCGTCGCGGCTACTGGTCGCTGTGGCTGTTTATGGTCATCTTCATTTGCTGCCTGCTTTCCGAAGTTATTGCCAACGACAAACCGCTGCTGGTCAGTTATCAGGGAAGTCTGTATGTGCCGGTGCTGAAAGATTACAGCGAGCAGGAATTTGGCGGGCCGTTTACAACGCTGGCGGACTACAAAGATCCGTGGCTGCAAAAGCAACTTTCAGAGCATGGCTGGATTCTGTGGACGCCGATTCGCTTCGGGGCAAACAGCATTAACTTTGCCAGCGACAAGCCCTTCCCTGCCCCGCCGTCCGCGCAAAACTGGTTCGGCACCGACGCCAACGGCGGCGATGTGCTGGCGCGAATACTGTATGGCACCCGCATTTCGTTGCTCTTCGGCCTGATGCTGACCTTTTGTACCAGCGTGCTGGGCGTGGTGGCGGGAGCGATTCAGGGCTATTACGGCGGTAAAATTGACCTCTGGGGCCAGCGTATTATTGAGGTATGGTCCGGGATGCCGACGCTCTTTCTGATCATCCTGCTCTCCAGCGTGATCCAGCCCAATTTCTGGTGGCTGCTGGGGATTACCGTGCTGTTTGGCTGGATGGCGTTGGTCGGCGTAGTGCGCGCGGAATTTCTGCGCACCCGTAATTACGATTACATCCGCGCGGCGCAGGCGATGGGCGTCAGTGACCGGGGGATTATTTTCCGCCATATGCTGCCTAATGCGATGGTCGCCACGCTCACCTTTCTGCCGTTTATTTTATGCAGCTCCGTGACCACGCTGACCTCGCTGGATTTTCTCGGCTTCGGTCTGCCGCTCGGCTCGCCTTCACTGGGCGAACTGCTGTTACAGGGCAAAAATAATTTGCAGGCTCCGTGGCTGGGAATAGCCGCTTTTCTGTCGGTAGCGGTACTACTCTCGCTGCTTATCTTTATTGGCGAAGCCGTGCGCGATGCCTTCGATCCCAGCAAGGCGGTATAAGATGACGCACCCTTTATTAGCCATCGACCAGCTTTCCATCGCCTTTACCCAGCAGGGAGAAACCCGCACGGTGGTGCGCGATTTGTCGCTTCAGGTGGAGGCAGGTGAAACCCTTGCGCTGGTTGGCGAATCCGGTTCCGGTAAAACGATCTCTGCTCTCTCGGTGCTGCGCCTGCTCCCCTCTCCGCCGGTGAGCTGGCCGACGGGCGACATTCGCTTCCACGGTCAGTCGCTGTTGCACGCTGACGAGCAGACCCTGCGCGGCATTCGCGGTAATCGCATTGCAATGATTTTTCAGGAGCCAATGGTATCGCTGAATCCGCTGCATACCCTGGAAAAACAGCTCTATGAAGTACTGTCCCTGCATCGCGGTATGCGCAGGGAAGCTGCGCGCGCAGAGATGCTTACCTGTCTGGATCGGGTCGGCATCCGCAATGCGGCGCGCCGACTGGCGGACTATCCGCATCAGCTTTCCGGCGGCGAGCGCCAGCGGGTGATGATTGCGATGGCGCTGCTGACGCGCCCTGAATTATTAATTGCCGACGAGCCAACGACCGCGCTGGATGTCTCGGTGCAGGCGCAAATCCTGCAACTGCTGCGCGAGCTGCGCCAGGAGCTGAATATGGGGCTGCTGTTTATCACCCATAACCTCAGCATCGTGCGTAAACTGGCCGACAACGTGGCGGTGATGCAAAACGGTGTATGCGTCGAGCAAAACCGCGCCGCCACGCTGTTTTCCGCGCCTGCGCACCCTTACACCCAGCGCCTGCTGAACAGCGAACCGTCCGGCGATCCGGTCCCGCTGCCCGCAGAGAAGACTCCCCTGCTTCAGGTTTCTGATTTGTGCGTGGAATTTCCGCTGCGCAAAGGGCTGTTGCGACGCGTGGTCGATCATAATCGGGTGGTGAAAAACGTCAGCTTTACCCTGCGTCCCGGCGAAGCGCTGGGGCTGGTCGGCGAATCGGGTTCCGGCAAAAGCACGACCGGGCTGGCGCTGCTGCGGCTGATCGCCTCAAAAGGCACCATTGTCTTTGACGGCATCACGCTCAACGGCTTAAGCCGTAAACAGCTGTTGCCGGTAAGACACCGCATTCAGGTGGTGTTTCAGGACCCGAATTCATCGCTGAATCCGCGCCTGAACGTGCTGCAAATTATCGAGGAAGGTCTGCGCGTGCATCAGCCGGATTTAAGCGCCCTGGAGCGCGAGCGGCAGGTGATCGAGGTTATGCAGGAAGTAGGACTGGACGGCGAAATGCGCCAGCGCTACCCGGCGGCGTTTTCTGGCGGTCAGCGGCAGCGCATCGCCATCGCCCGCGCGCTGATTTTAAAACCGGAACTGATTATTCTGGATGAACCCACATCATCGCTGGATCGCACCGTGCAGGCGCAAATCCTCGCGCTGCTGAAGTCGTTACAGCAAAAACACCGGCTGGCCTATATCTTTATCAGCCACGATTTACACGTTGTGCGTTCGCTGTGCCATCAGGTCATGGTACTGCGTCAGGGAGAGGTCATTGAGCAGGGTGAATGCGCGCGCGTCTTCAGCGCACCGCAGCAGGAATATACCCGTCAGCTTTTAACGCTAAGCTGACGGTCAGAAAGGATTGTTGCCGGAGAACGGCTCGGCAATCGCCACACCGCAGTTTTTCAGACGGCAGGTTGCCGTAAACTCATCCTGTCTGTTCACAAACAGGCAGGGTTCCCCTTCGCATTCCAGCACCGAACAATCGACTGAAATGTCGCTCAGCGCCTGACTTAGGGTATGCATAACCGGCCAGGCGCTGTCGCCGTCCGGGCTGAGCAATTTTAACGCAACCAGGCAATTCTCAGAGGCCGGACCGTTCTGCGGAATCGGTTCAACTCTGGAACCTGCAAAACCGGACAGCCAGCGATAGCTCTGCGGTAAACGGTGGACGATGGAGAGTTGTTGATTGGTCACTTTTTAATCCCCGGAGCAGTAAAATTAACAATTGATTCACATCAATATTAACACATGGTTGACAATTCGTCGTGCATCCTGAAGAAAACGCTTTCATCTACAACCAGTAAGGCTTCACAGGCTCATCCGTAAAGCGGTTTATCCGCGTTACAGGAGCCTTTTGGCGCTATATGTACGCGTTTTTGTGATCTAAAACAACCTTTTTAACAACATGAGCGTGACTTTTTACACAAATAGATTTTACATAAAATAAACATATATCGTGTAAAACAGCAAGAGCAGCGAGAAATCAGAAGGGAAAACGGGGCGGAATTCGCCCCGGAAGGGACATCAACGGGCGCGTTTTCGGGTGCGACTGGCGTACAGGCAGAAGAGAACAGAGCTGGTCGCACAGAAGGCAATCGACAGCAGCATCGGCCAGGCGGTGGTAAACGTCGCCATTGACAGCAGCGCGCCAACAATCGCCCCGATCCCGAAACGGAAAGTGCCAGCCAGCGACGAAGCCGTGCCCGCCATGTGCGGGAACTCGTCAAGGATCACCGCCATCGCGTTAGACGATACCAGCGACACGCAGCCGACAAATGCGGCAACGCCCACCACCAGCGACCAGAAGCCGACATCCAGCAGCGCGCAGACCACCAGCCACACCGCCATCGCAAACTGGACCCACAGCCCGGCACGGAACATATTCAGCGCCCCGACCCGCCGCACAAAACGGCTGTTAATGATGGTGAGCACAAACAGGAACACGATATTCAGCGCGAAGTAATAACCGAAATGCTGCGGTAAAACGTGGTTCAGCTCGATATAAACAAACGGCCCGGCGCTTAAAAAAGAGAACATCCCGGCAAAGCTGAAGCCGCTTGCCAGCATATAGCTCAGCACCCGCTTGTGGCGGAACAGCGCAGCAAAGTTGCCGCCGGTAGTGCGAATGTGGAATTTCTGCCGCCGCTCGACGGGCAGCGTCTCGTCGATGAAAAAGAAAATCATCAGCGACGCCAGCAGCGCAGCCACGGCGAGGATCCAGAAAATAGCGTGCCAGCTAAACCAGATCAGCACCGCGCCACCGACCATCGGCGCGACCAGCGGGGCGATGGTGGTCACCAGCATCACAAACGACATCATCCGCGAAAATTCTTCTTTCGGATAAATATCGCGCATCAGGGCGTTAATCACCACGCTTGCCGCCGCTGCCGCCAGGCCGTGAAAGAAGCGCAGCAGGATCAGATACTCGATGGTCTGCGAGAGCGCGCAGGCCGCCGCCGCTGCGGCAAAAACCAGCGTGCCACCGAGGATCACTGGCTTACGGCCCAGGCTGTCCGCCATCGGTCCATAAAGCAGTTGTCCAAGCGCAAAGCCGAGAATATAAGTGCTCAGGGTCATTTGCGCACTACCAGCAGGCACGCCGAATTGTGCGGAGATCACCGGTAAAGCAGGCAGATACATATCAATCGAAAGCGGCATCAGCATGGCCAACAGGCCAAGAATAAATACGATGCCCAGCGAAGAGCGCTGCTTTGTTGTCACCCTAATCTCCCGTTCTTAACATCATGACATGCCGATACTGGCAACTTCTTCATCCGTCAGCGCCCGGTACTCGCCCGGCGCGAGGTCATCATCCAGCGCAATCGCGCCAATGCGTTCACGGTGCAGCCCCACCACATGATTTCCCACCGCAGCAAACATACGTTTAACCTGATGGTAACGCCCTTCGCTAATTGTCAGGCGCACCTCTGTTGGGGTGATAACCTCAAGCGTGGCGGGTTTGGTCAGATCTTTTTCGTTATGCAACTGGACGCCGCGAGCAAACTGTTCAGCCGTATCGTCGGCCACCGGGGACTCCAGCGTGACCAGATAGGTTTTTTCGCAGTGATGGCGCGGAGAGGTGATACGATGCGACCATTGACCATCGTCGGTCATTAAAACCAGCCCGGTGGTGTCGATATCCAGACGGCCTGCGGCATGGAGTTTGTACGCGACCGGCTCGTCGAGGAAGTACAGCACGGTCGGATGGTCGGGATCGTCGGTCGAGCACACGTAGCCCTGCGGTTTATTCAGCATGAAATAACGCGGTCCGTGCTGCTGGATCAGAGAATTGCCGTCATAGGCGACGTCATGTTCCGGTTGAAGTTTAAACGCGCTGTCCCTTACTATCTCGCCATCAACCGTAACGCGGTGAGCGCGAATTTCACGCCCGGCAATAGCACGGCTGACGCCAAGCTGCTGAGCGATAAATTTATCAAGTCGCATGAATGATTTTTGCCTGTAATTATGCCTGGAGTCGGACAAAGACGTCCGAAAAATGAAGCGGTTCTGCACCTCTCAGTATAGCGAGCGCTGGCCGCCGCTCAAGGGAAAAAGCACCCGGCAGACTATTTAAGATGAATATGACCTTTACTCTTCGCCCCTATCAGCGGGAAGCGGTGGACGCCACCCTCACCCATTTTCGTCAACACCGCGAACCCGCCGTCATTGTGCTGCCTACGGGTGCCGGAAAAAGCCTCGTGATTGCTGAACTGGCAAGAGTGGCGCGCGGACGTGTACTGGTGCTGGCTCACGTTAAAGAGCTGGTTGAGCAAAACCATGCCAAATATCTGGCGCTGGGGCTGGAGGCGGATATTTTTGCCGCCGGGCTGAAACGCAAAGAGAGCCACGGCAAAGTGGTCTTTGGCAGCGTGCAATCGGTGGCGCGCAACCTTGATGCCTTCCGGGGCGAATTTTCGCTGCTGATCGTCGATGAGTGCCATCGCATCAGCGATGACAGCGACAGCCAGTATCAGCAAATCCTCGCGCATCTTTCCAGCGCCAACCCCCGGCTACGGCTGCTGGGACTGACCGCCACGCCTTTTCGCCTCGGTAAAGGCTGGATTTACCGCTTTCACTATCACGGCATGGTGCGCGGCGATGAAAAAGCGCTTTTCCGCGACTGTATTTACGAACTGCCGCTGCGCTATATGATCAAGCACGGCTACCTGACGCCACCGGAGCGACTGGATATGCCCGTCGTTCAGTATGACTTTAGTCGCCTGCAGGCGCAAAGTAACGGCCTGTTCAGCGAGGCGGAGTTAAATCAGGAACTGAAAAAACAACGGCGCGTTACGCCGCATATTATCAGCCAGATCGTTGAATTTGCCGCCGCGCGTAAGGGCGTGATGATTTTTGCCGCCACGGTCGAGCACGCGCGGGAAATCGTCGGCCTGCTGCCCGCCAGCGATGCCGCGCTGATCACCGGTGAAACGCCGGGCGCACAGCGCGATGAGCTGATCGCTGCTTTTAAAGCGCAGCAGTTTCGCTACCTGGTGAACGTGTCGGTGCTGACCACCGGCTTCGATGCGCCGCACGTGGATTTAATCGCTATCCTGCGCCCGACCGAGTCCGTCAGCCTGTATCAGCAGATTGTCGGGCGCGGGCTGCGGCTGGCACCGGGCAAAACCGACTGTCTGATCCTTGACTATGCGGGCAACCCGCACGATCTTTACGCCCCGGAAGTCGGCGCGCCGAAAGGCAAAAGCGACAACGTTCCGGTGCAGGTATTCTGTCCGGGCTGCGGTTTTGCCAATACGTTCTGGGGAAAAACCACCGCCGACGGCACGCTGATTGAGCATTTCGGCCGCCGCTGTCAGGGCTGGTTTGAAGATGACGAAGGCCATCGCGAACAGTGCGATTACCGTTTTCGCTTTAAAAACTGCCCGCAGTGTAACGCGGAGAACGACATTGCCGCTCGCCGCTGCCGGGAATGCGACACGGTGCTGGTCGATCCTGACGATATGCTGAAAGCGGCGCTGAAGTTAAAAGACGCGCTGGTGCTGCGCTGTAGCGGCATGAGCGTACAGAACGGCGCAGACGAAAAAGGCGAATGGCTGAAGATCGTCTATTACGATGAGGACGGCGCGGACGTCAGCGAGCGTTTTCGTCTTCAGACACCCGCCCAGCGCACCGCCTTCGAACACTTGTTTATCCGCCCGCATACGCGCACGCCGGGCGTGCCGCTGCGCTGGATCACCGCCGCCGATATCGTCGCGCAACAGCCGCTACTGCGCCACCCGGATTTTGTCGTAGCGCGCAAGAAAGGCCCGTACTGGCAGGTGCGCGAAAAGCTGTTTGATTACGAGGGACGTTTTCGTCGCGCGAATGAATTACGCGGCTAGTCGCGCTTTTCATTGCCGTTAACAGCGGACGGGTATAGAATACCGCCCGCTTTTGCACACGCAAAGCAGAACACTTACCTGTTACTGGGTCGCCTGTAGCAGGAATTATTTAAGAGAGAAATAAATGTCTACTATCAACGCAGAAGTACGTAAAGAGCAGGGTAAGGGTGCGAGCCGCCGCCTGCGCGCAGCTAACAAGTTCCCGGCTATCATCTACGGTGGAACTGAAGCTCCGATCGCTATCGAGCTGGATCACGATAAAGTGATGAACCTGCAAGCTAAAGAAGGTTTCTACAGCGAAGTGCAGACTCTGGTCATCGATGGCAAAGAAGTAAAAGTGAAAGTTCAGGCTGTACAGCGTCATCCGTACAAACCGAAACTGTCTCACATCGACTTCGTTCGCGCGTAATCGCAAACGTGTTGAAAAGAAGAACCCCGCCACGGCGGGGTTTTTTTATGGCTTATTTTCCGCCGGATGTGCGGCGCTGTAATTGATCGCGCAGATTCGGCGGCGTGCCTTTGATGGTCAGCGTATCGGTCGCCGGGTCCCAGAAAATACGCTCACCCAGCAGCAGCGCATCAAAATTAATGGTCAGCCCGCCGCCGCTACCGGCGTATTTCGTCAACTGGCGCAGCGTGCTGCGGTCGGCCGGGAAAGTTTCTTCCAGCTCGTAGCCTTTCTCTGCGGTGAATTCGCTGAAGCTGACCTCGCTCACCCCGGAAATCTCTTTCGACAGCGACTCCAGCGCAATTTCCTCACCGGCCTGAAGCTGTTCGCTGCAGTAGTCATAAACCTGCTGGCGGACGTTCTGCCGCTCGGATTTGTCCAGTTGCGCTTCGGCGGTGAAGTCATCTACCGCCTGCAACAGCCCCCGGTTTTGCGCTTTGGCGTTCAGCCCTTCGCTGGCACCGAGGAAATCCATAAAGAAATCGGCGACCTTGCGCCCTACCCGCCCTTTCAGAAAGGTCAGATAGCGCGTGGATTCAGGGTTAGTTTCCCACTCGGTGAGATCGATACGGGCGACGATATCGGCATGATTAATATCCAGATAATGAATAGAACTGATATCCAGATTTTCGTTCACGCGCATACTGCTTAAATTGTTCAGCACCGCCACCAGCAGATACTCCACCGCCAGATAGCGATAGTGGCAGAACAACACGATGCCGCCGTCAGCAAACGGATATTTCGCCAGCTCATCGCGCAGTCGCCCGGTTGCCGCACGGCTGAACGCAAGGAATTCTTCCTCGCCCTGACGTTGCTGGCGCAGCGCCTGTGCCAGTTCGCTCTCGTCGCTAAACAAACCGTAAGCTTTATTTTTGGCGCTATATACCCGGTGCAGCTCGGCCATCATCTCCACCACGGTGGCATTTGGCTCCAGCAATGAATCGCGCAGCACCAGTTCAAGGTTTTGTTCATCACGCTTGATTAACTGATGCAGGGCAATCTGGTTGATATCCAGACTCATCTTAAACTCTCCTGTTAGACCGAACGGTATTTACCCACCGCCGGGGGCACAGTGTAAGATGAAAAAAAGGGGAAAAAAAGCTGCTGCTACGGTAATATGTTGCCCTTTCATAAACAGACTGATATCGATTTATGCCACAACACTCCCGCTATAGTGATGAACACGTTGAACAACTGCTCAGCGAACTGGTCAATGTATTAGAAAAACATAAGACTCCCACCGATCTTTCGCTGATGGTGTTGGGGAACATGGTGACGAATCTGATTAATACCAGCGTCGCACCGGCACAGCGCCAGGCTATTGCCCGCTCGTTCGCTCAGGCGCTGCAATCCTCGGTCAGCGACCAACAGGCGCACTAAGGAAAACGAACGACTGCATATGGTGACTCATCGTCAGCGCTACCGTGAAAAAGTCTCCCAGATGGTTAGCTGGGGGCACTGGTTTGCCCTGTTCAACATTTTGTTGGCCACGGCGATCGGCAGCCGCTATCTTTTTGTCGCCGACTGGCCGACAACGCTTGTCGGGCGCGTTTATTCGTACCTGAGTATTGTCGGGCATTTCAGTTTCCTGGTTTTCGCCACCTATCTGCTGATCCTCTTCCCGCTCACCTTTGTGGTGATGTCGCAGCGGCTGATGCGCTTTTTGTCCGCCATCCTCGCGACCGTCGGGATCACGCTGTTGCTGATCGACAGCGAAGTGTTTACCCGCTTCCACCTGCATCTCAACCGCATCGTCTGGGAACTGGTGTTCAATCCCGACCAGAACGAAACCGCGCGCGACTGGCAGCTAATGTTTATCAGCGTGCCGGTGATTTTGCTGATTGAGATGCTGGTCGCCACCTGGAGCTGGCAAAAGCTGCGCAGCCTCACCCGCCGCCGCCGTTACGCGAGGCCGGTCGTCGGGCTATTTTTTGTCGCATTTATTGCCTCTCACAGCCTGTATATCTGGGCAGATGCTAACTTTTATCGCCCAATCACCATGCAACGCGCCAACCTGCCGCTCTCGTATCCGATGACCGCCCGTCGGTTCCTCGAAAAACACGGCCTGCTTGATGCACAGGATTATCAGCGTCGATTAATTGAACAGGGCGACCCGGAAGCAGTCTCCGTCCAGTATCCGCTAAGCGATTTGCACTATCGCGATATGGGCACCGGTCAAAATGTGCTGCTGATCACCGTTGATGGCCTGAACTATTCACGCTACGAGCAACAAATGCCGGGGCTGGCCAGCTTTGCCCAGCAAAACGTTAACTTTACCCAGCATATGAGTTCGGGCAACAGCACCGACAACGGCATTTTCGGTCTGTTTTACGGTATTTCGCCAGGCTATATGGACGGCGTGCTGTCATCCCGCATTCCCGCCGCGCTGGTTACGGCGCTGAATCAGCAGGGATATCAGCTCGGGCTGTTCTCTTCTGACGGCTTTAGTAGTCCACTCTACCGTCAGGCGTTGCTTTCCGATTTCTCGCTGCCGCCAGCGAAAGCGCAGTCCGATGCGCAAACGGCAAATCAGTGGATCAACTGGCTTGAACGTTACGCCGGGGAAGACAACCGCTGGTTCTCGTGGATTGCCCTTAACGGGACCAATATCGACGACAGTCATCAGCAGAACTTTACCCGCCGCTATACGCGGGCGGCGACGGATGTAGACACCCAAATTACCCGCGTGCTGGATGCACTGAAAGCCTCCGGCAAGCTGGACAACACGGTGGTGATCATCACGGCGGGTCACGGTATGCCGCTGGATCACCAGCGCGAAGAGTTTGACTGGTCCCGCGCTCACCTTCAGGTTCCGCTGGTCATCCACTGGCCGGGCACGCCAGCCCAGCGCATTGATACGCTGACCGACCATAAAGACGTGATGGCAACGCTGATGCAGCGCCTGCTGCGAGTCAGCACGCCTGCCAATGAGTATTCGCAGGGACAGGATCTGTTCAGCGTTGCCCGCCGCTTTAACTGGGTGACTGCCGCCAGCGGCAACACGCTTGCTATTACCACGCCGCAGGAAACGGTGGTGCTCGGTCATAACGGCGATTACAAAACCTGGCGCGCGGACGGCGAGAAAATACGCGATCAAAAACCACAGATGAGTTTGCTGCTTCAGGTTCTGACCGACGAAAAACGCTTTGTCGCTAACTGATTGATTAATTATGAATCAGTCAGTAAATCACCGGCTTGCAATCGCCGATGAAAGAGGTACTATTAGCCCCCATCAGTCGGCACGTAGCGCAGCCTGGTAGCGCACCGTCATGGGGTGTCGGGGGTCGGAGGTTCAAATCCTCTCGTGCCGACCAAAATTCCCCAAGAAAACCAACCATTTATGGTTGGTTTTTTTTCGTCTCCATCTTGCCGATGGTGAAATAATGTTGCAACTCCCGGCGTACCCTTCACAGCGCACAAAAAAGCGCTGGAAAGCGCTGTACTTTCCCGCCGTGGCTGGTAAATTGCTGTACATAAAAACAGTATATTCGAGGCGGTAAAATGTTTGTAGAACTGGTTTACGACAAGCGTAACGTTGCGGGCTTACCTGGCGCGCGGGAAATTATCCTTGAGGAGCTGACCCGCCGCGTACATCGCATTTTTCCTGATGCGGAGGTCCGGGTCAAACCGATGCAGGCCAACGGGCTGAACAGCGACGCCAGCAAAAACGATCGCGAAAAGCTCAACCGTATGCTGGAAGAGATGTTCGATGAAGCCGATATGTGGCTGGTTGCGGAGTAAATCCTCACTCCGCACCGTTGTTCTTACAGCGCGATATCCGCTACTGGCTCGACGTTTACCGGCTGCGGCTGGCGTTGCGGCTGCGGTATCGCATCCGGCTGGCGAGGCGGAGCGTAATGCAGACCGAGCACCTCACTGGTCCACGCCATCATCTCCTGCGCCGCTTCCGGGCGCCCGTAGCCGGGCAGGATCTGTTGCAAACGGGCCTGCCATTGCGGGGAGGACATCTGCTGCGGGAACACCTTTTCCATCAGTTGCAGCATAATTGAGGCGGCGGTTGAGGCGCCGGGCGACGCGCCCAGCAGCGCGGCAACCGTCCCCGCATCGTCACAGACGACCTCAGTCCCAAGACGTAATACCCCGCCCTTCTCAGCGTCGCGCTTGATAATCTGCACCCGCTGCCCGGCCTGCCACAGTCGCCAGTGGGCTTTTTGTGCCTGCGGATAATAAGCCTGCAACGCCGCAAAGCGATCCTCATCCTTTTGCAATACCTGACCGACCAGATATTTGACCAGCGCAACGTTATCCAGCCCGACATTGACCATCGGCAGCAGATTAGCTGCGTTGGTCGCGCGGAGCAGATCCCAGAGAGATCCGTTTTTCAGGAATCGGGTAGAGAAGGTGGCAAAAGGACCGAAGAGGATCACCCGTTTGCCGTCGATGATCCGGGTATCAATGTGCGGGACCGACATCGGCGGCGCGCCGGTTGCGGCCTGGCCGTACACTTTCGCTAAGTGGTGGCTGGCAATGTCCGGGTTTTCCGCAACCAGAAACTGGCCGCCAACCGGGAATCCGGCATAATCATTTGCCTGCGGAATACGTGTTTTTTGCAACAGACGAAGCGCCGCCCCGCCCGCGCCGATGAAAATAAATTTTGCCCGGATAAGCCGGGTGGCGCGAGGGTTATCCGCCAGTGAAACGCGCACCGTCCAGCTGCCGTCGGCGTTGCGCTTAAAACCGCGCACCTCAGTGTTAAGCTGTAGCGAGAAGTTGTCCCGCGTTTGCAGGGCGGCGATAAACTGGCGGGTGATCTCACCGTAGTTGACGTCAGTGCCATTCTCCGTCCGGGTCGCGGCGATTTTTTGCTGCGGATCGCGCCCTTCCATCACCAGCGGTGCCCACTCTTTAATCTGCTGGTGATCTTCCGAGTAGCGAATATCCTGAAACAGCGGACTTTGCTGCAACGCCGCATAGCGGGCGCGCAGAAAGTTAACGTGCTTCTCACCCCACACAAAGCTCATATGCGGCACCGCGTTAATGAAACGGCGCGGCTCGCGCAGCACGCCGCGAGAAACCTGATGCGCCCAGAACTGGCGCGAAAGCTGAAAGGCCTGGTTAATTTCAATCGCTTTTTCGATGCTGACCGAGCCGTCCGCCTGCTGCGGCGTATAGTTCAGTTCCATTAACGCCGCGTGTCCGGTGCCCGCGTTATTCCAGCCGTTGGAGCTTTCCTGAGCGACGTTCCCCATTCGCTCAACGAGGGTGATGGACCACTCCGGGGCCAGCTCCTGTAGCCAGGTGCCGAGTGTGGCGCTCATAATACCGCCCCCGATCAACAGAACGTCCGTCGTCTGTTCGCGGGGATAAGAGAGGTTGGAAGGGACGGAAGCGGACCCCTGGATGGCTTTTTGAGTTTTCATTATCTTAAATGCCTTACAGAAAGCGCGACTCAGTGCAGGTGAATCGATTCGGGATTTTTACGTTAGCACTCCCGGTTAAAAAATTAAATATTGTTTAATCTTTAAGATTAGTTTTTAGAACAGTTATAAAAATGTTTAATAACTGCTGTCGGCAAATGATAAAAAGTGCTGGTTAGCGGGGGGACTAACCGTTACCATTCTCCGCTTTGTGATTTTCCGCACGGACGCACGGTAAACGTTATGGAAGCCCCTTCTCTGTTTGCGGATCTGTATGCCTGAAATTCAATCCTCTCTGTCGCCCGTTCAGCAGGCGGCGATGACCACCGTAATACGCTCGCCGTCGCTGCTGATGCGCGAGACGCTGGCGGGCGTAATTACCGCGCTGGCGCTGATCCCGGAAGTGATTTCTTTTTCAGTGATTGCTGGCGTTGACCCAAAAGTCAGCCTGATCGCCTCGGTAGTGCTGTGTCTGGTGATGTCGGTTCTGGGCGGGCGTCGGGCGATGGTCACGGCGGCGGCAGGCTCGGTCGCGCTGGTAATTGCCCCAATGGTCCATGCGCACGGCGTGGCTTATATTCTGCCTGCGGTGATTTTAGCCGGGATCGTGCAGATTATTTTCGGTCTGACCGGCATGGCGCGGCTGATGCGTTTTATTCCGCAGGCGGTCATGACCGGCTTTGTGAATGCGCTGGGCATTCTGATTTTCTTCGCTCAGGTACCGCATTTCTGGAGCCGCAACCCACTGATCCTCGGCCTGTTTGCCCTGACGCTGCTGATCGTGCTGTGGGTGCCGATGTTCACGAAAAGCGTGCCCTCGCCGCTGATCGCCATCGTGCTGCTGACCCTGTTTACCGTTACCAGCGGGCAGATATTGCCGACCGTAGGTGATGCTGGCGCCATGGGCGGCGGCCTGCCGGGGCTCAGCGAGCTAAAAGTGCCGCTGGATCTCAGCACCCTGCAAATTATCTGGCCCTGCGCGCTGAGCATTGCTTTTGTCGGGCTGATGGAATCGCTGCTGACCGCAAAGCTGGTGGACGATTTGACCGCCACGCCGTCAAATAAACATCGGGAAAGCGCCGGGCTGGGCATTGCCAATATCCTGGCGGGCTTTTACGGCGGGATCGCGGGCTGTGCAATGATTGGTCAGACGATCGTTAACGTCGAAATGGGCGGCGGACGCAGCCGCATTTCCACTTTTGCGGCAGGCGCGGTGCTGTTACTGCTGGTCACGGCGTTAAGTGAGGTGATGGCGCAAATCCCGATGGCGGTACTGGCGGGGATTATGGTTATCGTAGCGCTGAAAACCTTTAGCTGGCACAGCCTGCGGCCTGCGCAGCTCAAAGCCGCGCCGTGGCCGGAAACCGTGGCGATGATCATAACCATCGCCGCCACCGTGACGACGGATAATCTGGCGATTGGCGTGCTGGCGGGTACGCTGGCAATGGCGCTGGTGCCGCGTCGGTTTTCGCTCAAAGCAGGAAAATCGTCGCCAGCCCCAGAAAAATAAAGAAGCCGCCGGTGTCGGTGATGGCAGTGATCATCACGCTTGAACCGACCGCCGGATCGTGCCCCAGTTTGGTCATCACCATCGGGATAATCACCCCCATAAAAGCCGCCACCAGCAGGTTGAGCACCATCGCCAGCGTCATCACGCCGCCGAGCGCCAGGTCGCCGTACAGCCACCAGGTGACTGCGCCCATAATGCCGCCCCATACCAGGCCGTTGATTAGCGCCACGCCCATTTCACGCAGGATCAGGAACGAAAAGTTGCCCGGCTGGATGTACTGCAACGCCAGCGCGCGCACAATCATGGTAATGGTTTGATTGCCGGTATTGCCGCCAATGCCTGCCACAATGGGCATCAGCGAAGCCAGCGCCACCAGCCGCGAGATGGTGTGTTCGAAACCGTCGATCACCCGCGAGGCAATAAAAGCGGTGCAGAGGTTGACCGCCAGCCACGCCCAGCGCGTTTTTACCGCTTTATGTACCGGGGCGAAAACGTCTTCGTCGCCGCTTAATCCCCCCATTCTGCGCAGGTCGTTATCGGTTTCCCGGTAAACCACATCGACAATTTCATCAATGGTAATACGCCCCATCAGCCTGCCGTCAGGATCGACCAGCGCGGCGCTAATCAGGTTGTCACGCTCAAACGTTCGCGCGGCCTGTTCCGCATCTTCCTGCGGATGGAAAGCCAGAATATCGCGCTCCATCACCTCGCTAACCTTCAGGCCAGCGGGCGAGATCAAAATCATTTTCAGTTCAAGCTCGCCGAGCAGGGTTTTGTCGCGGTCGGTGACAAACAGTTTATCGGTGTTTTCCGGCATTTTGCCGAGCCGCCGCAAATAGCGCTGGACCGTACCGAGCGTCACATCCGGGCGCACGGTAATGACCTCGAACTCCATAATCGCGCCGACGCTGCCGGGGTCGTAATTCATTACCTGGCGCACCCGGGCCCGTTCAGCAGGCGGCAGCGTCGCCAGCAGTCTGCCGGTCAGATTACGCGGCAGATGCTGAACAATGTAGATCTGCTCGTCGATATCAAGGGTATTCAGCGCCTCCAGCAGCGCCCGGTCGCTCATGCCTGCCACGAGGTCATCCCACACGCTTTCCGAGGCTTCGAGCAGCACTTTGCCCCGTTTGCTATCGCCGATCAGCAGCCACAGGGCGCGACGCTCTTCGGCGGGCAGCGCTTCAAGCGTATCCGCCAGGTCGGCGGGTTTGAGATGCTCAACCAGCACGCCCACTTCGGCAATTTGATTTTCCAGCGCGCCGCTGTCGTATTGCTCAACCAGAGTGAGCTTATTAAGCAGCGAGGAGGTAATGGCTTTATCGGTGGTGAGCAGCCAAATCAGGCGCGCACGCTCTTCATCGCGCAGTCTGGCGCTGTGTTTAGTCGAAACGGACATCGGCGATCCTTGAAGTCAGCGCAGCGGACGACGTGTCCGCTGCGCATTAAGCATAGCGTGGAGTTTGTCAGCGAGATTAAACGGCGAGCGCGAATGCGGGAAAAATGAGCAGCCCGTGCCGACCACGGGCTGCAGAGGTCGGCGCTTATCAGGCGGTGCGGGCGACGGCGTCGCGCGACGCTAAATCCCGCTCTTCGCCAGTTAACTCTGAAAGCTGACCGTCACGCATTTCCAGCAGCCGGTCAGCATGGATGAAATAATGGTCATCATGGCTGATGGCAAAAATCGTTTTGCCCATTGCCTGCATCAGCGGCAGCAGCACCTGATAAAACTCACGGCGGAAATGTGGGTCCTGATCCGCCGCCCATTCATCCAGCAGGATGATATCGCGTTCTTCTGCCAGCGCCAGCAGCAGCGCCACGCGTTTCTTCTGCCCTTTCGACAGCTTCAGGTCGAGGATCTTACCGTTTTCCAGCTTTAGCTTATGGCTCATTTTAAGCTGGGCGATCCAGCGATCGACCAGCGCAGGATCGGCCTGTTTACCTTCTGCGCCCAGCAACTGGTCGAACAGCCAGACATCGGTAAATACCGCAGAAAACAGTTTGCGATAATCTTCCGGCCGATCGGCAGCCAGCGGCTCGCCATCAAGCAGAATTTGCCCGGAAACCGGCTGATACAGCCCGGTTAGCAGCATCGCCAGGGTGGATTTGCCGCTGCCGTTGCCGCCAATCAAAAACACCAGCTCGCCGCGTTTCAGCGTCAGGTTAATCGGTCCGACTGAAAACGCATTGTCCTGATAGCGAAACATCACGTCGCGCAGTTCCAGCGTCTGCCACTGCGGATAAAGTTCAGGCTGCGGGAATTCCGGCTTGTAGGGGGCCAGTTCGAACTGTCTGAGTTTTTTAAACGCGACCTGGGCGCTTAACAGCGTGGGCAGCGCGCCGACGGCGGAAAGCAGCGGCGTGCGCAGGAATAACAGCGTTAATGAATAGGTCGCCGCCACGTTGGTATCGGCCCAGCCGAGGCTGTTTGCCATCCAGAACACCAGCCCGATAGCGCCGAGCATCATAATATTCGACCAGTTCACCGCGCTCAGGTGAAACGTATCGGCGCGGACAATGTGGTGGCGATACTCTCTGGCGTCCGGGATATAAATGGTATTGAAGATATGCTCCGCCCGCTCGCGGTTGAGGGTCAGCTCTTTGCGCCCTTCCAGCACCGTCTGGTAATCGTGATACAGCTTATCTTCGGTTTCGCGCAGCCTTGCCATATGCCGGTAAACGCGGGCAACCAGCATAAAGCCGCCCCAGATGGTCAGTGCCATCCATAGCGCGGTGATCAGCAGCATTTTGGTGGACAGCATTGCCAGATACGCCGCAGAGCCAAAGGTGAGAATAATCCCCTGCACCAGTTCCGGCAGGCGCACAAAAGCAATGGTGATGTTACGCACGTCGCTGGTCAGCCCCGCCAGCAGCGCGGCGCTGCCGAGCTTCTCGATACGCTCAACCTGAGTATCCAGAATACGCTTGATGAACTCGCTGCGCAGGCGATAGACAAAATGATGGCCGAGGGTGGTCAGCGCCAGCTGCGAACCGAGCGTGACCGCCATTAACAGCAGCAGCAGACCCAGAAACTCCGGCAGCACTGTTAGCGTCGTATCCACGGATTCAATCAGGCGCAGGTTGATGAAGGCGATAAGCCCGATGCCCAGCGCAGCGCTGACTAAACTTAGCGCCATAACGGCGATAAAAGGCCAGCGGTACTGCCGCCAGACCAGCAGGAGAAGTTCCATAAATAGCATCCGCGAGAAAAATCAGCCCGCAGTTTAAACTGCCCTCCGCTGACATCAAGAATAATTCTTATTTTTATTCAACTTCTCCGGCCTGGCGGAAGGTCAGGTTATAGCGGCAGCGCCCGGTAGCGGGATGATCGCCCTCTTTAATCGGCTGAATGCCATGATAAAACAGCCGCGATTCGCCGCCCCATACCACCACGTCGCCGTGCTCAAGCAACATACGCTTCAGCGGATCGTTACGTTTCAGACCGCCGAACTGAAAAATGGCCGGTAGCCCCAGGGATACGGAGACAATCGGCGCGCGCAGGTTTTTCTCGTCTTTATCCTGATGCAGCGACAGTTTACTGCCCGGCAGATAGCGGTTAATCAGGCAGGCGTCCGGGCGGAAATCCGGGTAGCCCGCGCGTTTCGCCGCCGCATCCGCCAGCTGACTGAAGACCGCCGGGACCGGCGGCCAGGGCTCTTCGGTCAGCGGATCGCGCGTGGCGTACAGGTAGCCCCGGCTGTCGGTGGTCCAGCCCAGCGGGCCACAGTTGGTCATCGCCACCGACATGGTGTAGCCGCCGGGCGTGGTCATCTGGCGGAAGGGAGAGACGCGGGCCACGTCGTCAATGGCCGCCAGCAGTTGCCCGCCGCGGCTAAGGGCAAACCGGCGCAGGATGGTAGCACCGGGCGCTAACGGCTCGTCCCAGGGTTCGGCTTCGGCAAAGAGATCGAGCATGATTCCTCCTGTTGAGCTTCACGACGCAGTAAGGCGGCTTTTCGCGCCGTTCCCCAGCGATAGCCGGACAGCGCGCCGTCCTGACGGATAACCCGATGGCAGGGAATAATCAGCGCCAGTTTATTGGCAGCGCAGGCGCTGGCAACCGCCCGCACCGCCAGAGGTTGACCCACCGCCTGCGCGATTTGCTGATAGCTGCGGGTTTCGCCTGCCGGGATCTCGCAGAGCGCCTGCCAGACCCGCATCTGAAACGCGGTGCCGCGTAAATCTAACGGCAACGGTAGCGCAGAAGTGGGTGTTTCCAGCCGGTCAATGACCTCTTTTACCTGCTCACCAAACGCGGTGTCGCCCGTCTGTAATTGCGCGCGGGGAAACAGTCGCTGAAGAGAGGCGGTGAGTTCATCTTCGCTGTCGCCGAGTAAGATCGCGCAGATCCCTCTTTCGCTGGCAGCAACCAGACAGACGCCAAGAGAACAGTAACCCGCTGCAAAACGAACGATCATCGCCTCGCCGCCGCTGCGATACTGACGCGCGGTCATGCCAAGCGTGGCATCCGCGCGGCGATAAAAAGCGCTGCTGGCAGAAAAGCCCGCGTTCATCACCGCGTCGGTCACGGTTTCTCCTTCCGCCAGTGCGGTTCGTAACCGCTGCGCGCGCTGTGCCTGCTGCCAGGCTTTCGGGGTGACGCCAGTGACGGATTTAAACAGGCGATGTAAATGAAAGGGACTGACGGCCAGCGTGCTTGCCAGCGCCGTAAGCGTCAGCGGCGGCTCCCGGGACAGCAACCGGCAGGCGCGGGCTACGATTTCATGGCGGGCGGCCTGCGGCGAGAGCGCATCCGGGCGGCAGCGTTTGCAGGGACGGAATCCCGCTGCCAGCGCAGCCTGCGCATCGGCATAAAAACGCACATTTTGCCGCAGGGCATGACGCGCCCGGCACGAGGGGCGGCAAAAGATCCCGGTGGTGATCACCGCAAAGACAAACTGCCCGTCGGCGGTGGCATCGCGACTGAGCACCGCCTGCCAGCGGCGCTCATCGTCAGTCATGGTTTTGAGTTTCATACGCAGGCTCCTGCTATAAGGGTAGCCTTACTCTGGCGGAAAGCGGACGTAAAAAAACCGACAATCTTGCTTTCTAATTTTTTGTGTCGATGACAAAGCTGGCAAACTGCGGTGACATCCAGGTGGTAAAACCGTCGCCCTCTTTGACAATCATATACACCGCCAGCCCCTGCTCGCGCGCCACCTCTTTCGCCTGTTGCGGCCCAAGCACCATCAGCCCGGTGTCCCAGCTATCCGCTTCCAGCGCGCTGGGCGCGATAACCGTCACCGAAACCAGTCGGTGCTCGATAGGTCGCCCGCTTTGCGGATCGATCACGTGCGAGATGCGTTTACCGTCCAGTTCGTAATAATTACGATAGCTGCCGGAGGTGCTGATACCGTGACCGTTGATATCCACCACCGCCTGCACCGCATTTTCACGGTCGGTCGGTTTCTGAATTGCCACCCGCCACGGTTTGCCTTCGCCGTTATTGCCCCGGCTGACCAGCGCGCCGCCGACGGACACCAGATAGCGGGAAATCCCCTCCTGCTCCATCAGCCGTGCAAGGTGATCGGCGGCATAACCTTCGCCGACGGTCGAGAGATCGACAAACAAATCAGCAATATCTTTTTGCAGGTACTGACGTCCGGCCATGTTGATTACCGTGAGATGCTGTAATCCCGTGCGCGCTTTGGCGGCGGCAATCTGCTGGTCATCCGGGATTTTTTCCGGCTGTTTGTCGGGGCCGAATCCCCACAGGTTTACCAGCGGTCCGACGGTGATATCCATCGCGCCGTGGGTTTTAGCCCCAATGCGCAGCGCTTCGGTGACGATATCCGCCATCGCTTCGTTCACCGGCCACGGCGTAATGCTTTGCGAATGATTGAAGCGCATTAACGCTGAGTCTGGCTTCCAGGTCGAAAGCAGCTGGTCGTCAGCATCAAGCTGGGTCTGAATTTTTTGCTGTAGTTCTTCCGCCCGGCGCGGATCGGCGTTAATAACGCTTACCCGCCATACGGTGCCCATCGTTTTCCCTTCCAGCACGGTGGACGCTGCCGGGGCAGGCGCGGCAGCAACCGGCGCATCATCGCAGCCCGCCAGCAATACGGTGGCAGCCAACAGGGCCGCACGAAAAAAAGTTATTTCCATCTGTCATTATCCTCTTACTTTTGCAGCGCAAGAGTACACCTGTTCGATAGTCTCAGAACATCCGAACTGTGCGCATAAAAAAAGGGCCCGCAGGCCCTTTAGCATGTGAACGGATTTTTAGAACTGGTAAACCAGACCCAGCGCGACGATATCGTCGGTGCTTACGCCCGCAGCGCGGGTGAAGTCGTTGTCATCCAGCAGGTTGATTTTGTAGTCAACGTAGGTAGACATGTTTTTGTTGAAGTAGTAAGTCGCACCCACATCAACGTATTTCAGCAGATCCTGATCGCCATAGTTTACAACGCCGTTATTGATGTCTTTACCTTTGGATTGCAGGTAAGCCACGGACGGACGCAGACCGAAGTCAAACTGGTACTGGGCAACCGCTTCAAAGTTCTGCGCTTTGTCTGCAAAACCGTACGCGTCAGAACCGCTGCTGCCGCCAAAGCGGGTAGCGTTATAGGTCTGGGAGTACTGTGCAGCCAGGTAAACATTGTTCGCGTCGTATTTCACGCCGCCGGAGTAAGTGGTTGCACGATCGCCGCTACCGTAGATGCCCGGCAGGTCGTTCTGATCGGAAGTACGTTTGGAGCTGGCAACGGCACCACCCGCGCTGAAACCGTAACCCATATCGTAGGTTACAGAACCGCCGAAGCCGTCACCGTTCTGACGCAGTACGCTACGACCACCAATGTCTTCGCCGCTGGCGTCGCCGTTGCTACCCTGGTACTGGAGGGCAAAGTTCAGGCCGTCAACCAGACCGAAGAAGTCGGTGTTACGGTAGGTCGCCACGCCGTTAGCACGCGATTGCAGGAAGTTATCCGCACCGTAAGTGTCGCCGCCGAATTCCGGCAGAACGTCGGTCCATGATGTTACATCGTAAACGACGCCGTAGTTACGACCATAGTCGAAAGAACCCGCTTCGTTAAATTTCAGGCCGGCAAACGCCACACGGGTCCAGGAATCATTCTGACCTTCGTCAGTGTTGCCCTGCACCTGGTATTCCCACTGACCGTAGCCGGTGATTTGGTCATTGACCTGGGTTTCGCCTTTAAAGCCGAGACGCACGTAAGTCTGGTCGCCATCGCTACCGTCGTCATCGGAAAAATAGTGCAGACCATCAACTTTACCGTACAGATCTAATTTGTTGCCGTCTTTGTTATAAATTTCAGCCGCATTTGCTGCGCCTGCTACCAGCAGAGCCGGTACCAGGAGGGATAGTGCTTTAACTTTCATGTTATTAACCCTCTGTTATATGCCTTTTATATGCTTTTTTATTGCCACTGCTTACTGATTAACCCGTCAATCAGTCGGCGAACCCATTTTGCGGCAAAATACAGAATAATCCAACACGAATATGATACTAAAACTTTTAAGATGTTTCATTTAGCCGCATAGATGTTTCATTTTGTAAATGTGAGGGAACTTTTTACTGCCACAAATAGCTAAAGAAATGAGCACTAATAATCAAAATATAAATTTTTATCAATAAAATCATGCAATTAAAATAGAGCATTTTTATAGCATCTATTGCCAAAACAAAGCTCTAAAACGCGACTAGAATAGATTCCGCTATCATCATTAACTTTATTTATTACCGTCATTCAGCTTTGAATGTCTGTTTACCCCTATTTCTACCGAACGCTTCGCGTTCGGTTTTTTTTTACCTTTCTTTACGTTACCTCCATCAGATTATGCTACCCGTACGAAATCATAACGACTATTAATTAATCATTTTAATGACTTATGCCGACGATATCCGCTCAGCTTTTGTAGGTATTTTTTTGATATTTTGTGCTATTTACTCTTTAGCCGCCTCGCTATTTCGGCGATTCTGCTGGCCCATTTCCCGCGCTGATGCGCAACTGACGCGCGTTTGCGGCTGCAAACAAAAAAGTCGCTGCCGCCGCGCTGAGAGTCTGGAAATTCATCCATTACCCTTTATACTGCCAGCAGTACAAAATCATGCAGCATAAAGGCTTACATTTGCTTATGAATGTTGGCTGACCGCAACAAGCATGATCGACACAGTATCTCAGTTGCGCTACGGGCTCTGAGCTTTTCTCTTATCAGTGCAGTCACAACAGGTACACACGCATAATGAGTCACTCTGATACTATGACCCCTTCCAGGTTTTCCCTGATGCCGGGGAGTCTCACCCGCTTCTTCCTGTTACTCATCATTGTATTACTGGTCACTATGGGAGTAATGGTTCAGAGCGCCGTCAATGCCTGGCTGAAAGATAAAAGCTATCAGGTGGTTGATATCACCCACGCCATCCATAAACGCGTTGATACCTGGCGCTATGCGACCTGGCAGATTTATGACAACGTTGCCGCCACTCCGCTTTCTTCCAGTGAAGGATTACAAGAAACCCGCCTGAAACAGGACGTGTACTATCTTGAAAAGCCGCGTCGGAAAACGGAAGCGCTGATTTTTGGCTCACACGACAGCTCGACGCTGGAAATGACCCAGCGCATGTCCGCTTATCTGGATACGCTCTGGGGAGCGGAAACCATTCCCTGGTCGATGTATTATCTGAACGGTCAGGATAACAGCCTGATCCTCGTTTCCACGCTGCCGCTGAAAGATCTCTCTTCCGGGCTTAAAGAATCTAATGTCGGCGGTGACGTTGACTCCCGCCGTGCGGAAATGCTCCAGCAGGCGAACTCGCTGGACGAGCGCGAGAGCTTTTCCGGCCTGCGTCGCCTGGCCTGGCAAAACGGCTATTATTTTACGCTGCGCACCACCTTTAACCAGCCGGGGCATCTGGCGACGGTCGTCGCGTTTGATTTACCGGTTAACGATCTGATCCCGCCAACCATGCCGCTGGAGAGCTTCCGCCTGGATCAGGATACCTCGCAGGCCAATCTGCGCAGCGCGGAAAAAGAGGCGGCGGACAGCGCCAGCGTTAACCTTAACGGCTCGCGCATCGAAATTTCTTCAGCCATCAATTCAACCGGGATGCGTCTGGTCTGGCAGGTACCTTTCGGCACCCTGCTGCTGGATACGCTGCAAAATATTTTACTGCCGCTGCTGCTGAATATTGGCCTGCTGGCGCTGGCGCTGTTTGGCTACACGACCTTCCGCCATCAGCCAACACGGCAACAGGGCGAACCGGCTTCGCCTTCCGTCGTCAGCAACGAACTGCGCGTGCTGCGTGCAATTAATGAAGAGATTGTCTCCATGCTGCCGCTGGGCCTGCTGGTACACGATCTCGAATCCAACCGCACGCTGATGAGCAACAAAATCGCCGATCATCTCCTGCCGCATCTGAATTTGCAGAACATTACCAGCATGGCAGATCAGCACCAGGGCGTGATTCAGGCGACGATCAACAATGAGCTGTACGAAATTCGCCAGTTCCGCAGCCAGACCGTGCCGCGCACCCAAATTTTTATTATCCGCGATCAGGATCGTGAAGTGCTGGTGAGCAAAAAACTCAAGCAGGCCCAGCGACTGTATGAGAAGAATCAGCACGCCCGCACCGCTTTCATGCATCACATTGCTGAAGCCCTTCGTCAGCCGGTAAAAACGCTGGCTGCGGAAGCCGCGCTGCTGGCCTCCGGCGACGGCAAAAAACTCTCTCACCATGCCGATGTGCTGGTGCGTCTGATCGACGAAATCCAGCTGGCGAATATGCTTGAAGACGGTAGCTGGCAGAGTGCGACCAGCGAGTTTTCAATCCAGCAGTTGATTGATGAAGTCGTGCCGGAAGTGCTGCCGTCGGTGAAACGCAAAGGTCTGCAACTGCTGATCAATAACAGCCTGCCCGCCAGCGAGCAGCGCTACGGCGATCGCGATGCCCTGCGGCGGATCCTGCTGCTGCTGATCCAGTACGCCGTTACCGCTACGCAAATCGGTAAAATTACCCTTGAAGTGAGCGCTGACGAGTCGGCCTCCGACCGCCTGACCTTCCGTATTCTGGATACCGGCAACGGGGTTTCCAGCCGGGAAATCGATAATCTTCACTTCCCGTATCTTAACGATACCCAGTCCGATCGCTACAGCAAAGCCAATGCCCTCACCTTCTGGCTCTGCGACCAGCTGGCACGTAAACTTGGCGGGCATCTGAATATTAAATCCCGCGATGAACTGGGAACGCGTTATTCTCTGCATGTGAAGATGGCGGCGAGCGCGCCGGAAGACGAATCCGATGAGCGTCTGCTGGATGAGGTCGTGGCGATGATCGACATCACCTCCAGTGAAATTCGTAGTATTGTCGTCAGACAGCTCGAAAACTGGGGGGCAAGCTGCATCACTCCCGATGAAAGAGGCGGGAGTCAAGAGTTTGATCTCTTTTTAACTGATAATCCGTCTAATCTTACAGCCACGGGCTTGCTTTTAAGCGATGATGAGCCCGGCGTGCGGAAAATTGGCCCCGGTCAGCTACGGGTCAATTTTAATATGAGCAACGCCATGCAGGATGCAGTCCTGCAATTGATTGAAGAGCAACTGGCTCAGGAAGAGATCGTGGAGTCTCCCGGCGCGAACAATGAAAACGCCGAACTTCACGCCAGCGGCTATTATGCACTGTTTGTTGACACAGTACCGGATGATGTTAAGAAGTTGTATACTGAGACGGCAACGGATGATTTCGCTGCGCTGGCGCAGACGGCTCACCGCCTTAAAGGGGTATTTGCCATGCTCAATCTGGTACCCGGCAAGCAGTTATGTGAAACGCTGGAGCATTTAATTCGTGAGAAAGATGCTTCAGGCATAAAAAAATACATCAGCGACATTGACGCTTACGTCAAGAGCTTACTGTAGCAAGGTAGCCTTATAGATGAATAACATGAACGTAATTATTGCTGACGACCATCCCATTGTCCTGTTTGGTATTCGTAAATCTCTGGAACAGATCGAATGGGTTAACGTCGTTGGCGAATTTGAAGACTCCACAGCGTTGATAAATAACCTGCCGAAGCTGGACGCTCATGTGCTGATCACCGATCTGTCGATGCCAGGCGATAAATATGGCGATGGGATCACCTTGATCAAGTATATCAAGCGCCATTTCCCCGGCATCTCGATCATTGTCCTGACGATGAATAACAACCCGGCGATTCTGAGTGCCGTGCTGGAACTGGATATCGAAGGGATTGTCCTTAAGCAGGGCGCACCGACCGACCTGCCAAAAGCGCTGGCCGCGCTGCAAAAAGGGAAGAAGTTTACGCCGGAAAGCGTATCGCGCCTGCTGGAGAAAATCAGCGCTGGCGGCTACGGTGACAAACGCCTGTCACCGAAAGAGAGTGAAGTGCTGCGCCTGTTTGCCGAAGGTTTTCTGGTGACGGAGATCGCCAAAAAACTGAACCGCAGTATCAAGACCATCAGCAGCCAGAAAAAATCAGCGATGATGAAACTGGGTGTGGAAAATGATATTGCCCTGCTGAACTATCTTTCCTCCGTGACGCTTGCGCCTGCGGACAAAGATTAATCTCTCTCAGTCACCCCGGCTCCCGCCGGGGTGACTTTTTTACCCTCTCGCCCTTCTCACCCGATTCGCATAGGTCGTCAGCGTCTGCTTCAGCACGTCCAGCGTGACCGGCTTCGACAGACAGCTATCCATCCCCGACTCCAGACAACGCTGCCGCTCTTCCGCCAGCGCGTTCGCCGTCACGCCCACCACCGGCAGGGTCAACCCAAGCTGGCGAATGCGCTGGGTGAGACGGTAGCCGTCCATATTCGGCATGTTGACGTCGCTTAAGATAATATCGATATGGTTTTTGCTCAGCACATTGAGCGCATCAACGCCATCGTTGGCCGTTTTGCACTGGTAGCCCAGCGATCCAAGCTGATCGGCAAGCAGGCGGCGGTTGATCGGATGATCGTCCACCACAAGGATCATCATGTCATCGTTTTCGGCAATCGCCGCTTCGCCTGCGGGTAACGCGTTACCGCTTTCGGCATTTTCTACATCAAGGCTGTAGATCCGCGCCATCAGTGCCATCAACTCATGCGGAGCCGCCACGCTGTGAACCCATTCGCCCGGCGCTCGCTCCAGCGGAATACCGATATGGCGACGGCAAAACGCGATTGTCGCTTTACCCGACCATGCCTGCGGGGCCACGCCATCGGTGATCAGCGTATCTTCACGGTCCGGGTATTGCCCCTCGTAGCGTTCGACGCGCACGCCGTGGCGCAGAAGCAGATTTTCCACAAACACAAACAGCGAGGCGTTGCTGACCGCCAGCCAGCAGCGTTTGTCACTCAGCCCCGCCACGGTGATTTCCGGCATCTCATCGACGCCATACAGCGGAATACGAATGGTAAACTGGCTACCCATGCCCGGCTCAGTATCTACCGAGATATCGCCGTCCATCATGCTGATTAACTTCTCGCAGATCGCCAGTCCCAGTCCGGTGCCCTGGAAGTTACGCTGTACGCCGGTGCCCACCTGGAAGAAAGGATCGAACAGGCGCACCACCTCTTTTGCCGGAATGCCGACGCCGGTATCACGCACGCGGATCGACAGATACTCTTCGCTGCGCTGAATATGCAAAATAATACAGCCGGTATCGGTGAACTTGATGGCGTTACTCAGCAGGTTAGAAATAACCTGCTGTAAACGCATCGGATCGCCTTTCATTTGCAGCGGTACGTCAGGCTCGATAAAGCAGTACAGACCAAGCTGTTTTCTGACCACCAGCGGCAGGTAGTTGGCAGTAATATGGCTCATTACTTCGCGCGGCGAAAATTCGCGTGGCTCAATCTTCAGCTGTTCGGACTCGATCTTCGAGAAGTCGAGGATATCGCTGATAATTTTCAGCAGCAGCCCGGAAGAGTTGTTCATCGCGGTGACCAGCCGATCCACGCCTTTCGGCAGTTCTTTGGTCTGCAGCAAGTCCAGGTTACCGATGATCCCGTACAGCGGGGTGCGCAGTTCGTGGCTGACGGTCGCGAGGAACATCGATTTCGACTGGCTGGCCTGCTCGGCGGCGTGCGCCATTTCCTGAAGCGACTCTTCCATTTTGACGCGCGATGAGACATCCACCAGCACGCAAATCGCCACGTTTTCATTACGATAACGCGAATGTACAAAGCTGATTTGCAGGTTGGTATTGTTACTGGTCAGCACATCAACAAAGTTCACCTGCTGACCGCAGATAATCTGCGTCAGTCGCTGGCGATCTTCATGGGTCAGCATGTTGAGATAGTCGTGCGCCAGTTCGTTACTCAGAATATTGGTGCCGTCGAGCGTACGCAGGATACAGATCCCCACCGGCGCAGAGGCGACGATTTTACGGTTGAACTGTTCATGCTCCTCCAGCCGCTGGGCATCCGTTTCCGCCGGAATAAACAGCCGCCGCTCGTACATCCTTGCCAGCCAGAACAGCCCGAGGCCAATCAGTAAATTCAGCAGCACCGCGTTCATGATCAGCATTCGGATGCGTTCCAGCACCAGATCGACCGGCACGGAATAGATAATGCTCAGCGAAGACGGCAGCAGATTTTTCTTTAACACCAGTTCGCGATAGCCGGAGGTATAACCGAACCACGTCCGCTCCTGCATCCAGCGCGGGTCGATGTCCATCGTATTCTCAGGACCGGTTAGCGAAATTAATGTATGACCGCTCTCATCCAGAATGGTGACTCCCATCGGCAGATTGCCGGGAGTGAAAAAGTTTTCCATGCGGATAGTTTGTTCTACGCCCAGCAGCGCCTGCAGACGATTGGCGAGATACACCGGCGTTAACGCATAGAAATAGCCTACGCCCGGACGGGGTCCACGGCTGATCCAGAACAGATTATCGCCACGCTCTTCCTGCGGCGCGCTGCGATACTTGAGGATCCGCTCATGCAGCGCGCTTAACGCCTCGTCACGCTCTACCGGGATATCGCGCAGGCCAAAATTAGCCATGCACAGATTTTCACTGCCGATTAAAAAAACGCGATTGAGATCGTAAGCGGCGGAGAAATTATCCCGCCAGTAGCGCATAAACCACGCCATAGATTCCAGCGACCCGCGCCAGGCGGTGCCCACCGAGGTGCAATCAGAGTCCGGGAATAAAGGCGAAAATTCCGGGACGTTCATTTCGTTGATGCGGCTGCGCGCCACCATCACGCCATTTTCCGCCGTCAGACGATTCTCAGCGATATATTTTAGTTCCTTCATCACGTCTGAAGTGCGTTGAATATAACGCTGCGCCTGATCGGCGCTCAGAGTGAATTCCTGATGGATTTCAGCCTCTTTTTCATGAAGCGCATTAACGATATAAAAGACTGATGCGAGGGCAATCAGCAGCCATAGCAGCAGCGCCAGCGCGCGAAACATATAGCGCGAGATTTTGAGCGTATTGCGAAACGAGGCAAGGTATTTCAAAGAAGATAAGCCATGTGCACATTCAGGATGGAAATAAGGTAGCGGTAAAATTCATTAGCCGCAATGATAAAGAAAAGGGCTGGAGATCCAGCCCTTTGCATACAGAAAGGTTTACTCTTCGGCGTCGTCAGCAACGTCGTCGTCGGTGTCCGCTTCCGGGGCAATATCTTCATCCCCTTCCGCGACGCTACCGTCGATGGAGTCCAGTTCTTCATCATCAACTGGCTCGGCAACGCGCTGTAGCCCCACCACGTTTTCATCTTCCGCCGTGCGGATGAGGATCACGCCCTGGGTATTACGCCCTACCACGCTGATTTCCGATACGCGGGTTCGTACCAGGGTGCCAGCGTCGGTGATCATCATGATCTGGTCGCAGTCATCAACCTGCACCGCGCCCACCACGGAGCCGTTACGCTCGGTGACTTTGATCGAGATAACGCCCTGCGTACCGCGAGATTTGGTCGGGTACTCGGTTTCTGCGGTGCGTTTGCCATAACCGTTTTGCGTCACGGTCAGGATTGCGCCTTCACCGCGCGGCACGATCAGCGAAACGACGCTGTCATTTTCCGCCAGACGAATACCGCGCACGCCGGTCGCCGTACGACCCATCGCACGCACCGCGCTGTCTTTGAAACGCACCACTTTACCCGCAGCGGAGAACAGCATGACTTCATCCGCGCCGGACGTCAGGTCAACGCCAATCAGCTCGTCGCCTTCGTTCAGATTCACCGCGATAATCCCGGCAGAGCGTGGGCGGCTGAACTCTTTCAGCGCCGTTTTCTTCACCGTACCGCTGGCAGTCGCCATAAAGACGTTGACGCCCTCTTCGTACTCGCGCACCGGCAGGATAGCGGTGATACGTTCGTTCGCTTCCAGCGGCAGCAGGTTAACGATAGGACGACCACGCGCGCCACGGCTCGCTTCTGGCAGCTGATACACTTTCATCCAGTACAGACGTCCACGGCTGGAGAAGCAGAGGATGGTGTCATGGGTGTTCGCCACCAGCAGGCGGTCAATAAAGTCTTCTTCTTTAATGCGGGCGGCTGATTTCCCTTTGCCACCGCGACGCTGGGCTTCGTAATCGGTCAGCGGCTGATACTTCACGTAGCCCTGATGCGACAGCGTAACCACTACGTCTTCCTGGCTAATCAGATCTTCGATATTGATATCGGCGCTGTTAGCAGTGATTTCGGTGCGACGCTCATCGCCAAACTGTTCGCGTACCAGTTCCAGCTCTTCGCGGATCACTTCCATCAGGCGATCGGCGCTGCCGAGGATGTGCAGCAGTTCAGCGATTTGTTCCAGCAGCTCTTTGTATTCGTCGAGCAGTTTTTCATGCTCAAGGCCGGTCAGCTTTTGCAGACGCAGATCCAGAATCGCCTGGGCCTGCTGTTCGGTCAGGTAGTATTGACCGTCGCGCACGCCAAATTCCGGCTCCAGCCATTCCGGGCGCGCGGCGTCATCGCCCGCACGTTCCAGCATCGCAGAAACGTTGCCCAGATCCCATGAACGCGCGATCAGCCCTGCTTTCGCTTCCGCCGGGGTCGGCGCACGGCGGATCAGTTCGATAATCGGATCGATATTCGCCAGCGCAATCGCCAGCGCTTCGAGGATATGCGCACGGTCACGGGCTTTACGCAGTTCAAAAATGGTACGACGGGTCACGACTTCACGGCGGTGACGCACGAACGCGGAAAGAATATCTTTCAGGTTCATGATCTTCGGCTGACCGTGATGCAGCGCAACCATGTTGATGCCGAAGGAAACCTGAAGCTGGGTCTGCGAATAGAGGTTGTTCAGCACCACTTCGCCTACCGCATCGCGTTTCACTTCAATGACGATGCGCATCCCGTCTTTATCAGACTCGTCGCGCAGCGCGCTAATGCCTTCAACGCGTTTATCCTTAACCAGCTCGGCGATTTTCTCAATCAGGCGCGCTTTGTTCACCTGATAGGGAATTTCGTGGACGATGATGGTTTCGCGACCGGTTTTGGCATCGGCTTCCACTTCTGCGCGGGCGCGAATGTAGATTTTGCCGCGACCGGTGCGGTAGGCTTCTTCAATACCGCGACGGCCGTTAATAATGGCGGCGGTCGGGAAATCCGGCCCCGGAATGTGTTCCATCAGCCCTTCAATGCTGATGTCTTCATCGTCAATGTAGGCCAGGCAGCCGTTGATCACTTCCGTCAGGTTGTGCGGCGGAATGTTGGTCGCCATCCCGACCGCGATACCGGACGAGCCGTTGACCAGCAGGTTAGGAATTTTGGTCGGCATGACGTCAGGAATGCGTTCCGTTCCGTCATAGTTATCAACGAAATCGACCGTTTCTTTTTCCAGGTCAGCCATCAGCTCGTGGGCGATTTTCGACATACGGATTTCCGTATAACGCATCGCTGCGGCGGAGTCGCCGTCTACCGAGCCAAAGTTACCCTGGCCGTCGACCAGCATATAACGTAAGGAGAAAGGCTGCGCCATACGCACGATGGTGTCGTAAACGGCGGTATCACCATGAGGGTGGTATTTACCGATAACATCACCAACGACACGGGCAGATTTTTTATAGGCTTTATTCCAGTCATTGCCCAATACGTTCATGGCGTAAAGTACGCGACGGTGTACCGGCTTCAGGCCATCTCGGACGTCTGGCAGCGCACGGCCAACAATGACCGACATCGCATAATCCAGATAGGAGCTCTTCAGCTCTTCCTCGATGTTAACCGGTGTAATTTCTCTCGCAAGGTCGCTCATCTAACCGCTATCCCTCTACTGTATCCCGGATTCAAAGGTCGCAAATTATAACACAGTCGTATTAAGAGAGGTAAACCAATACAGTTTATTCATGCCTGCCAGCTGATATACTCGAACCACTTGCCAAATAAGGAGTAGAAGCGCCAATGAATGCCGAAAAATCGTCAGTGGCTCACAACGTCGACCATCAAGAGATCGCTAAATTCGAAGCCGTTGCGTCACGCTGGTGGGATCTGGAAGGTGAATTTAAGCCGCTGCACCGTATTAACCCGCTGCGTCTGGGATACATTGCCGAGCGTTCAGGCGGCCTGTTTGGTAAAAAGGTGCTGGACGTCGGCTGCGGCGGCGGGATCCTCGCGGAAAGCATGGCGCGGGAAGGCGCAACGGTCACCGGGCTGGATATGGGCGCGGAACCGTTGCAGGTCGCCCGGCTGCATGCGCTGGAATCCGGCGTGCAGATTGATTACGTGCAGGAAACGGTGGAAGAGCACGCCGCCAAATACGCACAGCAATATGACGTGGTGACCTGTATGGAAATGCTGGAGCACGTGCCGGACCCGCAGTCGGTGGTCAACGCCTGCGCCCGGCTGGTGAAGCCCGGCGGCCACGTTTTCTTCTCTACCATTAACCGTAACGGTAAAGCCTGGCTGATGGCCGTGGTCGGTGCGGAGTACGTGCTGCGGATGGTGCCGAAAGGCACTCACGACGCGAAGAAATTTATTCGCCCCTCTGAGTTGCTGGGCTGGGTCGACGAAACCGTGCTGAAAGAAGTGCATATGACCGGTTTACATTACAACCCGCTGAGCAATACTTTTAAGCTCGCGCCGGGCGTTGATGTTAATTATATGTTGCATACCACTGCTAAAAACGACTGACGTTAGAACTTTTCCTGCTAAAGATTGCGCGACCTCGCGTTGCGCAATTTCTTATCCGTAGAAGAAAGCAGCATTCGATCAAAATTTCTATTTTTTTTGTACCTGGTTGACATCCCCTCCAGGCCAGATGGGACGTGCTTTTTACCTTTGTTACGCTTTTGCAACATCAAATTCATACCAAAATCAACTCTTGTGCTGAAAAGAATCCTTACTAGAATACTCACCATATAGCGTTCAATTTATCCATCACCCCCTATATATAGTATTTATCCACAGAGTTAGTCACAGCGACGTTTTGTGGATAAGCGGGGGACATTTTTTCACGGACAGGTAAAAAATACATGAATCAAAGTCTGCTGGTGACAAAGCGTGACGGTAGCACCGAGCGCATCAATCTCGACAAAATCCATCGCGTGCTGGATTGGGCAGCAGATGGGCTGAACAACGTCTCGATTTCGCAGGTGGAGCTGCGTTCGCATATCCAGTTTTACGACGGGATCAAAACGTCCGATATCCACGAGACGATTATCAAGGCCGCTGCCGATCTGATCTCCCGCGATGCCCCGGATTACCAGTACCTGGCCGCGCGCCTGGCGATTTTCCACCTGCGTAAAAAAGCCTACGGGGAGTTTGAGCCACCCGCGCTCTACAACCACGTCACCAGAATGGTGGAGATGGGAAAATACGATAGCCATCTGCTGGAAGACTACACGGAAGAAGAGTTCGCGCAGATGGATTCGTTCATCGTCCACGACCGCGATATGACCTTCTCCTACGCGGCCGTAAAGCAGCTTGAAGGCAAATACCTGGCGCAGAACCGCGTCACCGGTGAAATCTACGAAAGCGCCCAGTTCCTGTACATCCTGGTGGCGGCCTGCCTGTTCTCCAACTATCCGCGTGAAACCCGTCTGGATTACGTGAAGCGTTTTTATGACGCGGTTTCTACGTTCAAAATTTCGCTGCCGACGCCGATCATGTCCGGCGTGCGCACCCCGACCCGCCAGTTCAGTTCCTGCGTGCTCATTGAGTGCGGCGACAGCCTCGACTCTATTAACGCCACCTCCAGCGCGATTGTGAAATATGTTTCCCAGCGCGCAGGCATCGGCATTAACGCGGGGCGCATTCGCGCGCTGGGTAGCCCGATTCGCGGCGGTGAAGCGTTCCATACCGGCTGTATTCCGTTCTATAAACACTTCCAGACCGCAGTGAAATCCTGCTCGCAGGGCGGCGTGCGCGGCGGTGCGGCAACGCTGTTTTACCCGATGTGGCATCTGGAAGTGGAAAGCCTGCTGGTGCTGAAAAACAACCGTGGCGTTGAAGGCAACCGCGTGCGTCACATGGACTACGGCGTCCAGATTAACAAGCTGATGTACACCCGCCTGCTGAAAGGCGAAGACATCACGCTGTTCAGCCCGTCCGACGTGCCGGGTCTGTATGACGCTTTCTTCGCCGATCAGGACGAATTCGAACGCCTGTACACCCGTTATGAAAAAGACGACAGCATTCGTAAGCAGCGTATCAAAGCCGTTGAGCTGTTCTCGCTGATGATGCAGGAGCGCGCCTCCACCGGTCGTATCTACATTCAGAACGTGGACCACTGCAACACCCACAGCCCGTTCGATCCGCAGATCGCCCCGGTGCGCCAGTCCAACCTGTGCCTGGAAATTGCGCTGCCCACCAAACCGCTGCTCGACGTTAACGACGAAAACGGTGAAATTGCCCTGTGTACGCTTTCCGCCTTCAACCTCGGCGCGATCAAAAACCTCGACGAGCTGGAAGATCTGGCGGTCCTCGCCGTGCGTGCGCTGGATGCACTGCTTGATTATCAGGATTACCCGATCCCGGCGGCAAAACGCGGGGCGATGGGTCGTCGCACGCTGGGTATTGGCGTCATTAACTTCGCTTACTACCTGGCGAAACACGGCGTGCGCTACTCTGATGGCAGCGCCAACAACCTGACGCATAAAACGTTCGAAGCCATTCAGTATTACCTGCTGAAAGCCTCTAACGAGCTGGCAAAAGAACAAGGTGCCTGCCCGTGGTTCAATGAAACCACCTATGCGAAAGGCATTCTGCCGACCGATACCTATAAGAAAGATCTCGATAGCATCGCCAACGAGCCGCTGCATTACGACTGGGAAACGCTGCGTGAATCCATCAAAACCCACGGTCTGCGTAACTCCACGCTCTCCGCGCTGATGCCGTCCGAGACCTCTTCGCAAATTTCGAACGCCACCAACGGTATTGAGCCGCCGCGCGGTCACGTCAGCATTAAAGCGTCGAAAGACGGCATTCTGCGTCAGGTGGTGCCGGACTACGAGCATCTGAAAAACGATTACGAGCTGCTGTGGGAAATGCCGAATAACGACGGCTACCTGCAACTGGTCGGGATTATGCAGAAGTTTATCGATCAGTCGATTTCTGCAAATACCAACTACGATCCGACGCGTTTCCCGTCCGGGAAAGTGCCGATGCAACAATTGCTGAAAGATCTGCTCACCGCCTACAAATTTGGCGTGAAGACCCTGTACTATCAGAACACCCGCGACGGTGCCGAAGATGCGCAGGACGATCTGGCCCCTTCTATTCAGGATGATGGCTGCGAAAGCGGCGCATGTAAGATCTGATCCAGCCGCTGTGGAGGAAGGAGCGCAAACGCTCCTCCTCCCTCCGGCTCTCTCCCCTGGGTGAGGGATACATAAACAACAGGACACACCTAATGGCCTATACCACTTTTTCACAGACGAAAAATAACCAGTTGCTGGAACCGATGTTTTTCGGCCAGCCGGTGAACGTAGCGCGCTACGATCAGCAAAAATATGACATCTTCGAAAAGCTGATCGAAAAACAACTTTCCTTTTTCTGGCGTCCTGAAGAAGTTGACGTTTCCCGCGACCGTATCGACTACCAGGCGTTGCCGGAACATGAAAAACATATTTTCATCAGCAACCTGAAATACCAGACGCTGCTGGATTCCATCCAGGGTCGTAGCCCGAACGTCGCGCTGCTGCCGCTGATTTCAATCCCGGAGCTGGAAACCTGGGTTGAAACCTGGGCGTTCTCCGAGACGATCCACTCGCGCTCTTACACCCATATCATCCGTAATATCGTTAACGATCCGGCGATTGTTTTCGACGATATCGTAACCAACGAACAGATCCAGAAACGCGCGGAAGGTATTTCTCACTACTACGACGATCTGATCGCGATGACCAGCTACTGGCATCTGCTGGGCGAAGGCACGCACCAGGTAAACGGTAAAACCGTTACCGTTAATCTGCGCGAGCTGAAGAAAAAGCTGTATCTGTGCCTGATGAGCGTTAACGCGCTGGAAGCGATCCGTTTCTACGTCAGCTTTGCCTGCTCCTTCGCTTTCGCCGAGCGCGAGCTGATGGAAGGCAACGCCAAGATCATCCGCCTGATTGCCCGCGATGAAGCGCTGCATCTGACCGGTACCCAGCATATGCTGAACCTGCTGCGTTCCGGCAGCGACGATCCCGAAATGGCGGAGATTGCGCAGGAGTGTAAGCAGGAGTGCTATGACCTGTTCGTCCACGCGGCGCTTCAGGAAAAAGAGTGGGCTGGCTATCTGTTCCGCGACGGCTCAATGATTGGCCTGAACAAAGATATTCTGTGCCAGTATATCGAGTACATCACCAATATCCGTATGCAGGCGGTGGGCCTCGATCTGCCGTTCCAGACCCGCTCGAATCCGATCCCGTGGATCAACACCTGGCTGGTGTCCGATAACGTTCAGGTCGCGCCGCAGGAGGTGGAAGTCAGCTCCTATCTGGTCGGTCAGATTGACTCGGAAGTTAACACCGACGATTTAAGCGATTTCCAGCTCTGATGAGTCGGGTCACGCTACGCATCTCCGGCACGCATCTGCTGTGCCAGGATGAACATCCGTCGTTGCTGGCGGCGCTGGAGTTTCACCAGGTTGCGGTGGAATATCAGTGCCGCGAAGGTTACTGCGGCTCCTGCCGGATGCGTCTGGTGGCAGGTCAGGTAGAATGGTTGACCCAGCCGCTGGCGCTGGTACAGCAGGGAGAAATTTTACCCTGCTGTTGTCGGGCAAAAGGCGATATCGAACTGGATATGTAACCGCTTTACCGGGCGGCATTGCACCGCCCGGCACGGTTTAACGTCGTTTTTGCTCCAGCTGCTGATGATGCCGTTTCTCGCCGATCATCACCACAATCAGCAGCAGAACCGCCAGCACGCTGCCACCAATCATCACGATAAATCCACCGTCCCAGCCGAAGAAATCAACGGTGTAGCCCACGATGGCACTGGCCGCTACCGAACCGCCGAGATAACCGAACAGGCCGGTAAAACCCGCCGCCGTCCCCGCCGCTTTTTTCGGTGCCAGCTCCAGCGCGTGCAGGCCAATCAGCATGACCGGGCCGTAAATCAAAAAGCCGATGGCGATCATGCAGACCATATCCACCGTCGGGTTGCCCGGCGGATTCAGCCAGTAAACCACCGTCGCGATGGTCACCAGGGTCATAAAGAACACCCCGGTTGCGCCACGATTGCCCCGGAAGACTTTATCCGACATCCAGCCGCACAGCAGCGTACCGGGAATGCCCGCATATTCGTACAGGAAGTACGCCCATGAAGACTTGTCGATGGCAAAATGCTTCACTTCCTTCAGATAGGTTGGCGACCAGTCGAGGATGCCGTAGCGCAGCAGATACACAAACACGTTGGCAATGGCGATATACCACAGCAGTTTATTGGGAAGCACGTACTGCATGAAAATCTGCTTCGCCGTCAGTTCCTGCTCCGCCTGTTCGTTGTAGTCGTCCGGGTAGTCGTTTTTATACTCTTCAATCGGCGGCAGACCGCAGGATTGCGGAGTATCGCGCATTAACGCAAAAGCGATAATCGCGACCAGAATGGCGGCAAACGCGGGCATATACAGCGCGGCTTTCCAGTCGTTAAACCACGCCATTCCCAGCAGGAACAGCAGCGGAGGAATACCGCCGCCAACGTTATGTGCACAGTTCCACACCGACACAATGCCGCCACGCTCTTTTTGCGACCACCAGTGAACCATTGTGCGCCCGCACGGCGGCCAGCCCATTCCCTGGAACCAGCCGCAGACAAACAGCAGCACAAACATAATCGCGATGCTGGACGTTGCCCACGGGACAAAACCCATAAACAGCATCACCGCTGCTGCCAGGATCAAACCGGCAGGCAGAAACACGCGTGGATTCGACCGGTCAGATACCGAACCCATAATGAATTTTGAGAAACCGTAGGCGATGGAGATGCCGGACAGGGCAAAACCCAAATCGCCACGCGAAAAACCCTGCTCGACCAGATACGGCATGGCCAGCGCAAAGTTTTTGCGCACCAGATAGTAAGCAGCGTAACCAAAGAAAATCCCCAGGAAAATCTGCCAGCGCAGACGGCGGTAAACCGGGTCAATTTCCGCAGCGGGCAGACGCGCCTGGTGAGGGGCAGGTTTAAAAATACTGAGCATAATAGCCTCCGTGGCCATTGTGTTTACAGAGGTAAAAGGCGCGAGGTAACCCGGCCTTCATAATGTTCAAATGTTACAAAAACGGCACATTGCCTGTTCAGTAAAGCATATATTGTTACACTTTTATGACAAATGTTCAGAAAGGCGCACGGCGTCACATTTAATCTTCGAATAATGCGCGAACGTGCTCGAAATCAAACATCAACCACTCTTTATATGGCTAAATGTTGAGAAACGAACACAGAGGGCAAGATGATGAGCAGTCATGCAGCGCAGGAGAGCGATGTCATTATCATTGGTGGAGGAGCCACGGGAGCGGGGATCGCCCGCGACTGCGCACTGCGCGGCCTGCGCGTGATCCTGCTGGAGCGCCACGATATTGCCACCGGTGCGACGGGGCGTAATCATGGCCTGTTGCACAGCGGCGCGCGCTACGCCGTGACGGACGGCGAATCCGCGCGCGAGTGCATCAGCGAAAACCGGATCCTCCGACGCATCGCCCGCCACTGCGTCGAACCCACCGACGGCCTGTTTATCACCCTGCCGGAAGACGATCTGGCGTTTCAGTCCACCTTTATCAGCGCCTGTCAGCAGGCGGGGATCCGCGCGCAGGCGCTTGATCCGCAGGAGGCCCGGCGCATTGAACCCTCAGTAAACCCGCAGCTCATTGGGGCGGTACGGGTGCCGGATGGCACGGTCGATCCGTTTCGCCTCACCGCTGCCAATATGCTGGATGCCCGCGAGCATGGCGCGACCATTTTTACCGCGCATGAGGTAACCGGTTTGATCCGCGACGGCGCAACCGTGCGTGGCGTCAACGTTATCAATCATTTGACCGGAGAAAAGCAGGCGCTGTACGCGGCGGTAGTGGTGAATGCCGCCGGAATTTGGGGCCAGCGTATTGCCGAATACGCCGGGCTGGGCATTCGCATGTTCCCGGCAAAAGGCTCGCTGCTGATCCTCGATCATCGCATTAATCAGCACGTCATCAATCGCTGCCGCAAACCTGCCGACGCCGATATTCTGGTGCCCGGCGATACGATTTCGCTGATTGGCACGACTTCAATGCACATTGATTATCGGGATATTGACCAGAATCGGGTCACGCCGGAAGAGGTTGATATTCTGCTGCGTGAAGGCGAGAAACTGGCACCGGTGATGGCGAAAACGCGCATTTTACGCGCTTACTCCGGGGTGCGACCGCTGGTTGCCAGCGATGATGACCCGACCGGGCGCAACGTCAGCCGGGGCATCGTTCTTTTCGATCATGCTATTCGCGACGGCATGGACGGATTTATCACCATTACCGGCGGCAAGCTGATGACCTATCGGCTGATGGCGGAATGGGCTACCGATGCCGTTTGCCGCAAGCTGGGTAACAATCAGCCCTGCACCACCGCCAGCGAACCGCTACCCGGATCCCAGCAATCGGCGGAAAACACCCTCCAGCGGACGATCTCACTGCCTGCGCCGCTGCGCGGTTCGGCGGTTTATCGTCACGGCGACCGCACACCGTCATGGCTCGGCGAAGGGCGGCTACAGCGCAGCGTGGTATGTGAATGCGAAGCGGTGACCGCCGGAGAAATTCAGTACGCGGTGGAAAATCTGGCGGTCAACAGCCTGCTGGATTTACGCCGCCGCACCCGCGTGGGGATGGGCACCTGTCAGGGCGAACTGTGCGCATGCCGCGCTGCCGGACTGCTTCAGCGCTATCAAATCACCACGGCCAGCCAGTCGCTGACTCAGCTTTCTGACTTCCTTAACGAGCGCTGGAAAGGCGTTCAGCCCATTGCCTGGGGCGACGCGCTGCGGGAAAGCGAGTTCACGCGCTGGGTTTATCAGGGCCTGTGCGGGCTGGAGAAGGAGAATAACGATGAGATTTGACACGGTGATTGTTGGCGGTGGCCTTGCCGGGCTGCTGTGCGGCCTGCGGCTACAAAAGGCCGGTCTACGCTGCGCGATTGTCAGCCGGGGACAAAGCGCCCTCACCTTTTCTTCCGGCTCGCTCGACCTGCTTAGCACCCTTCCCAATGGCGATGCGGTCACCGATTTTCGCCCGGCGCTGGACCGACTCTGTGTGGAAACGCCGGAACATCCGTGGGCAAAACTGGGAACGGAAACCGTTCTGACGCTGGCACACCAGGTGCAGGCATTGCTCACTGAGTGCGGCGCGCAGATGCAGGGCGATCCTGCGCATAATCATTACCGGGTGACGCCGCTTGGCACCCTGCGCCGCGCGTGGCTCAGCCCGCAGGAAGTGCCGGTTTCCCCCCTGACCGCCCGGCGGATTTGCGTGGTCGGCATTAGCGGCCTGCTGGATTTTCAGCCGCATCTCGCCGCCGCTTCGTTACGCCAGCGCGGGACCGACGCGCAGGCGGTGGATATCGAATTGCCGGAACTGGATACGCTGCGTGCCAGCGCCGCCGGGTTTCGCGCGGTCAATATTGCCCGCTTTCTCGATGCCGAAGAAAACTGGCCGCTGCTGTACAACGCCCTGCTGCCGTTAACCCAGGGTTACGACGCCCTGCTGATGCCCGCCTGCTTCGGCCTGGAAGACGATCGCCTGTTTGCCTGGCTCAACGCGCGTCTGCCCTGCCCGCTGCGCCTGCTCCCTACCCTCCCGCCATCGGTACCCGGAATGCGGATGCACCGCCAGCTTCAGCGTCAGTTTATCCGTACAGGCGGCACCTGGATGCCCGGCGATGAGGTGACACATATGACCCGGCACGATGGCGTCGTCAGTGAAATCTGGACCCGCCAGCACGCCGATATCCCGCTGCGTCCGCGCTTCGCGGTGCTGGCCAGCGGCAGCTTTTTCAGCAACGGGCTGGTGGCTGATCGCGACGGCATCCGTGAGCCGATCCTGGGGCTTGAGGTACAGCAAGCGCCGGATCGTGCCGGATGGTACCGCAATGATTTTTTCGATCCGCAACCCTGGCAGCAGTCTGGCGTTAAGGTGGATGACACTCTGCGCCCGCATATTGACGGTGAACGGGTTAACAATCTGTTTGCGGCAGGCGCGGTGCTCGGCGGATTCGATCCCATCGCGCAGGGCTGCGGCGGCGGCGTTTCTGCCGTGACCGGCCTGTTTGTCGCGCAGCAAATTCTGGATATGAGCGGAGGCACCCTGTGAGCGATACCCGTTTTGCCAGCTGCATTAAATGTACGGTCTGCACCACCGTCTGCCCGGTCAGCCGGGTAGACCCGCGCTATCCCGGCCCGAAACAGGCGGGGCCGGACGGCGAAAGGCTGCGGCTGAAGGATGGCGCGCTGTATGATGAGGCGCTGAAATACTGCATCAACTGCAAACGCTGCGAAGTAGCCTGTCCGTCAGACGTCAAAATTGGCGACATTATTCAGCGCGCGCGGGCGCAGTACGACACCACCCGCCCGTCGCTGCGTAACGTGATCCTGAGCCATACCGATTTGATGGGCAGCGTCTCGACGCCGTTTGCGCCGGTGGTGAATACCGTCACCGCCCTGAAGCCGGTGCGTCAGCTGCTTGATTACGCGCTGAAAATCGACCATCGCCGCACGCTGCCGAAATATTCTTTTGGTACCTTCCGCCGCTGGTATCGCAGCGTTGCAGCACAACAGGCGCAGTATCAGGATCAGGTGGCCTATTTTCACGGCTGCTTCGTTAACTATAACCATCCCCAGTTGGGTAAAGATCTGGTCAGGGTGCTGAACGCGATGGGAACTGGCGTCCAGTTGCTGAGCAAGGAGAAATGCTGCGGGGTGCCGCTGATCGCCAACGGCTTTATTGATAAGGCACGCAGGCAGGCGGTCAGCAACGTGGCCTCGCTGCGGGAAGCGATTGAGGTGAAAAAGATCCCGGTGATTGCGACCTCATCCACCTGCACCTTTGCCCTGCGCGATGAATATCCTGAAGTGCTGGACGTGGATAACAGCGGGCTTCGCGAGCAGACGGAACTGGCTACCCGCTGGCTGTGGCGCAGGCTGGATGCCGGTCAGACCCTGCCGCTAAAAAAACGGCCGCTGAAAGTGGTTTATCATACGCCGTGTCATATGGAAAAAATGGGCTGGACGCTGTATACCCTTGAACTGCTGCGCATGATCCCCGGTCTGGAATTAACGGTGCTGGAGTCACAATGCTGCGGCATCGCCGGAACGTCCGGGTTTAAATCAGAAAACTATGCCACTTCGCAGGCCATCGGCGCGCCATTGTTTCAGCAGATTGCCGCAAGCGGCGCGGATTTAGTGGTCACGGACTGTGAAACCTGTAAATGGCAGATTGAGATGTCCACAGGCAAACGCTGTGAACATCCCATTACTTTGCTGGCGCAGGCGCTGGATTAAAAGCCGGGATTTTCCACGATGCGCTGCTCACGGAAAGCGGTAAACATCGCTTCCATGAGCTTCAGCACCCGCATCACTTCCCGGTTTTTGACTATCGGCTCTGCGCCATCCAGAACCACATCGGCAAAATTATTGTAGAAGCTACTGGCGTTAGATAAAGGCGCGGGGAGTGCCTTTACCAGCACCGCGTTTTCATCAGGCGGAGCCATGGTTTTAGTCAGCCCTGCCCCGGCCTGAACAGGCATCGGGGCCGGAACATCTTTCTGCCCGGTCGCCACCACCATTTTGCCGCTTAAATCCCAGTCGGCGACAAGCGCCGTGCCTGCGGTTCCTTTGATATACCAGCGGGGGAGCGTGATAAAATTGGTAGTGCCCACTTCAATATGGGCGGTTAATCCGCTGTGGAACTGAATATGCACGGTGAAACCATCGTCAACTTCGTCACCCAGCACGTAGCTTAATGAGGTGTAAATCTGGCTAATCGCGCTGTCGTCCAGCAACAATAGCTGATCGAGCAGATGCACGCCCCAGTCCAGCACCATCCCGCCGCCCTGCGCCAGTTTATGCCGCCAGTCGCCCGGAATACCGTTGGCCCCCTGTACCCGCGATTCAATATGGAAAATATCGCCGATCGACTTTTCCTCACGGATGCGCCGCACAATCAGGAAATCCTCATCCCAGCGGCGATTCTGGTGAACCATAAAAATTCGCTGCGCTTTTTCCTCCGCCTGCAAAATAGCGTCAAATTCGGCGGACGAAAGCGCCACTGGTTTTTCACAAATAACGTGCTTCCCGGCTTCAAGCGCGCGTATCGCCAGCGCTTTATGCACGTCATTCGGCGTTGCAATTAATACCGCCGTAATATCGCTATCGTTAAGAACATCCTCAAGCGAGGAATAAGGGAAGAGTCCCTGTGTTTCCGCTACCTGTAAACGCGCCGGGTCAATATCAAAAGCGCCTTTAACCCGGACACGTTCGCTGGCGGTCATCAGCTTTACGTGGTAAGCCCCCATCCCGCCATAGCCAATAATTGCCATCTTAAGCATCTTGCTATCCTTGTCTGTGCTTTATGCCCACCACATGTCCAACGGGCGTTGCCGAATTAATATCGATTGCAGGTTGGTGACCGCACGCATAAAGCCTTCGTCTATCGACATTAAAGCGTCTTCGTGCTCAATGCTGATCACGTAGTCATAACCCCAGGTACGCAGGGCGCTGATAATATCGGACCATTGCTGAATGCTGTGACCATAACCGACGGTGCGGAAATTCCACGCGCGGCTACGAATATTGCCGTAGGGCTGCATATCCGTTAAGCCGTACATATTGATATTGTCCTGATCCAGATAGGTATCTTTGGCGTGAAAATGGTGGATTGCACCTTTTTCACCGAGGATTTTAATAGCGGCAACCGGGTCAATACCCTGCCACCATAAATGGCTGGGATCAAGGTTCGCACCAATGGCGTCGCAGGTTTCTTCCCGCAGTTTTAGCAGGGTATACGGGGTGTGGCAAAGAAAACCGCCATGCAGTTCAATGCCAATTTTGACCTGATGCTCTTCCGCCAGGCGACCAATCTCTTTCCAGTAGGGGATCAGTTTATTTTCCCATTGCCAGGTTTTCATATCGCTGTAAACCGTCGGCCAGGGGACAACCGGCCAGTTGGGTGCCGTGGCCCGATCATCATTTCCCGCCGTGCCGGAAAAGGTATTGACGACCGGCACGCCCAGTAAGCCCGCCAGTTTGATGGTTTTACGCAATATCGCGTCGGCGGCTTCACGTTCCGCTTTGATCGGCGAAATAGGGTTATCGTGGCAGCTCAGCGCACTAATGGTAATACCGCGCGAGCTGAATTTTTCTAAATAGGCTGTCCGGGCCTCTGCGCTGGCTAACAGCTCATCAGTGGGACAGTGATGATTACCGGGATTACCGCCGCTGCCCACTTCCACCGCATCCAGACCAGCGCCCTGGACTTTATCCAGCATCTCATCCAGCGACAGGCTGGCAAATAAAGGAGTAAAAACGCCAAGTTTCATTTTACTGCTCCTTGTATCGGGAATAGATTTTTGTCATTGCCGTAAACGGGATAATGGTTATTACGCGGGCAGCAATATTCCACGCCGTTGCAAATAATTTTCTGCACGATCTCGTTATAGTAAGTCGGATAGCTTTCATGGCCCGGCTGGAAATAAAAAATTCGTCCGTTGCCGCGTTTATAGGTAATACCGCTGCGGAAAACGTTGCCGCCTTCAAACCAGCTTAGAAAAACGGTTTCATCCGGGGCGGGAATATCAAAATGCTCCCCGTACATTTCTTCTTTTTCCAGCACGAAACTTTCGGGAATGCCTCTGGCAATATCATGAGCCGGGTCGATGACAAACAGCCGCTCTTTTTCATCTGCCTCGCGCCATTTCAAATCGCAACTGGTGCCCATCAGCTTCATAAAGATTTTCGACATATGCCCGGAATGCAGCACGATAAGCCCCATCCCGTGTAATACCCGCTGCTGTACGCGCTCAACGATTTTATCGTCAACTTCTTTGTGGGCAATGTGCCCCCACCAGATTAATACATCCGTTTCGTTCAGGACGCTTTCGGTCAGACCGTGCTCCGGCTCATCCAGCGTGGCGGTGCGGGTACTGAATCCGGCAGCCTGTAAAAATTGGGCAATTTGGCTATGGATGCCGTGCGGATAAACCGCCGCGATATGCGGCTCCTGTTGTTCATGCCGGTATTCATTCCAGACAGTTACACGAATCATTTCACTGCTCCTCACGGACAAAATACACCGGCTGTCCTGTTTTGGCTGAAGAGTAAATGGCTTCCAGAATTTGCGTGACCACCAGCGCTTCTTCAGGTTTCACCACCGGCGTTTTATCGTTAATCACCGCGTCGATCCATGACTGCGCTTCCAGCAACGCCGGATCGTCCCCGGTGGCATCGTAGAAATCGACGCCACCGACGGCAAACTGAACTTCTTTTTCCCAGGTCGCGCCGTAGGTTTCGCCGTTAATGCGCAGGCCGTTGTTCATATCCGCACCGCCTTTGGTGCCGCAGAGCGCGGTTCTGGCTTCGCCAACGTCGAGCGTATTCAGCGCCCAGCTTGATTCCAGCATAATGGTGGCACCATCCTGCATGGTGATGAAGCCAAATGCGGAATCTTCGACGGTGAATTTTTCCGGGTCCCAGGGTCCCCATGCGTTTGCCGCATCCCGGGTGGACGCCAGTTTATGATAGGTATTGCCGACAATACATTTTGGCTGATAGTTCTTCATCATCCAGAGGGTTAAATCAAGCGCGTGGGTACCAATGTCAATTAACGGGCCGCCTCCTTGCGCTTCTTCGTCCAGAAAAACACCCCACGTCGGCACCGCGCGCCGCCGGATCGCTTTGGCTTTTGCATAATAAATTTCTCCAAGATCGCCGTTTTCACAGACCTGATGCAGATAATGTGAATCCTTACGGAATCGGTTCTGATAACCAATCGTTAGTTTCTTACCGGTGCGGCGCGCGGCATCGACCATCGCCTGCGCTTCAGCCGAGGTTTTTGCCATCGGCTTCTCGCACATGACATGCTTACCCGCTTCCATAGCGGCAATTGAAATACTTGCGTGTGAAATATTAGGGGTGCATACATGAATAATATCTATCCCGGCATCAGCCAGCATTTCGCGGTGATCCGTATAGACTTTAGCGTCAGCAGAGCCATACTTCGCTTTCGCTTTCTCCGCCCGCTCAACGTTAATATCACAGAAAGCTATCAGTTCCACTTCCGGGATCTGGATCAGGGCGGGCATATGTTTTCCATTAGCAATACCGCCGCAACCTATAATACCTATCTTGACCATAACCAGCGTTCTCCACTCCATATGATAACTGGCGCTATAATACAAAATAAGTCAGGGCCAATGTTCCTGGCTTTTTATTATTTTATCCCGGATATTGACCTTCTATATTTCAGCGGCGCAACGCCCGTATTTTGTTTAAATACATGATGAAATGTTTTTACGCTGTTAAAACCAATACGCTCTGCCACTTCGGATACGGAGATCTCTTCATTCAGCAATAACCATTTCGCCTGATTCAGGCGATAATTATGCAGAAAGCGCACAAATGTCATGCCGGTATTCTTTTTAAAAAAGCGGGCAAAATAGCAGGCGCTGAATCCCATAAATTTTGCAACATCATCAAGAGTAATATATTCATGATAATGATGTTCAATATAAGAGAAGATTTTATCAAGCCGGACTAAGGTTTTTTCTGATTTACTCGCCACCGCTTCCCCTAAGGGGCGTTTGGCCTGCTGCTGGCTCAGCGGGATCTGGCGATAGATGAGCGCAATCATCTCCATCAGCGCGGCTTTAATCAGGTATTTGTAACCCGCAGCCTGATGGTGATCTTCCCGATGAATGACCGCTAAAAGTTCCCGGATCTTAGCCGTTGTTTCCTCAGGCCAGCTGCGGCTATGGCTTTCCATTGAGGAGAAGAGCTGGCGCAGGCCGGGTTCGCCTGCGGTTTCTTCTTCATGAAACAGGGAAAAATCAAACTGAATGACGATCCGCTCACTGTTGGGTGACGCGAGGAAGTAGTGAATATCCCCAGCATTAATGAACTGGATCTCGCCCGCCTGCATGACAATCGGGACATCGTTGATCCCCAGATGCAGCACGCCCCGCGTCACATAAATAACTTCGACGACTTTATGCCAGTGGGGATACACGAGCACTTCACCTTCATGAACAAACCGCTGAAACGGGAATGACCGATCGAGGTGAAATAGCTCAAGGTAGTGACTCATGGCAATAATCTCCGTTGCCGCTGTATAGTGGTGATCCTTCAGGCTATCGGCCCCGGTTACACGATTAGCGTGGCGTCCGGGGCATCAGGGTGTTAGCGCATGAGCGTAAGTCGTTAAGTCTGTTCGGGAATGTCCAGCGTTTCGACGATATTGATCCAGCCATGTTCGCTGGTGAGGGGCTTACCATTCAGCCAGCGGCGCAGCATATTCAGCGCCATCATCGCGCAGACTTCCTGACGCACCTGCAACGAATGGCGGGTGGTGCTGAACTTCGCCCGCAGCGCCCAGGTGCCCTGCGGCGTGGCCAGCGCAAAATTAAGATGATCGTCTTCCAGTCCCGTCACCGCCAGAGCCAGACCGGCAAAGTGGCTGCCCCGGCGCTCCTGCGCCCAGCGCGCGGTCTGCGCCAGCGTCTCCTGTTGCGCGGGGATGACTTCTGAGGCCAGCAGCGGCGCACCGGCGCGGGCAAGCTGAAGCGCCAGCAGGCCCGCGGTAAACTGTTCGCTTAGCGTCAGGCTCAGCTGCCGTTCCTGAAGCTGTCGGGCAAGCTGTGCGGGCAGCCCTTCCGTGCCTTCAAAAATAAGGCTTTCTCCGGCGACCCGCTGCACCTGCGGCCACAGCGCCAGCATCGCTTCGCGCTGTGACGCCGGACCGGTCAGTTTGAGTTCAATGATCGGCATTGAGGAGCGGTAGCCCATGGTGACGCCAGGCGGCAATTCCAGCGGATCCAGGCTCTGGGCCAGATCGCTTTCCGAGCGGCCAAAAGTGGTCAGACGCAGGCACAGCGGCGGCTCGACGAGTTGATAACGCTTGCGCAGGCGCGGCAGGATTTGCTGCTCGACCATCACTTTAAATTCAGACGGTACGCCGGGCGTGAAAAACATCAGGCAGCGATTCAGCTCGACGGCGAAACCGCAGGCGGTGCCGACCGGGTTGTCGACCAGCTCCGCGCTGGCGGGGATCTCCGCCTGCTTACGGTTGCTCGGGGCCATGATCCGCCCGCGCTCGCTAAAAAAACGCTCCATTTGCGTCAGCCATTCTTCATGCAGCACCAGGTTTTCACCTTTTGCCGTTGCGGCGGCCAGCGCGCTTAAATCATCGCTGGTCGGGCCCAGCCCGCCGTTGACAATCAGTACGTCGGCATGTTCGCTGCGCTCGCGCAGGATCGCCACTAAATCATCAAGATTGTCGCCAACGGTATTGCGGCGCGTGAGGGGAAAGCCCTGGGTAAATAAGAAATCGGCAAGCCAGGCGGCGTTGGTATCGACGATCTGCCCATGCAGAACTTCGTCACCCGTGGATAGCATCTCCACATTTATCATCGTTTTCTCCAGCAAAAGAGGACGATTTACTATAGCGCATGCGGAGGGGAAAAAAAGCGGCGCGGTATAACCGCGCCGGAAGATCAGAAGCTGGCGTTAACGCCAACATACGGGCCGTCAGCGACCGCGCTGTCACGATTGCCCTCTTTACCGGAAAGATTGATATAGCGATAACCCGCCTCCACGCTCAGCGGACGCAGAATGCTTATTCGCGCACCGGCGTTGGCTTCTTCATAATCTTTCACCCCGCTGGAGAGCGAGTCCGGGGAATAATAGTATTCACCAAACAGGCGGAGGCGGTCACCAAGCTGCCACTGGATCCCGCCACCGACGGCAGCCGCGTAGCCTTCATCACCCCGCTGAGGATTAAGATAAACGCCTTTACCGCCTGCGGTGGCTAAAAATGGCCCCAACGGAATGTTCAGACCCAGGCCGAGACCGGCAATGTCGCCGTCATCATCGTTATGCGCCCAGTTACCGCTCATCGCCAGTCCGGTTGATTCAGTACCGAAACCGACGCCGATATTGGTGTAATCCTCACCTGCCTGACCGCTGACGCTAATCGCATTTGCCGCCGCCGGGACAACTAACAGCCCACACAATGCTACCAAAACTGTTTTTTTCATTTTAATGCTTCCACAGAAAAGCCTGAACGCCACAAAAGTACGTGATTGTACAACTGATTAGACAATAAGGAATGAACCAAAAACGCTATTAGTCCGCGACAGGGTCAGCTGAATGGCTGAGGGCTTTAAAAGGCGAAAGGTATGGATGCAATAGAGAGAGACAAGTTGCCCGGGATCAATATCTTAATTACAAATACATCTTAGATTATTTCCTGAAAATAAACGGAAATTATACAATTCTTAAACATCTATCGGGAGATAAAGATGATGAAAAAAGGACTCACCACCTCAGCTGGCGCGCCCGTTGCGCATAATAATAATGTGGCAACTGCCGGTCCTCGTGGCCCCATGCTGTTACAGGATGTCTGGTTTCTTGAGAAGCTGGCACACTTTGATCGCGAAGTGATCCCGGAACGTCGGATGCATGCCAAAGGCTCCGCCGCGTATGGCACTTTTACCGTGACCCAGGACATTACCGCCTGTACACGCGCAAAGATTTTTTCTGAGATCGGCAAAAAAACCGAGCTGTTTTTACGTTTCTCCACCGTCGCCGGTGAGCGCGGCGCGGCGGACGCTGAACGCGATATCCGCGGTTTTGCCATTAAGTTTTATACCGAAGAAGGTAACTGGGATTTAGTCGGCAATAACACGCCGGTGTTCTACCTGCGCGATCCGCTGAAATTCCCGGATCTGAACCACGTCGTCAAGCGCGATCCGCGCACCAACCTGCGTAACCCCACTTATAAATGGGATTTCTTCTCGCATTTGCCGGAAGCGCTGCACCAGTTAACCATTGATTTCAGCGATCGCGGCCTGCCCTTCTCGTATCGCACTATGCACGGTTTTGGTAGCCATACCTTCAGCTTTATTAATGCCAGCAACGAACGTTTCTGGGTTAAATTCCACCTCAAATCCCGGCAGGGTATTGCCAATCTGATGGATGATGAAGCCAAACGGCTGGTGGCGGAAGATCGTGAAAGCTCCCAGCGCGATTTGTTCGATTCCATCGAAAAAGGCGATTTCCCGCGCTGGACGTTTTACGTGCAAATCATGCCGGAAGCCGAGGCTTCACAAGTGCCATATAACCCGTTCGACCTGACCAAAGTGTGGCCACACGGTGATTATCCGCTGATTGAAGTGGGCGAACTGGAACTGAATCGCAACCCGGATAACTATTTTGCCGAAGTAGAGCAGGTCGCGATGTCACCCGCGAACGTGGTGCCGGGAATTGGTTTCTCGCCGGACCGGATGTTGCAGGGCCGTCTCTTCTCCTACGGCGATGCGCATCGTTACCGCCTGGGCGTCAATCATCACCAGATCCCGGTAAATGCCCCGCGCTGCCCGTTCCACAATTATCATCGCGACGGCGCGATGCGGGTGGACGGTAACAGCGGCAACGGGCCGACGTATGAACCGAATAGCTTCGGCGTCTTTCAGGAGCAGCCGGACTACAGCGAGCCGCCATTGAGCGTCGAGGGCGCGGCCGATCACTGGAATCACCGCGAAGATACCGATTACTTCAGCCAGCCGCGTAAGCTGTATGAACTGTTGAGCGATGAGGAGCATCAGCGGATGTTTGCCCGCATTGCCGGAGACATGAAAGAGGTGCCGGAATTTATTCAGCAGCGGCAAATCGGTTTGTTCAGCGAAGTTCATCCAGAATACGGTGCAGGCGTGGCTGCCGCACTGGCAGAGTTGAAGCAGAATAAGTAAGTCGATCCCGGGAGCCGAAAAGGCTCCCGTTTTTTGGGATTAGTGACCGGATTGCTGCAGTTGCTGCGTCGAAGTGCCGGTGATTTTTTCGATCAGGCTCGGTTCCAGACCGTTTTCCAGCATCGCGTGGGCAATACGTCGCGCTTCCTCCTGACGCCCTTCCTGAAAGCCTTTTTCAAGCCCTTGCTGCATACCCTGCTGAAGACCCTGCTGCATTCCTTGTTGCATACCCTGCTGTTCCAGAAACTTTGCAATATTCATTAACTTCTCCTTTTGCTGTGGATGCGGTGTTTTTTCTGCCAGCTCGCGCAGAAAAATAACCGGCTGGGTCGAACTTCCTGACTGCATAATATAGTTGGTTAATGCCCTGAACTGCGTCTGGGTAGTGTATCCCAACTGCAACAGGCTCACCAGTTGCTCTACCAAATCAAGCATATCGCGCTGGCGAATGTGCTTGTGGAGAAACTCCAGCGTCGCCATCCGCCGATGCTGCATAATCTCTTCATCCGGCGTAACGGTGATATCAATCAGGGGAAATTCGCCGTTATAGATTGACCGGGCAAGTTCGTCATCCCGGAAACCATCCAGCCAGCGCCGGGAGTATGGATACGGACTGGTCAGACCGTGATAAAAAAGAAGCGGGATCACCAGCGGCAGTTCGTCTTCTCCCTTTTCCAGATGGCGATTCATCGCCGACAGCGCGTAGCGCATCAGCCTGAAAGCCATGTTTTTATCCGGCGAGCTTTGATGTTCAATCAGCAGATAGATGTAGCCAGCGCCATTGCGGGTTTGCACGGAATAAAGAATATCGGTGCATTTCTCGCGTAAATTCTCCTCAATAAAACTGCCGGATTCGAGCTGGAGCGTGTGGAGATCGCAGAGTTCGCGCAGCCTTTCTGGCAGATGGATCGCCATAAAATCGCGCGCGGTGGCTTTATGCATCAAAAAATGTTTAAACACCGCATCGTGCGGCGTGTAAATGCGGGTGTGGGGCATGGTGCTCTCCTTGCCGTTAATCGTCCGGCAAAAACCTTATCACAGCCGCAAGGCAGGACCCGTTTCAGGTCACAGTTTCCCGAGCTGGCTCGCAAAGCGATCCCCTGCCCGTTTCCGGTTCTGGTAAACTCGGATTTTTATTTTGCAAGGAGTTAACATGCGCCAGAGGACTATCGTCTGCCCGCTGATCCAGCATGACGGGCACTATTTGCTGTGTAAAATGGCCGACGATCGCGGTGTATTTCCCGGACAGTGGGCGCTTTCCGGCGGCGGCGTGGAGCCGGGGGAACGTATTGCAGAGGCGCTACGGCGGGAGGTGCGCGAGGAGCTGGGTGAGCAGCTTATTTTACGCGAAATCACGCCCTGGACCTTCAGCGATGATATCCGGTTAAAAACGTACGCCGACGGCAGCCAGGAAGAGATCTATATGATTTACCTCATCTTTGACTGCGTGGCGGGCAACCGGGAGATCCACATTAATGAAGAGTTTCAGGATTATGCATGGGTGAAAGCAGAAGATCTCATCCACTACGATCTTAACGTCGCCACCCGTAAGACGCTTACGCTCAAAGGATTACTGTAACCGCTGCGCCACCCATTCCTGCAAGGCCCGGCGGGAGATTTTAATACCGCCAGCGTGGAGTTCGCCAGGCAATGCCACCCAGCGCACCGGCTGCTGGTAACGGGCCAGTTTATCCTGCACCCAGCGTGACAACTGCTGTTCGTCAGGCGGCACGTCGCTGTCGACCACGGCCACCGGGCGCTGGCCGAATTCGCGATCCGCAACAGGAACGATAAAAACCTGCCGTACCTGCGGATGCGCGGCGATAACCCGCTCTACTTCTTCAGGCTGAATGCCTTCGCCACCGCTGAAAAAAAGGTTATCCAGCCGACCGATAATGGTCAGCCTGCCATCACGCAGTTCGCCACGGTCGCGGGTGGCAAACCAACCATGCGCATTCAGCAGCGGATGCAGTTTGCCGTCTCGCCAGTAGCCTTCCGCCATGCTGGAGGCGCGCAGCCAGACTTCACCGTCTTCAAGCCGCATTTCTCTTCCGGGCAACAGAGTGCCCACATCCGCCAGGCCATCGGCTTCTTTGGCACAGACCGTGGAAGCAAATTCGGTCAGGCCGTAGCCGCACCAGCTACGGATGCCGCGCTCGCTTGCCCGTTGAGTCAGTTCAACGGGAATGGCCGCGCCGCCGAGCAGCACGGCTTTCAGCGCCACCGGCGCGTCGTTTTCCAGTAAACGCCACAGCTGAGTCGGCACCAGCGAGGCGTGGGTACAGCCCGCCAGCGCCTGTGCCAGAGGCTGTTTCACCCGTACCGTCAGCCGCGCACCGGCGAACAGCCAGCGCCAGACAATTCCCTGCCCGGAAACGTGATACATCGGCAACGAAAGCAGCCAGTCATCATCAGAGGTGAAGGGGATCATCGCCAGCACTCCCTGCGCGCTGGCAAGGTGCGCCGCAAAAGTATGCACCGCCGCCTTCGGCAGGCCGGTGGAGCCTGAGGTCAGCGTCATTGACGCCAGCCGCTGCGGTTGCCATTGCGCCGCTTCGTCTCCTTTCAGCGCCCGCATATGCAGGCGATTCAGGCCGGGAAAATGACCATCATTTTCCAGATCCACCGCGTGCTGCAACGTCAGCGTGGGCAACAGTTGATCCAGCAAAGCCGCAGGCAACTGCGGGTTGACCGGCAGCACGCGCGCGCCGCACTGTAAAAGCGCCAGCCACGTCAGAAGCGCTGCCGGATGATTGCTGGCGCGCAGCATCACGCCCTCCCCCTCCTGCACGCCCTGTGCGGCAAAGCCTGATGCCAGAGCGTCGATACGCGCGCACAGTGTCTGCCAGGTGAGAGTGTCGTCATTAAGACGCAGCGCAGGCGCGTCCGGGCGTAATTTCCGCCATTCGCGCCACGGCCAGTCGCTAAAGATCATAACAGTGGCTCCAGCGCATCGATGGTCAGGCACGGTAAATCACTGCCCGGCCAGCGGCGCAGCAGCTGTGACTGCATCAGGCTGAGCGTATCCAGACCCGGCAGCGTATCCGGGGTCAGCCAGGCGGCAACCCGCGCCAGCTGCGTTAAGCCGAGACTGGACTCAATTGAGGAGCTGATCACCGCCGTTAAGCCCAGCGCGTGCGCGGCTTCCACCTGCTCACGAACCTTTTGCAGGCTGCCGGTCAACGTGGGCTTGATGACCACCGCCCCGACGCCGGGTTCGGCGGCGAACTGAAAATCGGCCTCGCGCAGGCTCTCATCCCAGGCAATGGTGATGCCCGTTTCACGGGCGAAGGCGCGAGAGTCGTCCCGCGTTTTGCACGGCTCCTCAAGGAAGGCAATGCGATGCCGCCACGCCGGATTGACGTATCGGGCAAACTGCTGCGCCCGTAGCGGAGTCCACGCGCGGTTGGCGTCCAGACGCAGCCGAAGATCCGGGATCGCCTCCAGCAGCAGATTGACCACCATCCCGTCCCGTACGGCTTCGTACAGGCCGACTTTGACCTTCGCCACCTTCTCTCCTTCCATCGCGGAGAGCACCGGCAGAAGGGCGTCGGGATCGCCGGTACACAGCGGCGCGGCACGATAATTCGCCGCCTGCGGCAGCTCATCAGCCAGTTCGGCCAGCGCGCAGCTCAGGCCAAAGGCAACGGACGGCAGATCCGGTAAGCCACAGGCGTGATTATGCGACCAGCCCGCCGCCCAGTGCAGCAGCGCCGCTTCGGCCTCCGCCAGCGATTCCTCGCTAAAGCCCGGCAGTGGGGAGATCTCTCCCCACCCTTCCCGGCTCCCGTCGGTCAGGCAGACGAACAGCCCGTCGCGGGTTTTTATCCGCCGCTCGCGCAGCACTACGCCCGCGTCCATCGGGATCTGCCAGCGGTATACCTGCGCGCGACGCATTACGGGTTCCGCTTAAATTTGCTGAAGTCCGGCTGACGCTTCTGATTGAAAGCGTTGCGCCCTTCCTGACCCTCTTCGGTCATATAAAACAGCATGGTCGCATTCCCGGCCAGCTCCTGAAGTCCGGCCTGACCATCGCAGTCGGCGTTCAGCGCCGCTTTCAGGCAACGCAGTGCCATCGGGCTGTTTTGCAGCATTTCACGACACCAGCGCACGGTTTCTTTTTCCAGCTCTGCCAGCGGTACGACGGTATTCACCAGCCCCATATCCAGCGCCTGTTGTGCATCGTACTGGCGGCACAGGAACCAGATTTCACGCGCTTTTTTCTGCCCGACGATACGCGCCATGTACGCAGCCCCCCAGCCACCGTCGAAAGAGCCGACTTTCGGACCGGTCTGGCCGAAAATGGCGTTTTCAGCGGCGATGGTCAGATCGCACATCATATGCAGCACGTGCCCGCCGCCGATGGAGTAGCCCGCGACCATCGCCACGACCGGTTTTGGACAGGTGCGGATCTGGCGCTGGAAATCCAGCACGTTCAGGTGATGCACGCCGGAGTCGTCCTGGTAGCCGCCGTAATCACCGCGCACTTTCTGATCGCCTCCGGCACAGAAGGCTTTTTCACCTTCCCCGGTCAGGATAATGACACCGATGTTGTCATCGTAGCGGGCATCCGCCAGCGCCTGAATCATCTCTTTCACGGTTAGCGGACGAAACGCGTTGCGCACCTGCGGGCGGTTAATGGTGATTTTAGCGATCCCGTCGGCAGACTTTTGATAACGAATATCGGTATAGCCTTCGGAACAGTCCTGCCATTCAACGGCGGCATACAGCATGTTTTCATCAGGATAGATCATCATGTTTCCTTAAATCAGAGAGACAGAAGCTGTGCCAGGGTGGAAGCGACGCCCACCGGGTTTTCCCGATGCGCATTATGTCCGGCAGCAGAAATAATATGGCAGGACGCGTTGAGTTCATCGGCGATGGCCCTGAATTTAGCGTCACGTTCGCCACAGAGATACCAGAAGGGAAAATCCCGCGCACGCAGCGCAGGACGTAAATCAGGCTGGACCGCCAGCGACGTCGCCATCAGCATTTCCGCCAGCGCAGACCCCTGATTATGCTGGCGCAACCTGACCAGCGCCTGACGCTGAGAAACCGTGAGCGAGGCAAAAACCGGCTGCTGATACCAGAGTTCAAAAACGTCATTAAGCGGCGGCTGGCGAAAACGCGCGGCCCAGCGCTGGTCCGAAAGCCGCCGTTCCGCCCGGTCGCGATCGTTCTGCAACCCCGGATGCCCGCCTTCAACAATCACGCCCAGCAAACCGGGCATGGATTGCTGGCAAGCCTGATACATCGCAATGCGGCCGCCGAGGGAGTACCCCACCAACCAGTATTCAAGTATGTTGTAACTAAGTAAGGTATTATTGAGCGCGATACAGACGTCGTCGAAATCTCTTGCCGGGAGATTGACCGACCCACCGTGACCGGGGAGATCGACATACAGCCGCGAAACGTCGCTAAACTGCTCGCCGACCTCGCGCCACTCGCGGTTATCGCCGGAGAAACCGTGCAAAAACACCAGCCAGGGCCGCGTTGGTAGCCCCCGCTCCGCTACGGCATGCAGCTTCATAACTGGCTCACCTGAGCCAGCAGATGCTGAAGCGTCTGCGCGCCGTCTGCGCCGTCCACCACCACTTCGATAATCGTCGCGGCGGGCGTGTTCCATGCCCCGGCCAGCGCCTGTTCCAGCGCCTCCCAGCCGCAGGCGCGGGCGTAGTGCAGATCAAACATTGCGGCAGCGCGATCGAAATGGACGTTTTGCGGCATACAGTACAGGCGTTCGCGCTCGTTCACCGGCGTCGGCAGCAGCGAGAATATCTGTCCGCCGTTGTTATTTACCACAATCAGTACAAAAGGTGCCGGAACCTGGCGCAGCAGCGCGAGGCTGTTGAGATCGTACAGCGCGGAGAGATCGCCGACGATAGCCAGCGTTGGCCGCGCGCTGGCGCGCTGCACGCCCGCAGCGGTGGAAATCAGACCATCAATACCGCTGGCGCCGCGATTGCTGTACACCGGATAGCCGACCGGGAGCTGACCAAGCGCATCAATCAGCCGCACCACCAGGCTGTTGCCGACAAAAAGCTGGCCCTGCTCCGGCAGATACTGGCTGATGCGGTGCGCCAGCTGCGCTTCACCAAAGGTTTCGCGACTCGCCTGCACCGTCTGCCAGGCCTGCTCCGCCAGACGAGGAACAGCCACGCACCACGGCTGACGTTTTTCCGCCGGATGCTGCGCCAGCCAGTCGCCCACCGCGCTCACCAGCCGACGTCCACGATGCTGCGCCGGGTCCAGGCGTCCGCTAAGATTATCCACCAGCCAGTACTCTTCCGGCTCGCAGCTCACCTGCCACTGGAGGAGACGTTTTCCGGTCAGGCTGCTGCCCAGTTGGATCACGATTTGCGCCTGCTTAAGTTCGCTCACCGCCTGCGCATTGCCGAGCCACAAGTCGGCACAGGGCAGCGGCTGTCCGGTTTGCGACAGCACGTCGCTAATCAGCGGCCAGCCGAGAGTTTTCGCCCATTCAGCAACCTGTTTCCCCTCTGCCGCGCTCATCCGCCCGGCGACAATGACCCCGCGCTTTTGCCGCCAGTAAAACCAGTCGCGCTGGATGTCGCTTTTGAGGGTAAGCGCGCTGCGCAGCCAGGGTTTTTCATCCTGCCACCAGTCGCCGAGCGCCTGCTGCCAGGCGGCGTCGGTATCGTCCATTTCGCCGTATAAAGGTTCGGCAAACGGACAGTTGATATGGGCACCGCCCGCGTGCAGGTTGCCGAGCGCGTTATCAATCGTGGAGACCAGCCATCTGGCCGGAATGTCCGGGCTGGGACGCGGCAGCGAGAGGGACTGTGCCGGATGCGTGGCAAACATCCCCGGCTGGCGGATGGCCTGATTTGCGCCGCAGTCGATCAGCTCCGGCGGACGGTCGGCGGTCAGCAGAACAATTTTTTCTCCGGTCAGCCCGGCTTCAATCAGCGCCGGATACAGATTCGCCGCCGCCGTCCCGGACGTCACAATCACTGCCACCGGCTCGCGGCTCACTTTTGCCAGCCCCAGCGCCAGATGCCCCAGCCCGCGCTCGTCAAAATGAGTATGGAGAACCAGCGCGCGGTTTTCCGCCGCCGCCAGGGTCAGCGGCGTGGAGCGGGAGCCGGGCGCAATGCAAACATGCCGCACGCCGTGACGCGTTAATGCTTCCAGGATCACCGTCGCCCAGCGTCGGTTAAATGCGCTTACTGACATAAATTTGTCCGGTATCAATATTGCGACACAGTATAAATAAGAGATAGCGATGAGTTTTTGATATGAGTCGGGAATGCGTGAGTCAGTGCGTCTGAAGATGCAATAAACCCAGCGGCAGAGGCGTTAAAAGAAAGGATTGGTCGATCAAAGGCAAATCTTAAGGCACCCTCGCCCGCTCAAAGCCCTGGCATTATAAAGGGTACTGCCAAAAAAAAGCAGTACCCATGAGGAGTGAGAAGCCGGAAATTAGCCGCGTAGCAGCAGGCCAAGCACCAGACCGGCTGCGGCACCGATGCCCACACCCTGCCACGGTTTTTCACGCACGTAGTCATCCGCGCGATAGGCTACCTGTTTTGCACGGTAGTAATAGGTATCAGAAGCCTGGCTTACGCGGTTTTTCACGTCTTCCAGAGACTGCTCTGCACGGGCTTTCAGCTCAATGTATTTCTGATCGGCAGGATCCCCGGAGGAGCGCAGCACTTCCTCCAGCGTCTCGCTCAGAAGAGTCAGATCGTCGTCGATACGTGATTCATAAGAGTGATAAGACATTTTGCTTTCTCCATGTTTTACAAGGCGTGTCAGCTAACTATAGACAAGGACTTTGCGTTACGCCTGGCGAACTTCGCGCGCCATGCCGATATGGGGGATATCATCCTCCAGATAAATCTCCGTAACCGGGCTGAAACCAAACTGCGCATAGAAGTTTTGCAAATGTGCCTGCGCGCTGAGGTACAGCGCGTGCTGCGGCCAGTGCTGCTCGCAGCTTGCGACCGCGCGGGAGAGCAACTGATAGCCCAGTTTTTCGCCGCGCACCGCCTCGCTGACGATCACTCTGCCTATGACTACCGGATCATATTCACTATCACTTTTCAGAATCCTCGCATACGCCATGAGGGTATTATCACGCCAGCCGAGAAGGTGACGGTTGTCACCCAGCAGGTCGTCTCCGTCGACATCCAGATAGGCGCACTTTTGCTCGACGACAAAAACTTCACAGCGCAGTTGTAACAACGCATAGAGCTGGTGAACGGTTAACTGCGAATGATGAAGATCCTGCCACTGAATCATGCGGTGCTCCTGAATGATGACGCCGGGGTATACTGATACTCATTAATACGCGGCGAGGAAAAGAAAGTATGGAGTTACTGTTTTTGGGAACGTCTGCGGGTGTGCCGACCCGCACGCGTAATATGACGTCGATTTTACTGAATTTGCAACAGCCAACCTTATCCGCAAGCTGGCTTTTTGACTGCGGCGAAGGCACGCAGCACCAGTTACTTAAAACCAGCTATCATCCGGGCAAGCTGGATAAAATCTTTATTACCCATCTGCATGGCGATCATCTTTTTGGTCTGCCGGGATTGCTGTGCAGCCGCTCAATGCAGGGAAATCCCCAGCCGCTGACGATTTATGGGCCAAAAGGGGTGCGCGAATTTGTCGAGGTGGCGCTGCGGCTGAGCGGCTCGTGGACGGATTACCCGCTCACCATTAAGGAAATCAGCGCGGGCGAAGTCTTCCGCGATCAACATCATATCGTTACCGCCTGGCCGCTGAATCATCCGGTGGAGTGTTACGGCTACCGCATTGAAGAGCAGGATAAACCCGGTGCGCTGAACGCCGCCGCGCTTGCCGCAGCGGGCGTCCCCGCAGGGCCACTTTACCAGAAACTCAAACAGGGGCTGACCGTCGAACTGGACGATGGCCGTACCCTCAATGGCAGCGACTACCTGGCCGCCGCAACGCCGGGTAAAAAACTGGCGATTTTTGGCGATACCGCCCCCTGCCCCGCCGCGCTGGAACTGGCGCGCGGCGTAGATGTGATGGTGCATGAAACCACCCTGGAGCACGCGATGGCGGAGAAAGCCAACAGCCGTGGACACTCCTCAACGGTGCAGACGGCGGAGCTGGCGAAGCAGGCGGGCGTGGGCAGGCTCATTGTGACGCACGTCAGCTCCCGCTACGATGAAGCAGGCTGCGCGCAGCTGCTGGAAGAGTGCCGCCGCCATTTTGCCGCCACCGAACTGGCAGCGGATTTTGCGACGATCGCGGTTTAAGCGTCCTGCCCTCTATTTTTTCGTTAAGGTGCCGATAACCCTGTAATACGGTTTCGCGTTTCCTTACCTCCTGAGGGCTTTATGGACACTTTTCAGAAAGACATCGATGACAGGGCGAATCTCACCCTGTCTAACCGCTTTGAACTTTTGCTGTTTCGCCTCGGCGAGTCTGCCCATGACGAGAAATCCGAACTGTTCGGGATTAACGTCTTTAAGCTGCGCGAAATCGTGCCCATGCCCACCTTCACCCGCCCGGCCGGGATCAAGCCGCCGCTGCTGGGGATGGTAAATATTCGCGATCAAATTATCCCGGTTATCGATCTTCCCGCCGTCGCTGGCTGCAAACCGGCAACCGGGCTGAATATTCTGCTGATCACCGAATATGCCCGCAGCGTGCAGGCGTTTGCCGTGGAGTCGGTGGAAAATATTATTCGCCTCGACTGGACGCAGATCCACACCGCAGAAAAAGCCATTAACGGGCAGTACATCACCAGCATCGCCTGCCTGGACGAAGATAAAAACAGCAATAATCTCGCGCTGGTCATCGACGTTGAACAAATTCTGTATGACATTGTTCCGGCGGAGCACGATCTGCACGCCACCAATCTGCAAACGCAGAAATTTAAGGTCAAGCCCGGCTCGACGGCGATTGTGGCAGAGGATTCGAAAGTGGCCCGCATGATGCTGGAAAAAGCGCTTCAGGCGATGGAAATCCCGGCGCAGCTGCATATCACCGGTAAAGAAGCGTGGGAGAAAATCGAGCGGCTGGCGGAAGAAGCGCGCGCGGAAGGCGTGCCGGTCACCGATAAAATCTCCATGGTGCTGACTGACCTGGAGATGCCGGAGATGGACGGATTCACCCTCACCCGCAAAATCAAAACCGACGAGCGGTTAAAACATATTCCGGTGGTGATCCACTCGTCGCTGTCAGGAAATGCTAACGAAGACCATATCCGCAAAGTGCAGGCGGACGGCTACGTTGCCAAGTTTGAAATTAACGAGCTGTCGTCAGTGATCCAGGAGGTGCTGGATCGCGCAGCGCAGAAAGGCAGCGGACCGCTGATTAGCCGCAGACAAAGCGCCTGAGGTGAACGAGGTGCCAGAGGGTCAGGCGTCCCACTTTTGCGAAATGAAAGATAAAAGCCGCTGACAAGTCAGCGGCTTTTTATATCAATTACAGCAGCGGCAACGCGCGCTGTACGATGCTAATCAGCGGCTGCGGCCAGACGCCGAGCACCAGCACCAGCAGGGCGGAGATCAGTACCACAATCCCGCCCGCGCTGTAGGCCCAGTTAGACGGGGCATCGCGGTTAAGCTGCTGCGGAGCGTTCAGGTACAGGCTCACGGCAACACGCAGGTAGTAGTAGAGACCAATCGCGGAACCCACTACCACCGCGCCGACCAGCCACCACAGATTGGCCTGGACGCCGACAGCCAGCACGTAGAATTTGCCGATAAAGCCCAGCGTCATCGGAATACCCGCCAGCGACAGCATCATCACCGTCATCACCGCAGCAAGGATCGGGCGATGCCAGAACAGACCACGGTAGGAGAACAGCGAATCAGCATCCGGGCCACGATACGGGCTGGACATCAGGCTGACCACGCCGAACGCGCCGAGGCTGCTGAACAGGTAGCCTGCCAGATAAACGCCCACCGCTTCCATCGACATTTCGCCGCTTTGCAGAGCAATCAGCGCCACCAGCAGATAGCCGAGGTGTGAGATGGACGAGTAACCGAGCAGACGCTTGATATTGGTCTGGCTCAGCGCCATGAGGTTACCGAAGATAATGGAGGCGAAAGCAATAATGCCCAGCACTACGCGCACCGCTTCGCTATCACCCACCGGAGCGTAGAGGAACAGACGCATCACCACGCCAAAGATGGCGATTTTGCTGGCGGTGGCCAGGAAGGTGGAAACCGGCGCAGGCGCGCCCTGATACACATCCGGGGTCCACAGGTGGAACGGCACCAGTGAGAGTTTGAAGCCAAGACCCACGATCATCAGCCCCAGCCCCGCCATCAGCAGCGGTTCGTGCAGCATCCCGTCACCCAGGCTCTTACCGATCGCCAGGAATGACAGGTTGCCAGTCTGCGCATACACCAGCGCCATACCGAACAGCAGGAATGAAGAAGCTGCGGCAGACAGAATGGTGTATTTGATGCTGGCTTCCAGCGAGCGTTTTTGCCGGTAGGCATAGCCCACCAGACCAAACAGCGGCAGGGAAATCAGCTCAATACCGAGGAACAGCGCGGCCATGTGGTTAGCGTTGGCCAGCAGAATCCCACCCAACGCGGCAATCAGCACCAGCAGGTAGAACTCTTCCTGGTTATCGTTTAAGCCCTCAAGCCACGGATAGGCAAACGTACAGGTGGCGAGGCTCGCCAGCAGGACCAGTCCGGTATAAAACATCGCGTAGCCATCAACGCGCATCAGCGGCGTGACGTCCATGCTACCCGCCTGGCCAACAAACCAGAGCGAAACTAACGCGGCATTCAGCCCAATGACCGACAGCGTGGCATTAAGAAAATGATTGCGTCGCCACGCAATGGAGAGCATCACGACCACCACCGTCAGACCGACGATTAGCAGCGGTAGCAGCGCAATCAGGTGTTGTGGAGTTATTGTCATGGCGATTTACGGCCTTGTAGTAGAAACAGAATTAACAAACCACTGCTGGATGTTGCTCATCGCAGAATGCGAGGTATCCAGAATCGGCTGAGGCCAGAAGCCCAGCAGTACCAGCAGCACAACCAGAAGCAGAATGATAAACAGCTCGCGCAGCGACATTCCCGGCAGCTCCTGGGCGGCGATTTCGCTTTTCGCTTTACCGAAGTAAGCGCGATGCAGCATTGCCAGCGAGTAAACGGAGGCAAACACCAGACCAAAAGTGGAAATCACGGTGATCAGCGGCACCACTTTGAAGCTGCCGAACAGGATCATAAATTCGCCAACGAAGTTACCGGTGCCCGGCATCCCCAGCGTAGCCACAGCGAAGAACAACGACATCGCCGGAAGCCATTTAATTTTGCTCCACAGGCCACCCATCATGCGCATATCGCGGGTATGCAGACGTTCGTAAAGCTGACCGCAGATGATAAACATCCCGGCCGCCGAGAGGCCGTGGGCAATCATCTGGATCACCGCGCCCTGGTAAGCCAGCTGGCTACCGGTGTAAATCGCGATCAGTACGAAACCCATGTGCGACACGGAGGTGTAAGCAATCAGACGTTTGATATCGGTCTGGGCAAATGCCATCCACGCGCCGTAGAAAATGCCGATCACCCCAAGCCACATGGCGATGGGCGCGAATTCAGCGGAAGCGTTCGGGAACAGCGGCAGAGAGAAGCGCAGCAGGCCATAAGCCGCTGTTTTCAGCAGAATCCCTGCAAGGTCCACGGACCCCGCAGTCGGTGCCTGGGAGTGCGCATCCGGCAGCCAGCCGTGTAGCGGAACGACCGGCATTTTCACCGCAAACGCGATGAAGAAGCCCAGCATCAGCAGGTATTCCACACCGTGCGACATCGGCGTTTTCAGCAGCGCTTCGTAGTTGAAGGTCCAGACGCCGGTCGCGCTGTAGTGCACAAACACCAGCGCCAGAATCGCAATCAGCATCACCAGACCGCTTGCCTGGGTATAAATGAAGAATTTGGTGGCCGCAGAAATACGTGTCTTCCCGTCCGAGGCTTTATGGCCCCAGAGTGCAATCAGGAAGTACATCGGCACCAGCATCATCTCCCAGAAGAAAAAGAACAGGAACATGTCGATAGCAAGGAACACGCCGATGACACCGCCCAGGATCCACATCAGGTTGAGGTGGAAGAAGCCCTGGTATTTTTCGATTTCACGCCACGAGCAGAGCACCGCCAGCACGCCGAGCAGACCGGTAAGCGTCACCATCAGCAGCGACAGGCCGTCTATCGCCAGATGGATGCTGATCCCAAAACGTGGGATCCACGGCAGCATGAATTCTGACTGCCACTGCGGCAAACCGGCGGCCTGCGTCAGAGAGTAGCCGCCCTGCAACCAGAGTTGCAGAGAGAGCAAAAACGTCAGACCCATGGTGATCAGCGCGATCCAGCGCGGCATCTTCACGCCGAAGCGTTCGGTCTGCCAGCACAGGAAGCCGCCAATAAAGGGGATTAGTATTAGCCAGGGTAGTAACATGGCGATATTTGTTCCTTGTTTAAGTCCGGCTCAGGCGATCTGAATTATGATAGCGCCTGTCCGTATGGACCTGATTTTCAACGAATTCTCACAAAATGCACTTTGGCGTTCGCGGCCATGAACTGCGCCTGACGAACGCCTGAGACTCAACGCAATACCATCAGCAGAGCCAGTACCACTACCGCGCCAATGCTCATCGACGCTACGTACCAGCGCAGGTAGCCGTTTTCGCTGAACAGCAGCCCTTTACCCGCAAAGCGCGACAGAATCGCCGGAATGTTCATCAACGCATTCAGCGGATCGCGGCGGATAAGCCACGCCACGCCGAGGAACGGCTTGACGAAGATTTTGTCGTACAGCCAGTCGAAGCCCCAGGCGTTATACCACCAGGTGCCCAGCAGACGGCCCGGCGCGCTGTTGGCAATGGACGTGACAAGCGTACGTTTACCCAGCCACAGCCAGGCGGCGATCAGGATGCCCGCAATCGCCACCACGCCAGAGGTAATTTCCAGCGTCAGGATATGACCGTGGTCCATTTCGCGGGTTGCTGGCAGCACGTTCTGCAACGGCGGCACGATCAGCGCGCCCACAAAAGTGGAGAGGATCATCAGCACAATCAGCGGCAGGTGATGCGTGATGCCCTTCCCTGCGTGAGCGTGGATTTGCTCTTTGCCGTGGAAGACAATGAAAATCATGCGGAACGTGTAGAGCGACGTCATAAACGCCCCGACCAGCCCGGCAATCATCAGGTTAAGATGACCGTTAGCCATCGCGCCTGCCAGAATTTCATCCTTACTGAAGAAGCCTGCGGTCACCAGCGGGAGCGCCGACAGCGCCGCGCCGCCAATGAGGAAGCTTACGTACACCAGCGGAATCGACTTGCGCAGGCCGCCCATTTTAAAGATGTTTTGCTCATGGTGGCAGGCCAGGATCACCGAACCGGACGCCAGGAACAGCAGCGCTTTAAAGAACGCATGGGTCATCAGGTGAAAAATGGCTGCGTCCCACGCCTGTACGCCCAGCGCCAGGAACATGTAACCAATCTGGCTCATGGTGGAATAAGCGAGAACGCGTTTGATATCGGTTTGCACCAGCGCGGCAAAACCAGCCATGACCAGCGTGACCGCGCCCACAATGCCAACCAGATGCAGAATTTCCGGGGTCATCAGGAACAGGCCGTGGGTACGGGCAATCAGGTAAACCCCTGCCGTTACCATGGTCGCGGCGTGGATCAGCGCGGAAACCGGGGTCGGACCTGCCATTGCGTCGGCAAGCCAGGTCTGCAACGGTAGCTGCGCCGATTTACCGACCGCACCGCCCAACAGCATCAGGGTTGCCCATTGCAGCGTCGTGCTGCCGGTAGCAAAGTGCTGTGGAGCCAGCTCCACCATCTCACGGAAGTTCAGGGTGCCCAGTTCGTTATAAAGAATGAACAGTGCAAAGGCGAGAAACACGTCGCCGACGCGGGTCACCACAAACGCTTTCATCGCCGCTGCGCCATTCTTCGGATCGGTGTAGTAGAACCCAATCAGCAGATAGGAGCACAGGCCCACGCCTTCCCAGCCGAGATACATCAGCAGCAGGTTGTCGGAGAGCACCAGAATCACCATGCTGGCGATAAACAGGTTGGTATAGGCGAAGAAGCGGGAATAGCCCTCTTCACCGCGCATATACCACGAGGCGAACATGTGGATCAGAAAACCGACGCCGGTCACTACCGACAGCATGGTCAGTGACAGGCCATCCAGCACCAGGTTAAAGCCGATGTTGAAATTACCAACCGACATCCACGTCCACAGTGGCTGGCTGAACGGCGTGCGGTCGCCGTTGAGAAATTCAACGCCAACAAACGCCGTGACCAGTGCAGCAAGTCCAATGGAGCCAACGCCGACGATAGCGGAAAGATTCTCCGACCAGCGGCCGCGCGAGAAGGCCAGTAATAAGAAGCCAATCAATGGCAGAATAATGGTTAAGGCAAGCATGTTCATCCACGCAACTCACTTACTGAATCGATGTTCAGATTCTGGCGACGACGATGGAGCTGTAGCAACAGCGCCAGGCCGATACTCGCCTCGGCAGCCGCAAGGCTGATAGCGAGAATGTACATCACCTGACCATCGGTCTGGCCCCAGTAGCTTCCGGCAACCACAAAGGCCAGCGCGGAGGCGTTAATCATGATCTCAAGCCCAATCAGCATAAACAGCAGATTGCGGCGGATCACCACCCCGGTCAGACCGAGGACAAACAGAATGGCTGCGAGGATCAGTCCATGTTGTAAGGGGATCATGCGTGCTCCTCCGTTTTTCTTTTCGCGCTGTCATTCGGACGATTGCTCAGCACTTCACCGGCGCGATCTTCACGTCCAACGTGGAAGGCAACGACCAGTCCTGCCAGCAGCAGCATGGATGCCAGCTCCACCGCCAGTACATACGGCCCAAACAGCGTGATCCCGACGGCTTTCGCGCTGATAGCCGCACCTTCAATGCCCTGATCGTTAACGCCAAGAGTGGCGTAAATCACCACCACCAGCAGCACCGCCGAAACCACCGCCGGTCCCAGCCAGATTTGCGGCTTCAGCCATTGACGTTCCTGTTCGATTTCCGAACCGCCCAGGTTGAGCATCATCACCACAAACACGAACAGCACCATGATTGCGCCTGCGTAAACGATGATTTCCAGCGCCCCGGCGAAGTATGCGCCCAGCGAGAAAAACACCCCGGCAATCGCCAGCAGCGACACAATCAGATACAGCAGTGCGTGGATCGGATTGGTGTGCGTAATCACCCTGAAGGTAGTCAGGATGGCGATAAGGCCACAGATATAAAAAGCGAACTCCATTGCCCCTCTCCTTACGGTAACAGGCTCTTGACGTCGACAGGCTTGGCTTCGTTTTCCGCTTCGCCCTTATCTTTGCCGTCGATTGCCATACCTGCCATCCGGTAGAAATTGTATTCCGGGTATTTGCCCGGACCGGAAATCAGCAGATCCTCTTTTTCGTACACCAGATCCTGACGCTTATACTCGCCCAGTTCGAAGTCCGGCGTTAACTGGATCGCCGTGGTCGGACAGGCTTCTTCACACAGACCGCAGAAAATGCAGCGTGAGAAGTTGATACGGAAAAACTCCGGGTACCAGCGGCCGTCTTTGGTCTCCGCTTTTTGCAGAGAGATACAGCCTACCGGACAGGCTACCGCACACAGGTTACAGGCAACGCAACGCTCGGAACCGTCCGGGTCGCGCGTCAGCACAATGCGTCCACGGTAGCGAGGCGGCAGATAGACCGGCTCTTCCGGGTACATACGCGTTTCGCGTTTGGCGAAGGCGTGCAGGCCGATCATCCAGATACTGCGAACCTGGGTGCCGAAGCCCACTAATAATTCTTTTAAGGTCATGGTCTTTTCGCCCCTTATTGCGCCTGCCAGAGAATGACAGCCGCCGTTACCAGCAAGTTAATCAGCGTCAGCGGCAGGCAAATTTTCCAGCCGAAGGACATTACCTGGTCATAACGCGGACGCGGTAATGCAGCGCGGATCAAAATGAACATCATCATGAAGAACGCGGTTTTGATGGCGAACCAGATGAATGGCGGTAAGAACGGACCCTGCCAGCCCCCGAAGAACAGGGTGACAATCATCGCCGACACGGTGACGATCCCGATGTATTCCCCCACGAAGAACAGACCGAATTTCATGCCGGAATATTCAATGTGGTAACCATCGGCCAGTTCCTGCTCGGCTTCCGGCTGGTCAAACGGATGGCGGTGACATACCGCCACGCCCGCAATGGCAAAGGTGATAAAACCAAAGAACTGCGGCACGATGTTCCACAGGCCCGCCTGGTTGTTGACGATGTCGGTCATATTAAATGAACCGGCCTGCGCCACCACGCCCATCAGCGACAGGCCGAGAAACACTTCGTAGCTCAGGGTCTGCGCAGACGCACGCATTGCCCCCAGCAGCGAGTATTTGTTATTGCTCGACCAGCCTGCAAACAGCACCGCGTAAACCGCCAGCCCTGCCATCATCAGGAAGAACAGCACCCCGATGTTGAGATCCGCGACCACCCAGCTCGGGCTGACCGGCACAATGGCGAAGGACAGCAGCAGCGAGGTAAAGGCAATCATCGGTGCCAGGGTAAAGATGACGCGATCCGTAAATTTCGGGATCCAGTCCTCTTTAAAGAACATCTTGATCATGTCGGCGACCAGCTGGAGCGAGCCGCCCCAGCCGACGCGGTTAGGTCCGTAACGGTTCTGGAACAGACCGAGCAGGCGACGTTCACCAAAGCTCATAAACGCGCCGCAGGTCACGACCACCAGCAGAATAACCACCGCTTTCAGGATGGTTAGCAGAACATCAATAACTTCCGGTGTTAACCAGCTCATGCTTGTGCCTCCCGCAGATCCTCAAGACGCGCGCCCGCCAGCACCGGCGCGATGCCCGGCATCCCCATCGGCAAGCCAACCTGCCCTGCCGTCAGCCCTTCGGCAATAACGACCGGCAGACTGACCGTCTGGCCTTCGTAGGTGAAGGAAACATGCGCGCCCGCGTTGACACCCAGCTTCGCGGCATCAGCCGGATTAAGCCGGATATACGGCTGCGGCATACGCTGCTGGAAGACCGGTGAACGCTGCGACATTTCGTCGCTGCCGAACAGGTGGTAATACGGCGCGATACGCCATTTCCCTTCTTCCGCCTGGAAGTTCGCCGGGATTTGGGCGAAGAATTCAAGGCCGCTTTCAGAGGCTTCAATCAGACGCACGCCCGGATCGCCATGACGCAGATGACCGCCCACTTCCGCCTGGAATTTATTCCATGCCTGCGGGGAGTTCCAGCCCGGTGCCCACGCAAACGGAATTTGCGAACGAGCTGCCGTCGGCTGGTTGTTCCCTTCCATTGAGAAGGCGAACATGGTGTCTTTATCCTGCGGCTGACGCGGCTCATGGACGCTGATGTTCGCGCGCATGGCGGTACGACCGCTGTAGCGATGCGGCTCACGCGCCAGTTTCTGCCCGCGAATACGGAACGAAGCGTCCGGTGCAGCCTCTTTGATGCCAGCCAGATGAGGCAGTTTTTCGACTACCGCATCGATAACGTGGTCGAGCTGCGTCCAGTCCACTTCACGGCTCTGCACGGTGCTGTGCAGCGAATGCAGCCAGCGCCAGCTTTCCAGCATAATGGTGCTGCTGTCGTAGTAAGCCGGATCGTAAACCTGGAAGAAGCGCTGGGCGCGGCCTTCGTTGTTGATGACCGTACCGTCGCTTTCCGCAAAGCTGGCCGCAGGCAGCACCAGGTGCGCATGATCCATAATCGCCGTGCGCTGATGGTCGATAACCATCACCAGCGGCGCTTTGGACAGCGCGGCATCAACGCGTGCGGCAGAAGCATGACGGTGCAGATCGTTTTCCAGAATCACTACGGCATCCGCCGCGCCGGATTCCAGCTCGTTCAGGGCATCGTCAAGCGAGCCGCCGTCGATCATACCGAGGCCAATACTGTTCACCGCACGGGCAATCATGGTGATGCCCACGTCGGCACCGCGCCCTTTCAGCGCTTTCGCCACGTTTGCCGCCGCCTGGATCACTTCCGTGCTGCCGGAGTTGGTGCCGGAGATAATCAGCGGCTTCTTCGCCCCTGCCAGCGCCTGCACCACGACGTCGATTTTGTTTTGCAGATCGCGATCCAGACCGTCAACGGCCGGGGCGCTGTTGTCCAGCGCGTGCGCGATGGCAAAGCCAAAACGCGCCTGATCTTCAACCGGCGCGCGGTAGGTCCACGCGGCGATATCATCAAGGCGAGTGTTATCAACGTTGGTCACAAACAGCGGATGTTTCGCGCGCTGGCCGATGTTAAGGATTGCTGCAATCTGCCAGTCAGCCACTTTCTGTGCCGCCGCCATTTCGCGCGCTTTGCCCTTCACCGCCTGGCGCACCGCCAGCGAGACGCGTGCACCGGTCTGGGTGATGTCTTCACCGAGCACCAGTACCGCATCACAGGATTCAATTTCGCGCAGCGCCGGAGTGCGGATCCCGCCTTCGCGCAGCACTTTCAGTACCAGTTGCAGACGTTCCTGCTCGCCCTGAGCAATACCGGTGTAGAAGTTTTCCGCGCCGACCAGTTCACGCAGCGCAAAGTTGCTCTCAACGCTGGCGCGCGGTGAGCCAATCCCGATCACTTTCTTCGACTGACGCAGAATATCCGCCGCGCCCTGCATCGCCTGTTCAGCGTTGAGGGTAATGAAATCGTCGCCACGGCGCTGTACCGGCTGACGCGGACGGTCTTTCAGGTTGACGTAGCCATAGCCAAAACGACCACGGTCGCAGAGGAAGTAGTGGTTAACGGTGCCGTTATAGCGGTTTTCGATCCGACGCAGTTCGCCATAGCGCTCGCCCGGGCTGGTGTTACAGCCAAGAGAACACTGCTGGCAGATGCTTGGTGCAAACTGCATGTCCCATTTACGGTTATAGCGCTCGGAGTGCGTTTTATCGGTAAAGACCCCGGTCGGACAGATTTCGACCAGGTTACCGGAAAATTCGCTTTCCAGCGTGCCGTCTTCCGGGCGTCCGAAATAGACGTTATCGTGCGCGCCGTAAACGCCCAGATCCTGGCCGTCGGCGTAATCTTTGTAGTAACGCACGCAGCGGTAACAGGCGATGCAGCGGTTCATTTCGTGCGAGATGAACGGCCCCAGATCCTGATTGCGGTGGGTACGTTTGGTAAAACGGTAGCGACGGAAGCTGTGACCGGTCATCACGGTCATATCCTGAAGGTGGCAGTTGCCGCCTTCTTCACAAACCGGGCAGTCGTGCGGGTGGTTGGTCATCAGCCATTCCACTACGCTTTCCCGGAACTGTTTCGCTTCTTCGTCATCAATAGAGATGAAAGTACCGTCGGATGCCGGTGTCATACAGGACATCACCAGGCGGCCACGCGTGTCTTCCGCGTTTTGATATTGCTTCACCGCACACTGGCGGCAAGCACCGACGCTGCCCAGCGCCGGGTGCCAGCAAAAGTACGGAATATCAAGGCCGTGGGACAGACATGCCTGTAGCAGGTTGTCCGCACCATTGACCTCGTATTCTTTGCCGTCTACATGAATCGTAGCCATAGTCAGCATGCTTCCAGTTGGCCTGAATAACCTTCATCCTTTACGCTCTGGCTGCCTTGCCACAGCACGAAGGTCTCGGTTATTTCTTAGGCATTAATCGAAATTTTTCTCTGGTATCGCTCACAAGCGAAATACCGCTATCACCAGCGCGCTTTCAGCAGGTTCGGCTGAATACCATGAATCGCATGGGTATTGCTGAACTGTTGTTTAATGCCTGCTTCAAATTCTTCGCGGAAATATTTAATCGCGCTTTGCAGCGGTTCGACCGCACCTGGCGCATGGGCGCAGAAGGTTTTACCCGGACCGAGGAAACGACACAGTTGCTCAAGTGTCTCGATATCCCCAGGCTGGCCTTCGCCGCGCTCCAGCGCACGCAGAATTTTCACGCTCCACGGCAGCCCGTCACGGCACGGCGTACACCAGCCGCAGGATTCGCGGGCGAAGAATTCTTCGAGGTTACGCACCAGCGGCACCATGCCAATTTCATGGTCAACCGCCATCGCCAGCGCGGTGCCGAGACGGCTCCCCGCTTTACCGATGCTTTCGAATTCCATCGGCAGGTCGAGATGCGATTCGGTCAGGAAGTCGGTGCCCGCACCGCCCGGCTGCCAGGCTTTAAACTTCAGGCCATCGCGCATACCGCCAGCATAGTCTTCAAGGATTTCACGCGCGGTAGTACCAAACGGCAGCTCCCAGACGCCCGGATTTTTCACCCGGCCGGAGAAGCCCATCAGCTTGGTGCCCGCGTCTTTACTGGCAGAAATGCCCTGATACCATTCGACGCCGTTCGCGAGAATTGCCGGGACGTTGCACAGGGTTTCGACGTTGTTAACGCAGGTCGGTTTACCCCACACGCCGCTGCTCGCCGGGAACGGTGGCTTGGAGCGCGGGTTCGCGCGGCGACCTTCCAGCGAGTTGATCAGCGCCGTTTCTTCACCGCAGATGTAGCGCCCTGCCCCGGTATGTACGAACAGTTCGAAATCAAAACCGGTGCCGAGAATGTTTTTGCCAAGGAAGCCCGCTTCGGTGGCTTCGGCAATCGCGCGACGCAGGTTCTCCGCCGCTTCGATGTATTCACCGCGCAGGAAAATGTAGCCACGGTATGCCTTCAGCGCGAATGCGGAAATCAGCATCCCCTCCACCAGCAGATGCGGCAATTGCTCCATCAGCAGGCGGTCTTTATAGGTGCCCGGCTCCATTTCATCGGCGTTACACAGCAGGTAACGGATGTTCATGGATTCGTCTTTCGGCATCAGGCTCCACTTCAGACCGGTGGAGAAGCCCGCGCCGCCGCGCCCTTTCAGGCCGGAATCTTTTACCGCGTTGACGATGTCATCAGGTGCCATGCCGGAAAGCGCTTTACGCGCGCCTTCGTAGCCGTTTTTGCTCTGATACTCATCCAGCCAGACCGGCTGCTTGTCATCGCGCAGACGCCAGGTCAGCGGATGCGTTTCGGGAGTGCGTATAATGGTTTTCATTTATACTGCTCCAGCAAATCAGGGATCGCCTCCGGCGTCAGATGGCTGTGAGTATCCTCATCAATCATCATGGTCGGCCCTTTGTCACAGTTGCCCAGGCAGCAGGTCGGCAGCAGGGTAAAACGCCCGTCAAAGGTGGTTTGCCCCGGCTTGATATTGAGTTTTTTCTCAATCGCAGCCTGAATGCCCTGATAGCCAGTGATGTGACACACGACGCTGTCGCAGTAGCGGATCACATGGCGGCCTACCGGCTGACGGAAGATCTGGCTGTAAAACGTTGCCACTCCTTCTACGTCACTGGCGGGAATATTTAAGACCTCAGCGATGGCATAGATTGCGCCGTCCGGCACCCAGCCACGCTGCTTTTGAACAATTTTCAGCGCTTCAATGGACGCCGCACGCGGATCTTCATAGTGATGCAATTCGTGTTCGATTGCCTCACGCTCTGCCGCACTCAGCTCAAAAGCCCCGGTTTGTGGTTGTTGATTCTCGTGCATAATTAGCGGTCCACGTCTGACATAACAAAATCGATACTGCCCAGATAGACGATCAGGTCCGACACCAGGCTGCCACGGATCGCCGAAGGGATCTGTTGCAGGTGCGCAAAGCTTGGCGTGCGCACGCGGGTGCGGTAGCTCATGGTGCTGCCGTCGCTGGTCAGGTAGTAACTGTTGATCCCCTTGGTCGCCTCAATCATCTGGAAGGATTCGTTGGCGGGCATCACCGGCCCCCACGACACCTGCAAGAAGTGGGTGATCAGGGTCTCGATATGTTGCAGCGTGCGCTCTTTCGGCGGCGGCGTGGTCAGCGGGTGATCCGCTTTGAACGGGCCTTCCGGCATGTTGTTGAGGCACTGCTCAAGAATGCGCAGGCTCTGGCGCAGCTCTTCCACTTTCAGCATCACGCGGGTGTAGCAGTCGGAGACGCCCCCGCCCAGCGGTACTTCAAAGTCAAAGTTTTGATAGCCAGAGTACGGACGCGCTTTACGAATATCGAAGTCGATGCCGGTCGCACGCAGGCCCGCGCCGGTGGTGCCCCACTCCAGCGCTTCTTTTGCGCCGTATGCGGCAACGCCCTGCGAACGGCCTTTCAGAATGGTGTTGCGCAGCGCGGCTTTCTCATACGAGGCCAGACGCTTCGGCATCCAGTCGAGGAATTCACGCAGCAGGCGCTCCCAGCCGCGCGGCAGGTCATGCGCGACGCCGCCAATGCGGAACCATGCCGGGTGCATACGGAAGCCGGTAATCGCTTCCACCAGATCGTAAATCTTCTGGCGATCGGTAAAGGCAAAGAACACCGGCGTCATTGCGCCAACGTCCTGGATAAAGGTCGAGATATACAGCAGGTGGCTGTTGATGCGGAACAGTTCGGAGAGCATCACGCGGATCACTTCCACGCGCTCCGGCACTACAATGCCCGCCAGTTTCTCAACGGCCAGCACGTAAGGCATCTCGTTAACGCAGCCGCCGAGATATTCGATACGGTCGGTATACGGAATGTAGCTGTGCCACGACTGACGCTCGCCCATTTTTTCTGCGCCACGGTGGTGGTAACCGATGTCCGGCACGCAGTCGACGATTTCTTCGCCATCAAGCTGAAGAATAATGCGGAAGGCCCCGTGCGCAGACGGGTGGTTCGGGCCGAGGTTGAGGAACATAAAGTCCTCGTTTTCGGTGCCGCGTTTCATCCCCCACTCTTCCGGCTTAAAGGTCAGCGCTTCCATTTCCAGATCTTGCTTGGCTTTGGTCAGCTCAAACGGATCGAATTCAGTGGCGCGTGCCGGATAATCTTTACGCAGCGGATGACCCGTCCAGGTCTTCGGCATCATGATGCGCGTCAGGTGCGGGTGGCCTTCGATATCAATACCGAACATTTCCCAGGTTTCACGCTCGTACCAGTTGGCGTTAGGGAAAAGTTTGGTGAACGTCGGTACGCGCAGGTCGTTTTCAGACAATGCCACCTTGAGCATGATATCGCGATTGCGTTCAATGGAAATCAGGTGGTAGAAAACGGAAAAATCCGCGGCCGGTAAACCGTCGCGGTGGGTGCGCAGGCGCTCGTCCATGCCGTGTAAGTCAAACAGCATGACGTAAGGTTTCGGCAATTTCTTCAGGAAATCGCCCACTTCCAGCAATTGTTCACGCTTCACCCAGACAACGGGAACCCCGGTGCGGGTAGGCTGAACGGTAAAGGCATCCGGCCCAAAACGGTTGCGCAGTTCGCCAATAACCGGGTCATCCAGATGATCCCGAGTCTGCCATGTGGCTTCATGCGCGGTTAAATCGGTCATAATGTTCACCATTGCAAATGGGTCCGTGGTGTCGACAGGCTTCGCGCTATTTATTTTGATATGCGAAGGTGAATACCGCTGCCGACAGGCGCAAATTAAATCTCGTCCGGTGTACGCAGGTTAGTCACTGCGATACGTTCGCCGCGTTTACGCTCGCGCTCTGATTGCATATTGGCGCGGTAAACGCCCTGATCGCCAACTACCCAGGAAAGCGGACGGCGCTCTTTACCGATAGATTCCTGGAGCAGCATCAGCGCCTGCATGTACGCTTCCGGGCGCGGCGGGCAGCCTGGGATGTACACATCCACCGGAATAAACTTATCGACGCCCTGGACGACGGAATAGATGTCGTACATGCCGCCGGAGTTGGCGCAGGCCCCCATTGAAATCACCCACTTAGGTTCCAGCATTTGATCGTACAAACGCTGAATCACCGGGGCCATTTTGGTAAAGCAGGTTCCCGCAACGACCATCAGGTCAGCCTGGCGCGGCGAGGCACGCAAAACTTCAGCCCCGAAACGCGCCACGTCATGCACGGCGGTAAACGACGTCACCATCTCAACGTAGCAGCAGGACAGGCCGAAGTTATACGGCCAGATTGAGTTTTTGCGGCCCCAGTTAACCATGTCGTGCAGAGCATGCTCAAGCTTGCCCATATACACGCTTTTGTTGACTTCCTGCTCCAGGGGATCGGTGACGATCTCCTGCTTTTGCAGGGGGTAACGGTCGTTCTCACCGTCAGGATCTATGCGGGTGAGCGTATAATCCATCTTATTGCCTCGCTTCTGGCGTTAACGATTAGTGCGGTCTGTTTCCGGGTTCATCACTTCACGACGTGAACGTACAGGCGTCCAGTCCAGCGCACGCACGCGAACGAGGTAAACCAGGCCAGCCAGCAGCACTAAAATAAAAATTGCAGCTTCTGCAAAGCCGACCCAACCGCTTTCGCGGATTGATGTTGACCATGCAAAGAGATAAAGGGCTTCAACGTCGAAAATGACGAAGAACATAGCGACCAGATAGAACTTCGCGGACAAGCGCAGGCGCGCGGTGCCGACGGAATCGATACCCGACTCAAAAGGCGTGTTTTTGTGCCTGGCGCGAGCGCGGCCGCCAAGATACCAGCCGCCCACCAGCATTAAGCAGCACAGGCCGATGGCAACGACGAGAAATACAGCGAATGCCCAGTGATGAGCGATGACTTCAGTGGATGTTGACATACGCATTGCTTAGCTCAAAAAGTAGCACTAAAACCTCTGCTCTTAACGGCAGATGAGTGCCACGTCTGTTCATGGGGAGGAATAAAAAACCATACATTTACTGCGTGAAAATTTAAAACCGCTAAATGATGTGGTTTTTTACTCCTTTCTATAACCTTTTGTCAACTTTAACAAAAGTTTCTTCACATTAGTTCACATTGAATACGTTTCATTAACATTAAATGCCTTTTAACCTTAGAGAGACCAGGTGCAAGCTTCCCCTTTAACGCTGGTGAATCGTGTCCGTCAGGATTGCAAAGAACAATTACCCTCTTATTTTGACAGGATTTTGCCGTAATGCCTCCCCCTAATGAGGAGTATTTTCTTGATCTGTGACACGCTTTTGTTAATCCAACTGTAAAAAAGACAACAAATTTACCGTTTTTTTTAACATTAGCAGGAAATCCTGATTATTAATCGGGTTAACGGATATCACGCGCGTTTACTATCTTAAGCCCATGATTTTGGGCCGGATATGGAAACGAAGCGGAAAGCAGCATCATTATTTGTTCAAAAAATAGGCCACAGAGGCTATTTTTACCCTCTGCGACCTGTTTTTTACGCTTACATTTTGTTACTGCATTTTAGTGACGCGATCAGAGCAAACCGTGTTCCATCGACAGCACGTTGTCTCCCTCTTGTGGAGTACAAACCGCGTAATGCGTCGGATTTTGTTGTTCGCCCAGCGCACTGAAGATAAGCTGCGCCAGTTTGCTACTGTCGGGGTGACAGCACAGCTGATATTCCGTGTCAGGCAGCGCAGGCAGGCCATCCGCCTGACCCAGCACCCGCAACTCCGGCCCCATCATTTCAACCGGTCTTGCCGTAACGCCCAGCCCGGCCTTTACCGCCGCGCGGACGGCTGAAAGCGTCGAGGCGGTGTACGCCAGCCGCCACGGGACTTTTGCAGCATTTAATGCCTCGATAGCCATGTCGCGGAACGGACTCGGCTCATCCAGCATCACCAGCGGGATCGGCTCTGCTTTCTGTAATACGAATTCCGCAGCGCAGTACCATAAGGTCGGTGAGTTGCGTAGTGTCTGGCACGATAACTCGTCAGGGTGCTGGGTGGTCAGCATCAAATCGATTTCCTGATTTGCCATCATCTCGACGATTGTCGCGTCATGTTTAATACGGATATCCAGCACCAGACGTGGATAAGCAGTACTTATGCGGTTGAGTAAAATGGGTAACAGGATATCAGCAGATTCGCTGGAAGCGCCGATGGTCAGCTCTCCATGCAAATCGTTAGAGACCAGTGAGGTACAGGCTTCATCGTTGAAACGAAGGATCTTGCGCGCATAGCCCAGAAGCTGAACACCTTGTTCGGTGAGCAGTTTATTGCGTCCATGCCGTGCAAAAAGCTCTTTATCTACCAGTTGCTCAAGCCGCTGCATCTGTTGACTGACCGCAGACTGGGTGCGACAAACGGCTGTTGCTGCCGCCGCAAAGGTATTGAGATCCGCGACCGCAACAAAGGTTCTCAGCAGATCGAGGTCGAGATTAATTATCGGACGATGTGCGTTAATCATATTTTTTCACTTACAGGCTGCTCGTAGCTGACCTGCCTGGATTGATGCTGTGCTCAAAAAATCAGGCAATTCCATTTATCTCTTACGGCAGGGTAGCTTTCCTGCGCAGTAAGAGTCTGAACGAGCGTTATTGCAAATACATGCCTGCTAACCTTCAGCAGACTCCCTGGCTATATTTTGAATTACGCGCGTAAATGCAATATTTAGTGCAGCACAACGGAGAATGCATAGCACCTTAAATTGCCTGCTTCAACGTCGGGACAATACCTATTACGATCCTTTAGTCCAATATTCACTACTCTCGCGCAACTCAAAACACAAGCAATAACAACAAAATAAAGAATGTTTATCTGCAACATCCGGCGCAAAGCGTTAGACCTGCAACCCATTCTTCGATGCATCTTAACGTAAAAATACTTTGGTTATAAGGGTGTCTACGAATAATCTTACAAAGATCTTTTAGCGCCAATAAAATCCTCCTATTAGATTAACATTTAACGCGTTCTGCCTAATAAATAATAAGCATTTTTAATTATTTTACAGATATTTTATTAACAATATTTAACATGGGATTTACACTAAAAGTATTATTGATATTGTGTTGCATGGAGTAAAAATATGTTTCCTCCTGCCTTTGCTCTATAAAATAGCGGCAGTCAGTCTGCGCTATCCTGACGCCAGCGCGAAGGCCGCGCGGAGGCAAAAATTTTCAGCATAAAATAGACCTCCCCCTCTGCTTTATCAGGCATAAATCTCTGTTCATGCCCTTCCGCTAAATCTTAATAGTGTTAATTCATAAAAAAACAGCAAGATTGTATGCATAAAAACGGCTAACCTGACAAAATCTTCTTCTGCCAACCCTTCAAAACCGCCCCTTTGGGGAGTACATTATTCGGCGAAAGCTTCCACGGCAGGGAGTGGTAATAATCGCTAAAAGGTCAAGGTTCATGTCTCCCATCGAAAAATCCAGCAAATTAGATAACGTCTGTTATGACATTCGTGGCCCGGTTCTGAAAGAGGCAAAACGCCTTGAAGAAGAGGGAAATAAGGTTCTGAAACTCAACATCGGCAATCCGGCTCCTTTCGGATTTGACGCCCCCGATGAAATTCTGGTTGACGTGATCCGCAACCTGCCGACGGCGCAGGGCTACTGCGACTCAAAGGGTCTGTACTCCGCGCGCAAAGCAATTATGCAGCACTATCAGGCTCGTGGAATGCGCGATGTGACCGTTGAAGACATTTATATCGGCAACGGCGTTTCTGAACTGATCGTTCAGTCGATGCAGGCGCTGCTGAACAGCGGCGATGAGATGCTGGTTCCGGCACCGGACTACCCACTGTGGACCGCCGCCGTGGCGCTCTCCAGCGGCAAAGCGGTGCACTACATTTGTGATGAATCGTCGGACTGGTTCCCGGACCTTGACGATATTCGCGCTAAAATCACCCCACGCACGCGCGGGATCGTCATCATTAACCCCAACAACCCGACCGGGGCCGTCTATTCCAAAGAGCTGCTGCTGGAGATTGTCGAACTGGCGCGTCAGCATAACCTGATTATTTTCGCCGATGAGATTTACGACAAAATTCTCTATGACGACGCCGAGCACCATTCCATCGCGCCGCTGGCCCCGGATCTGCTGACCATTACCTTTAATGGCTTGTCGAAAACCTACCGCGTGGCCGGATTCCGTCAGGGCTGGATGGTACTGAACGGTCCGAAAAAACACGCGAAAGGCTACATTGAAGGGCTGGAAATGCTGGCCTCCATGCGCCTGTGCGCCAACGTCCCGGCGCAGCACGCGATTCAGACTGCGCTGGGCGGTTATCAAAGCATCAGTGAGTTTATCCTGCCGGGCGGACGGCTGTATGAACAGCGCAACCGCGCCTGGGAGCTGATTAACGATATCCCCGGTGTCTCCTGCGTGAAACCGAAGGGCGCGCTGTACATGTTCCCGAAAATCGATGCGAAGCGGTTTAATATTCATGACGACCAGCGAATGGTGCTCGACTTCCTGCTCCAGGAAAAAGTGCTGCTGGTACAGGGTTCCGCCTTTAACTGGCCGTGGCCGGACCATGTGCGTATCGTCACCCTGCCGCGCGTGGACGAACTGGAAATGTCGCTCGCTAAATTTGCCCGCTTCCTTTCCGGCTATCATCAGCTTTAATTCCGCTGCCCCGCCGCCGGATTTGCATCCGGCGGTCATCCCGGCGCACAATGACCTTCAATGTTGTTATCGATAAGGGTCACCATGAGCCAGAGCCATTTCTTCGCCCACCTTTCCCGCCTGAAGCTAATCAACCGCTGGCCACTGATGCGTAATGTGCGCACCGAAAACGTCTCTGAACACAGTTTACAGGTCGCGATGGTCGCCCATGCGCTGGCGGCGATTAAAAACCGCAAATTCAACGGCGCGCTTAACGCCGAACGCATTGCGCTGCTGGCGATGTACCACGATGCCTCTGAAGTGCTGACCGGTGATCTGCCGACGCCGGTAAAATATTTCAACTCGCAGATTGCCCAGGAATATAAGGCGATCGAAAAAATCGCCCAGCAGAAACTGGTCGATATGGTGCCGGACGAGCTACGCGATATTTTTGCCCCGCTGATTGATGAGCACCAGTACAGCGAGGAAGAACGCTCCATTGTTAAGCAGGCCGACGCGCTGTGCGCCTATCTGAAATGTCTGGAAGAGCTTTCGGCAGGCAATAATGAATTCTTCCTGGCCAAGGGACGGCTGGAAAAAACACTGGAAAGCCGCCGCAGCGAGGAGATGGATTACTTCATGCAGATTTTTGTCCCCAGTTTCCAGCTCTCGCTGGACGAGATTAGCCAGGATTCGCCGCTGTAATTATGCTGCCGGATGCGCTCATCCGGCAGTGATTTTAGAACGGAAATAATACCGGTATCAGGACCACGCAGACCACCATCACCAGCACGGTAAACGGCACGCCTATTTTGACGAAATCGCTAAAGCTGTATTTTCCCGGCCCCAGTACCAGCGTATTGACCGGCGAGGAGACCGGCGTCATAAAGGCGGCGGAAGCGGCCATCGCGACCATCATAGCGAAAGGATAAGGCGAAACGCCCATCGACTTCGCGGCGGCCAGCGCAATCGGTGCCATCAGCACGGCGGTGGCCGTATTGGAAATAAACAGCCCGATGGTCGCGCACATCACGAACAGACAGATCAGCATAAAGTACGGTCCCCTGCCCCCGCCGATATCCATCAGCCCTTCGACCACCAGATCGATACCGCCGGTTTTTTGCAGCGCCAGCGCGAAAGGCATCATACCGATAATCAGGATCACACTGGGCCAGTGAATCGCTTTGTAGGCGCTTTCGGCATCAATGCAGCGAAATTTAGCCATCAGCAGACAGGCAATAATGGCGGCCACCGGATTGGGGATTTCATCGGTCAGCATCAGCGCCACCATCAGCATCAGGCAAAACACCGCGTGCGGAGCCTGGCTGTGCGCCGGGGAGGCATCGCTCTCTTCAATCGGCATATTGTGAACGACAAAATCACGCCCGGTTTGCGCCAGCTGGCTGATTTGCTTCCAGTTTCCCACCACCAGCATGATGTCGCCGGTCTGCAAAGGTTCATCAACCACCGCGCCTTCCATCGCCACGCCGCCGCGCTTCAGGCCAACGATGTTCAGTCCGTAGCGGGTGCGAAATTCCATTTCGCGCACCGTTTTGCCGACCCGCTCTGAATCAGGGATGAGAGAGATTTCCGCCATGCCGACGTCCAGCGCCTGCTCGGAGAAATATTCCCCGCGCAAAATCATCGGTTCCAGCATTTGCTCGCCGCAGAACTGACGCAGATCGACATCCGCCGCTGACATATCAATCAGCAACACGTCGCGAGCGCGAAATTCCGATACCCCATTAACGTTAACGATCACCCGGCGAAAACGCCGCCAGCGTTCCACGCCGATGACATTGGCCCCGTAGCGTTCACGCAGTTTAAGATCGTCCAGCCGCTGCCCAATCATCGGCGAGCCGGGGCGAATCGCCAGCCGTCGCGCCCGTCCGTTAAGGTGATAGGCTTTGATGAGGTCACGAAAGGTCGAGCGTTTGCTGCCGTCACGCAGCGCGTCCTGGCTGTCACTCTTCAGCATAAAACGCATCAGCAGCATGTAAATCACGCCCAGCACCAGCACCACCAGCCCTACCGGCGTGACGCTGAAAAAGCCAAAACCGGTCAGGCCCGCACGCAGCAGTTCGCTGTTGACCACCATATTGGGTGGCGTGGCGACGAGGGTCATCATGCCGCTGATAAGGCCAGCAAAACTTAACGGCATCATTAAACGGGAGGGAGAGGTTTGCATCCGGGCAGCGACGCTGAGCACTACCGGAATAAAAATGGCAACCACGCCGGTGGAGCTCATAAATGCACCCAGCCCGGCCACGGTCAGCATCAGATAGATCAGCATTTTGGTTTCGCTGCTGCCCGCAACTTTAACCAGCCACGCGCCCATGCTGGTTGCGACGCCGGTTCGCACCAGTCCGTCGCCGATAATAAACAACGCGGCAATCAGAATAACGTTTGGATCGCTGAAGCCGGAGAAGGCTTCAGCGATGGTCAGGGTGCCGCTAAGAATGAACGCAACGATGACCAGCAGCGCCACCGCATCCATACGCACTTTACCCGTGGCGAATAACACCACCGCCACCGCCAGAAGACAGAGAACCCAGATTAATTCACCGTTCACAACATATCCTTGTCAGCCCAGGGGAATTCTTATAGTGCCATAAAAAAGCCCCACGGAAGTGGAGCTAAATCATGAGATCAGGCGTTAACGGTGACGCTGACCGAGGCATCCGGCTGTTTTTGCGCGGTGACACCCGCAAGCGTGGTCAAATTGAAATCAACCTCGCCGAGGCGCGGCGTATCCTGCGGCACGTTGACGGCGATAACATGGCAGCCAGCCGCCAGCCCGGAAAGGACGCCTGCGGCGGCATCCTCCACCACCACGCAATCCTGCGGCGCAAGGCCCAGAAGTTCAGCGCCCAGCAGATAAGCATCCGGCTCAGGTTTACCGCGCTTCACGCGTTCAGCAGTGACAAACACTTCCGGCATCGGCAGGCCCGCCGCGTTGTGACGCGCATGGGCAACCGGAATGGACCCGGAGGTGACGATGGCCCACGGGATGCGCTGCTCATTGAGGCTGTGAAGCAGTTCCAGCGCGCCGGGCAACGCCCGGATGCCGTCGGTGTCCGAGGCTTCAATTTTTTCCAGCAACGTAAACTCTGCCAGAATTTCCTCTTCCGGCTTCCCGGCCAGAAAATGGCGCAGCGAGGTGATAGCCTGTTTACCATGAATATAATTCAGCACCTCATCATGGCTGAGGCCAAAACGGTCGGCCCAACTGCACCACGAGCGCTCCACCACCGGCAGCGAGTCCACCAGCGTCCCGTCCAGATCAAACAGAAATCCTTTACACAACACGCCAGCCTCCGTCAGGAATTAATAATCTGATTAATTTCGTTGCTGCTCAGATGGTACTGGCGCGGGCAGGAGTGCCATACGTTTAACATCCGCTGATATTTTTCCCACATCGGCGTTTGCGCATTGAAACCGTGAGTACCGGCATCGAAATGGGCGTAGCGCCCTTCAACGTTCACCATGAAGCGGACATAACCCAGAAAACGCGCTTCGGTGGCGGCGTCAAAACCGAGGAAAGTCACCCGGCGCTCATCGATATTAATTTGATCTTTCAGATTTTCCCACGACACCCGCAGCGCATGGTACATCTCCATCACGTCAATGATGGTGCGGCAGGTTTCTTCGCTAAGCTGACCGAATTCCCGATCCAGCTCACGCATTTGCAGGCCGTAGCCACGCTCAATAATGGTCTGTAGACGACGATAGCGCTCGGCGTTGTCAGGGTCGAGCATAGTCATCATTTTGTACTGGTTGGACAAAATAAGACGTTGAGCGTTGGTCATTTCCATTTCGGACTCCTTTAGCACTTCACGACGTTAAAAAAAGAGGCACATTTTTTATGTGCCTTCTTTTATATGCGTAATGGGGGATCAATTACAAATCATCAAGAAAAGTTTTATCGAGTTGTTTGAAGGCGCGCTTAAGCGTGTCAGCCAGTGCCTGGTAATCAGGCTTTCCTTCTACTGGCGCGAGAGCCAGGCCGGACGCCTGTAATTTACCGCGCACTTCATAAAACCAGTTTAAAATAGAGGGGGGCAGCGGCGTCACTGAACGCTTACCCAGCCACCATAATCCCTGCATCGGCAGACTGATGGCGAAAACGGCGGTCGCCACCGCCGGGCCGAGCTGGCCGCCCAGCGCAATCTGCCAGCAGAGCGTGAAGATAGCGACCGGCGGCATAATGCGAATACCGAAGCGCGTCGCGCGGATGGCGCGATTTTCGACAAACACCGGTGCAAGGCGTTTTTCCATCGGCCACGTCTTCGCATAATGCTGGCCCCGGCGAAAATGGCTGAAGAATCCAGGCTGGCTGTTTTCAGGTGTCGACATGGCTCTACCTCAACTTCACATATAAAAATTAAAAAATTTGTGCAAAACAACAACTGCGTGCGGCATCGTTCAAAACATTTTGTCACAGGCCCCCGCAATCGGGTATCCTGTGCCCGCCAAAGATGGCCTTAGCGGCAAATCTCTGGCTTGTCAAAGTATCGCATAATCTGCCACTGGCTGAAAATTATGCAAAATGACTTAGACTCAAATGAATTCCTTCCATCATGCCTGAAAAAAGAGTTGAGCATGATGTTAATCATAAATGTCAGCGTCATGATGCGCTACGCTCTGGACTCACTGACGTTTTTTTAGCCACGTATCATAAATAGGTACTTCCATGTCGAGTAAGTTAGTACTGGTTCTGAACTGCGGTAGCTCCTCACTGAAATTTGCCATCATCGATGCAGCTAATGGTGACGAGTACATTTCTGGTTTAGCCGAATGTTTCCACCTGCCTGAAGCACGTATTAAATGGAAATTAGACGGCGGCAAACAAGAAGCGGCTCTGGGTGCAGGTGCCGCTCACAGCGAAGCGCTGAACTTTATCGTTAATACTATTCTGGCACAAAAACCAGAACTGTCCGCGCAGTTAACCGCAATCGGTCACCGTATCGTACACGGCGGCGAAAAATACACCCGCTCTGTGATCATCGACGAGTCCGTGATCCAGGGTATCAAAGATTCTGCCTCTTTTGCGCCGCTGCATAACCCGGCTCACCTGATCGGTATCGCCGAAGCGCTGAAATCCTTCCCGCAGCTGAAAGACAAGAACGTTGCCGTGTTCGACACCGCGTTCCATCAGACCATGCCGGAAGAGTCTTACCTCTACGCCCTGCCGTACAGCCTGTACAAAGAACACGGCGTACGTCGTTACGGCGCACACGGCACCAGCCACTTCTACGTGACTCAGGAAGCCGCAAAACTGCTGAACAAACCGGTAGACGAACTGAACATCATTACCTGCCACCTGGGTAACGGCGGTTCCGTATCGGCGATCCGTAACGGCAAATGCGTTGACACCTCTATGGGTCTGACCCCGCTGGAAGGCCTGGTGATGGGGACTCGCTCCGGTGATATCGACCCGGCGATCATCTTCCACCTGCACGACACCCTCGGAATGAGCATTGAGCAGATCAACAAAATGCTGACCAAAGAGTCTGGCCTGCTGGGTCTGACTGAAGTCACCAGCGACTGCCGCTATGTTGAAGACAACTACGCCAGCAAAGAAGATGCAAAACGTGCAATGGACGTTTACTGCCACCGTCTGGCGAAGTACATCGGCTCCTACACCGCGCTGATGGACGGTCGTCTGGACGCGGTTGTCTTCACCGGCGGCATCGGTGAAAACGCCGCGATGGTACGTGAACTGTCTCTGGGTCGTCTGGGCGTACTGGGCTTTGAAGTTGATCACGAACGCAACCTGGCTGCCCGCTTCGGTAAATCCGGCTTCATCAACAAGGAAGGCACTCGCCCGGCTGTGGTGATCCCGACTAACGAAGAACTGGTTATTGCACAAGACGCCAGCCGTCTGACTGCCTGATTCACCTCACCGCCAGCCAATGCTGGCGGTGTTGTTTTATCTTCCGCCCTGGCCGGGCGGTAACGTAAAGAGGATAAATCGTGTCCCGTATTATTATGCTGATCCCGACCGGAACCAGCGTCGGCCTGACCAGCGTCAGCCTCGGCGTGATCCGCGCAATGGAACGTAAAGGCGTGCGTCTGAGCGTCTTCAAACCGATTGCCCAGCCGCGTGCCGGTGGCGACGCCCCTGACCAGACCACGACTATCGTGCGTACTAACTCTGGTCTGCCTGCCGCTGAACCGCTGAAAATGAGCTACGTTGAATCTCTGCTGTCCAGCAATCAGAAAGACGTGCTGATGGAAGAGATCGTCGCCCGCTACCACGAAAGCAGCAAAGAAGCGGAAGTGGTACTGGTTGAAGGCCTGGTACCGACCCGTAAACACCAGTTTGCGCAATCTCTGAACTACGAAATCGCTAAAACACTGAACGCGGAAATCGTGTTCGTGATGTCCCAGGGTACTGATAACCCGGAACAGCTGAAAGAACGTATCGAACTGACCCGCAGCAGCTTCGGCGGCGCGAAAAATGCGAACGTGACCGGCGTGATCGTCAACAAACTGAACGCACCGGTTGACGATCAGGGTCGTACTCGCCCTGACCTGTCAGAAATCTTTGATGATTCCACCAAAGCGCAGATCGTGAAAATCGATCCGGCCCAGCTGCAAAACGCCACCGCGCTGCCGGTGCTGGGCGCGGTGCCGTGGAGCTTTGACCTGATCGCGACCCGCGCTATCGACATGGCGCGTCACCTGAACGCGACCATCGTTAACGAAGGCGACATCAACACCCGCCGCGTGAAGTCCGTGACTTTCTGCGCGCGCAGCATCCCGCACATGCTGGAACACTTCCGTCCGGGTTCACTGCTGGTCACTTCCGCAGACCGTCCTGACGTGCTGGTTGCAGCCTGCCTCGCGGCAATGAACGGCGTTGAAATTGGTGCCATCCTGTTGACCGGCGGCTATGAAATGGACGCCCGCATCAGCAAACTGTGCGAACGCGCATTTGCCACCGGCCTGCCGGTATTCATCGTGAAAACCAACACCTGGCAGACCTCGCTGAGCCTGCAAAGCTTCAACCTGGAAGTGCCGGTTGATGACCACGAGCGCATCGAGAAAGTGCAGGAATACGTTGCCAGCTACATCAACGCAGACTGGATCGAATCCCTGACCGCGACCTCCGAGCGCAGCCGTCGTCTGTCTCCGCCTGCATTCCGTTATCAGCTGACCGAACTGGCCCGTAAAGCCGGTAAACGTGTCGTGCTGCCGGAAGGTGACGAACCGCGTACCGTGAAAGCGGCGGCGATTTGTGCCGAACGCGGCATCGCGACCTGCGTGCTGCTGGGTAACCCGGATGAAATCAACCGCGTGGCTGCCGCTCAGGGCGTAGAACTGGGTGCCGGTATCGAAATCGTGGACCCGGAAGTGGTGCGCGAAAGCTATGTTGCGCGTCTGGTTGAACTGCGTAAGAGTAAGGGCATGACCGAAGCGGTTGCCCGCGAACAGCTGGAAGACAACGTCGTGCTTGGCACTCTGATGCTGGAGCAGGACGAAGTTGACGGCCTGGTGTCCGGTGCCGTTCACACGACTGCCAACACCATCCGTCCGCCGCTACAGCTGATCAAAACCGCGCCGGGAAGCTCGCTGGTGTCTTCGGTCTTCTTCATGCTGCTGCCGGAACAGGTTTACGTTTACGGCGACTGCGCGATCAACCCGGACCCGACCGCAGAACAGCTGGCAGAAATCGCGATTCAGTCTGCGGATTCCGCAACGGCTTTCGGCATTGAACCGCGTGTAGCAATGCTCTCCTATTCCACCGGCACCTCTGGTGCAGGCAGCGACGTAGAGAAAGTCCGCGAAGCGACTCGTCTGGCGCAGGAAAAACGTCCTGACCTGATGATCGACGGTCCGTTGCAGTACGACGCCGCCGTCATGGCTGACGTAGCGAAATCCAAAGCGCCGAACTCCCCGGTTGCCGGTCGCGCTACCGTGTTCATCTTCCCGGATCTGAACACCGGTAACACCACTTACAAAGCGGTACAGCGTTCTGCCGACCTGATCTCCATCGGGCCGATGTTGCAGGGTATGCGCAAGCCGGTTAACGACCTGTCCCGTGGCGCACTGGTTGACGATATCGTCTACACCATCGCGCTGACGGCGATCCAGTCGTCCCAGCAGAAGTAAGAGTGCGATAAGCGCATAAAAGCAGCCGCAAGGCTGCTTTTTTATTGTCTGAAGCGCTGCTTGCCTCGCGGTACAAACGGTCATTGATCGCCCGGCGTAGCCACTGGCGATGCCCCTCGCGCCCTCCTTAAATAAGGCGTCGACCTTTATAAATTCCGATTTTTTTGCTGACGCGTAGCGCGCGATTGAATAATTATTCGGTCATTCGCATACTTATGCCCTTGCTTTTATACAGGGATCGTCAGCTATGTCCGCTTCACACCATGCGCAGCCCGCCAGAAAATGGGCGATGCCCGACACTTTAGTCATTATCTTTTTCGTTGCCATTCTGACCAGCCTCGCCACCTGGATTGTCCCGGTAGGATTGTTTGACAGTCAGGAAGTGCAGTATCAGCTCGACGGGCAGACCAAAACCCGCAAAGTGGTCGATCCGCATTCGTTTCGCATTCTGACTAACGAGGCTGGCGAGGAGCAATATCATCGCGTTCAGCTTTTTGCCACCGGCGAAGAGCGTCCGGGGCTGATGAATTTCCCGTTTGAGGGCTTAACGTCCGGCTCTAAATTCGGCACCGCCGTCGGCATTATTATGTTTATGCTGGTGATTGGCGGCGCGTTTGGCATTGTGATGCGCACCGGGACCATTGATAACGGGATTCTGGCGCTTATCCGCCACACGCGCGGCAATGAGGTGCTGTTTATTCCTGTGCTGTTTATTCTTTTCTCGCTCGGCGGCGCGGTGTTTGGCATGGGGGAAGAGGCGGTGGCGTTTGCGATTATCATCGCCCCGCTGATGGTACGGCTGGGCTATGACAGTATTACCACCGTGCTGGTTACTTATATTGCCACCCAGATTGGCTTTGCCAGCTCGTGGATGAACCCGTTTTGCGTGGTGGTGGCGCAGGGGATTGCGGGCGTGCCGGTGCTCTCCGGCTCCGGGCTGCGCATCGTTGTCTGGTTTGCCTCCACGCTTATCGGCCTGCTCTTTACGCTGGGCTACGCCGCGCGGGTGAAGAAAAATCCGCTACTGTCGCGGGTGCATGCATCAGACAGCTATTTCCGCGACAAGCAAGATGATGTCGTCCAGCGGCCTTTCACGTTTGGCGACTGGCTGGTGCTGATGGTGCTGACCGCCGTCATCGTGTGGGTGATCTGGGGAGTGGTGGTTAACGCCTGGTTTATCCCGGAAATCGCCAGCCAGTTTTTCACGATGGGCCTGGTGATTGGCATTATCGCCGTCGTTTTCCGTCTGAACGGTATGACGGTCAATATCATGGCCTCTTCATTTACCGACGGCGCAAGAATGATGATCGCCCCGGCGCTGCTGGTGGGCTTTGCGAAAGGGATCCTGCTGTTGATGGGCAGCGGTGAAGCAGGGGAAGCCAGCGTGCTCAATACGCTGCTGCACGCCATTGCAGACGGGATCAGCGGGTTGAATAATGCGGTGGCGGCGTGGTTTATGCTGCTGTTTCAGTCGGTATTCAATTTCTTTGTCACCTCCGGCTCCGGGCAAGCGGCGCTGACCATGCCGCTGCTGGCACCGCTCGGCGATCTGGTCGGCGTAAACCGTCAGGTGACGGTGCTGGCCTTTCAGTTTGGCGACGGCTTCAGCCATATTATTTATCCGACCTCCGCATCGCTGATGGCGACCCTCGGCGTCTGCCGGGTGGACTTCCGCAACTGGCTGAAAGTGGGCGCATCGCTGCTGGGGTTGCTGTTTATTATGTCGAGCGTGGTGGTGATTGGCGCGCAGTTGATGGGCTATCATTAAGTGGCAAACTGGCCCGGCAGCGCCGGGCCTTTTGACTTACAGCAACTCTTTCGCGGCTTTCACAATATTTTCCGCCGTCAGTTCATACTCCTGCTGCAAAAATTCCTGGGTTCCGACCTGACCGTAGCGCTCTTTAACCCCGACCCGGCGCATCGGCACCGGGCAGTTTTCAACCAGCACTTCAGCTACCGCCGATCCCAGCCCGTTGTGAATACTGTGGTTTTCGCAGGTGACAATTTTCCCGGTTTTCTCGGCGTAGTTTTTCACCAGCATCCGGTCGATCGGTTTGAGGGTAAACATGTCGATCACCGCCGCGCTGACGCCTTCTTGCTCAAGGATTTGCGCCGCCTTCAGCGCTTCGGCCACCATAATGCCGTTAGCGATAAGCGTAATGTCGCTGCCCTCCCGCAGCACGTTGCCCTTGCCAATGGTAAACACCGAGCCTTCAGCATAAACTTTTGCTGCCTGCTTGCGGATGGTCCGCACCCAGTAAAATCCCTCCAGCGTCATAAGCTGATGCAGGATGTCATCGAACATCACCGCGTCGGTCACTTCCAGCACAATGGAATTCGCCAGCCCGCGCACGATCCCCATATCTTCAAAAGACATGTGCGTGCCCCCGTTGTGACAGGCGGTCACGCCGGAATCCGAGGCGATAACCTTGACATTGTTGCGCTGATAATCCAGCGACATAAACAGCTGATCAAAGCAGCGGCGGCTGGCAAAAGCGGTGAAGGTGTGAACAAAAGGCTTGCGTCCGGTTAACGACAATCCGGCAGCGGTACCGATCACGTTGGCTTCCATGATCCCGCAGTTAATCACCGACTGGGGATACTTTTTATGCACTCCGTCCATCGCCATTGAACTCATCAGATCCGCCTCAAGCGCGATGATTTCACTACCAGCCTCAATTTGTTCGCTGACGAAACCGGCGTAAACCTTGCGCATCTCAATGCTGTCTTTTTCGCCCGTGGGTGCAACCTTAATCATGCGCGGCCTCCAGTTGTTCAATGGTGTGAGTAATTTCCTGCTTCATTTCATCCGTCAGGCGCAGGTGGTGGGAATTGCCGAGCTGCTCCAGATACGGCACGCCCTGCCCTTTAATGCTGTCGAGGATCACCACGCGCGGACGGGCATTCTCCTGCGGAAGCGGTTTGACCACCTCCAGCAGTCCGGCAATATCGTCCCCTTTGACCTTGTAGACGTCATAGCCGAACGCCGTAAACTTGGCTTCTAAATCAAAGGCGCAGATGATTTCATCCAGTTCGCCGTCAAGCTGCTGCTTGTTCCAGTCGATAAAAATGGTCAGGTTATTCAGCCGGTGATGGGCGATAAACTGAAACGCCTCCCAGCACTGGCCTTCGTTCAGTTCACCGTCGCCAACGATGCAGAATACGCGGTTATCGCGCCCGGCCAGTTTATGCGACAGCGCCATACCACCCGCGATGGAAATGCCCTGCCCCAGCGAACCGGTGGTGGCGTCAACGCCGCGCGTTTTCAGACGATCCGGGTGGCTTGGTAGCCGGGTACCGTTCTGATTCAGCGTTTGCAGTTCTTCCACCGGAAAATAGCCTTTGATTGCCAGCGTGCTATACAGCGCCGGACCAGCATGGCCTTTCGACAGCACAAAGTAATCGCGCTGCGGCCAGTCCGGGTCGGCAGGATCGATTTTCATCACCTCGCCGTACAGAACTGCCAGCGTTTCCACCACCGACATGCTGCCGCCGTAGTGACCAAATCCCAGCGTGGTCAGTGATTTCAGCGTGGCGATACGAATATCGCGCGCCAGTTGCGATACCTCCTGAATATGACTCATAATTTCTCTCCGCTATTTTCATGGGTACGATCCACCGCTGCCCGGTTTTTCGCCAGAAGGTTGTAAGCCACCAGTGCTGCAAACAGTGCGACCACTATGCCGGTGATCGCCAGCGGCGGCAGGTAGCGTGCCAGATTGCCCAGCACAATCCCGACCACGCCAAAGTCGGCATCAGAGAATGTGGTGTTGGCAAAGCCCAGCGCGCCGAGAACCGGCAGCAGCAGCACCGGCAGGAAAGTGATCAATAAACCGTTGGCAAATGCGCCGAACATTGCGCCCCGGCGACCTCCGGTAGCGTTACCAAATACGCCCGCCGTCGCACCGGTAAAGAAGTGCGGCACCACGCCCGGCAGGATCAGCACCAGTTTCATTTGTCCCAGCAGAAACAGCCCGACCAGTCCGCCGAGGAAGCTGAACAGGAAGCCAATCAGTACCGCATTAGGCGCATAGGGGTAGACCACCGGGCAATCCAGCGCCGGACGGGCATTGGGCACCAGCTTTTCAGAAAAGCCGGTAAACGCCGGGACGATTTCTGCCAGGATTAGCCGTACGCCCTGGAGGATAATAAAGACCCCGGCGGCGAAGGTAATGGCCATGATAATGGCGTACACCAGATAGTTTTGACCGCCGCTGTACTGGCTTTCCACATATTCGCGCCCGGCACAAACTGCCATAATCAAATAAATGATCATCATGGTCAGCGAGATAGAAATAGAGCTGTCGCGCAGGAAGCTGAGGTTTTTCGGCAGGTTCATTTCTTCGGTTGAACGTGAGCCTTTACCACACAGGCTACCGATCCAGCCGGAAAGGACATATCCGAGCGTACCAAAATGACCAAAGGCGATATCGTCATTGCCGGTGATGCGCTTCATATAACGCTGCGCCAGCGCCGGGAAAAATGCCATCACCAGCCCAAGGATCAGCGAACCGGTAAATACCAGCGCCACGCCGTTAAACCCGGCGACGGTAAGAATCACGCCGATCATACAGGCCATATAAAACGTATGGTGCCCGGTCAGGAATATGTATTTGAGGCGAGTAAAGCGCGCCACAATAATATTCGCCACCATCCCAAACGCCATAATTAATGCGGTTGAGGCACCGTATTTTTCCAGCGCAATGGAAACAATCGCTTCATTGTTTGGAATAATCCCCTGAATATTAAAAGCATGTTCAAACATACCGCCCAAAGGATTTAACGAGCCGACTAATACCGTCGCCCCGCCGCCCAGCACAATAAAACCGAGGATCGTTTTCACCGTGCCTTTCACGACATCGGAAAAAGATTTTTTCTGCGCGACCAGACCAATCAGCGCGATCAGCCCCACCAGCACGGAAGGAACTTTAAGAATATCAACAACGAAATTTAGCGTTTCAAGGATAAACATATCCACCTCGCCTTATCTGGAGTTACCGTTGAGAAAAGTAAGCGCTGAGTTTCGCTTCCAGTTCATTGATATCAATAATATTGTTGATAACCACCAGTTGGTTTTCCGGTACGCTGGCGCTGGCGGCAATGTCTTTCGCCATCACAAATAAATCAGCGGCCCCTGGGGTGGCGGAGGATAAATCTGAATGCTCGACCTCTGCGTCGATATTCAATTTTTTCAGCACTTTTTTAATATTCATTTCGACCATAAAGCTGCTGCCGAGACCGGAGCCGCAAATCGCCATGATTTTCATTATTATCACCTTTTTTGAGTAGAGTACGTACGCATCACGCTTCCTGGCGTAATGTCGTCATATCGGCACTGGGTTAAAATCAGAATGCGTGAATAATGGCTTTTATTTCCTCCTTGTCATTCGCCTGGTGTAATTTTTCCATTTCTTCTTCGCTGGAGAATAATTCCGCCAGCGCGGCGATCATTTCAATGTGGCTGTGCTTGTCAGGTGCCGCCAGCATAATAATGACATCCACCGGATCGAATTCTTCGGCGGCGAAAGAGACGCCGTGCCGCAGTTTCAGTAATGATAATCCCAGCCCGCGCGCGCCCTCTTCCGGGCGGGCGTGCGGCATGGCCAGCCCCGGAGCCAGTACGTAGTAAGGTCCGAGCTTTTGCTGCTGCTGCACAATCGCCGTGACGTAATCAGGAGTGATGATCTTCGCTTCCAGCAGGGGCTTCGCGCAGATCTCCAGCGCCTGCGTCCAGCGATCGACGCGGTCATGCAGTTGAATGGTGTGGTCCGTAAGCCATTTTTCGAGCATTTCGCTTTCCTCGCCTGTGGAAAAGATGAACAAACTTTATGCGAGGAATATAGAGTTAACTGTGATGATAGTCACAAAGATAGCGCTATCAAAAAGAAGGTGCCAAAAGTGTGATAGCGCTATCAAATTACGATCATTGACGGAAATCCCAGCAACGTTAAGGGTATCAGGCGTATACTGTTGTTCTGTAAACGCGCGCAAATACAACGAAAAAGCGTATAAGATCATTGAGGTTACGCAGGAAACAGAATGGCTATAACCCGAAAACGGCGCAATACCGGTAAGGTCACGCTGGCTGATGTGGCGCAGCTCGCGGGAGTGGGTACGATGACCGTATCGCGCGCGCTCCGCACGCCAGAACAGGTTTCTGATAAATTACGTGAAAAAATTGAGGCCGCCGTCCATGAGCTGGGCTATTTGCCGAATCTGGCGGCCAGCGCCCTGGCATCGGCGTCGTCACGGACCATCGCGATGGTGGTGCCGAATCTCGCCGAGTCCGGCTGTTCGGAAATGTTCGCCGGGCTGCAACAGGTGCTTCAGCCTGCCGGGTATCAAATCATGCTGGCAGAGTCGCAGCACCGGCTGGAGCAGGAAGAAAAGCTGCTGGAAACGCTGCTTGCGTCCAATCTCGCAGCCGCCATTTTGCTCAGCGTCGAGCACAGCGAAACCGTGCGCCAGTGGCTGAAAAATTCCCCGATGCCGGTAATGGAAATTGGCGCGGTCAGCGCCGATCCGGTCGATATGAATATCGGTATTGATAACGTTGCGGCGATGTTTGAACTGACGCAAACCCTGATCCAGCGCGGCTATCAGAATATCGGCCTGCTGTGCGCCAATCAGGAACAGTGGATTTTCCAGCAGCATCTTCAGGGCTGGTATAAAGCGATGCTGCGTCATCACATGTCGCCAAACCGGGTGATTAACGCCGCCGCGCCGCCCACCTTTTCGACCGGTGCCGCGCAGCTACCGGAGTTCATTCTCGCCTGGCCGGAGCTGGATGCGCTGGTGTGCGTGTCGGATGAACTGGCCTGCGGCGCGCTGTATGAATGCCAGCGCAGGCGCATCAAAGTGCCGGATGATTTAGCGATTGTCGGGTTTGGTGACAGCGATGTGAGTCGGGTTTGCCAGCCGCCGCTGACGACGATTGCCGTGCCGCACCGGCAAATCGGGATTGAAGCAGGCCGCGCGCTGCTGGCGCGTCTGAATGATGAGACCTGGAAAAGCAAAGCTCCGATTGCCTCGAAGCTTTGCCTGCGTGAAAGCTGCTAGTCCGATCGTTTAGCGATCCCGACGCTTCCCGCGCGCCGGGGCTAACGAATTTACTCGGCCGCTTCCAGCCTGGTGGCCTCATTACTGGCGTTGCGGGTCATCCACAGCGCCAGCGCCTTGAGAGAATCCGGGGTGAATTCGTCGCAGCGGGCGGTAATCTCGGCAGGTTCCATCCAGCTGACTTCACTGACTTCTTCTTCCTGAAGCGCAAACGGACCGTGTGAGACACAGCTGAACAGCCCACCCCAGACGCGGCAGTGCTCATCTTCAAAGTAAAACTGTCCGTGCTCGGCGAACGGCACGCCAGCGATGCCCAGCTCTTCCTCCGCCTCACGGCGGGCGGCTTCCAGCATGGCTTCATCGGCCTGCACAACGCCGCCAGCGGTGGCATCCAGCATACCGGGCATAAAATCTTTGCTTTCAGTACGGCGCTGCACCAGAATTTTCCCCATACCATCGTGGACGACAATATAGGTTGCGCGATGACGCAGGCACTGCGCGCGCATCTGGGCGCGGGTTGCCTGCGCGATGACTTCATTGTCCTCGTTGACAATGTCCACCCACTCCATACCTGCCAAATGACTCTGCTCCACCATCTGAAACCTTCTTTTACAAGCGCTCTACAGGCGCGTTTATGGTTGACGGGTAAATTACGGATTAATCGCTATCTGTGCAATAACCCGTTGATCATTGAGTGCGATAACACGCAATACGCCGTGTTCGAACATGCCATAGCTGGCTTCATTCCCTCCTTTGGGAATACTGACCGAGCCAGGATTAAAATGGTAGATGCCGTCACGTTTTTCCGCCACTGGCAGATGCGTATGCCCTGAAACCAGCACGTCGCCGGGCAGCAGCGGCGGGCGGTTATCCGGTCCGTACAGATGCCCGTGGGTTAAAAACAGGCGCTGGTCAGCGGTCAGGATCTGCTGCCAGGGGGCCATCAGCGGGAAATCCAGCAGCATCTGGTCCACTTCGCTGTCGCAGTTACCGCGCACTGCGATAATCCGCGCGGCGTGCGCATTAAGACGCTCCGCCACCTGCGCAGGCGCGTACCCTTCCGGCAACGCATTGCGCGGCCCGTGGTTAAGAACGTCGCCCAGTACCACCAGCCAGCGCGCCCCGCTCTGTACGAAAATCGACAGCACCCGTTCAGTGGCCGGTAGCGAGCCATGAATATCCGACGCGAACATCAGTTTCATCACCGTCATCTCCTTAAAAATATATCAGTGCGATGATACGGGATTTTTTGCTTTCCCGCCTCGCCGAAAAACCGCCCGCGCAGGAAGCACCTATACTTTCAGCAGACCTGAGAAAATCCGCACAAAGGGAGTAATGATGATTGATCTCTACTATGCCCCGACCCCCAACGGTCATAAGATCACCCTCTTTCTGGAAGAAACCGGGATCGACTACCAGTTGATTCGGATCAACATCAGTAAAGGCGATCAGTTTCGCCCCGATTTTCTCGCCATCTCACCGAATAATAAAATCCCGGCGATCGTCGATCGTCATCCCGTTGACGGTGGCGCGCCGTTAAGCCTGTTTGAGTCGGGGGAGATCCTGCTTTACCTCGCCGAAAAATCCGGTCAGTTGCTCAGCGGCGAACTGCGCGAACGTCATACCACGCTCCAGTGGCTGTTCTGGCAGATGAGCGGTTTTGGTCCAATGCTGGGACAAAATCATCACTTTAACCATTTTGCCCCGCAGCCCATCCCTTATGCCATTGAACGTTATCAGGTGGAGACGCAGCGCCTGTATAACGTCCTTAACAAACGGCTGGGCAGTGCGCCCTGGCTTGGCGGCGAGCACTACAGCATCGCCGATATCGCCTGCTGGCCGTGGGTTCATGCCAGCCAGCGCCAGCGGATTGATTTAAATAATTACCCGGCGGTCAACAACTGGTATCAGCGCATTCTTCATCGCCCGGCCACCGAAAAAGCGTTGCAGCTGGCGCAGCCGTAGTTGGGTATGATGGATGTTCTGGAAGCCACGGAGAAAACAACAATGCCGCTATCAGACGCTATTATTCGGATTAAAAACCTGCGCCTGCGTACGTTTATTGGAATCAAAGAAGAAGAGATCGCTAACCGTCAGGATATTGTCATTAACGTCGTCATTCATTATCCGGCGGAGCATGCGCGCGCCAGCGAGGACATTCAGGACGCGCTGAACTATCGCACGCTCACCAAAAGCATTATTCAGCACGTTGAAAATCATCGTTTCTCGCTGCTGGAAAAATTAACTCAGGATGTGCTCAATCTCGCCTGTGAGCATCCGTGGGTAACCTATGCTGAAGTGGAGATCGATAAACTTCATGCGCTGCGCTATGCCGACTCGGTCTCGATGACCATGAGCTGGCAGCGCTAAGCGCCATCACGGAGGGGATATGCATATTCTGCTCACCGGCGGTACTGGCCTGATTGGTCGTCACCTTATTCCACGCCTGCTGGAGCTGGGGCATACGATAACGCTGGTCACCCGCAATACTCAGAAAGCGCGCCAGACCTTCAATGACCGGGTCACGCTGTGGAAAGGGCTGGACGGACACAGCACGCTGGATGGCATCGACGCGGTGATTAATCTTGCCGGAGAGCCGATTGCCGACAAACGCTGGACGGAGGCGCAAAAACAGCGCCTGTGCCAGAGCCGCTGGCAGTTAACCCAGCGGCTGGTGGATCTGATCAATGCCAGCGAAACGCCGCCCGCCGTACTCATCTCCGGCTCTGCCATCGGCTACTATGGCGATCTCGGTGAAGTAGTGGTTAATGAAGAAGAGCCGCCGCACAACGAGTTTACCCATAAGCTTTGCGCCCGCTGGGAGCAGATTGCCTGCGGTGCGCAAAGCGATAAAACCCGCATTTGCCTGCTGCGTACCGGCGCGGTGCTGACACCGGATGGCGGGATGCTGGCAAAACTGCTGCCGCTGTTTCGCCTCGGCCTCGGTGGGCCGATTGGCAATGGCCGTCAGTATCTGGCATGGATCCACATCGACGATATGCTTAACGGCATTCTCTGGCTGCTGGACAACGATTTGCGCGGGCCATTTAACATGGTGTCGCCGTATCCGGTGCGCAATGAACAGTTTGCCCACGCGCTCGGCCACGCCCTGCATCGCCCGGCGTTGATGCGCGCCCCCGCGCCGATTGTCCGGCTGATGATGGGCGAATCCTCGGTGCTGGTGCTCGGCGGTCAGCGCGCCCTGCCGAAGCGACTGGAGGCCGCCGGTTTCGCCTTCCGCTGGTACGACCTGGACGAAGCCCTCCAGGATTTAGTAGGCACCCGGCGTTAATAGCAGGATGATTTTGCTTCTCGTCCGGTGATAAGGTATCCCGCCTGCTTCACCGGACTGATGATATTTATGCTTACGCTATTGACGCCCCGCTTTACTCTTTCTTCTTTTCAGGAAACCGACTGGTCATTCTTTCGCACACTGCGCCAGAACAGCGACGTCATGCGCTATATGGCGAATATTGCCAATGAAGCCGATACGCGTCGCATCTTTGAACAGCGGCTGAAGGAAAAGAATGCCTTTGTGATCCGTGCGCACGGGGACGAGACGCCGCTTGGCGATATCGGCCTGCGGGTCAGTCAGGCGCATCCCGGCGAGGCGGACATCGGCTATTCCATACTGCCTGCGTTTCAGGGACGTGGGATCGCCAGCGAAGCGCTGCGGGCGCTGTGTGAGTACGCTTTTTATCAGACGCCGGTAGAAGCGCTGAATGCGTGGGTGCTGGCGGAGAATACCGGCTCGGTGAGAGTGCTGGAAAAAGCCCGCTTCAGGCGGGTTGAGTCCCTGGAGAAAGCGTTTCTGCTGAACGATGAATATTATGACGACTGGTCGTTTCGCCTGACGAAAGCGGCGTTTGTCGCGGGGAGTTAACCCCCCGCGTTTATTTCAGCGATCCCTTCAAAAACTGTTGCAGGCGCGGACTTTGCGGATTGCCAAACATTTGCTCCGGTTCACCCTGTTCCTCAATTTTGCCCTGATGCAGGAAAATGACGTGCGATGAAACGTGGCGCGCAAAGCCCATTTCATGCGTCACCACCACCATCGTTTTTCCTTCTTCGGCCAGTTGCTGCATGATACGCAGTACTTCGCCAACCAGCTCCGGGTCAAGCGCAGAGGTCGGCTCATCAAACAGCAGCACTTCCGGTTCCATGGCTAAAGCACGGGCGATAGAAACGCGCTGCTGCTGCCCGCCGGACAGATGCACCGGATATTTGCCCTGCGCCCGCTCATCAATACCCACTTTCGCCAGGTATTTCTGCGCGCGCTCGCGGGACGCCTGTTTGCTAAGCCCAAGCACCTGAATCGGCGCTTCCATCACGTTCTCCAGCACGGTCATGTGACTCCACAAGTTGAAGTGCTGGAAGACCATCGTCAGCCGGGTGCGCAGCAGGCGTAGCTGATTTTTATCCGCCACCTTAAGCTGCCCGTCTTTATCACGCACCAGAGTGATATTCTGCCCGTTGACGGTGATGGTGCCTTCACTCGGTTTTTCGAGAAAGTTAATGCAGCGCAGAAAGGTACTTTTACCCGATCCCGACGATCCGATAATCGAAATCACGTCCCCGGCATTGGCCGTCAGCGACACCCCTTTCAGCACCTCATGCTCGCCGTAGCGCTTGTGCAGATCGATAACGTTTAATTTATTTTCAGACATCGTATTCTCAGTGCGTCGAGGAAGGTTTTACATGCTGCAACCAGCGCTTTTCCGCCTTGCGGAATAAACTGATCAGCACATAAGAGATGATTAAATACAGCACCGCCGCAATGCCAAACGCGGTAAATGGCTGATAGGTTGCCGAATTGATATCGCGGGCGATCTTCAGCAAATCCGGCACCGTGGCGGTAAACGCCAGCGCGGTTGAATGCAGCATTAAGATCACCTCATTGCTGTACGCTGGCAGCGCAATCCGCAGTGCGGAAGGCAGAATGATGCTGCGGTACATTTTAAAGGACGAAAAGCCGTAGGCGCGCGCCGCTTCAATCTCGCCGTGCGGCACCGAACGGATCGCTCCGGCGAAAATTTCGGTAGTATAAGCGCAGGTGTTCAGGGTCAGCGCCAGCACCGTACAGTTCAGGCCGCTGCGGAAAAAGGCGTTCAGCAGTTCGGTGCCCTTCACCACTTCCAGCGTGTACATCCCGGAATAGAACACCAGAAGCTGGACGTACAGCGGCGTGCCGCGAAATATGTAGGTGAACAGCCAGATGGGAAAGCGGATAAATTTATTGTTTGAGACGCGGCCAATGGCGAGAAACACCGCCAGCACGCCGCCCATCACCACCGAGGAGATCAGCAGCCACAGCGTAATAGCCACGCCGGTCATCCGGTAGCCGTCGGTCCACAGCAGCGACTGCCAGTATTCCTGAATAATCTCGATCACAGGTCAGCCCTCTTCACACCCACGGAGTAGCGGCGTTCGAGCAGCAGCAGCACACCATTAGAGACCGTCGTAAATACCAGATAGATCAGACCGCAGACGATGGCAAAGTAAAACGGCTGCCAGGTACTTTTTCCCGCCAGCTGCGTCGCCTTAACCACATCCTCCAGCCCCAGCAGCGAAACCAACGCCGTCGCTTTGAGGATCACCTGCCAGTTATTGCCAATACCGGGCAACGCGTAGCGCATCATCGCCGGAAACAGAATGCGGCGGAAAACCTGACCACCGGTAAAGCCAAACGCCTTTGCCGCTTCGATATGGCCTCCCGGCACCGCCATAAACGCGCCGCGAAAGGTTTCGGTAAAGTAGGCTCCGTAGATAAAGCCAAGCGTGATGATCCCGGCGACCATCGGGTCGATATCAAACTGCGCCATCCCCAGCGCATCAGTGATGCTGTTAAGCACAATTTGCAGGCCGTAAAAAATCAGCAGCATCAGTACCAGATCCGGCACGCCGCGAATAAGCGTGGTGTAGCCTTCGAAAATCAGCGCCAGCGGACGGCTGTTAGAAAGCTTTGCGCCAGCACCGATCAGGCCAATGGCGACTGACAGCACCACGGCGCTTAACGCCAGCTCCAGCGTCACCAGCGCGCCCTGTAAAATAACGTGAGAAAACCCGTGCAGCATTCAGCTCGTCCTGTCCAGATACGGGCCTCCTCCCGAAAAGAGGAGACCGGAGCGGCGACTTAGCCGCCGTAAACATCAAAATCGAAATACTTTTTCGCCAGCTTTTCGTAAGTTCCGTCCGCGCGCATCTCGGCAAAGGCGTTATTCAGCGCCTCGCGCAACTCGTTATCCTCTTTGCGCAGTCCCATTCCGGTGCCGACGCCAAACAGTTTTTCATCTTTAATCGAAGGACCGCCAAATTCATAGTCCTTGCCGATGGACTGCTTGAGGAATCCTTCGCTGGCGGCGACTTCATCCTGGAAAGCGGCATCAATACGACCCGCGGTAAGGTCGGCGTAGATATTGTCCTGGCCCTGATAGGAGACGATTTCAACGCCCTTCGGTGCCCAGTGCTGATTTCCGTAGGTTTCCTGCGTCGTGCCCTGCAATACGCCAACGCGCTTTCCTTTCAGCTTGTCGAGGTCAGGAACGACGCCGGAGCCTTTTTTCACCACCAGTCGGGAATCTGCGGCATAGAGCTTGTCGGTGAAAGCAATTTCCTGCTGGCGTTTTTCGGTAATCGACAGCGACGACATAATGGCGTCAATTTTCTTTGCTTTCAGCGACGGGATCAGCGCATCCAGCGGGTTTTCGACGAAGGTACACTGGGTTTTAATCCGCGTGCACAGTTCTTTCGCCAGGTCGATATCAAAACCAATTAACTCACCCTGTGAATTTTTCGATTCAAAAGGGGCATAGGTGGGATCGGTGCCAATACGTAACTTTTGCGGGATTGCTGCGAATGCGCCAGAGAAACTGGAAGCCGCCAGAACCAGAGAAAGGGACAAGACCAACTTTTTCATAATTATCCTCAACAAACGGTCATTCTAATGGGATTTATGGTGAAAATAAGGTGCAGGTATCGTGCCATTATTCGGGGCGGCAAGGCAAAATATTCTGCACCCAAAATGCGATTTTTTCGCATCAGAAACGCTTAACTATGCATTTGTGCGCAAGGATGGTGCAGGTACTGCACCATCGCGATGCATAAATCCCATCAATGCCCCACGCCAGACACTGGCGGGAGCATTGACGATTTCGTCTGTTCTGGCTTAATCACCGTACACATTGAAATCGAAATATTTTTTCGCCAGTTTGTCGTAGGTGCCGTCGGCGCGCACATCTTTCAGCGCTTTGTCAAAGGCAGCTTTCAGTTCGGTGTCATCTTTGCGCAGGCCCACGCCGGTGCCGTCGCCGAAGAATTTCTTGTCTTTAACCGAGGCACCGGCAAAGGCAAAATCTTTCCCGGCAGGCTGTTTGAGGAACCCTTCGCTGGCGGCGACTTCATCCTGCAACGCAGCGTCAAGGCGTCCCGCTGCAAGGTCGGAATAGATCAGATCCTGGTTGGCATAGGCAATAACATCCACGCCTTTGCTGCGCCAGTGATCGTTACCGTAGGCTTCCTGGGTAGAGCCTTGCAGGACCCCGACGTGTTTCCCTTTCAGCGACTCCAGCGTTGGCTGGATCGGCGAGCCTTTCGCGGCAATCAGGCGCGAGTCGGCAGCGTATAATTTGTCAGAGAAAGCGATTTCCTGCTGGCGCTTCTCGGTGATGGAGAGAGAAGAGATAATTGCGTCGATCTTTTTCGCCTTCAGCGACGGGATCAGGGCGTCAAAATCGCTGCCAACCCAGGTACATTTCACCTGAATACGCTTGCACATCTCATTACCCAAATCGATATCAAAACCCACAAACTGCCCTTTCGCATCTTTTGATGAAAAAGGTGCATAGGTGGCATCTGTACCAATACGCACCGTCTGCGGTAGCGCGGCATTGACGCTGGCGGCGCTGCTTAAACCGATCAATAAAGACAGAGCCAGGACCGACTTCTTCATACATTCCCCTCAGATGTGGTGATTTTATTATGTCGTGGTGTTGTGCTGCGGATAAACCTTGCAGGTTTTATGCCATTTCAGCGCCGGAAGCGGGAACGGTGAAATGTGTTAATAAAACGTTGCAAATTATCATAAAGTGAAGATAGCAGGTCTGACAGACGAACCGCAGCAGCAGAAAGGGAAAATGACAGGAAAATGTCGGGGATATGATCGCGGTTACAAAAATGCCCTGAAACAGGGCATGTTTTTAACGTTCGCGCTCTGCGGGTGCGCTTCCTGCCCAGCGGGTGAAGAGGTCTTCGGGCAGTTCGATATCAAGCTGATCGAGCACCCGGTTTACCGTCTGGTTGATGACATCATCAATGGATTGCGGACGGTGATAAAACGCCGGAACGGGCGGCATGATCACCGCGCCCAGCTCTGCCGCCTGGGTCATCAGGCGCAGATGCCCCAGATGCAGCGGCGTTTCGCGCACGCACAGTACCAGCGGGCGGCGCTCTTTCAGCACCACGTCGGCGGCACGCGTCAGCAGGCCGTCGGTGTAGCTGTTCACAATGCCGGACAAGGTTTTGATCGAGCACGGCAGGATCACCATACCCGCCGTTTTAAACGACCCGGAGGAGATACTGGCGGCGATATCGCGCGCATCGTGAACGACGTCCGCCAGCGCCTGAACTTCGCGCAGGGAAAGATCCGTTTCCAGCGCCAGCGTCTGGCGCGCGGCCAGGCTCATCACCAGATGCGTTTCTACATCGGGAACGTCACGTAAAATCTCTAATAACCGCACGCCGTAAATCGTGCCGCTGGCCCCCGAAATGCCGACAATGACTCTTTTCATGAACATGTCCTTAATTCGTCATGCGCAGACTTTGCCGGATCCGGGTAACAGTTGCAACCGCCACGCCCCTGTATCAGAAACGTAGCGCCGGGATCATCCTTCGTTGTGCATCTCTAAATTTTCCACTTCGTTCTGACGCTGTACCGCTTTGGAATCGTCATTGCGCAGGGAATCGAGATAGTCGAGATACTGCTGATCGACATCTTTAGTAACGTAAATACCGTTAAATACCGAGCATTCGAACTGCTGAATTTCCGGGTTCTCTGCGCGGACCGCATCGATCAGATCGTTCAGATCCTGGAAAATCAGGCCATCAGCGCCAATGATTTGGCGGATTTCATCCACTTCACGCCCGTGGGCGATCAGTTCGTTGGCGCTCGGCATATCAATACCGTAGACGTTCGGGAAGCGAATTTCCGGTGCGGCAGAGGCCAGATAAACTTTCTTCGCCCCGGCTTCACGCGCCATCTCGATAATTTGCTCGGAAGTGGTGCCGCGCACGATGGAATCGTCAACCAGCAGCACGTTTTTATCGCGGAACTCGGCGCGGTTAGCGTTGAGCTTGCGGCGCACTGATTTACGGCGCAGCTGCTGGCCCGGCATAATAAATGTGCGGCCGACGTAGCGATTTTTTACGAAGCCCTGGCGGTAAGGTTTGTCCAGAATTCGGGCGATTTCCAGCGCGATATCGCAGGAGGTTTCCGGGATCGGGATCACCACGTCGATGTCCAGATCTTCCCACTCGCGGGCGATTTTCTCACCGAGCCTGGTGCCCATGTTCACGCGGGCGCTGTAAACGGAAATTTTGTCGATAAACGAATCCGGGCGGGCAAAGTAAACGTATTCAAACAGGCACGGATTGCTGACCGGGTTGTCAGCACACTGGCGGGTGAAGAGCTGGCCTTTTTCGGTGATGTAAATGGCTTCGCCCGGCGCAACGTCGCGCAGGAATTCAAAGCCCAGCGTATCGAGCGCCACGCTTTCCGAAGCCACCATGTATTCAATGCGCCCGTCGCCGATCGCGCGCTTGCCCAGCACCAGCGGGCGAATGCCGTTCGGATCGCGGAAGGCGACCATCCCGTGGCCGATAATCATCGCCACGCAGGCATACGCGCCACGGATCAGGCGGTTGGTCGCGGCAATGGCGGCAAAAATGTTGTCGGCTTCCAGCGGGTAGTGGCGGAAGTTATCCAGCTCGCTGGCAAAAACGTTAAGCAGAACTTCGGAATCAGAAGTGGTGTTGATATGGCGGCGCTTCTCCTCGAACAGCTTTTTACGCAGTTCGTGAGCGTTGGTCAGGTTGCCGTTGTGAGCAAGCGTAATACCATACGGTGAGTTAACGTAGAAAGGCTGCGCTTCTGAGGCGCTGGAACTGCCAGCGGTTGGGTAGCGGACGTGACCGATACCCATATTGCCCTGCATACGCTGCATGTGACGCGCTTCGAACACATCGCTGACCAGGCCGTTGGCTTTACGTAACCGAAAGCCGTTATTCGCATCAATGGTAATGATGCCTGCGGCATCCTGGCCACGATGCTGAAGCACCGTTAACGCGTCATAAATAGACTGGTTGACCGGCATAACACCGGCGATACCGACAATACCGCACATACGTCTTTTCCTCGTTAAGCCACATCTCAGGACTTATGCCCTGGGCAAGAAACTTGACGAGCTTTGCAGATAATCAAAGAACCATCTGATGATGAAACTGAATTGCGGAATGAGCTGGGATTTTTGCCAGTCTTCGCTTTTCGACATGCTGGTGAAGGTGTCCAGAAAGAACAGAATGGCAGCGACGATCAGCGCGCCACGCAGAGCGCCGAAGCAGATCCCCAACACCCTGTCCGTACCCGACAGGCCGGTTTTCTCCACCAGTTGACCTATCACGTAGTTCACGATAGCGCCAACGATAAGCGTCGCGATAAACAGTATCGCGATAGCAATCCCATTTCGAACCAGTTCGTCTTCAAAGCCCGTAAACCAGACTGACAGATAAGTGTAGTAATGACTGGCAACAAAGAAAGCACAACCCCATGTCACCAGCGACAACGCTTCACGAACAAAACCACGGATCAGGCTAACCAGACAGGAAAAACCAATTACCGCGATAATAGCGTAATCAATCCAGACCATTTTTGTCTCACGATTTACGCCCTGCCATCCAGTTGGGGCGCATTCTAACAGAAAAAGAAAACGTTTGCGTAGGGATTTCCGTTCCCTGCACAAATAAAAATGGCGCTGAAAAAACATTCAACGCCATCGCCGGTTTGGGCCATTCCGCCCTCTGCTGGCGAGGGGGAAAAGCGCCGAAAGGTGGGGGCTGTGCCGGACAGTCCCGGCTCGCCAGAAAGCGCCGGGACGTTGGCGCTGTACCGGACGGCTCCCCCTCACCCCGACCCTCTCCCTGAGGGAGAGGGGGAAAAGCGACCTTTTCCCTGTTGTGGGGAAAGGCGCTTAAACTTATCCCCCGGACGATCCCCTCTCCTGCGGGAGAAAAGCGGCCTTTTGCCTGTTGTGGAGAAAGGTGCTTAAACTTATCCCCCGGACCGTCCCCTCTCCCTGCGGGAGAGGGTTAGGGAGAGGGCGTTCACGGCTCCGCTCCCTTTATTGAGGGAAAGAGGATTAACGCTCCCCCTCTCCCCGACCCTCTCCCTGAGGGAGAGGGAGAAAGACAGCCTTTTCCCTGTTAAGGAGAAAGGCGCTCAAACTTATCCCCCGGACCGTCCCCTCTCCCTGCGGGAGAGGGAGAAAGACAGCCTTTTCCCTGTTAAGGAGAAAGGCGCTCAAACGTATCCCCCGGACCGTCCCCTCTCCTGCGGGAGAGGGTTAGGGAGAGGGCGTTAGTTGACGCCGTAGTTCATCACCACACCGTTCAACCCGGAAATCTGATTCAGCTCGCCCAGCGAACTTTTCAGCTTATCCTTCGACGCGTCTGGCCCCACCAGAATGCGGGTGATTTTACCCTGAACCGGCGTGGAAGGCGATGTATAAACCCGATACCCCGCCCCACGCAATTTGCTGACGATCTCACTCACCTTGTCAGCATTTTTCAGCGCACCGAGCTGGACAACATATGCCTTGCCGGTCGGCGCAGGTTTCTCTTCAGCAGCCGGTTTTTCCTGCGGCGCAGGTTTTGTCGGCGGAGGCGCTTCAGCCGCCGCCGCTAACTGCTCGCTGGTTTTGTCCCGCTGCGGTTTGGTCTGCGGTTTATCTACGGGTTTAGGTTTTGGCGGTTCAGGTGCTACCGGGATCTGATCGATATCCGCACCGCTGTTCGCCGCAAGGCGAGATGGATCTAATGTCGGTGCCGCCGCATCGCCTGCTCTCACCTCTTCCGCTGCACCTTCCGGCGGCTGGGCGGGTAGCGCCTGGGTTGCCGCTGGCAACATATCCGGCTCGTCGCGGTCGCCGGGTTTCGGCACCAGCGGAATGGCGGCGAACTCATCCTGATAATGCTTTTTCTGGCCGTCAAGCAGCCCAGGCAGGACAATGACGCCCAGTGCAACCAGGACAATCGTGCCGACTAAACGGTTCTGAAACTTACTCGCCACCGAATCCCCCCGCCTCCATTTCTTCCATTACGTGCGCTACCGTGTGGAACGATCCACACACCAGCACGGTGTCTTCTGGCTTCGCATCCGCCATTGCGGCGTGCCATGCCTGCGCTACTGTGACATACATTGCGCCGTCAGGTAAATGCGCCAGCAACTGCTCTGCCGTTGCGCCGCGCGGCCCTTCCAGCGGTGCGCAGTACCAGCGGTCAACTACGTCGCTAAGACAGGCCAGCGTGCCTGCGATATCTTTATCATGCAGCATACCAATGACCGCCAGAACGCGCCCGGTTTTTGGTAGCGTTTTGAGACGTCCCGCCAGGTACGCCGCCGCGTGTGGATTGTGGGCGACGTCGAGGATCAAACGCGGTGATTCACTGACTATCTGAAAACGTCCCGGCAAAATCGCTCCGGCGATGCCGTCACGGACCGCCTGCTCGCTGACCGCAAGTTGACTGGCGCGCAGCGCGGCCAGCGCGGTGGCGGCGTTAGGCTGCGGCACCTGCGGTAACGGTAAGTTGTTCAGTTCACCCCTGGCATCGACAAAACGCCAGCCCTGCCCGCTCACCTCATAACGCCAGTCGGCATCGCGGCGCAGCAGCACTGCGCCCTTCTCTTGCGCGACGTCCGCTATCGACTGCGGCATTTCCGGCTCGCCGACGATCGCCGGTTTGCCCGCACGGAAGATACCGGCTTTTTCGCGCCCGATGCTTTCGCGATCCGGCCCCAGCCAGTCGGTATGATCGAGGGCAATGCTGGTGACGACGGAAACGTCAGCATCCACCATATTGGTGGCATCCAGCCGTCCGCCCAGCCCGACCTCAAGGATCACCACGTCCAGCGCAGCCTGTTTAAACAGCCACAGCGCCGACAGAGTGCCGTATTCAAAATAGGTCAGAGAGATGTCGCCCCGCGCGGCTTCAATGGCGGCAAACGAAGCCGTATGCGCCGCTTCCGGCAGTTCTGCGCCCTGAACGCGCACCCGCTCGGTGTAGCGGACCAGGTGCGGCGAACTGTAGACGCCGGTTTTGTAACCCGCCGCCGTCAGGATGGATTCCAGCGTCCGGCAGGTGGTTCCTTTGCCGTTAGTCCCTGCTACGGTGAACACAAACGGGGCGGGCTTCAGTACATCCAGGCGGGCAGCCACCTGGCTTACGCGCTCAAGCCCCAGATCGATGGTCTTCGCGTGCAGATTTTCCAGATAAGAAAGCCACGTAGCCAGGGGCGACGTGGCGTGAGGGATAAGTTCTTTTTCCATGATGCCCGCAACGTTTAACGGTGAAGAAAAGCAAAAGGGCAGCGCCGTCTGGCCCTGCCCCTGTGCATATCAGGCCTCGATTTCCTGATCCGGTACCGGCGGTACCACCACGTCTTCACGCGGGGCATCCGGGTCAGGTGCCGGAAGGTTCATCAGCTTCGCCAGAATGCTGGCCAGCTTCAGGCGCATTTCCGGGCGGCGGACGATCATATCAATCGCCCCTTTTTCAATCAGGAATTCGCTGCGCTGGAAGCCAGCCGGCAGTTTTTCACGCACGGTCTGTTCGATAACGCGCGGGCCAGCAAAGCCAATCAGCGCTTTTGGCTCGGCGATGTTGAGATCGCCCAGCATCGCAAAACTTGCCGAAACGCCGCCCATTGTCGGGTCGGTTAGCACGGAAATGTACGGCAGACCGCGCTCCTGCATTTTTGCAAGCGCCGCAGAGGTTTTCGCCATCTGCATCAGCGACATCAGCGCTTCCTGCATACGCGCGCCGCCGGAAGCGGAGAAACACACCAGCGGACAGTTGTCCTCGAGCGCCTGCTCGACTGCACGCACGAAGCGCGCACCAACAACCGACCCCATTGAACCGCCCATAAAGGCAAATTCAAAGGCGGCAGCAACGATCGGCATGTCGTAAAGCGTGCCTTTCATCACCACCAGCGCGTCTTTTTCGTCAGTTTCTTTCTGCGCTGACGCCAGACGGTCTTTATACTTTTTGGAATCTTTGAACTTCAGAATGTCTTTTGGCTCAAGCTCGCTTCCAAGCTCTACCAGCGAACCTTCATCCAGCAGGCTATGCAGGCGATTACGCGCTGACATTCGCATGTGGTGGTCGCATTTCGGACATACTTCAAGATTGCGCTCCAGCTCGGCACGGTAAAGTACCTGACCACAGCTGTCGCATTTCGTCCACACCCCTTCAGGGATACTGGCCTTACGGGTGGGGGTGATATTGCTTTTAATTCGTTCAATCCAGCTCATTGATAACCTTTCTGCCTGAACCTGGTCGATGCCAGTTTTGTCCGACGGGGCGAATCTGGCCCCGCCTGACCATGAATGTTGCACATTAAAACATAACGGTTCGCAAGTTGGGATAAAAAAGTGGTCGAACCGCCGTTAAGACGTCATTTTGCCTGCTTCGATGCTGCGCGTTTATGGCGGATAATTTCTACCACGCCGGGCAGGATCGACAGCACAATGATCGCCACGATCAGTAACTTAAGGTTTTCCTGTACCACAGGCAAATCGCCAAACAGGTAGCCTGCATAGGTAAAGAGGATCACCCACAGCAGCGCGCCCGCCACGTTGTACGCGGCGAAATGACGATAGGACATATGCCCCATCCCCGCCACGAATGGCGCAAAGGTGCGAACGATCGGCACAAAACGCGCCAGAATAATCGTTTTACCCCCGTGCTTATTGTAGAACGCGTGGGTTTTGTCGAGATAACTGCGACGGAAAATTTTTGAGTTCGGGTTACTGAACAGCTTATCGCCGAACAACCGGCCAATCGTGTAGTTGACCGCATCGCCCAGCACCGCAGCCACAATCATCAGTACCACCATCAGATGGACGTTCAGATCGTTAGTCGGCAACGCGGACAGCGCCCCGGCCACGAACAGCAGCGAATCCCCTGGCAGAAACGGCGTTACCACCAGACCGGTTTCGCAAAACAGAATCAAAAACAGGATCGCGTAAACCCAGATGCCGTACTCGGCAACCAGCTCCGCCAGATGTACATCAATATGCAGAATGAAATCGACCAGAAAGTAAATCAGATCCATATTGTTAAATGCCTTTATGCAATCACAATTAGTCCGCTAAAAAGAGCGGGCCCATCGGCATCACCGGCAGGTCGAAATGATCCGGGTAATCTACCGCGACCAGATACAGCCCTTCCGCTTTTGCCGTCGCTGCCGCAAGCGTCCTGTCTTTTGCAGCAAGCAGTTCTGCTATCCAGCTCTCTGGCTGGTTTTGGGCACCTACTTCCATCAGGCTACCGACAATATTCCTTACCATATGATGTACAAAGGCATTTGCTTTGATATCCACCACCACATACGCGCCGTAACGCTCCACGTGAATATGCATCACGTTGCGCCACGGCGTGCGCGACTGGCACTGCACCGCGCGGAACGAGGTGAAGTCGTTCTCCCCCAGCAGCGACTGGGCCGCACGGTGCATTCGCGCGGCATCCAGCGGCTGATGATAGTGCGTCACGCCCTGGCTTAATACCGCCGGACGCAGGCGGTGATTATAAATGACATAGCGGTAACGGCGTGCCGTGGCACTGAAACGCGCATGAAAATCATCCGGCACATGTTTAACCCAGCGCACGGCAATGTCACCAGGTAAATTCGCATTTACGCCCAGCGTCCAGGCCGCATCTTTACGCACGGCACGCGTTTCAAAATGGACGACCTGACCGGTGCCGTGAACGCCTGCGTCGGTCCGCCCGGCACAGAAGACGTTGATCGGCTCGTTAGCCACCTGCGAAAGCGCTTTTTCCAGTTTCTCCTGCACGCTGCGCACTTCATTCTGGCGCTGCCAGCCGTAATATTTGCTACCGTCATATTCAATGCCGAGCGCAATTTTTATTACCGGCTGCTGCTGAACATCCGCCATGATTACAGGTACTCCTGCACCAGTTTCTCCGCAATTTTCACCGCCATCAGCGCGCCGCCAAAGCGAACGTTATCGGCGACGGACCAGAACTGGATCTGCTCCGGCATACCGTAATCATTACGCACGCAGCCGATGGACAGATGCGCACTGCCGGATGCGTCGCCGACCGGGGTCGGGAATGCCCCCTCTTCAGACAACACCGTATCTTCGCCAAGGGAGAAGGCATCACGCGCTTCTTCTGCCGCCAGTGGGCGCATGGCTTCAAAGCTGACCAGTTGCGCATGGCCGTAAAAGACCGATGAACGCACGCAGCTTGCAGAGACCATTAAACCGTCATCCTGCAAAATTTTGCGGACCTGATCGACAATGATGCGCTCTTCACGCACGTTGCCTTCGCGGTCCGGCAGCAGCGGCAGCAGGTTAAACGCTAGCTGGCGGCCAAAGAAATCGTCTTCATCAACAGGCATCCCGTTGAGCAGTTTCGCACTCTGCCCGGCCAGCGCATCGACGGCCTTTTTGCCCTGCGCGGAGGCAGAAAGCAGGCTGGTAACGGCGATGCGCGACAGTCCACCGACATCAATCAGCGGCTTAAGCGCTACCAGCAACTGGCTGGTGAGGCTATCGGGGACGGCAATAATATTGCGGTTGCGGTAATCGGCCAGCACGAAGGGATTGACCTCCGGCACCACCAGCGGGACGTCCGGCTCCAGCGCAAACAGACCGCTGGTATCAATGACCAGACACCCGGCATTGGCCGCTTCTTCCGCGTAGGTCGCCGCCGCGTCGCTGCCCGCAGTGAAGAAAGCCAGTTGAACCTGCGTCCAGTCAAACTCCGCGGCGTCCTGAACGCGCACGGTTTTACCCCCGTAGCGCAGGGCCTCCCCCGCGCTTTCACTGCGCGCCAGGGCATACAGTTCCCCGACCGGGAATTCACGTTCAGCAAGGGTTTCAAGCAGGGCTTCGCCTACGGTGCCCGTAGCGCCCAGTACGGCAATATTCCAGCCTTCAGACATGGTGGTTGACTCCAGAAATAGCGATACTCCCCGCCCCGGTGGGCAGGGAGCTAAAAAACAGAATTAACGAATGGGGTGATGAACGGCGTTGAAACCGAGCTTGTGCAACAGGTCTGCCGCGTCGGCATCATCACACTGTACGTATAAGGAAGACCACTCGCGGCGCTCAGAGTAGTTTTTACGCAGCTTGTCGAATTCACCCGGTACGCCAGCGACTTTTCGCAGCGGCGCATCGTCGCGGCGCACATCATACACCAAATGCACCAGTCTTTTTAGCGTTGCCTGATCGACCGGCCCGTGTAGCGTAATGCGGCCAAACTCCGGCGCGGGCAGCAGCGTTGCCAGCGCCACCTGCTGACGCTGACCGATAAACTCGCTGAACGCCTCGAAAACCTGGGTGGTGCCGCGCGCTTTGCCTTCAAGGGTATAGCCCGCGATGTGCGGCGTGCCAATGTCAACGCGATCCAGCAGCTCGGTCAGCAGGTCCGGCTCCGGCTCCCATACGTCGAGTATCACGCTTAGCGGCTGGTTGTCTTTCAGCCGGGCTAACAGCGCGACGTTATCGACTACCGGTCCCCGACAGGCATTAATCAGAATAGTGCCAGGCTTCAGACGGCGGATCAGCGCATCGTCGGCGAGATGCCACGTTTTATACGGGCCATCTTTATAGAGAGGCGTATGGAAAGTTAAGATATCGGCTTCCCGCACCAGCTCTTCCAGCGGGCGGAAATCGCCCTCGTCACCGCTATCGGCACGCGGGGGATCGCACAGCAGGGTGCGCACGCCGAACGCCTCCAGACGCTCCGCCAGGCGACGGCCGACATTACCCACGCCCACAATGCCCACCGTGCGCTCGGTCAGGGTGAAGCCGTCGCGCTCGGCCAGCATCAGCAGCGACGAGAAAACGTACTCCACCACCGCAATGGCGTTGCAGCCGGGCGCGGCGGAAAAACCGATACCTGCCTGCGCCAGCCACGCCTCGTCAACATGATCGGTGCCTGCGGTGGCGGTGCCGACGAATTTAATCCCCTGCCCTGCCAGCAATGCTTCATTGACTTTAGTCACCGAGCGCACCATGAGCGCGTCCGCGCCAGCCAGCGCCGCCAGTGGAATGGGACGCCCCGGCACCGCCTGTACCTCGCCCAGACGGCTGAACAGTTCACGCGCATAGGGCATATTTTCATCAACGAGGATTTTCACGATAAAGTACCTGCCTGAAACGAGAGATCGTCCGGCAAGTGTGCCATAATCGCGCCGCCAGGCATACTTGCAAACCTGGTTCAGCATTACGACCTTAAGGATTTATGATGACGCAACCCATCTCAGGTATGCCCGCGCGCCCTCCGGGTGACGGTCCCGCCACGACGTCAGTCGCCGCAGAGCAGCCGCTCTCAACCCAGCAACGTACCGTGCTGGAGCGTTTGATCACGCGCCTGGTCGCCCTCACCCGCCAGCAAAGCGCTGAAGTGTGGGCGGGTATGAAGCACGATCTGGGACTGAAAAATGAGATGCCGCTGCTGTCGCGTCATTTTCCCGCCGCCGAGCAAAACCTCACCCAGCGGCTGGATTCCGCCCAGCAGAGCTACAGCAATCGCCAGACCCTGGCGCAACTGACGGAGTTGCTGAACGTCGGCAACAATCGCCAGGCGGTGAGCGATTTTATTCGCCAGCAGTACGGGCAGACGGCGCTCAGCCAGCTTTCTCCCGATCAGCTTAAGAATGTACTGACGCTGCTGCAAAATAACGAGCTGTCGATCCCGCAGCCGCAGCAGCGTCCGGCTACCGACCGCCATCTGCTTCCGGCTGAACACAATACCTTAAATCAGCTGGTGACGAAGCTGACGGCGGCCACCGGCGAATCCGGGAAGCTTATCTGGCAATCGATGCTGGAACTTTCGGGAGTGAAAAGCGGCGAGTTGATCCCGGCGAAGCACTTTACCCATCTGGTGACCTGGCTTCAGGCGCGTCAGACGCTCAGTACCCAGACCGCACCGACGCTGCACACCTTGCAGGCGGCGCTTAAGCAGCCGCTGGAGCCGCAGGAGTGGGATCAGTTGCAGGATTACCTCCAGCAAACCTGGCAGGCCACGCCGCAGTCAATACTGACCACGGCGCAGGTTCAGGATTTACTCAATCAGGTGTTTATTCGCCGGGCAGAACGCGCGCCGGAAATGCGCGATCCGCAGCCTGTTCATCGTCCCTTTGCGCCGCTGTATGACACCGTCAAAATGCTGTCGGCCCGGCCGGGCCTGATGCTGATTGCGCTTATTGTTGCCTTCCTGATTGTGTGGATGGTGCTTTAATTCCGCGCCCCGTGAGCCGGGGCGCAGCGATTTACTCTGCCTGCTGCACGGCATTCACTTTATTTGCCGCAATCACAAACGGCAGATAAATCAGCGTGGCTGACGCCAGACACAGCAGCCCCACCATTAATGCCAGCCAGTTACCGCCCGTGCCGAAGAAGGCGATCAGCGGACCGGGCGTGGTCCACGGCACGGCGTAGGCGACAGGTGGAATAATTCCTGTGGTAATAAAAACGTAACCAATCAGCGAACTGACCATCGGCACCAGAATAAACGGAATAATAAAGATCGGGTTAAGGACAATCGGCAGCCCGAACATCACCGGCTCATTAATATTAAACAGCCCCGGCACAAAAGACATTTTCGCCAGATCGCGATAATCCGAACGTCGCGAAGCAATAAAAATGGCCAGCAGTAACCCTAAGGTCATACCGGAACCGCCGTAGTTAGCAAAGGCATCGTTAATGCCGCCCCAGGTGATCGGGTACGGTGCCCCCCAGGTCTCGCCGTGCTGCGCGGCCCAGGAGAGGTTTTCCAGATTCGCTTCAGAAAAAATCGACTCGCGGATCGCCGCAATGGTATTTGGCCCGTGGATGCCCAAAAACCACAGCAGATTAGAAACAATACCCAGAATGATGACCGCAAAAATGTTGGTGCCCATATTTTTCAGCGGGGCCTGGATGAGCTTATAAATAAGATCGTTCAGCCCTTCCGGGGACAGCATTAACAGCAGGTAATTAAGAATCGAAAACAGCATCATCACCACAATAATGGGGATCAGCACCTTAAACGACCGCGCGACTGCCGGTGGCACGGCGTCCGGCATGGTAATGGTAATTTTCGGGTTCTTCGCTAAGCGGCAGAAGAGTTCGCTGGAAAGCAGCGCGACAATCACCGCCACAAACAGCCCCTGCGGACCGAGGTATTTGGTGGTCATGTACGCCTGTCCGCCGATTTCCTGGTAAGGGGTATAGACAACGAAAAACGCGCCAATCGCCGTCAGGCCGCACAGCAAATCATCCTCATGAAAGCTTTTCGCCATATTTCTGCCCACCAGAAAGGCGATCAGAATCGACATAATATTTACCGAGCCATTCATGACCGGCGTAAAAATAGCCTGCGCTTTTTCCAGATTAGGGAAAATCGCTTTTAAATGCAGCAATGAAGCAACAAAACCATCCGGGGAGAGGATGGCAAAATTAATTAATACGATAATGGAACTGGCCATAACGATAGGGAATGACAGAATAAAGGCATCGCGAATCGCCGAGACGTGCCGTTGCGAATTAAGTTTTATCGCTACCGGGACAAGTACCTTTTCCATCCCTCGTTCAAAAGAACGCATCACAGACATTATAACTCCTTATTTTCCAGCTTTATTTCCAGCAAAGAATGCCCACTTTATGTAGCGCAGGGATGGCGTTTTGTTATGTTGATCACATTAAAAAGCCACAATACAGGTTCAACTTAACGCTTAATAATGAACAACTTAAGCATTCATCAAAATAATAAATAGTTAACCTTTTGTTTAAATGGAACTTACAGAGGTGCAAAAGTGATTTACAAAAACGTGGTCAGCGTAATAAAAAATAAAATTAATCATCACTGTTATAGCGTAGGTGATGCCCTGCCCGCAGAAAAACAACTGGCAATCGATCTTAATGTTTCGCGTAATACCCTGCGTAAAGCGCTCAGCCAGCTGGAAGAAGAGGGAATTATCGAGCGCAGGCACGGCTCGGGAACCTATATAAAAGAGAAAAGATTCGTTGCGCATATTCATAATATGAATAGTTTTAGCGAAATAGCGCACAACGCCGGAAAAACGGCCAGCAGCCAGATATTAAAATTTGAAATGCAGCCAGCCTCATTGCAGGTTGCCAGCGGCCTGAATATTACCCCGGACGACCCGGTTTATTATATCAAGCGTCTGCGGCGGATCGATAAAGTGGTGATGCAGGTGGAGGAAACCTGGCTGTCGGTCAACCGCTTCCCCAGCCTGACCATTGCCCATATGCGGAACTCGAAGTTTTCGTATATTGAAAAGGAGTGCGGGATCGCTATCATCGGCACGTTCGAGACGTTTTCCCCCATGCTGCCGGGGCCGGAGCTGGCGGAAATATTGCGCATCAGCCCTAAAGATCCGATCCTGCAAATTCAAACCCAGGCGATTGATGCTAACCAGCAGCCGATTGATTACTCTCTTCTTTACTCCAACAGTTTTGAATTTCAGGTGAAGTATTTTTTTCCGCGTTAGTGGATTTCCCCCGCTCGCGCGGGGGAACAAACTTAACGTTTGCGGAACGACGCCAGCGTCACCGCGATGCCCGCGATGGCCGATAGCGCCCCGGCCAGGAATACTGAGGGATAACCAAAGCTGGTCGCCAGCATGCCCGCCAGCGGCCCGGAAACGCCCATCGCGATATCCTGAAACGCGGCATAGCCGCCCAGCGCCGTACCGCGCACCTGCGGCGGCACGCGTTTGACCACCTCAACGCCGAGCGCCGGGAAGATCAGCGAGCATCCCGCGCCGGTAAGCGCCGCGCCCAACAGGGCAATCCACGCTACCGGTGCCTGCCACAGGAATATCAGACCCAGCGCTTCCACCAGCAGAGAGCAAATCGCCACTTTTACGCCGCCAAAGCGATCCGGCATCCAGCCAAACAGGATGCGCACCAGCACAAACGCACCGCCGAACGCGGTTAAGGTAAAACCCGCCATCGGCCAGCCACGGCTGACAAAATAGAGCGAAACGAAGGTGCCGATCACCGCAAAGCCAACGCCCTGCAACGCCAGCCCCAATCCCGGCTGCCAGATCAGACCCACCACGCTCCACAGCGACGGACGCTCTCCCGCATGGGCCGGAACCTTCCGCACCGTACCGTTGCAGGCCCAGGCCAGCAGCGGCAGCAGCATGGTGACAATCGCGAGGATTGCAAAGCCGTAGCGGTCGTGAATAAACAGCCCCAGCGGCGCACCCACCGCCAGCGCGCCAAAGATAGCCATTCCGTTCCACGACATCACTTTGCCGGAGCGCGCAGGGCCAACCAGCCCCATTCCCCAGGTCAGCGTGCCGGTCAGCAGCTGGCTTTCACCAAAACCGAGGATCAGCCTCCCGACAATCAGCAGGGCAAATTTTGCCGACGCCGGAACGGGTAACAGCGCTGCAAGCAGCCAGGCACCTCCGGCCAGGGCGCAGGCAAACATTCCCTGCATAACGGAACGTTTGGCACCGTACTGATCGGCCAGCCGCCCGGCATAGCCACGGGTTAAGACGGTCGCCAGGAACTGAATACCGACCGCCAGCCCGACCATCGCGTTGCTGTACCCCAGCTCCTGATGAACAAACAGCGGGATCACCGGTAGCGGCAGGCCGACCGTCATGTAGGTCAGAAAAACCGCGAAGGCGATGCGAAACAGTGAGGTGTTCCCGGAAGAAGAACCCGAATTGTGTGCTACAGAAGACATGCATTACTCCATTTGCGAAGTAAGGCGGGGAAAAGCCACGCCCCCTTCACCCGATGCGCAGGATTAAGGTGCGTTGGATGACGTTAAACGCTTACGCATTATCCATGTGATAATGTTGGAGCGGAATTCTGCCTGCCCTGACCGCTGGTTGTCAATCTTATCGGCGTCAGGTCTGTACACTCAGCAGCGCTAATGCCGATAACAGATTATTAGACGCATGGAGCGCCATCGGCACTATCAGGCCACGGGTGTAAATCCTGGCAATGCACAAAATCGCCGAGAAACTGAAAAGATAAATCAGCGTTGAAGCGGCCTGTCTGGAATGCAAAAAAACTGGCCACGTAAAGTGACCAGTTTCATTTTTTTGCCCGCGCTTTTTCGCTTACGCTTTCAGCTTACGCATCACCAGCGTGGCGTTGGTGCCGCCAAAGCCGAAGCTGTTGGACATCACGGTTGTCAGTTCGCGTTCGGTCGGCTCGGTCACGATGTTCAGACCAGCAGCCTGCTCGTCCAGCTCATCAATGTTGATGCTCGGCGCGATAAAGCCGTGCTCCAGCATCAGCAGCGAGTAGATGGCTTCCTGCACGCCAGCCGCGCCCAGAGAGTGGCCGGTCATCGCTTTAGTGGCGGAGATCGCCGGAGAATGGTCGCCAAACACTTCGCGGATAGCCGCCAGCTCTTTAACGTCGCCAACCGGCGTTGAGGTGCCGTGGGAGTTGAGGTAATCAACCGGGGCATCCAGATCCTGCATCGCCATCTTCATGCAGCGCACTGCGCCTTCGCCTGACGGGGCAACCATATCGGCACCGTCAGAAGTCGCGCCGTAGCCCACCACTTCCGCATAGATATGCGCACCGCGCGCCAGCGCGTGTTCAAGCTCTTCAACCACAACCATACCGCCGCCGCCTGCGATCACGAAACCGTCGCGGTTGGTGTCATAGGTCCGGGAAGCTTTTTCCGGAGTGTCGTTGTATTTGGTGGACAGCGCGCCCATCGCATCAAACTCACAGGACATTTCCCAGCACAGCTCTTCGCCGCCGCCCGCAAACACGATGTCCTGTTTGCCAAGCTGGATTTGCTCTACCGCGTTACCGATACAGTGCGCGGAAGTGGCACAGGCGGAGCTGATTGAGTAGTTTACGCCGTGGATTTTGAACGGCGTGGCGAGGCAGGCAGAAACGCCGGACGCCATCGCTTTGGTGACAACATACGGGCCTACGGCTTTCAGACCGCGCGGACCGCGCATGGCATCTGCACCGAAGACCTGAAAACGTGGAGAACCGCCGCCGGAGCCTGCAATCAGGCCAACGCGCGGGTTGTTCTGGTAAACGTCTGCAGAGAGGCCAGCATCAGCAACAGCCTGCTCCATAGAGAGGAATGCATAAATCGAGGCATCGCTCATAAAGCGCACGACTTTACGGTCGATGAGGCCAGTGGTATCCAGTTTTACGTTGCCCCAGACGTGGCTACGCATCCCGGAATCCTTCAGCTCCTGAGAGAAAGTGATCCCTGAACGTCCTTCACGCAGAGATGCCAGGACTTCCTGCTGGTTATTACCAATGCTGGAAACGATGCCCAGGCCAGTAATCACTGCACGTTTCATTCAATACCTCTGTTAAGTCCACTATTTAAATATTGAGTCGCACAATAGCGTACACTTGTACGCCGAACAAGTCCGATCAGCCAATTTGTACGGAAATTTGCTCCTGCCCGCACTCATCGCTAAGATCGTGCCATCACTAGTCAGACGAGTAACTTACGTGAAACATAACGCCATACAGCCCGCCAACCTTGAATTTAACAATGAGGGTACACCTGTTTCTCGAGATTTTGATGACGTCTATTTCTCGAACGATAACGGGCTGGAAGAAACGCGCTACGTTTTCCTTGGCGGCAATCAGCTCGCGGAACGCTTTGCGGATCATCCGCGCGCGCATTTTGTGGTGGCAGAGAGCGGCTTCGGCACCGGGCTTAATTTCCTGACGCTGTGGCAGGCATTCACGGCGTTTCGTCTGGCGCATCCGCAGGCGAGGCTACAGCGCCTGCACTTCATCAGTTTTGAAAAATTCCCCTTGCGGGCTGAGGATTTGCAGCTGGCGCATCAGCACTGGCCGGAGCTGGCTCCGTGGGCGCAACAGTTGCAGGCGCAGTGGCCGCTGCCGTTTGCGGGCTGTCACCGGCTGATTCTGGATGAAGGCCAGATCACGCTGGATTTGTGGTTTGGCGATATCAACGAACTGACGGATGAACTTGATGATTCGCTGGCACAGCAGGTGGACGCATGGTTTCTGGACGGTTTTGCGCCTGCCAAAAACCCGGATATGTGGACGCCAGCGCTGTTTGCGGCGATGGCGCGGCTGGCGCGTCCCGGCGGCACGCTGGCGACCTTCACTTCCGCCGGATTTGTGCGCCGTGGTTTACAGGACGCAGGTTTTACGATGAGCAAGCGCAAGGGCTTTGGTCGCAAGCGCGAGATGCTGACCGGCGTAATGGAAACACCTCCCGCCCGCGCGGTTAAAGCGCCGTGGTTTGCGCGCAGCGGGACGGCAAAGCGGGAAGTGGCGCTTATCGGCGGCGGCATTGCCAGCGCCCTGCTTTCGCTGGCGCTGCTGGATCGCGGCTGGCGGGTGACGCTCTATTGTGAAGACGCGCGGCCCGCAGAAGGGGCTTCCGGCAATCGTCAGGGAGCGCTGTACCCCTTACTTAGCGCGCACGATCCGGCGCTGGCGCACTTCTTTCCGGCGGCATTTACCTTTGCCCGCCGGGTGTATGACGCGCTTCCCGTCACCTTCGATCATGACTGGTGCGGCGTCACGCAAACCGGCTGGGATGCGAAAAGCGAGCAGAAGATCGCCCAGATGCTGGCGCTCGGCCTGCCCCAGGAAATCGCCCTCAGCGTGGACGCGCAGGCTGTCGCCGCAACGACGGGCGTCGGGACCGGCTGCGGGGGCGTTCAGTATCCTCTGGGCGGCTGGCTGTGTCCGGCGCAACTGACGGCGGGTGCGCTGGCGCTGGCCGCAGAGCGCGGGCTGCGTACCGTCTGGCAGCAGCAGGTGGTTTCGCTCGATAAAACCGATGGCGGCTGGCGGCTCACGTTTGCAGACGGGCAAACGGCGCAGCATGAAGTGGTGGTACTGGCTAACGGTCATAAGGTTAATCAGTTCTTTCAGACCGACGCGCTGCCGCTGTATGCCGTGGGCGGGCAGGTCAGCCATATTCCCACCACGCCGTCGCTGTCGCGCCTGCGCCAGGTACTGTGCTATGACGGCTATCTCACGCCGCAGAATCCGCATAATCAACAGCATTGCATTGGTGCCAGCTATCATCGCGGGCAGGAGGAGATGCGCTACCGCGAGGAAGATCAGCAGCAAAATCGCCAGCGGCTGATTGACTGCTTCCCGGACGCCGGGTGGGCACGTGAGGTGGATATCAGCGCTGGCGAGGCTCGCTGCGGCGTGCGCTGCGCCACCCGCGATCACCTGCCAATGGTGGGTCAGGTGCCGGATTATGCGGCGACGATGAAAGAGTACGCGGGACTGGCGGACGATCGTGAGCACGCCGTTAGTGCGCCGGTATATGAGGATTTGTTTATGCTCGGCGCACTGGGGTCGCGCGGGCTGTGCAGCGCCCCGCTGGCGGCGGAAATTCTGGCGTCACAGATGAGCGAAGAGCCGCTCCCGCTGGATGGAAAAACGCTGGCCGCGCTGAATCCGAATCGGCTATGGGTACGGAAACTGCTGAAGGGAAAACAGGTTAAGACGGTACAACACTGATGCCCTCACCCCGGCCCTCTCCCACAGGGAGAGGGAGCTGACCGAGCGCAGGGTGACGTCCAGTGTCGGTTTTCCCCCTCTCCCACAGGGAGAGGGAGCTGACCGAGCGCAGGGTAAAGTCCGGTGTCGGTTTTCACCCTCTCCCACAGGGAGAGGGAGCTGACCGAGCGCAGGGTGATGTCCAGTGTCGGTTTTCCCCCTCTCCCACAGGAAGAGGGAGCTGACCGAGCGCAGGGTGACGTCCGGTGTCGGTTTTCACCCTCTCCCCTGGGAAGAGGGAGCTGACCGAGCGCAGGGTGACGTCCGGTGTCGGTTTTCACCCTCTCCCACAGGAAAAGAGAGCTGACCGAGCGCAGGGTGACGTCCAGTGTCGGTTTTCACCCCCTCCCACAGGAAGAGGGAGCTGACCGAGCGCAGGGTGACGTCCGGCGTCGGTTTTCACCCTCTCCCCCGGGGAGAGGGCTGGGGTGAGGGGGAATTGCCGGTACGATGCCGGCCCTCCCCCACAGGGAACAAGACAGGGTTCGCGGCAGGATATGGCGCGAAACGTTTCCACCGAACGGTTCCCTCTCCCACAGGGAGAGGGATCTGACCGAGCACAGGGTGACGTCCGGCGTCGGTTTTCACCCTCTCCCCCGGGGAGAGGGTCAGGGAGAGGGGGAAACCGCTCTCCCGCAGCCACTTAAGTCGTACTATTGTCCCCTTTGCTCACCAAAAGGGAAAACCCGTTACTTAAATTTCGCCCGCTGATACAACGTATCCCACATCCCCAGCACCAGAGACTGATCGCGCGGCGAGAGTTCACCGGCGTGAATAGCCTTTTGCAGGCTGTTGCCGACCTGGGCGTAAACGGCTTCCGGGGAATGATCGTCCCCCGCTTCCAGTTCCGCGATTGCCAGCGTCAGGTGTCCGCGCAGATAACCGCTGGCAAACAACTCGTCATCACCGGCCGTATCTACCATGTCATCAATTAATGCCAGGATGCGTGATTCAAACTCCGCGATCATCTTCTTTCCTCTTGTCTTAAGTGGCGCTATTACAGGTCTTCAGGCCACGGGAACTGTTCTGCCGCCAGCGGCGGCGTATGATAGTAATGTTGTAATGCTTTAATAAAACGTGCCGGACGTTCCGGGATCCCTTCCTTCAGGTACGTCATCACCTGGGCGTGAACGCGGCGCTGGAAAACAATGCGGTCCGGCTCGAAGTCACCTTCCAGATTGTCACAGCTAACGTTAAACGGATAACCCGCCGCCACGCAAAACAGCCAGTCAAACGCCTGCGGTTTCACTTCGACATCTTCAAACTGGCTCTGGGTGACCGCATCGCGTCCGTCGGGGCAGTACCAGTAACCGAAATCGACCTGTTCGCGGCGCGCTTTACCGGCGATGCACCAGTGTGAAATCTCGTGCAGCGCGCTGGCGTAGTAACCGTGCGCGAAGACGATCCGGTGAAACGGCACGCTGTCATCAGCAGGAAGATAGATCGGTTCGTCGTCGCCTTTAATCAGACGGGTATTAAAATCATCGGCGAAGCAGCCGTTAAAAATCTCAATAAGCTGTTCGTAATTATGTGTACTGTTCATTAGTTCATCCCCAACCAGTGGAGGATCTCCGGTCCGTGGCTGTCATAAAGAAGTTTGGCGCTCATTACCGCAGAAACGATGACAATCATCGGGCGGATCAGCGTCTGCCCTTTGCTGAGCACCAGCCTGGAGCCGATACGGGCACCGATAAATTGCCCGATAAGCATCACAAAACCCGTCGCCCAAATCACTTTGCCGCCGAGAATAAATAGCAGCAGGCCGCCGATATTAGAGGTGGCATTCAGCACTTTGGCGTGAGCGGTAGATTTTGCAAGGTTGTACCCGCAAAGGGTAACGAAGGCCAGCGCGTAAAACGATCCTGCGCCGGGGCCAAAAAAGCCATCGTAAAAGCCAACGCAGCCGCCCGCCACCAGCGCGAATGGAAGGCCGTACAGCCGACGCTGACGATCTTCTTCGCCCAGCTTCGGCATCAATAAAAAATAGAGGCCGATGCAGATCACCAGCACCGGCAGGATTTGCCGCAGCAGATCGGATTTCACAAACTGCACCAGCAGCGCACCGCTGGTCGAGCCAATAAAGGTCATCAGAATGTTCATTTTCTGATCGCTCAGCTTCACCACTTTGCGACGGATGAAGTAGATTGAGGACGAAAGTGAACCGCCGCAGGCCTGTAGTTTATTGGTCGCCAGCGCCTGGGCGGGCGTCATGCCCGCCGCCAGCAGCGCGGGTACCGTTAACAGCCCTCCGCCGCCCGCCAGCGAATCGATAAATCCGGCCAGCAACGCCACGCAAAACATCACCGCCAGCAGCAGCGGCGACATCATAAAAAGCTGATTAAACGTTTCCATTAAAGTACATGCTCATCCAGTAGCGCCTGACAGGAAGGATGCAGCGGCGGCTCCTTCTTCGCAGGGGATTTCGTCCCAGGTTTTGCTGGCTCAAACCAGCTTTGCAGTTCGGCTCCGCAGCCATCGCCCGGCGGCGGCGGCTCCTGATCCTGACATTCGAGGCTGTCCGCCGGGCAGCGCAGGCGCACATGCATATGTGCGCGATGCTGGAACCACGGCCGGACTTTGTTCAGCCAGTCGCGGTCAGTTCCCGCATCCAGGCAAAGCTGCTGCTTGATCGCCGGATTGACAAAAATGCGCGTGACGTCGTTATCTTTCGCCGCCAGCTTGATCAGGCTGCTGATTTTCGGTTGCCATAGCGACGATACAACGTGCTTGCCGTCGCGGGACACCAGATCCAGCGCCTGCGGCTTCAGCAGTTGCGCGGAGGTCCAGCGCGTCTCAGGCAGTTGCAGGAAGATATCGACATCCAGCCCGGACTGGTGGCTGGCATGACCGCCGTTGAAGCGGCCGCCCGCTGGCATTCCCATATCGCCAATCAGCACCGTGCCCAGCCCCAGGTTATGCACCTGGCTGCTCAGCCGCTGAATAAACAGCAGCAGATCGGGATGACCAAAATAGCGCCGCTGATCGGTACGCATCACCTGATAATGATCAGACTGGAGCGGCAGGCCCTGCGCGCCGATAATACAGCCGTTGGCAAACGCGCCAATGGACTGCGCGTTACCGGGGATCGGCTGGGTGATTTTTTGCCACGGCGTTGCCGCCAGAGCGGTGCTGCTGGCAACCAGCGCCAGCAGCGCGATAAGCATTTTTTTCATTTTTACCAGCGTGGAAGCGTTGTCGTCACATCGGCATTTTGTGCGCGCTGACGCATAAAGTGATCCATCAGCACAATCGCCAGCATCGCTTCGGCAATCGGCACCGCGCGGATGCCAACGCAAGGATCGTGGCGGCCTTTGGTGATCATGTCGGTTTCTTCGCCCGCGCGGTTCAGCGTGCGCCCCGGCACGGTGATGCTCGACGTGGGTTTCAGCGCGATATTCGCGACGATCTGCTGACCGCTGCTGATCCCGCCGAGGATGCCGCCCGCGTGGTTGCTCTGGAAGCCCTGCCGGGTGATCTCATCACGATTCTGACTGCCGCGCAGGGCAACCACGTCGAAACCGTCGCCGATTTCCACGCCTTTTACGGCATTGATGCTCATCAGCGCGTGGGCGATGTCGGCATCCAGACGGTCAAAAACCGGCTCGCCCAGCCCCGGCGGCACGCCGTCGGCGATGACGGTCACTTTCGCCCCGATGGAGTCGCCTTCTTTTTTCAGGGCGCGCATCAGTTCGTCCAGCGCCTCGATTTTATCCGGGTCGGCGCAAAAGAACGGGTTTTGCTCGACCTGTTCCCAGTCGGCAATCGCCAGCGGGATGTCGCCCATCTGGGTCAGGCAGCCACGAACAGTGATGCCCAGTTTCTGCGCCAGGTATTTTTTAGCGATGGCACCCGCCGCCACGCGCATGGCGGTTTCACGTGCTGAAGAGCGACCGCCGCCGCGATAATCGCGCAGGCCATATTTTTGCTCGTAGGTGTAATCCGCATGACCTGGACGGAACAGATCTTTAATCGCGCCGTAATCCTGCGAGCGCTGATCGGTATTTTCAATCAGCAGCCCGATGCTGGTCCCGGTCGTCACGCCTTCAAACACGCCGGAGAGGATTTTTACCTGGTCCGGCTCCCGGCGCTGGGTGGTGTAGCGCGAGGTGCCCGGACGACGGCGATCCAGATCGTGTTGCAGATCGGCTTCGGTGAGCGGAATACCCGGCGGCACGCCGTCAACGATGCAGCCCAGCGCCAGCCCGTGCGACTCACCGAAGGTGGTTACGCGAAAAAGTTGTCCAATACTGTTTCCTGCCATCACGGCTCCGTTGTCGTTGTTGTGTTATTAGTCTTTGTAAATGCTGAAGTATTCCCGCGCTGCTACCAGTTGGGATTTGGTCAGCATAAAGACACCGTCACCGCCGTTGTCGAATTCCAGCCAGGTGAACGGCACATCAGGATATTGTTCCATCAGATGTACCATGCTGTTCCCGACTTCACAAATCAGAATGCCGTCGTCGGCCAGATAGTCCGGTGCGCAGGCAAGAATGCGGCGGGTCAGCTTCAGGCCATCGCTGCCGGAGGCCAGGCCCAGTTCAGGTTCGTGGCGATACTCGTTCGGCAGGTCGGACATATCTTCCGCGTCAACATACGGCGGATTGGTGACGATCAGATCGTACTGTACTTTCGGCAGGTCGCGGAACAGATCGGAGCGGATCGGCGTGACCTGATGGATTAAACCGTGTTCTTCGATATTGTGCTCGGCTACCGCCAGCGCTTCCGGGGAAATATCCACCGCGTCAACTTCCGCTTCCGGGAACGCATATGCACAGGCGACGGCGATGCAGCTGCTGCCGGTACACATGTCCAGAATATGCTGCGGAGCGTGGTTAATCAGCCCGGAAAAGTGGTTGTTGATCAGTTCGCCAATCGGCGAACGCGGCACCAGAACGCGTTCGTCAACGTAGAATTCGTGACCGCAGAACCAGGCTTTGTTGGTCAGATAAGCCACCGGGATGCGCTCGTTCACGCGGCGGATCACTCGTTCAACGATGCGATGTTTTTCACTGGAGGTCAGGCGGGCGCTGCGCATGTCTTCCGGGATATCCAACGGTAGCCACAGCGTCGGCAACACCAGTTGCACCGCTTCGTCCCACGGGTTGTCGGTGCCGTGCCCGTACCAGATATTGGCCGCGCTGAAACGGCTCACCGACCAGCGGAGCATGTCCTGAATGGTTTGCAGCTCATTCACCGCTTCATCAACAAAAATTTTATCCATCGTTCTCTCCAGGCCATGCTCGCATTAAATTCGGCGGCTAGTTTGCCACGAAGAGGGCCATAAATCAGCATTCACGCGCGGGCGAAACGGGGAAAAAATGCGTTTTCGCTGAACAGATGCCCGGTGAGTCGGGTAAACTGACGAAAAGCCTTAATGAGAATGACCCATGAAAAAGAAAGAATCACTCACCGGGGAGGATAAGGCGCTGTTTCGTCAGTTGATGACCGGCACGCGTCAGATTAAGCAGGACACCATTGTTCACCGCCCTTTGCGCAAGAAAATCTCGGAAGTGCCGGTGAAACGGCTGATTCAGGAACAGGCTGACGCCAGCCACTTTTTTTCCGATGAGTTTCAGCCGCTGCTCAATACCAGCGGGCCGGTGAAATACGTGCGTGAAGACGTCAGCCATTTCGAGCTGAAAAAGCTGCGGCGCGGCGATTATTCGCCGGAACTGTTCCTGGATTTACACGGTCTGACCCAGCTTCAGGCCAAGCAGGAACTGGGCGCGTTGATTGCCGCCTGCCGCCGTGAGCATGTTTTTTGCGCCTGTGTGATGCACGGCCATGGCAAACATATTCTTAAGCAGCAAACGCCGCTGTGGCTGGCGCAGCATCCGCATGTGATGGCTTTCCATCAGGCGTCAAAAGAGTACGGCGGAGATGCCGCGCTGCTGGTATTGATTGAAGTTGAAGAGTGGCAGCCGCCAGAGCTGCCCTGAAGAGAGGCGGGAAGCAACGATGCTTCCCGTTAGCGGATTAAATCGCTTTTGGCATTTTCAGATTGCAGGGGTTCATCTGCCAGTTGAAGGTACCTTTGCCTTCGCCATCCAGCGTGACGCTGGCAATCGCCGAGGTCGAGAACATCGGCGGCGTTTCACCGGGGCACAGTTCCGCCACCAGATAGCCGACCAGCGGCAGGTGAGAAACCACCAGTACAGACTGCGTTCCTTTTTCGGCCAGAACCTGAAGATACGCGCCGACCTGTCCCACATCGCCGCCGGGTGTCAGTTCCGGCAGGACATCAACGTTTGTGGGCAGATGCATACACTCACCCACCACATCCAGCGTTTGTTCAGCGCGCAGATAAGGGCTGACCAGAACGCGCTCAATATTCACTTTTTGACCTTTCAGCCAGGTTGCCATCAGACGGGATTCATCACAACCACAATGGGTTAAAGGACGAACCGAGTCACTGCTAGCCTCAAGGGCTGCGTCGCCGTGACGCATGATAAAAACTTGCATATTGCACCGCTTTTGTTAACCAGAAGCACCGTCGTCAGACCGCAGAGGAAATCATGTTCATGCGGAAAACGCGGTGGCCGGGCATTGTGCCTCATCCGTTTGCTCAATGAAACGCTGTGTTTTACCTTAATGATGTAAGTATAGTCAATCAGTGTTTACAAAATAACCAAAAGACCCGCAACAGCGTTATCACACCCTTCATTAACCCTCATTTTCCGGGTCAGTATCAGTACGCGACCAGAACGTCTGGCGCTGCTCGGCCATATGCAGCAACGCCTCGCATGGTGTAAAGCGTGGGCCATACTGCGCGGCAAGCCGTTGCAAAATCGCCACCACTTCACCGGCTCCGAGCGTATCCATATAGCGGAATGGCCCCCCTAAAAATGGGGGGAAGCCGATGCCAAACACCGCACCGATATCACCGTCTCGCGCACTGCGAATAATACCTTCCGCGTGGCAGCGCGCAGCCTCATTTAACATCATCATGACGCATCTTTCGCTCACCTGCTGCGGTGAGAGGGTGTTAGTTTGACCACCGATACCAATCAACGGATAGATCGCCGGATCGGGCTGCTTTTTGCTTTTACGCCCTTTTTTTCCATAAAGATAGAAACCACGACCATTTTTTCTGCCTTTGCGATCGTCATTCAAAATTGCATTAATGATATTTGCAGGCGGGCTAAAACGTTCTCCGTAAGCCGCCTCCAGAACCGGAATAATTTTGGTGCCGGTATCAATGCCAACCTCGTCAAGAAGCTGAATGGGGCCGACCGGGAAGCCGAATTTCACCAGCGCACGATCGATATACTCAATTTTCGCCCCTTCAGTCAGAATGCGCATCGCCTCATTAATGTAGGGCGCGAGAATGCGGTTAACGTAAAACCCGGCTTTATCCGCGACCACAATCGGCGTTTTGCCCTGCTTTTTTGCCAGCTTCACCGTCGTGGCGACAGTCTGTTCTGAGGTGCCCGCGTGCGGGATCACTTCCACCAGCGGCATTTTTTCGACCGGACTAAAAAAGTGCAGACCAATGACCTGCCCCGGACGCGCGGCCTGCGCGGCAATATCACCAATGGGCAGAGAAGAGGTATTAGAGGCAAAAATGGTTTCCGGCGCGCAGTGTGCTTCCACTTCCGCCACCATTTTTTGCTTTAGCGTGAGGTCTTCAAACACGGCTTCAATCACCACATCACGATGGCTAAAGCCACGATAATCCGTCGCCCCGGAGATTAGCGCCATCTGGCTGTTGCGCTCCGCCGCTTTAATATGGCGACGACGCACTTTCTGGTCGAGCAAATCCCAGGAGTATTTCAGCGCGTGGTTAATCCCCTGCGCCTTGATATCTTTAATGCGCACCGGCAGTTTGCCTTTGCTGGCGGTGACATACGCAATGCCTCCGCCCATCAGCCCGCCGCCCAGAATGCCGACCGAGCGCAGCGGACCCGCTTCTGCCCGCGCGCCCGGATCTTTTTTCAGCTCGGTGCTGGCAAAGAAAATATTACGCAGTGCGGCGGACTGCGGCGTCATCGCCAGCTCGCCAAAGGCGCGCGCTTCTGCCGCATAACCGCTGCTGCTACCCTGACTTAAACCGGTTTCAACGACCTGCAAAATACGCTCAGTTGCCGGGTAATTGCCCTGCGTTTTGTGCGCCGTTTTTTTGCCCACCATGCGAAACAGTACGCTGCGCCCCAGCGGACCGGCGAGAATGCGCTCGCGCACCGGCAGACGCCGGTCCGTGGGCCGTCCTTTTTTCGCCAGCGCAACGGCAGCCTCCAGCAGAATAGAGGCGGGAACGACTTCATCCACCAGCCCGACTTTCAGCGCCTGACGCGGGCGTAACTGCTTGCCAGTGAGGATCATCTCCAGCGCAGTGCTGACACCAATAAGTCTTGGCAGACGCTGGGTCCCGCCGGAGCCGGGAAGCAGGCCGAGTTGCATTTCCGGCAGGCCGAGCACCGTCTTCGGATCGTCAGTACAGATCCGTCCGTGGCAGGCCAGCGCCAGTTCCAGACCGCCGCCCAGACAGGCGCCGTTAATGGCCGCGATAACCGTAATCGGTAGCGCGCGAATATCCGCCATAATCTGCTGACCCTGACGCGCCAGGGTTTCCGCCTCCTGCGCCGTTTTACAATCGCCGATCATGTTGATATCGGCACCGGCAATAAAGTTATCCTCTTTTGCGGAGATGAAAACGACGCCAGATAAAGCTTTGTTATCACGGATTTGTTTGAGAATAGCGCGAACCTGATGGCCAAATTCCGCTTTCAGGGTGTTCATCTTTTCGCCGGGGACATCGATGGTAATAACGGCAATATTGTCCGGCCGCACGTTAAGGGTAAAAGCAGATGTCGTCTCCATTATTCGGCCTCCAGAACCATTGCCGCGCCAAGACCGCCCGCTGCGCAGGCGGTCACTAAACCAAAACCACCACCGCGCCGATGCAGTTCGTGCAGCGTCTGGGTGATCATTCTCGCGCCGGTTGCGGCGAAAGGATGCCCGTAGGCAATCGAGCCGCCCAGCACGTTGAATTTACTGTCATCCACCTCGCCTGTGGCCTGCGAGCGTCCCAGCACCTCACGGGCGAAGCGGTCGCTGGCCAGCAGTTTTAGGTTAGTGAGTGTTTGTGAGGCGAACGCTTCGTGCATGTCCAGCAGCGTCAGATCGGCCAGCGTCAGCCCGGCCCGCTCCAGCGCCAGCGGCGTAGACCAGGCGGGACCAAGCAGCATATCCTGCCATACGTCGATAGCGGTAAAGGCATAGCTGCGCAGGTAGCCAAGCGGCACCAGCCCCAGTTCTTTGGCCCGCGATTCGGTCATCAGGATCACCGCCGCCGCGCCGTCGGTCAGCGGCGTACTGTTCGCCGCCGTGACCGTCCCGTGCTGGCGATCGAACGCCGGACGTAGCTTTGCGTAGTCGGCAAGCGTGGAGTTGGTGCGAATGTTATTGTCGCGCTCAATCGGATCGCGATACGGCGGCGCATACGCGGTCATCACTTCGTCATCGAGTTTGCCTTCGGCCCACGCTTTTGCAGCGAGTTGATGCGAACGGTGCGCCAGCGCGTCCTGCTCCTCACGGGTGATGCCCCAGGTTTTCGCCATTTGCTCGGCGGTATCGCCCATTCGCAGACCGGTTGAATATTCCGCGACCGCAGGCGGAACAGGCAGCAGATCGCGCAGACGCAGGCGGGAGAACAGCTTCAGGCGTTGCCCCATGGTGCGGGCTTTATTGGCGTCCACCAGCGTGCGCGCCAGCGTTTTACTGACGCCAATCGGCAATACGGAGGAAGAATCCGCTCCCCCGGCGATCCCGGCGCGGATAGTCCCCGCCATCAGGCTTTCCGCCACGTTCGCCACCGCCTGAAAACTGGTGGCGCAGGCGCGGCTGACGCTATAGGCATCGGTATGCACATTCATGCCGGTGCCGAGCACGATTTCGCGGGCGATGTTGGGCGCTTCCGGCATTTGTACCACCTGACCGAAGACCAGTTGCTCGATCACTTCCGGCGGAATTTCGCTGCGAGCCAGCATCTCTCCTACCACCATTTTTCCCAGATCGATAGCGGGCACGCCGTGAAAGGCGGTTGCCTGGCGGACAAAGGGCGTGCGCAGCCCGGTAACAATGGCAATGCGATCGCCCTGGCGGGTGATAAGCGGTAATGCCTGACTCATAACGCTCCCCTGTTAACAAAAAATAATTAAGTGGTCTGACCTGAACATAGTCTTAACCATTTTTTTACATTTCGCCAAGCGGGGGAGAAGAAAAGTGGGAGCCAAAACACACGGATAGAAAAGAAAACGCCTCCACAGAAGGAGGCGTTGAGAGGAGGTCTTAGCGCAGGCCGAGCTGGAAGATCAGCGTTTCGGCTTCGCAGGCAAACACAAAGTCGATATCCAGTTTTACGCCGTCGGCAACGTCGCTGAAGGTCGAGGTGATCTCACACGGCTCAGATTCAACGCCGCGCGCTTTTGCGGTCAGTGCCGCCAGCGTTTCTTCTGCCTGTGCGCGATTGGCGAATACGCGGCTGTAAGAGGCGGTGCAATCGGTGTTGTCCATAATGGTGCCAACATCCATACAGCAGCAAACCGGGGTTTCATCAGCACTGCATTTACTCATTGTAGATTTCCTCTGTAGACGCACCCAGGGTGCCTTAACGATATACCGCTTATTTTACGCTCTGGGTCGTAGCGTCTCCAGTCGTTAATTTCTCGCAGCGGAAATAGTGATAAAAATCACAGTTAAAAATGATCTAAAACAAATTCACCGTTCATTTGCAGCCTATAAACAGGGCAATTTTGCCAGCCAGATCGCGTTTCTTAGATCACATTCGAAAAAACTTAGAAACATACTTGCAACATACTATCTGGTCAGACCTATACTCTCGTCACTGGTCTGCTTTCTCTGACGTACAACAGACCCTACACTTCGCACCTCGTTACACCATGTAACTTTTTTAAATAAAAAATAACTCAATGAGGTTATGGTCATGAGCCAGAAAACCCGGTTCACCAAATCTGCTCTCGCAGTGGCAATGGCAATCGTTTCAACCCAGGCCTGGTCCGCAGGCTTCCAGCTAAATGAATTTTCTTCTTCTGGCCTTGGCCGCGCCTATTCTGGCGAAGGTGCCATCGCGGATGACGCCGGTAACGTCAGCCGTAACCCCGCTTTGATTACCATGTTTGACCGCCCGACCTTTTCCGGCGGCGCTATTTTCGTTGACCCGGATGTGAATGTGTCCGGGCGCTCGGCGATCGGTAACGATGCCAGCCAGGATAACATTGCGCCGACCGCATGGGTGCCTAACCTGCATTTTGTCGCACCGATTAACGATCAATTTGGTTGGGGCGCGTCCGTTACCTCTAACTACGGTCTGGCAACCGAATTCAACGACAGCTTCGCCGCGGGCTCAATGGGCGGGACGACCGATCTGGAAACGCTGAACCTGAATCTGAGCGGCGCGTATCGTCTTGATAATCACTGGAGCTTTGGACTTGGCTTTGACGCGGTATACGCGCGCGCCAAACTGGAACGCTACGCGGGCGATTTGCCGCAGATTATCGGCGCGAATATTCCGGCGCTGGTGCGTGCCGGACGTCTTTCTCCACAACAGGCCGCCGCGATTGGCGCTCAGGCCGGTGGCATCAGCCGCGACACGCAGATTGCCCGCCTGAAAGGCGATGAGTGGGGCTTCGGCTGGAACGCCGGTCTTCTGTATGAAGTGGATAAAGACAACCGCTACGCGCTGACCTACCGTTCGGAGATCAAGGTTGATTTCGACGGCGATTATAAGAGCAGCCTGCCAACGACGCTGAATCCGGTTAACGCCGCCCTCGGCCTCGGCCTGCCTTACGGCACCAACGGCTCAACCATTGACGGCTCGCTGAGTCTGCATCTGCCGGAAATGTGGGAAGTGTCAGGTTATAATCGCGTGGCACCAAAATGGGCCGTTCACTACAGCCTGGCCTACACCAGCTGGAGCCAGTTTGAAGAGCTGAAAGCGACCAACAGCGACCGTGGCACCCTCTTCTATAAAGAGGAAGGCTTTAAAGATTCTTACCGTATCGCCCTCGGGACGACCTATTATATGGACGATAGCTGGACGTTCCGCTCCGGTATCGCCTTTGATGACAGCCCGGTTCCGGCAGATAAACGCTCTATCTCCATTCCAGACCAGGATCGTCTGTGGCTGAGCGCCGGTACGACCTACGCGTTTAATAAAGATGCTTCCGTCGACCTCGGCGTGTCTTATATGCACGGTCAGCATGTTAAATTTAGCGAAGGTCCGTACGAGTTTAAATCCGCAGGTAAAGCCTGGCTGTACGGCGCGAACTTTAACTACGCGTTCTGATGATTGTCGCCCGGCGCAGAGATGCCGGGCGAATTACGTAATGCCATCCTGAAAACGGTGCCGCAAACCCCATGGGTTTGCGGCACTTTGCTTATTCTGAATCGATATCTTTCAGATCGCCCTGGATGGCCTGCGCGTTCGGGTTTTCTTCCGGCTTCAGTTGACCGCCGTTGGCGATGAAGTCATGACGCTGGAAGTACGCCTCGCGCACCAGGATGTACGGATCGGAAGACTGACGCAGCAGACCGTCAGAATCCAGCAGCTGTGCGCGGGTTTCTACGCCTTCAACCGCCCATTTCCCAAGCGACATCGGCCAGGTCAGCCAGGAGAGGATAGGATAAGTGGTGTCCGCCATATCGCCGACGTCTTCACGCAGCGTAAAGCTGCCATAGAACGGAAGCTGTAAATACGGACCGTAACCAACATCATAATGACCAAGCGTGCTGCCGAAGCGATGCGGTTCAACCCGTTGCAGTTTCGGGTTTGCCATACCCGCAACGTCGATAAAGCCGCCCATCCCCAGCAGGGTGTTCAGGAAAAAGCGCGTAAAATGCACCATTCCCTGATAGGGATCGCCCTGAATGAAAAAGTTGACCATCGTGGCCGGTTCTTCGAGGTTGCCAGTGAAGTTACCGAGGCCGGTACGTGCAGGCTGGGGAACGTAATCACGCCACGCCACCGCCACCGGGCGCAGAACGTACGGATCGACAACGTTAAAGTTGAAGTTGTACATTGTGCGGTTGAACCCTTCGAATGGGTCCGAGCGTCCCTGTTGGTCCCCGGAGCTTGCGCAGCCCACCAGTAAAGTAGCGCCCACTGCAAGCGCCGACAGCCGAAAATTCATAGATGTCTCCCTGTAATATATGGCTATCGCTAGTGCCATCTGATGCGTGTCGAGGATTGTATCAACACGTTACACGATGTCTACGCTGTCAGCCTGCATTCAGCATAGCCTGTATTGAGTAACCTGGTTGCGCCGTCAATTTTAAACATACTCAGAAACATTGTTATCACTCTTTATGCTGCAAGAGCAAAAAAATCGGTCTTTTCTGCTCCCTCACGTCTGCCTAAAAGCCGCTACGCTTAAATCATAAATTCGCAGCAGGTGACATAAATGGACAAGTTAGCAGAAGAAAAAATTGGTGAAGAAAGCGAAGAACGCGCGGTTGACAGCGATGAGAAGTCGCAGGGCAAAGAAATTGAAGTCAATGAGGACCGCCTGCCCTCGCGGGCGATGGCGATCCACGAGCACATTCGTCAGGACGGTGAAAAAGAGCTGGAGCGCGATGCGATGGCGCTGCTATGGTCAGCCATTGCCGCCGGGCTTTCCATGGGAGCATCGCTGCTGGCGAAAGGCATCTTTCACGTCCAGCTTGAGGGTGTTCCCGGCGGTTTTTTACTGGAGAACCTCGGTTACACCTTCGGCTTCGTGATTGTCATTATGGCGCGTCAGCAGCTGTTTACCGAAAACACCGTCACCGCCGTATTGCCGATTATGCAAAACCCGACCGGGCGTAACATCGGCCTGCTGTTGCGGCTGTGGGGTGTGGTGCTACTCGGAAACTTAATCGGCACCGGCATTGCCGCCTGGGCGTTTGAATATATGCCGGTTTTTGATGAGCCAACCCGTGACGCCTTCGTCAAAATCGGCATGGATATTATGAAAAACACGCCGTTTGAGATGTTTTCAAACGCCATTATTTCCGGCTGGATCATTGCCACGATGGTCTGGATGTTCCCGTCTGCCGGTTCTGCAAAGATTGTGGTGATCATTCTGATGACCTGGCTTATCGCCCTCGCTGACACCACTCACATTGTGGTGGGAACGGTCGAAGTGCTGTATCTGGTGTTCAACGGCACGATACCCTGGCATGATTTCTTGTGGCCCTTCGCCCTGCCAACCCTCGCCGGTAACATCTGCGGCGGCACTTTTATATTCGCCCTGCTCAGCCATGCGCAAATCCGTAACGATATGATTAACGCCCGTAAAGCGGCGGCGAAGGCGGAAGCCAACGAGCAAAAGGAGCAGCCAAAAGAAACGAAACGCGGCTGAATGGCGACTCTTTAAGCAGTCAGGCGGCAAGATGCTTAACGCAGTAACGAAATCCCGTTATACTCTTGCCGCCTTGTCCCCTTAGTTAAATGGATATAACGAGCCCCTCCTAAGGGCTAGTTGCAGGTTCGATTCCTGCAGGGGACACCAGAATCCTGTCTATCGAAGTATACCGAAGTCTATTTTTATTAACAATTTCAATAAGATTCCATCTACTCGTGGTCTATCACGGCCTGTTGTGATATACGGACATCTAGCTTGTTTTGTTGGTATAACGGTTGGTATTGTAAGTTCGATAATGCAGATACCATCATCAGGAGGTCACAATGGCACTAACTGATGTGAAAGTTAGAAATGCGAAACCTGGTGACAAGCCCATCAAGCTGACTGATGGGAATGGTATGCATCTCCTCGTTCAGCCTTCGGGTTCAAAATACTGGAGGCTTCAATATCGCTTTTCTGGTAAGCAAAAAATGTTGGCTCTTGGTGTTTATCCTGAAGTATCTTTATCAGAAGCTCGTCGCAGACGAGAAGAAGCAAGACAACTCATTGCCAATAATGTTGATCCTGGCGAAAAGCGAAAAACAAAAAAGATTGAAGAGAAAGGCTTACTCATTTTTGAAACTGTTGCCAGAGACTGGCACTCAAGCAACAGGACATGGTCAGACAGCCATCGAAAAACGGTTTTGAGTAGCTTGATCACCCATGTCTTTCCTGTAATCGGTAAGCGAAACATTACTGAACTCAAAACCCGTGATTTATTAGTTCCCCTGAAAAAAGCAGAAGCCACTGGGCATCTGGAACTTGCGGCTCGCTTACAGCAAAGAATCACAGCAATCATGCGGTATGCAGTTCACAATGCTTTGATTGACCAAAACCCAGCTTACGACCTCACAGGTGCTGTAACCACTGCCAAGAGCAATCACCGCCCTGCCCTTCCTCCCGAACAACTCCCTGAGCTTTTGGAACGGATTGATACCTATAAAGGTAAAGGAATCACCCAAATAGCAGTTCAATTAACTCTACTGACTTTTATCCGGTCAAGTGAACTGAGATTCGCTCGTTGGTCTGAGGTGAATTTCAGGAACGCCTTATGGACAATCCCTGCTGAAAGACAAGAACTGGAAGGAGTTAAGTACTCAGGTAGGGGCTCAAAAATGAAAACTCCTCATCTGGTGCCACTCAGCAAGCAGGCAGTAGTATTGCTTAAAAAGCTCCATGCGATAAGTGGAGAAAATGAGCTAATGTTCGTGGGATTTAGTCGTGATGACAAACCCATAAGTGAGAACACCGTTAACAAAGCTCTTCGGACAATGGGCTACGATACAAAAAAAGAAGTGTGTGGACATGGATTCAGGACAATGGCATGTAGTGCCCTTATTGAGTCAGGGCTGTGGTCAAGAGATGCTGTGGAAAAGCAAATGAGTCACCAGGAACGGAACTCCGTTCGGGCAGCTTACATTCATAAAGCAGAACATCTTGAAGAGCGAAAGTTGATGCTCCAATGGTGGGCTAACTATCTTGATGCATGTAAAGCAGAAGCTATTACACCATTTACTTATGCAGTCCAGGCATAGCCACTTACAACCGGATAGCCTTAGAAAACGTTACTAAGGCTATCAGTCACATCAGCTAAACAACTCAAATCCTTTCTGGATTGTCACAGACCGTCAAACTTTCACTAAATCCCCTCCAACTACCGATAAAAACAGTTGTAATTGATTAAAAAATGATCAATTTTATTCACTACATTACATAAGATCATCCATGAGGTTTAGTGCATGACTGGCGAAAATGATAAAAATCATAAGGTTAGAGTTGCACAGTACTTAAGGATGTCAACTGACCATCAGCAGTATTCTTTACATAATCAGTCTGAATACATAAAAGATTATGCTGAAAAGAATAATATGGAGATCGCTTATACATATGATGACGCCGGTAAGAGCGGGGTGAGCATCGTAGGGAGGCATTCTTTGCAGCAGCTACTTAGTGATGTAGAACAGAAAAAAATAAATATACAAGCTGTATTATTTTATGATGTCAGTCGTTTTGGTCGTTTTCAAAATAGTGATGAAGCTGCTTATTACTCATTTCTCTTTGAGAGAAATGGTGTAGATCTTATATATTGCTCTGAACCTATACCTACTAAGGATTTTCCCTTAGAATCATCCGTCATATTGAATATAAAAAGATCAAGTGCAGCCTATCATAGCAGAAATCTATCCGAGAAGGTTTTTATAGGGCAAGTAAATTTAATAAAGCGTGGTTACCATCAGGGAGGCATGGCAGGTTATGGACTTAGAAGACTTTTAGTAGATGAAAATAACACAGCTAAAGAAATCTTGCATTTTAGAAAAAGAAAGAGCATCCAAACAGATAGGGTTATATTAATCCCTGGTCCTAAAAGTGAAATACAAATTGTAAACAAAATCTATGATCTTTTTATAGATCATCATGTGCCAGAGTTTATCATTGCTGAAAAATTAAATGAGCAAAATATATCAGCAGAAAACGGTTCATACTGGACACGTGGGAAAATACACCAAATATTGACTAATGAAAAGTATATAGGCAATAATATATATAATAAAACCTCATCCAAACTTAAAAGTAAATCCATTAAAAACCCTAAACATGAATGGGTTAGATGCGATAAAGCATTTAAGCCTGTTATTTCAAAGAAAAAATTTAATAAAGCACAGGAAATAATCCAGCTTAGGTCAATACATTTATCAAATGAAGAGCTTTTAGAAAAGCTTAAGCAAAAATTAAAAACTAATGGGAAACTATCAGGATTTATTATTGATGAAGACGATACAGGTCCTTCATCATCTGTTTATAGAACCCGCTTTGGTGGCCTTTTAAGAGCATATACTTTAATTGGCTATAAGCCAGAGCATGATTACAGTTATCTACAAATAAATGAAGCACTAAGAGCATTCTATTCTGATGTAATTGAAGATTTCAAAAATAGTATTGAGCAAAAAAACTGTTATGTAGACTCACAAAAATTTGCACCAATATTATATATTAATGAAGAGATAATGATTTCTGTAATTATAACGAAATGCAATCATATGAAATCTGGAAAGCTAAGATGGAAAGTGAGATTTGATAATTCATTAAAAGCAGACATAACTATCGTTATACGAATGGATTCACAAAATGAATCACCTCGTGATTTCTATATTTTACCAAAAATTGATAACGAATTTAGTAAAATGGTAATGTCGGAAAAAAACAATCTCCGATTAGAACTATATAGATTTGATAACTTAGACAAGTTTCTACAAATTATTAATCGTATCACATTGAGGGATCTATATGCAGCCTAAAACTAATGAAGTTCCAATAATCCACATTGAAATTAAGAAAATAAAAATACTTAATCCACGGACTAGGAATAAAGGAGTGCATGATGAAATAAAAGAAAGTATAAAAAAAAGAGGCTTAAGCAAGCCGATTAGTGTGAGAGCGATTCATGAAAATGATTTCAAATATGCTTTGATTTGCGGTCAAGGAAGAATAGAAGCCCTCGTTGCATTGGGTGAAACAACAATCCCCGCAATTGTAAGAGATGTTTCAGAGGAAGATGCTTATGTTATGAGTTTAGTTGAAAATATTGCAAGGAGGAGACCACGTTCTAATGAGTTACTTCAGATTATAAAAGATATGAAAATCAGGGGGCTATCCGATTCTGAAATCAGTGAGATTACTGGCTATTCTTCGAACTGGGTAAATAGTATAAACATGCTTCTTGATAAGGGAGAGCATAAACTTCTATCTGCTGTTGAAAGAGGTAATTTACCATTGTATCTTGCAATTGAATTCGCAAGATGTGAAACTGAAGAAGCACAAAATCTTCTTACTGAAGCATATGATAAAAAGATAATAAAAAGTCGGGATATTATAAAAATAAAACATATATTAAATCAGCGAGAAACTGGCAATAAAGGAACAAAATCAGGCGGTTTTTTTTATCACAAGCCTGTAAAGAAAATGTCTGCAGAAGAATTAATCTTACTATATGAGAATAGCATCGCTGAACATAAAACTATTTGTAAACACTCTAAGTTTGTAAATAATAATCTGTTAATAGTAAAAGAAATTTTTAATATCATAATGATGAATAAAAGCTTTCAAAGCCTACTTGAGCAAGAAAACCTCTCAGAACTACCATCTCAAATCATAAACCCATTAATTAAAGAGGTATCACAATGATTAAGTTACGATTTGGTGATAATTTCATTTATTTAGATACTAACAAGCTAACGCCTTCTAAGGAATTGCTTGAAAATGTGAAGCGTAGCCATAAATATCATCAAATAGTTACGTCTATTGAAAGTTTAGGCATTATTGAACCAATAATAGTGTTTTATGATAAAGAAAATGATGTCACTAAGATACTTGATGGTCATTTAAGAGTTGAGGCTCTAAAAGACCTAGGCATAGAAAAAGCCCCTTGCATACTTTCAAGTATTAATGATGCTTTCACTCCTAACAAACAAGTGAATCATATTAATGTTGTTGAAGAACATAGAATGATAATTAAGTCACTTGCTAAAGTATCAATGGAAAAGTTGAGTGCTGCTTTGGGTATATCAGTTGAGGCTATAAAGGATAAGGCTAATGTTATGAACGGCATAGATCCAAGTGTAATATCAAAACTTTCTGACAAGCCAATTCCCAAAGCGACATTTGATGTTTTAAGGAAGATGAAACCAGTTCGCCAAATTGAAGCAGTCGGTACAATGATTAATTTTGATAATTATAGTAAAAAATTTGCCATGAGCATATTAGATGCAACACCAGCATCGTTGATAGTCAATAAAGGGAAAAATGTTTCATATAAACGAGACATCAGAAAAAACATATTTCGTCTTGAACAGGAAATGGCAACTACATCAGAAGAGACTAAAAAACTACAAAGCGAGTATGGCTCAAACATGTTGAAATTCGTTATAATTCAGTCATATATTAATAAATTACTTGGCAATCCTAAGGTGCTTCATTGGTTTTTAGAAAATGAGATTGATTATCTAAATGAATTAAAAAGAATTTCAAGCATAAACTCTTTGGATGATAAAACTTTTAGTGAAAACAACCCGTCTTAGGTTAAGATTTATGTAACTAAAAAACAATCTTAAGAAGCATATTTATCCAAGAAAAAAGGTTTCTCTCAGGTAGTAGCACAAGGAGGAAGTAAAAGCCGTTATCATTTGAATGGGGTTAGGATATGAACTTGTAGCTTATAGTAGGAGAGATCTTGCAAGAACGGCAACAAAAGAATCTTGTAAGTTCTGAGAAAATGTCTTCGAAGCGGCTCTTGCGCACTCAAAGAAGGATGAAATAATAGCCACCAATAATTGTGCAGAGTATCTCGCAGAATAAGTCGTTTTCAAGCAGTGGTGGAGTAAGTATGTGCAAACTCAAAGTTTGAAGGCTATTACCGCTACTGTGTAACTGCATAATGTGGGGTACAACTACACAGGTTTCCTCTTCATGTAGTGTCCAAACTACTTCCTCATTCAGATCAAGGTTAAGAAAATTCCTAATTGCATGGTTGAAGTATAGCTGTATAGTGATTGTACATTTGGCTGAAAGGGATTTATTTCGAATGAATGCAATCGACGGAAAATTGGTAATCTTCACCACAAAAAAAAGATTCAATGACAGAAACGCCGATGATATGCAAAGCGGCGATATTGATGTTGATACACTAAAAAAATATTACCATCTCGGACAAGTATCAACGTTCATTGACTGGACGACTTTTGCCCCTTCCTATAAACACCCCTATCTGAATTCAATACCGCCAGCAAGCAGAGAAAAAGCCATTGCAATGTTATATGATGAGTTAAGATCTCAATCGTATGTATTTTCTTTCCAGGGACCATACCAGGGTTTAATCAAAGATCTTTTTAATCATATGCAACGGAATAATGGAAGAGATTATCAAAATCCCGCAATGAATAATGCGTACAGAAATTTAATCCTAGCCGATAATTCCCCGAACAGTACTTTACCCATAATTAAAAGAGCTATCGAGCAGTTTGATTTTAGCAAATCGAAACTGACAAAAGAAAATTTCACTAATGATTTATATAAAAGCTATTTACCCAAATACACAAGATGGAAAGATTGGGTTAATGGAATGGGTATTACCGTTCATGACGTGAACAGTACAGAAATTTCCATTGAGAGCCTCACTCTTGAAGGAAATAAATATACTGCGGTTGTAAAATACAGGGCACAGGATCATTTTGGATTAGACAGAGAAGATATATTGAAAGCTAAATTCAATTCGATTGCTTTTTTTAGGATATGGTTTGTCCTTCAGCGAGCAAAGCATTTAGCTCAAAAGCCATTTTTCACTAATTTTGAAGCTACGATAACATTGACAGGAGAAACCAATGTTCAAATATAAAAGGACTGCAGCGATTGTAATTGTTTTAATCATTGCATATTGCATATGGACCGCTTTCAGACCAACAAAAATAGTCAGAGTTGATAATGGTGCCGTTTTTGTAGAACATCTACCAATGACAATAGAAGGCAAATTGAAATGGTGGATGAAAAACAAAGAATTGTTGCAGGAAAAATATCGGGTTATCAATACACCGTATAATTTCACAGTTACCATCATGAACTTTAATGGATATGAAAAATTACCTAAAGGGACAAGGGACGGCTCTGTCGATGATTATACCTGCTTTGATGATACTAATGAAAAGCATGAAAAATGTGTGTATAACAGTATAGCGATAATTGTCAGGGGCCACCTTAATGGAAAACAATTCATTAACATAGATGGTAAAACTTATGTCCAGAAAAGTGATGGCAAAGTGGAATTAGAATGATTAACACTCTAACATATTATAATTTTGATAAAATCCTAATTTATGATGGAAAAAGAAGTTTATCTGACAAAAAACAAAAGTATTGGTAATGCTATACATTCCTTTGGCAGCATCCAAGGTAATTAATTAGTTATGTAGGCTTCTCAGTTTACTTTATGAAAATGAAAGAACCACATAAAATTCCACCAAGCAAAGTAGTTACGAAACCTGAAGAATCATCAGTGGACGTGGCGAACAGGTGTTTTAGCATAAAGGTACCTCTTAACCATATGCATGAACAACAGCTAATGCGGCCATAATCCGTATGGGCTTCGGAGGTGAGCTTGTAGCCCATGGAATGAGATCTATTGCACGAACGGCCACAGAGGAGTCGGGTAAGTTCAGGACTGATGTCTTAGAAGCGGCCCTTGCTCACTCGAAAAAAGATGAAATAATTGCAGCTTACAATCGAGCAGAATATCTGGCAGAACGAGTGATTCTCATGCAGTGGTGGAGTGATTATGTCATTGCTCAAAAATTTAAAGCTATTGCGGCATAACAACTCTATAAGGGGTTAAATCTCCCAGCCCCTTATCCACCAAGACATAAACCTTTTTTGACACCACTTTGTTCTAAACCAAGATACATGGGCTGTAACTTACAAAAGCGATTTTCTGCATGAACTGGCAAACGTCTCTGGCATTGAAAAATTTATTTAAAGCTTGTTCTTTTGTGGTTTACATAGCTTCTTTTTATAAATATCTGGGTCCACAGCAATTTTGCAGATCCTGACCTCATACCCAAAATTGGTAATACTCTTGTGGAAATTTTTTAAGTTTATTTTAGAAAACAAAGGTAAATCTTCGGGAAGATTTTTATTAGAAGCTATGGCGAAAACTAGTTTATATTTTTTAGCATCTGGTCTATTTATATGATCGGCTAATTTTATATGAGCAGGTAGTTTCTCATTAAGTTTGCCTCGAAATTCAGAGTCACTTATAAAAAGTTCAGAACCTATAAATCCTTGTGAAAAAAGATGGCTCATACTTTGCGAACCAGTATAATATTTTACATGGATAAAATCTGATTGACCTCTGATAAGATCACAAAATTCAATCTTACTTTTACCACCACCATGATGAATGAATTTCTGATCCATGTGTGTAAAGGAATGATCATCGTGGCAAAGTTTTTTATTATAATCCTCCTCTCGTTTATATGAATATACAGGGAATTTATCCGACTCCTCATAATGAATTATTTTTTTCATTTCATCATCAATAGTCGATACAAAATTCCTATCTGCAACATACCATATAGAGTCTCGAAGAATATAGTTCTGATCACCTTCTTTTATCTCGGCATAGAGGCACCTATATAAAGACCATTTTTTTATCGATTCAAAATCGGCATTCAAAACATGCAGGTAACTTTTTTTGAGTTCATCAACAGTTACTTCAGTTTTCTTACCATCAAAATAATCACAAACATGGTATATTGATAAGGTTTCATGAATGAACCTTTGTCTCTTATCAAAGCAATAGCCTATTTGATTTTCCCAGTCTACTATTTCTGGCTCTCCAAGCCATAAATCATTGAAGTCTTTTTCCTTTATCCGATCAATCAAAAGCGAATCCAATATCTCAACTTCTTGTTCATCAGCCTCCTTGACATTGTTAACCCATTCGAATTCTTCAGGAAGAGGTAATAAGTAAATAGAGTCTATTTTGGTCAACAGTGCTGGAATAGCCTTCAATTCAATATCCGGCATGATCACAAACGCATCTTTGCCAGTAATTTTACTTCCTAAAATATCTTCTGTCGAAGTGCCTGTGAGAGTTGTGAGAATATCCATCTCAGAATCTATTTTTAGGTTGTATATATCGACTTCTTTACTGCTCTGACTGCGAGTTAACAGGTTCGTTTCGTTGTGACTGCCTTTATCTAAGCTGCGAATTTTTTTATGTTCTATACTATTAAGAGTTGTTTTAAGCCCAAATCCTTTGACAATGCTGCCATCATTGATTAAGTGATGACCGGTTCCAAAGGGAATAAGATATCTGGAATTGTTAGCTTCAATAACTAATACTGCTCCTGTGCTACTATTCATACCGAAGAAATCAGGTTCTATGACAGGATTTTGGCCCATAAAAAAGGTGGTCCATTCAGGAGGTTTTGGGTCCATGTACTCCTTTACATATAGATATGCTCGTGCATCCTCCATCTCGAATTCAACAGGTCTTTTGACCCTTTCCAAATTCAAAACCTGATCAATATCATCGCTAAACCTTTTTGTTTTATAAATAGAGAGTTTTATCTTCATTCTATTTTACCTAATATTTTAACGAGCCAGTATATTCAAAGAGTTCAATAACTGAGCATCTAATGTTTCTCTTACTGGAGTAGGAAGCCCATATGCAACTCTGTAATTTTTGATAGCAGTTCGTGTCGCAGGCCCCATACTTCCGTCTATATTGCCGTTATAAAACCCTTTATCCAGTAATGCGAACTGCACTCGCATGATCAAACGCTTACGCTTCTCAGTATCAGAAGCCAGCCCACTACTTGCACGAGTAGTTCCATTCATTCCAGCAGAGTTTGTGGTCGTAGAGGCATCGGTGTCATTAGAGCGAAGCGAACGAACAGATGAAGAAGACGATGACGAATTTGTACCTGAAGTGGATGAGCCTGATGAGCTTGGTGAACTATATGTTTTAGGATAATAAGGAGTGCTTCCACCATAGTACCCACCACCAGACGAAGATCTATGAGAACTATGGCTTCGATGGGAGCTATGACTACGATGCCCTGCAATGTAGAAAGGTACTTCCATGTTAAGTGGAGCTATAACTAAATCATGCTCATTAAGAGTCATACCGGGCAAATCACTTGCACCAGTGGAGGAATCACTTGCCCATACAGAATTATTGAGTGCTAAAAATCCCGGAAGCAGAGCAGCGAAATTAAATTTTTTCATAAAATTGGTCTCGGTGGTTGATGAAAACGGCCTTTTGATGAACTGAAATAACCAGCACAGGAAGACTTCTGAGTACATTCATCACATTCTTTGGGGTAGTAATTTTTCCAGTCAGAAATTGACTGAGTAGCAAATCCCCAAGCTCTTTCAGGAAGATGGCACAATGGGTAATTGAAGATTGTTAGGGTGATGCCTGACCTTTGTGCTGTTCCTATGGCAGAGAGAATTTTCTCACTATAGCTATCATGCTCAATGAAGATTGATGACCAGTTTTTACGTGCCCAGCCGATAGATTCTAACCCCATAAGAGAAATCTGGTTGATATTGGAAAACACGCGACCAGCGAACTCTATGATTTTGTCCAGTTCCATATAGTTAGCCAGTGTCGGAATGATTCTTAACTCAATGTTGATCCCTGAATTACCGGCATTGATAAGCCCCATAACTGTCTCATCAAATGCCCCTTCGCTTCCAACCAGATAGTCATGAACTGACGACCTTGAAGAATAAAGCGGAATACCGAAAGTTATTTTGAGCTTTTCGCTTCGCTCTTTCATCTGTTGAGTAAAACTGACATCTGCAAACTTTCGTCCATTGGTCAAAACATGCAAAGCTGTCTCAGGTGAGTTTTCGATTATGAAGTCCAGAAATTGCAGGAAAGCTTCGCCATACAGCAGAGGTTCTCCCCCACTCACTCCTACTACACCATTCAGGGAGAAAGAGGCGATGGCAAGTGCTGACTGGTTAAGAAGCCGGTCATCGTTTCCTGTCTTAGGAGGCTGAGAACAAAAAAGGCAACGGTTGTTGCACCTTTCAGTTACAAGGACAGTGTTATGGTTTGCTCTCCGTGACAAAATCACCCTAATCATGTTGCCATTGTTAACAATCCCTATATCACCATCTTCTATGGAATTGAAAAGATCAGTGCTCACAACGAAGTTTGCAAAATATGCAGGAAGTCTGGAATCAAGTTGAGTTTCACTGACCAGTAAATTTGGCAGATAGAATTGAGGATTTTCGGGCTTAAATTTGCACAGGCGATAGAAACCTTGCTGAACTGGCAGATCTGCCGTAAACCTGAAAATGTCGTTTCTCAGCACCTCAGACATAAGTCCACCCTTTAAGCATCTTTGCCATCGGCCCATCCTGAGAAATTTCATTCAGAAGGAAGCGGAACATGCCTTTGTGATACTGACAGAAAGTTGACCGACTCTTGTCACCAACAGGTTCGCCATGAACACTAATGTTCTGGCAAGGATCTGCCCCACAGAAAGGCTGATAAGCACAGGTATCGCATCCCGGCATAGCAAAATTGAATGAGGATGAGAGAGCGGAACGGTAGTATTCGTTGCTACTGAATGAGAGTGAGGCAAACTCTCCAGCACTGAAATCTGCTTCCGGATTTACTTTCTGAAGCATACGACTTTCATCACTACCGTAGACTTTACCGTCATAATTGAACAGGATGCAGTTCAACACGACTCCGCTTGGCGATTTTAGATCTGCATAACCACTGAAGCCCGTATTGAAAATTCGCTTGAGATGGATAGCAGCCGAGTGCTCAATGACAGGTACCCCCTTTTCATTCTGTAGCAACACTTCCTGCATTAACTCTTTATAAAAATCAAAATACTCTGGCATTGAAAAAGTGAAGCTCTGCTTCTGAGCAAACCCATAAGGACTAACAGGCCTAATAAACATGTCTGTAAGACCCAGAGACAAATGAGCATCTACTATGGAAGCTGGCTCTTTAGTCAGCTCCTTAGTAACTGTGGTAACCGTAGCTACCCGGTTTGCGCCAAGTTCTTCTGTGATTTTCCGAATACCAGTTACTGCTTTGTTATGAGCTTGAAAGTCAGTAAGGATGCGATTCTTGTTATGGACAGCTTCATTCCCATCAAGCGAGACCGAGAAGGTGATATTCCGCTCTTTAACCCATGAGAAGATGCTTTCATCGAGTAATGACAGACTTGTAGCAATCACCATTTCGAAAGCATCACTACCCAATGAAATCTCACACTCGTGATAGATTGACTGAACAAGATCGAACCTGAGAAGTGGTTCACCGCCCTGTACTTCTACCTTGTAGGGAGGTGTACCTAGTTTCTTTATTGTGCTGACAATTTGCGGTATCAGTTTCGGGTTGAGATCATAACCATCAGCGGTTACCGATGCCCTGCTGACCTGGCAATATTTGCAAGTATGATCGCAACGAAGAGTAGGTACAATCATGAAGATTGGCCTGACCGCCAGTTCATTCATGAGTCGTTTGGCAAAAGCCGAACTTAGTGCATAAGGGGTAACGGAGGAAGATTCATCTCCGCAAATGAAAAGCTTGCTTTCAAGCGATGAGGACTGTTCTTGACTGATATGACCGTTTACCAGATCGAGAAATTCCTGCTCACCTAAAAAATGATGAAAGCCAGCGAGGTTACTAATGAATATCCGGCCGTCAGGCATCCTGTCGAAGTTAAAAGGCATGTGTTTCATTATGCAAGCCTGTCATCTATGCTTCGGAGAACCTTGCTGATAATGGCATCACGCAATTGACCAGTTTGATGGTGAAGTTTCTCACGGAGGCTAAAATCGTTTAACAGCCTTCCGAATTCAAACTCACATTCAGGACCACCTATCTCAAAGAAGATAATCCACGAGGATGTGTTTTCTTCAAGTTTCCATGGACTTACAGGAGTCATCCAGTATAGGGTGTTTCGGATAACCCATTCAGAATAAAGATGTTTTTGTAATATCTTTTCCCACATTGCCATTACCTTCCAAAATAAATAATAACGGAAAGAAACTTATTCCATTTAGGGATTTTTCTTATAGATTAATGCTATAACATTTTTCAAAACATGTTACTGAGTATGTCAAAATTCTGAGATTCAGTTCAACTAGAAGTTAATCGAATCGCGTGCTCACATGATGCAGCAATAGGTTACACATAGGCTACTTTTTGAGATAACAGGCAAAGAATTTGAAAGTTATTACCGCTACCGCATTATTTACACCTTAATAATTAGCATGTTAAGCAAATGCTTTTGGTTTTTTTTGCATGTCAATGGATTAGCTTTGTGGCAAAATCATGAAGCTATGCAATCATTGCATTGTTATTAACACAGCATATTTTTATAAACTTTTAACACCTTATCTCAAAAAGGATAACAAAGTGGACAGAAGTGCAGTTGATACAATTCGTGGGTATTGTTATCAAGTTGATAAAACGATTATTGAAATTTTTTCGTTACCACAAATGGATGACTCGATTGATATAGAATGCATTGAAGATATTGATGTCTACAACGATGGGCACTTAACTGCGATCCAATGCAAATACTATGAGAGTACAGATTATAACCACTCCGTCATATCAAAGCCCATAAGACTAATGTTGTCACACTTTAAGGACAATAAAGAAAAAGGGGCGAATTATTATCTATTCGGGCACTATAAATCAGGACAAAACAAATTAACACTTCCATTAAAAGTTGACTTCTTCAAATCTAACTTCCTCACATACACTGAAAAACAAATCAAACATGAGTACCATATAGAAAATGGGCTTACCGAAGAGGATCTACAAGCCTTTTTGGATAGATTAGTTATAAATATCAATGCAAAATCATTTACTGATCAAAAAAAACAAACTATACAAATAATAAAAAACCATTTTCAATGTGAAGATTATGAGGCAGAGCATTATTTTTATTCTAATGCTTTCAGAAAAACTTATGATATCTCTTGTAATAAAAAAGATCGAAGGATAAAAAAATCAGATTTTATTGAAAATATCAACAAATCCAGAGTCTTATTTAACATATGGTTTTATCAATATGAAGGAAGAAAAGAATATTTAAGAAAACTAAAAGAATCTTTCATAAGCAGAAGTTTAAACAGCTCTCCTTATGCTCGTTTTTTCATCTTGGAATTTCAAGACAAGACTGATATAAAAACAGTTAAAGACTGTATATATAAAATACAATTAAATTGGTCTAATTTATCTAAAAGAACAGATCGGCCATATTCTCCTTTTTTACTTGTCCATGGCATCAGCGATGATAAGTTATACGAATTAAAGAATCAATTATTCAATGAAGATCTAATTTTCACGGATGGGTACCCTTTTAAAGGAAGTGTATTTACTCCAAAAATGTTAGTCGAAGGCTTTTCAAATAAAGAAATTCACTTCCAATTTATCAACGACATAGATGATTTCAATGAAGCACTGAACAGTATTAATATAAGAAAAGAAGTTTACCAGTTTTATACGGAAAACTGCCTTGATATCCCATCCCAACTACCACAGGTAAACATACAAGTTAAAGATTTTGCAGACATAAAGGAGATAGTGTAATGAGCAGGAATAATGATATTAATGCAGAAGTAGTATCAGTATCGCCAAATAAATTAAAAATTTCCGTAGACGATCTTGAAGAGTTTAAGATCGCAGAAGAAAAATTAGGCGTAGGATCTTATTTAAGGGTTTCAGATAATCAAGACGTTGCTCTTTTGGCGATCATAGATAATTTTTCTATTGAAGTTAAAGAAAGCCAAAAGCAGAAATATATGATAGAAGCAAGCCCAATAGGTCTTGTTAAAAATGGAAAATTCTATCGCGGTGGAGATTCACTTGCACTCCCTCCTAAAAAAGTGGAACCAGCGAAATTAGACGAAATAATATCCATATACTCAGATAGTATAGATATAAAAGATCGCTTTACTTTTTCAAGTTTATCGCTTAATACCAAAGTATCAGTACCTGTGAATGGGAATAGATTTTTCAATAAACATATCGCTATCGTAGGTTCAACGGGTTCAGGTAAATCCCACACTGTTGCCAAAATACTTCAAAAAGCCGTAGATGAAAAGCAAGAAGGTTATAAAGGATTGAACAATTCTCATATAATTATTTTTGATATACATTCTGAATATGAAAACGCATTCCCTTATTCAAATGTATTAAATGTGGATACATTAACTCTTCCATATTGGCTATTAAATGGCGACGAGTTAGAAGAACTTTTTCTTGATACAGAAGCAAATGATCACAATCAAAGAAATGTTTTCCGTCAGGCTATAACTTTAAATAAAAAGAAATATTTCCAAGGAGTCCCAGCAGATAAGGAGATAATAAGCTTCCACTCGCCATATTATTTCGATATAAATGAAGTTATAAACTACATTAACAACAGAAACAATGAAAGAAAAAATAAAGACAATGAACATGTGTGGACAGATAAGGAAGGAGATTTCAAGTTCGACAATCAAACTGCACATAGGTTGTTCCAAGAGAATTTAACCCCTGGTGGAAGTTCAGCCGGTGCCCTGAATGGAAAACTGCTAAATTTTGTTGATAGGCTACAAAGTAAAATATTCGATAAACGATTAGATTTCATTCTTGGCGAAGAAAGCAAATCAGCAACATTTAAAGGAACGTTAGAGACATTAACAAGTTATGGAAAAAACAAATCAAATATTACAATACTTGATGTCAGCGGTGTTCCATTTGAAGTCCTTAGTATTTGTGTATCACTAATTTCGAGATTGATCTTCGAGTTTGGCTATCATTCAAAAAAACATAAAAGAAAATTAGGTCAAGGACAAGACATCCCAATTTTAATTGTGTATGAAGAGGCACATAAATATGCTCCAAAAAGTGACTTGAGTAAATATAGAACATCCAAAGAAGCTATAGAAAGAATTGCAAAGGAAGGGAGGAAATATGGTGTAACACTGCTTCTGGCCAGTCAAAGGCCGTCAGAGATATCAGAAACAATATTCTCACAATGTAATACTTTTATCTCTATGAGATTAACGAACCCTGATGATCAAAATTACGTGAAGCGATTACTACCAGATACAGTGGGCGATATAACTAACTTACTGCCATCTCTAAAAGAAGGTGAGGCCTTAATTATGGGAGACTCTATCTCAATCCCATCTATTGTTAAGATAGAACAGTGTACAATTCCACCATCGTCAATTGATATAAAATACCTTGATGAATGGCGAAAGGTTTGGGTCGATACCCAGTTTGATGAAATCATTGAACAATGGAGCAAGAATTAAAAATTCTTGGTCGCTTACACTTACTTAACTGAACATCAAGAGATGTATTATGATAAACCTGAGAATACAAGAAATAAAAAATGCAACTGGAAATGTTACTGGGTATCAGGTAATTGACGATACTGGGACGGTTGTTGGAAAGGCATTGACTTATAATGAAGCATTGACTTTCTTAATAAATTATTTTAAGGGTATTTTAGAAAAATTAGAAAAATTAAATATTAAAAATAATGATACAACCGAACAGTTAGGCTTACATCAAACATTAACATCTGATCAGATTGAGACAATAGAAAGTGTACTTATTTCTAAAATTCAACAAACTGATATATTAAGAAGAATCCCTAAGGCAAGTGATCTCTTTGAAAATATATCAAAAAACAGTCCAGAATTGAAAAGCATGGAGAATAACACACATAATAAATCAAAACAAAAATCTTAAACACACTAATTGACTTCTTCTGCATATATATTAAATCTATATTTTAATGCAAAAGGAGTCAATTATGTTTAACTTATCACCTTCGATATATAGTTTTTTAGATGAAATGGAAAAATGTGGGAACAATATACATTTCATTAATAGTGAAAATAGAAATTTTTTCTTTCATCCGTATACCTGGAAAGAGGATTTACTTAAAAATTTATTAGATATTGGTTTAAATATAAATCAAAAAGATAATGATGGTAAGACACCATTATTTCATTGTAACTATTTTAAAGCATTCGAATTGTTACTAACCCATGGAGCAGATATTAATTCAGTGGATAAGTATGGAAAGAATCTTTTGTTTTATGATCATCCCAAACAAATTTTAGAAGAAATTTTAAAATCTAACATTGATTTTAATTTAACTGATAACACAGGTTTATCATTCTTATCATATGAGTTATTTGCAAAATACCCAAGTATGATAATGAATAGTCGAGATAAAATATCAATAAAGGATGTTATTATACACAAGATTTACCTGAACACTCATAATGGATTAGAATCACTAATTAAACATAGTTTTAACCTCATCTTTCCAAGTAAAGTTGAATTTAATTATGATCCATATCAGAACCTTGAAGAATTGAAGCAAACACTTATCATCTTGAATAATTTATTAAGTAATAAATCGTCCCAAACAAGATTTCACTTCAAAAGAACTGAAAAACAACTCTACGAGATACATACTATGGCAAGTTTACAGAGAATAATCTCTCTAAATAGTTTATAATTACTATTGATGGATATCATAAATGCTCCGTTAATTCTTAATAAAGGTGACTGTATGAATAAGAAAAGCACTGATAAAGAAACTGACATTATTTTTACCTTAGAGAGGCAGTTCCCTGTTATTGATAATATATTTTCAAGCTACCCACATTTATCGAGTAAAGATGCTAATAACATAATAATTTTAGACACTAATGTTCTTTTGCTACCCTATGTTGCTGATCAATTAGGAAAAAAGGATATTAAAGTAATTGAAGATTTACTGATAAGATTAAAGGATGAGAATCGCATTTTCATTCCTGAAAGAGTAGCAAGGGAGTTTATCAAAAATAGGGATGGTAAAATATCTGATTTGATAAAAGCACTTAATGACAAAAAATCAAGAATATCTCCTCCGGAGCTTGGATTGTCCAAAGCGCTTCAAGACATGAATCAATACAATACATTAGAATCTTTGTCAAAAAACATTAATGAGCTTACGGCAGAATATAAGAAAACTTATACAGCCATGATAAATGATATTAAATCATGGAAAGGGAATGACCCTATCACTATGATTTATAGAAAAGTTTTTGATAAAAGTAACATCCTTCCTTATCCTGGGGAAGAACAGGATGCAATTAAAGAATGGGAGTATAGACGGCTAATGAAATGCCCTCCTGGATATAAGGATGGGGGAAAGGATGATACAGGCATTGGTGATTACCTAATATGGAAAACCTTAATACAAACAGGGAAAGAACAGAATAAAAATGTAATATTCGTCACTGGCGATCAAAAGAGTGATTGGTTTATACGGGGAGAAAAAGAACCAATATTCATTCGCCCTGAACTAATTGATGAATTTAGACGAGAGTCAGGAAGTCTCACTTTGAGATTGATTAAATTTGATGAATTACTTACAGAATATAATATCTCAGAAGAGATTGTTAAAGAAGTAAAACGAGCAGAATCCAATGATAACAAAAAATCAAACGCCAACTCGAAAAAGATATATTCAAAATACAGTTCAGTCAGAAAGGATGGATTTGATTACTCAACAAACAATGGTGAGATATTATTAACTGAAAATGGTATTTCATTCAAGGTTAAGTTTAGTAAGGCGAGCGATGAAAGTATTTATGTTTATAACTCAAGTGGTTCATATCAGATAGCCAGGGTCAAGAGTTCCACGCCTAATGATATATTAATATTCGATGATTATGATAGCACATCAGACCATTATAACATTCGGAAAGGAGAGGTTTTTCTTTATAAAAATGATAACGGTGATATTTTAGCTGTTCGCATTTTAGAAATAAAAGATGATAGTCGTAAGGATGAAAATGATTTTGTTACTTTTGAATATATAATTGCACCTCGCGGATCATTTGTTTTCGCCCCTTAAATATATATATGCAAGGTATGACTAAGAGAAGCTCCGCTTCTCTTAGTCCCTTGTTTTTCGCCCTTCGGTTGAAAAAGAAAGTCTAAGTCTTACCCAACTCATTGACATAATTTGCATTTATATTATAACTGTAGTAGGTGTGCAAGGATTGCTCACCATAAAGCGAATACACATATGAAAAGGAGTTTATATGAGTAATACAATAACCTTATCCTACACAAATAGCTTTCAGCCTATTTGTAATAATCAAACATCATCAAATGAATCATTACGAATACATTGTGTAAGTGTTCGATTTAATAAAGAAGAATTAGAGATCTTTAATTCCAATCGTGGAAACAAAAGCAAAGGCGAATGGCTTCGTTTAACTTCCCTTGATAGGCTCCCTCCTGTCATACCTTCCATTAACCTGGAAGCATGGAAATCCTTATCTGATATATCCCAAAAACTAAACAGGTTAATCCATCATCTTGACACAAAAAGTAGCAATAGTGAGTTAACCAAAACAGAGATCTTCGCTGTAAAAAAACAGATCAATGAACTTCGCTCGTGTCTGACAGCTTCTGGTGATCTACCAGCCAGGTAAGCTGCTATATGAAGGGAATGCAACGGATCAAAAGGCACAAGAGCTTCGTTAATGTCGTGAAGTATGTGTTGAAGCCAGGTTCTCACCACAGAAGCGATCCAGTTGTTATTGGCGGGAACATGACAGGTGATTGTGCAAAGGAACTGATAGCAGAGTTTGATACTGCTAGTGAACTACGGAAGGACATAGCTAAACCTGCTTGGCACAATTCGCTTCGTTTACCCTGCGGCGATAAGCTTTCCAATGAGAAATGGAAGTCGATAGCTGACGACTACATGCACCGTATGCGATTCACTGACACTCATCTTCGTTGTTATGTATTACACGACGACAGTATGGGTCAGCACATACACATCATTGCTAATAGAGTCGATGCCGTGTCTGGTAAAGTTCATCTTGGCCAGCATGAGAGTTTAGTCAGTGGCCGAATAATTCAGGAACTTGAAATCGCTTATGGCCTTACTCAAACTCCAGCAGTAAGAGTACAACCGAAACAAACAAAGAGTAAGCTTTCACGTAATGAAGAGATGCTTTCTCACCGGACAGGCTTGCCCTGCCCCAAGAAATCTCTGCAACAGATCATTGATAAATGTTTGAAGGATAAACCCAATCTAGAAACTTTTATCAAAAAAATTAGAGAAGCTCAGGTTTCCTGGACGGCGAACGTTTCAAAAACAGGAAAGATGAATGGATTCTCGTTCGAATATCAAAACATCGCATTTAAAGCCTCCCAGCTTGGAAAGATGTATTCATGGGCGAATCTTCAAAAGCTCCTCAACTACGAACCTGAACGCGACAACCCACTTCTACTAAATGCCAAGTCAGTTGTTCCTGCTCCTGCTCCTGCTCCTGCTCCTGCTCCTGCTCCTGCTCCTGCTCCTGCTCCTGCT
>NZ_DAMAPU010000005.1:325058-357498 GCF_032071645.1 Superficieibacter sp.
CCTGCAACCATTTTAAAAACCACTGAGAGAAAGGAAAGTATCAGTGAAAAAATTGCTGAACTCGAACTGCGACTCAGAAAAGAAAGACGAAACGAGATCGTTGAGAAGATTCTCCAAAAGAATGCGGTTAACCAGCAAAAGCATCTCAGGCTTATCGGCTGGCTTCCATTTCTTAGAAGACTTGCAGAGCTTCTCCGAAGCTATGGTAAGAGCATTCTTCACAAGCCCCTCCCTGGATTCTCAAAACTCTATGCAACCCGACTTCTACATAAAGAAAGGAAAATTCATTTATAGACAATAGCTTACCGCTTACCCCTGACAGCAACATCGTTTTGTTAGTGGTTAATTTAGGATAAGTCAACCATAAATTGATCGTTATAACAGATCGATAACTCAATTATGATAGATATTAACTATCAAGCAACGATCATCGATCGATACAAGTGATTTTACTTTAGCCAGCCAGCCATCGAGAATCCTTACAAACACGCAGTAAATCTTCCACCCTGGGGTTGCTATGAAAAACGAAACAATTAAGTGCCCGTTCTGCTTTACACAAAGTCCTCATGGTGTGCGGATTTGTAAAGGCTGCCATGCAAAGATCGCTTACGGTGAAAGCCCGCTCAGTGTGGCATTCCTGTTTCAATTCGTTGCATTTGGTCTCGCGTGGTTAGCATTTTCGTGGACTGGCAGCACTCTTGTATCAGTCATTACGTTTTTCGTAAGCATCATTATTCTTATCTATAAAATTAAAAAAACGTATGCAGACAGAGTTGTTTTTATACGGTGAAATTAATTTCACACAACCGCAAACCTAAAATGAGAAAGTAAATGAACCGATTTATAAAGTCATCTTTTTTTATTATTGTCTTCCTGCTTTCTGGCTGTTCAACATCAGGGAACCAGAACCTTAAAAACGAAACACCTCAAAGCCTCCAATCAAAGATCATTAAAAACAAAACAACTAAGACGGAATTACTCACTAAATTAGGTGAGCCTGATACAAGAACCACACTCGATGACGGAAATGAGCAGTGGAGATACTTTATGTATAACAATCAGTTCAATGCAACAACTTTCATTCCAGTTGTAGGGCTGTTTACTGGCGGTTCGCAGACTCAGTCTAAAACTCTTGAAATAGATTTTAAAGGCGAAATTGTCAGCAAATGGACATTCTCCACTGACAATAACAACACCAAAACGGGCGTTCTTAACTGATTATTCCTGGAAAAATAAAAATGAAAACATACTCAATCCTTACCGTTATTCTTACAGCATTTCTTCTAACCGCATGTAACAGCGAACCCTCAGAAAAAGATATTTATACAGCTTTAAGTAAATGGACGGGAAGCCATCTTACATCAGTGAAAAAAGTTGATTGCACAAAAGAATCTGATAAAAGTTATAAGTGTAATGTCGTAACGGTAATTGATGGTAATCTCAAGCAAGCAGCATCTATTAAACTCCTAAAAACAGATGACGGCTGGCAGTTTGTAGGTAATTAAAATTGATTACTGAAATGAAGCTCCCGTAGGGAGCTTTTATAATCTAACATTTCTTACTCTGACTACTTCATGGGTTAACTCTTTCTCGATAACCTTCACTTCATACTGTGTTCTTACAACCGTATAAATTCCTTCTGCTTTTTCTTGATTGTTATCAATATAGTTCACGAGAGAGTTTAGCTCCCTGATAACAGCCTCCTTATTGTTCAATCGCTGCAACAAAGTACTTGTAAGGCATTTGTATACAGAACTGAACATCGTCATAATGTTGTCTATGTTACGATTAGAACGAGTGTATTGCTGTCTTGGGTAGAAATACTTTAAATGATAGCCAACAAAAAGCAGGTATAGCTTGTATGAGAAACTTTTATCGCCTGGCTGGTACCGTTTTGAGATATACTTATCGACAATAATGATAAGTTGCTCTTCCAGAGTAAACTCTGGATTGATATTGATTTTGTCCATAAAATGCATCTTTGCATAATTGAAATAGTCTTCCTGACTATATATACAAATACCATATTAATATCACCTGTCAATAGGTGAAACCTATCAAAATATTATTTTCTTGCTCTCTGTGGAAATTCTTCTTCAAGAATAGAAGCCAATATATTATGCCTGTAAGCATTTTCGTGCATTCTTTGAATCATAAGCAGTAAATTATTATTTTCATATTTTAGTGCCGAATTATCATTTTCAAGTCGTTCTATTCTTTTCGCCGCAAGGCTCAGGCTACCGGGTAACTTCGTATTTTGACGTTTAATCATACCAGATCTTTTTCTGGTTCTATACGCAATGACAATCTCAGTATGCTGGCTTAATGCTTGCCGTGTAGGTACTTTACCTAAAATTTTTTTGCAAGCCACGCATAAAGAATCCCAGGTAAAATCAGGCTTACTCCAGGTTTCAATAAGTTTAACAATAGCTTTTATTTCTTTATCATAAAACTTTCTTGCCATATAATCTCCTCACATTAATATATACTCAATTTCCAATCTTAAATCTTTAATTTTTTCCAGAATATATTTTATTTTTCTTGGATCTGAATTTTGGATTTTTAATTCTAGTTTTTCAAATTTATCTTTAATCAAATTCATAATAATCGATTGTTCATTAAATGAAGATTCTGAAATTTTTGTTTCTTCGTAGGTGTTTCTGTTCAATAGTTTCCTTGATAGTTCTGATAACTCGTCGTGAGACATATGATCATATACTGCATTCTGCTTAACACTCCTTCTCCCAGACCATTGGGCAATTTGTATCTCTGACAATACGCTTCGTTGAGCTATAGTATTAAGTAAATGTCTAATTTGATGGCTGCGGAAAATTAAAACAGGACCATCACAGTTAAAATGTATATTCCTATGAAATATGTTATTCATATTATCGGTGCGAAAATCCGCTCTAAAATATTTTGAAGATGCCTTAATTGTTGTGAAAATATCAGCACCCTTGATAGAGTCCAATAAATTATGATTTATGGAGCATAAATTAGCATTAATATTTTCAGAATTAACATTCTTTCGCTTTATATAAATCCAAAATGCTTTTACACTGACTGTGCCATGTTTTATCTTAGACAAGAATTTTAGATTTTCTTGGGAGATATTTAATTGATTTATAACAAAGCCAAGTTTGTGGAGATCTTCAATTGTTAAACAATCAAATGCACTTCTGTTTAATGACTCGTATAAATTAATTTCCCCTGCTGTTATCAACCGTGAAACAACCCTTGCATTCCTTGTAAGTTTTTTCAATCGCATGATAGCCTTTGAAGCTACAGGAACCATACAGTCTGGAATCCATTTGGTATTGTATCCAAAGCCCTTCAGAGAAAGAAATCGCAAACCATATCTTGATATGCCATTACTATCTTCAACTATAACTTCACAGTCCTCTTCCAAAAGCATAATTTCACTAATTCGAGATGGAGCACATAAGAGCAATGCAAAAATAGAAGATGTAAATATGTCCCTTTCATTAACTGGATTAGAACTAAATATTTTACCAATAAAATCTATAGCCTTTTCATCAGGAAGTTTTTTCTGATTGGATAAATTTCCCATCGAATCTATTGTGCTATTTGTGTAAGCATCATATGCCTTAAATGGATATGACCATCGTTTAATGGATTCTGGCAACATTTCGTTCTTAGACATAAAAGAACATAACACCCTAAGATCTAAATATATTTTATAAGAAGTGGATATTGCAAAATTTTCTTGAATAATAGTCATAACTTCATCTAATACTTTATGATCTATACTTGAAACCTTAACTTCTTTATTTATTTTAACTATGGCAATTTCTAATATCCTGAATAACCTCAGCACTCTGAAAGCTACAGATAAATCATGAAAGCACTCATGCCATACATATGCTTTTGCGAACTCTGCAATGTCATAATTCATTAATTTCTTATTCTTGTTCCCCATTCTAACCTTGATTCCGCTAAAAAAAGTAATTCCGCCTCCCCAACTTGAATTATCCCACTCAAAATTTCCAAAATTTTTAGCATGAGACTTATTAGCGATAATGAAGTTATTGATCATTTTATCATGGATTTCTTTCATCACTTTATCCTTCTTTTAAATGCTATTGATCATATCGTCGATAGAATTAGTTACTAACGATATTGCTGTATTATCAAAAGAGTTAGTTTTATATCCACCGCAGTATTCTTCTATCAAATGCTTCAAAGAATCTAACTCTTTCTGAAGCTCTTTTCCCTCAATAAATTTGTTAGCCAGTGGCTTCATTAGTTCGTTTACAGCTTCATTAATTTTCTTGCCATTTTCCGCTGTATTTTCTATATAACTCATAACAGAATTGATTGAAGAATGGTCCAAAACATTTGCTATCTGCGAAGGACTATAACCCAATTGTGCAACCTTAGTGCCTAATGAATATCTAAATCTGCGCGAATTTATACACCCCAGATAGGCTTGATATTCATTTATTGAACGATTTATAGTGTTCCTTATTTTTAGTGTTATGGCATAGGGGTTAAGTTTTAACCCACCACTTTCAATCATGTTTAGCTCAACACATCCTTTTTTGAATGGATATGTGTTTATAAAAATTGGTAGTTTTCTCTTTTGTTTTTCACTTAAATCGATTTTTAATGTATCACTGACCAGCGAATTTACAGCTTCAACGAGATATGTCAATTGGCTGAAAAGCTCTTCTGGTATTTGTAATTTTCTAAACTCTTTTCTATATCCATTTCGTTGTTTAATTCTTGGGATATTGAGAAAGTACTCTCCATTAAAGGCTAAGAGATCACCAGCTTCAAGTTGAGATATTTGCATAGGTCGCCGCCCGGAATATGCAACAAGGAAGGTTAGCAGATAGTTTGACAGACTTACCTTTTCTTCCTTATAAGCTATCGCAACAGAATCTATAATTACCTTTAATTGCGAGTCACTAAAGGGACCTTTTTTATAATCATGTGTCTTCATAGGCTTTTTTGCATTTGTTTTTTTAACTTTAATATTTTCTAAAAATATGATTGCTTCTGCCGAAAATAAAGATGGGTAAAGACCACTCATCTTAATAAAAAAATATTTCACTGTCTCTGCATGTGTGTAATCTAATGAGCTCACAACTTTATAGTAATACTTTATGCAATCTTTAGAAAACAAGCTATCATTCGTATTACAGGCCTTAATGTAATGCTTTATTGCATAAAACATTTTCTTAGTATAACTGGCACTATAATTTATAGCGAAATATGCCAAAGTGGTTTTGATAGGTATAAATGCACTGATGACCACTCTTAAAGAATCAATGTTCAATGTTATACTTTCACTTATCTTCCACTTGGAATAAGAAAAGTTCACTTTGAAATTACCATCCTTGGTTTCAAAAACCGAATATTGACTTTCTTGTAGCTTTCTTAGAGTTTGAAACATTGGATTTATCCTCTACTATGTTTTTGAGTGGGTTAATAACAGCCATTATTTTTCGGCTTTCTTGTGCTATAAATGCTTGGTTATAGATATCTGAGGTTGTACTATTCTTTTTCCACCCCATAAGATAATTTCTTACTTTCTCATAAGTAATATGATCCTGAGAGTTCGAATTCATGAGCATCATTTCTGAGAATTTCACATTCCAAGTATGCCTTAGCGAATGCCCCACAATATCGCTCAATACACTACTATTTTTCCTAATTTGTTCGAAAATTTTCTGATAACCTGAAATAGTCAATGCATGACCTAATTGACCTTTACTGCTATGAGTAACAAGCAGATAGTCATGCTCCCCTGAATGACACTGCTTACTTCTGAAATCACTAATATAATTCTGTATTAACTCAGTCAATTCTATACTCAATGGTATTTTTCTTTCTAAAGTTTTAACCAATGGTTGCCTTAATCGTGGTTCGTTTTGATCATCTGGCCTTCTTACTATGCATAGACTTTTGTGGACATAGTCAAAATCAACCAACTTAATATTAAGTAGTTCCCCTCCCCTAATACCTGTCTCTAACAAAATTTCAATTATTAGATTATTTCGAAACCTTACATGCTCCGAAAATGGATTAATCTTAGATTTAACACTTACCATATCAGTCAAAGTTGTAACTTGTTCATTTGTCAATGATTTGCTTTCGCTTTCAATATTGTAATTCTTTCCGTTCTCTATTCTTGGCTTTATAAAATCAAATGCTCGACTGATTGTTTCATAACGAGAAGAATCATTATTATTGATAGCAATGTTATCAAAAAACCATTTGACGTAATTTTCAATTGTCATTATCTTGAAATAAAGGGTTCTTTTAGAGACATGTTGTTCTTTAAGAATGCTTGTAACGTTCTCTAAGTCGTTTCTGTAAGTGAGGGCATTCATTAACCCGAATAAATATCCTTTGTTCGAGACAAGTTTTTCGATATCAAGATTTACCATATCAAAAACACCCACATTCATGTCAGCATTATATCTTTCAAATAAAAGCAAAGCATTTGCTATTGCTTCCATTGTTGAAAATGAATAGCTATTTGTTCGTGAAATAACACTCATATATAAGTTAGGATAAACCAAGGGTAATCCGTTGCTCTCATTAATAATAATGCAACTTCTGATACCATCCTTATTCTTCAATCTTTTTATTCTATATTTCAAAGTCATATCACCTCCATTTACATTTAATCATCGGTGAAAATAAATAAAGCATATAACATAAGCAATTTACAAATATATTTTCCTGAATTCAACATTATTCCCTTTTACAATGACGCATCCCAGTCGAAAATTTATAATATCCCTCTAGAGGGATATTATAGTCCTTTCTTTTCACTTGAAATACATAACCCATTAATTTAAAAAGAATTAAAAGCATTTTGTAAATCAAAAAGTAAATAGCACCATCGTTTTGACAATACAATTTACAAAATATAGCTTTATTCAAAAAATGGTTTTCAACCCAATCTGATATTGGATTATTCGTTTCGATAAATTTCTGATTTCGTCAGGGCATTTAATTAGCGAGAACCATGTCTCGTAAACATAAAACTGTTCGAAGATATCAAGCTCAGAGATCGCATCTAACGGTTCTCTCAGATTCCCAACTAAATACTGGCTTAACCAGTAAACAATCTTTCTGTTAAATTGATTGTCAGGTAAATCATAAATCGCTCCGGGTGCGAAGATTTTACAGAAAAGTTCCTGGCCCAGATTACACATATGGTTTTCTTCACTAACAAAATCTTCGATATTCATAAAATGTCTCCCCAAATCAATTAAGCAACATTATTTCGACTTGTTTCGATAACAGACTGAATCCAGGCATCTATCTCACTTTCGACGAAAGCTACGGCACGAGTTCCAATTTTGACAGGGGCAGGAAACTTGCCATCTTTGATCAGACGATAGATCCAGGCTTTGCAGTAGCCAGTTCTGTTCATAACCTCTGTTAAGCGGATAAGGCGGGAGTTTTGATTGTTCACTGTTTGTCCCCTTGTTTTGATTCGATGTGGGAACTATACGAACTATTTTAAAAAAAAAGAGCGAGCTTCCTAACTGCAGGGCTATGGTCTGCCCAGCAGTAGTAGACTTCGGGGAGTTGGGATCAGTAAGAATCAGAGAGTTTCATCACATCTGAAACTCTCATGTTTTTCAGGTGAGAATTTCGGTTCATGAAAAAATTGAACTGCTTAATGAAGTCTATCGTTGCAGCTTTCATTGCAAAAGGTCGATCCGAGTCTTTAATGTGATACCCTAAACGGATAGAAACTTCTTCATCTTTATCAGTATAAAGAAGCCGGGAGAGGCGATCATCTGAGATTCTTAGTCCTTTCCTTTGTGCCCAAAGTAAGATGTCCAGCATCGCAACCAACCTGTAATTTATGATTTTTTTAATGGTTCCATAGCCGAAACGAACGATACCGCTTTCATTAACTTCCACTCCTTTTACCGTTCTCCATTGTGGCAGGGCCGCTTTTATCGATTCGGCTATTTCATCGTCAGTACCACTATCAAGATCGATTTCAAGCAACACCGTTTTCTCGCATAAGGGGGACAAGAGTTGTGACACATAAGCTTCGTGATGAGGCGCATTAACACAATATTCATCGTTTCCTTCCTCCCAGGTGAAAAGATTGACACTAAGGGCCATCACACTAAGTTCAGCAAGCCTGGTGATATCGGTGATAAAAATATGTGGAGGACTGTAGAGAGTATCGTTAACGGTTGGATAATCGAGTTGCTTCCCTTTGAATAGATGGGGGTTCCCACTGAAAATTTCAGTCATGTACACCCACAGCCCTTTCTTTTCTTCGTCAGTAGGCCCCGGCTTGTACAGAAGTGCTCTTGCCCACAGTTCGTGATACAAGGCATTCAGACTTATATCTTCGAGCTTGCGATAGTTATCTATGTCAAGCCAGGCTTTGATTTCTTTAGTATTCTCTGGTGACCAGTTTTTCATTAAAAGTTCTCCAGTAAAAGTCCATCATCTGTTAATCTTGAACTTGTCAGACTTACTTAATTTAAACAAGTATCAACCACTTAGTAAGTTTTTAAGAAATTTAATTTTTTGTTGGTACATATGTTGGAATAAATATGAACAATTATATCTTTTCTCTAATAAATCAAGCGATTGCATATACGTTCGATTTCTGCAGGGGACACCATCATGGCTTTTTCTCACTTCCCAAAAACACCACTAAACCCGCGTCACACATGGCTTTAAGCCGTTTTTCATCTCTAACGATTTACAGGGAATAGCACCCTAAGCCACGATCAAAAGTGTCCCTTTAAAGTACCCTCGCTCTGTCAGAACTTCGGGAGGGACACATGCCCTTAACTAATATCGAAATAAAGAACGCTCAACTTAAAGAAAAAGAGTACCTCATGTCCGATGGTGCTGGGTTGGTGGTACTGATTAAACCCAGCGGCGCGAAGCTCTGGCGCTTTCGCTACACAATGAACGGAAGAAAGCAAAAGCTGTCTCTTGGCGCATATCCTGATATTTCATTGGCTCTGGCACGTATAAAAGCTGCTGATGCTCGTGCCAAGCTGGCAAAAGGGATTAGTCCGGTAACCGTCCTTCTTCCGTCACCGCCAATGGTGAATCACCCGCAGCCGAAAGTATTGAAGAACAAGCGGCAAGGCTTGCGACAATCATCATTATTACGATGGAGGGAAAAGTCTCAACTCTTACCCGAGCATTGGAAAAAGCGCATTCAGACTATGCGAAACTTAAAGGTACCACCACGTATGAGATTTCGCAGTTGAAGCATGAGAACGACTCCCTCCGTGAGCGTCTGCACCAGAAGAATAATGCTGAATCGATATCGCAAGCGGTCACGCCTATTACCAACACAGCGCCCTTCGTTAAACCTGAATCCTATTCATTGGGCGAAAATGAAACGCTAATGAAGGTCAGGATTGTGACACCGTGGGTTGCGGATGATTCAGGTAGAGAGACTGACGCAATGTTATCTGCAGAGCTTATAAACTCCGACAGAAGTGTTGACCTAATAGTACCAGGCACCGCTATTGGTATTCGTGCACATCGTACTGATTACCCAAATCGGACTCTACCGCATCTCACTGCCGGGGATGAGGTTACTATGGTTGTCAGAATCACAGGAACCCAGCGCACCAAACGTAAAAATATCGGCTTTTCCGGCAAGGGTAATGGTGTTTATTACATCCTGCGCCCGGCAGGTATTTTGATGGCGAATCGACCCGCCCCGGCTGTAATCGTCGACGTAATCAGTAGGGAGGCATTGTGAGCGCCCTCGATGACGTTAAGCACTGGATGAAAACCAACTACGCCGCCGCTTGTGCGGCGTTTTCAATCCCCTGCGAACAATCAACCAAAGAGCACGAATGTCCGCTCTGCGGCAAGCATAAATTCCGGGTTCGTATGACCGGCGCAACCGCAGGCACTTATATTTGCACGTGCGGCGTTAAGGGCTGCGGATTCGGCGTACTCGACTTAATCGCACGTAAAGAGCTGGGCGCATCACTTGATGAGCGCGTATCCGGCTCGCTAATACGTCAAGCCGCTAAGCTGGTGGATGAGCGCATGGGATTAGGTTTCTTCTCTGCCGATGATAGTTATACGCCCCCAACATCCGAAGAGCGCGCCAAAAGAGAGCGGGAACAGAAAGAAGCCCTTGCACAGCGCCAGCGCGAATCCGCAGAGCTGGAGGCACAGCAGATTGCAGCCGCCGCGCCGCGAGTTCGAGGCGTTCTGGAAAAAACACAACCATTGGAATGCGCATACCTCAAGGCTAAAGACTTTGAAGATTGCGTTCTTCCCGTTACCGCCAAGGGTGATGGTGTGTTACGTCTGACGGACATTGGTAATCGCGACCGTTCAGTGCAATACCTTCCCGCGCCAAACGCTGTAGACAATGAAGGACAGCTACGGCACAAAAGTCTAATGAAGAATGCGCCAATTTCCGGCGCTTTTATCGACGTACAACCGAATGACAAAGCAAACACCCTCATTATCACCGAGGGATATGCCACAGCGCGAAGCGTATCGATCTGTGCGCCGCTTCCGCGCGTAGTCGCTGCTATATCCGCTTCAAATCTTAAAAACGTCGCCACGGCCTTTAGAGATCGTTTCCCGGCGCTTGAGATTGTTATAGCCGCAGATAACGACTACCACGCGCCCAGCGATGTAGACGCGAACGGCAAGCCAAAACCCAATACGGGACTGGTAAAAGCTAACGAAGCCGCTAAAGCCGTTGGTGGGCTGGTAATCGCCCCGCTATGCCTTGGCAGAAAGAAACATGATTGGGACGATGTCCGCATGGAGCTGGGAGTGGAACGGATGACCGAAGAATTTAACCGTGAGCTGGAGAAAGCCAGAAAAGAAAAAGCCTCCGGGCAAGAGGCTTTGTCGGGTACAGCTCAAAATAACGGAGCGAATATTAACCCTTATCCGTGGGATAGCAAGCCGAGCAATGTAACAACGGGGGAATCACCTGCAAACCTTCCTGTTGCAAGTGTTCCGCGCATCCCCGCTGCGGTAAACATTGCAAAATTTCGCATTCCCGATCACTACAAAAAATATTATTCCGACAAGGTACCGTGGCAAAACTTGGCGCAGCAATGCGACTGCTGCGCGAGCATCAGGAAGATGCCCGGATGTTTGATGAGCCTGAAGATTTTAATCCATCTCCTACTAATGCGCTCGGCATACGTGCTCAAGCCATCCAGAACTTTTATGCCAATCGTCCTGAGGAGGTGCTTACGATGTACCTGAGTGGTCTTGGTTACGTCAGAGAGCAACTCATAACGGCACGTGAAATCCTTAACAAGGATGGCAAGAAGAAATACGAGTCATACATTAAAGACTCCATAGAAACAATTTCAGCGCAATTTATCACCCTCAAGCCTTACTATCTGGATATTCTCACGGATTTAATGGACATCCCTTTCAGGAGAAGTTCAAAGAAGGACAGGCGTGAAGTTTCGGATTCCCTGTGTCTGATTACCAGCCTCATAGAAGAATACAGATACCGTGGCGCTGATGAACGTTATAGAGAATACGCTCGGACAATAGTTCATGGTGTTGATACAGAACATCTGCCGCCGATGATCGCAGGTTTGATAATTCAGGAAGTCACAACGCTGGTGGATGCAGCTTCTTTCACTGAAGTGATGACTTACGTTCGTTCAGGTATTACTCATGAAGAATACTGGCGGTATATCGACCCTGAGAATTATGCTGAAACATACGACGATAGTGAAATTAATGAAGAATTTGCATCCCCGCTAGAGGCGCTTGATATCTATCCACCACATAGCGGTATTGCCCAGCAAAGCCTGTGGTATGGTTTGGATGACAGCTTGGATAATTTCATCATGTCACTGGCAGGTGGCTTATTTTATAGTCGGTATCCCTTGACGTATCCTTCTTAGTTCTTTATTTATAATATATATCAATATAAACAATAATATACATATAAAATATGTATCCTGCAGGGGACACCATCATGGCTTTTTCTCACTTCCCAAAAACACCACTAAACCCGCGTCACACATGGCTTTAAGCCGTTTTTCATCTCTAACGATTTACAGGGAATAGCACCCTAAGCCACGATCAAAAGTATCTCTTTAAAGTACCCTCGCGCTGTTAGAACTTCGGGAGTGACACATGCCTTTACAGTTTGTTTAAAGGGGCTGACGCCCCTCTTATTCTGCAACGAAGAGCTGCCAACTTGAGAGAAGCTAAATTCAGGATTGGATTGCCAGCGTTCGCAGGATTGCAGAGAGTTGTTCTACTGTTTTTTCTCCCGTTGCAGCCTGAACTGTCAATTCTTCCAGTTCATTGCCTTCATCTGCGACCAGCACACCATTACGGCGTAAGAACGCCATGGTGACGAAAAATGATGTGCGCTTGTTTCCATCGTTAAAGATATGCCCGCGAGCAATGGCTACCCAGTATGTTGCTGCCAATTCGAAAACGTCACTAACACCTTCGTAATGTGCACGGTTTTGCACACGGTAGATAATGGCGTCGGCTCTCCCGGCGTCTGGCATACCCGTCACTCCGGGCAGGTAACGTAATATGCGGTCATGGAATGCGATGACTTCCTGTGCACTGATCCATTTCATCGGTCAGTTAGCGCCTTGATAGTTCTGCCATGCCGCTGCATGATGAAATCAAATTCATCATCGAGCTTCGCAGCCTGATATGCATCAAATTCAGCCTTGCTGATAACGACAGCCGCAGAGCCATCCCGTCGTGTAATCTCTACCGGCTCTCCATTGGTGGCACTTTCCAAAACCGCTGAGATATTGGCTCTTGCCTGTGTTGATGTGTAGGTGATCATATTGCCTCCTGAAATGTACATTCCAAATGTACATTTGGATTGAGTAAATATCAACCGGAGACATTGCCGCCTGACAGTTCCTAAAGGTACAGGTTTAAGAACATGCCTCTCAAAAGAACAGGTTACGACATGAGGGCTACCGGGCATGTTTTTCGCCACACCATGGTAACTTTTTGCATGAGCAAGGATTCAACGCGGCGTGGATCGAAACACAACCAGCCCACGTAGATAAGAATTCAGTTCGCAGGACCTATAATCATGCACCGTATCTGGAGGGGAGAAGAGAAATGATGCAGTGATATGCTGATTATATTAGTGGGCTGGAAGGTACAAATTACCTCAGATGCGGTAACACTGCGTCAGGATGCGGTGGCTGAAGATATCAAGGAAACCCTGCAGCGACTCATACCCTTCACGGCGATGAGTGATATCATCGGGATACACCGTCTGCAGAGTGCTCATTATTCAACTCCCTCCATGTCGCTGTTTTCGGTACTGGCCATCAGCGCCTGAGCGGTGGCCGCGCTGTCGACACTGAATATCTGATCCGGCAGCGTGAAGCCGCGCAGATCCAGCAGCGCCAGCGGGCCTTTTCCGAATTGTGAACGCAGCACCCACTGCAGGGTGCGCCCGTCCGGCGCGGTGAAGCTCATCATCCACTGGCTGCGGTCAAGCTGCTGACGCTTGCTCAAGTCCAGCCAGCGAATAAAGCCCCAGGTTCCGCTGTAGTCCCCGAACAGACGCGCACCGGCGTTAACCGTGGTCCAGGTCAGCATGGTTCCCGGCGCGGGTACTCTTTTGCAAGCGAGAACAGAAAATCCTGACCGCGCATGTTGTGACGCTCGCGCAGGATTTTTTCCACGATTTGCGGGACCGACAGGTCCTGATAAATGGCGTTCTGGTGCGAACGGTCAAGCAGCGCCAGGCGTGACCGGAGCGTCAGGGCGTAACGGGTTTCATCCCCTGAGGTGCCAAGCCGTTCAAACCCGCTCACCACGCCCTGAAGAATGCGCACGGCCCGCTGCATTCTGATGCCATAACCCTGGTCCACCGGGGCCTGCAGCGTCAGGGAGGCGGCCTTCATCAGCATCATGTCCTGGCTGATGGTATGGTCAGGGCTTGTGAATTCAATACGGTAGCTGAACGGCGTGCTCAGGGCTTCATCGCCTTCAAATGCCAGCACATCGAGCTCTGCAGCACATCCCTTCACCGACAGCCGGTGATGGTTGTGGCTGAATCTTATCGGGAGATTACTGCTCATGCGTGCACGCCCTGTATACGCTCAAACTCAAGCATAACCCCTTCTTCCTCACTCCAGCCGAGCGTCAGGGAGTGGGATTTCTGTTTCGCCGCCATGTGGGTCAGCAGTTGCTGGCTCAGTACCGGCAGAATTTCGGCATGGGCGCGGGTCTGGCACAGGGAGGCGGCCCCCTCCAGCGCGCGGGCGCAGTAAGGGTTCAGACGACGTAACAGGATGGCTGTGTTTTCCATTTTTCTCTCTCTTGATGGCTTCCGGGCACGCTACCGCCCTTCGCTGTGAACCAGAGCGCATACGGTCGGGCAGGCAGATTGTGATTTTCCTGAGCGCCCGGCTCGCAGACGCTCAGGAAAAATGCGGACAGGGAACTCTGTCCGCAGCGGATGACTACGCGGTCGCGCGTTCGTTCCAGGAATCGGAATGAATGATGTTGCCGTCTTTGTAGGTCCAGGTGATTTTTTCGTAACGCAGTTCAATACGCTCAGGGTGGTTGTGCTTCTCTTCAGAAGGCTCCTTGACGTCATACATTTCAGATTTCAGGGTCTGACCGGTGGTCGCCGCCTTGTACAGATACGGGCTGGAGGAGTCGATTTCTTTGGTGAACAGGAACGGCCTCTGTGAATCCTGCTCCAGGCGGGCAATGCATTCCGCAGACCAGGCTGCATACGCAGCCTGTTGCTGAAAGTGCCGGGGCGAGACCATGATGCCCCTGCCCCATAACGGTTGTTCCGTTTTCATCGGCGTCCTGCCTTAGATTATGATTTCGCCTTCAGCCGGGGTATTTGCCGGGAGACCTGTTCCGGGGTGAAATCCTTCATGCTGCGGAATGTCAGACTGATGGTGTCTTCACTGCCGTCACCGGCAAGCGTATTTTTAACGGTAAGATTTACTTTTGGGGAATATTCGGAAAGCACCGCGTCAAAGTTATTTTTGTGCAGATTAACTTTTTTACGCTCTGATAATGGAGCAGATTCCTGACCATTACTGAAATCGCCCGCAACCAGTAATTTCAGGGGGAGTTCGGTTTTCTTGCTTACACCTCCCGTATGCAGATCACGTTTTAGATTAATACGTGCCTTAGGCACTTCATTCTGGAAACTGTCAGCCATCTCAATCCCTTGGTTTATCGCTGTGCAAACTTTCACACTCCAGTTCGTCACGCGCGATAATAGAACAATGATCGCCATAATATCAAATTTACCGATATTTAATCTCGCTTAAGAAATATCTTAAGAATTTCCTGCTAACCATTAAGAGGAATTGTACTGGCAGTACCAAAAAATTGAACTACTGGCACTACAACAAACACGCATTTATATCGAAATGGTTAAAGGATACAGTGAGTTGTTAATACAATTATCGTGAATTGATTTAAATCAATATTGCAGGGGACACCATCAATTTTTACCTCTCTGAAACAACTTCTTCCAGCCTGGCAACACCCCAGATACTTAAAACTTTCCGCGTATAAAACATCCCTAAATTTATTCCTATAAGCATCCCGGCCCTCTCGTCTTCAGCACAAATTTTGTTTTAAGTTCATATGACTACAAACAAAACAATGTCAGGAGGACATTATGAAAAACGCCTCTCCCACACAGGAGAAGGTCAGTTGGGTTGGTTATCTGGCTTTTTTTGTCACAATCATCTTTTTTTCCGGTTTCTTTGCTAAAAGCACCGAGTGGTGGCGGGTATTCGATTTTACCGTACTCAACGGGTCATTCGGCCAGATTACGACGGCGGGTGAAAAAGCGATCTCTTTTCGGGGAACGGGAGGCACGGGTGCAAAGGACGGTTTTCTGTTTGCGCTGGAACTCGCGCCCTCGGTGATCCTTTCGCTTGGCATTATTTCTGTCACTGAAGGGTTGGGTGGATTACGCGCGGCACAGCAGCTTATGACGCCGGTTTTACGGCCATTACTGGGCATTCCGGGGGTTTGCTCGCTGGCGCTGATTGCCAACCTGCAAAATACCGACGCCGCAGCGGGGATGACCAGAGAGCTGGCGGATGAAGGCGTGATTAACGACCATGAACGCGCAATTTTCGCCACGTACCAGACCAGCGGCAGCGCTATTATCACCAATTACTTTTCCTCGGCAGCCGCGCTGTTTACCACCATTACCGTGCCGGTGATCACCCCGCTCGCCATCATTCTTATCTTTAAGTTTATTGGTGCAAACCTGCTCAGGCTGTGGATTGCACAGATTGAAAGTCGTCAGACAGGGAGGACAGAAAATGACGGTACAGGCGCGTAAAAATGTGATGGATCTCTTCATCGATGGTGCCAGGCGCGGTTTTACCATCGCGACCACCAGCCTGCTACCCAGCGTGGTGATGGCCTTTGTGATTATTCAGGCGTTATCCGTTACCGGGCTGCTGGAGATCGTCGGCAGTATTTGCCAGCCGATAATGGCGCTGTGGGGTCTGCCGGGGGAAGCGGCAACGGTATTGCTGGCGGCGGTGATGAGTATGGGAGGCGGCACGGGCGTTTGTGCCAGTCTGGTCCTGACAGGCGTGCTGACGGGGCATGATGCCACCGTATTATTACCAGCCATTTATCTGCTGGGTAATCCGGTACAAAACGTCGGGCGCTGTCTCGGCACCGCAGGCGTTAAGCCCAAATACTATCCGCATATTATTACGATTTGTGTGATTAATGCCCTGCTGTCCATATGGGTAATGCAGGCGTTAGTTTAAAAGGAGAAATACATGGATTTGTCAGTGCTGGGGCTGAAACTCTTTCGCCAGGCGGAAGTTTACTCCCCCGACCATTTGGGCAGACGCGATGTGCTGGTGGCTGGCGGTAAGATTGCAGCTATTGAAACCACCATCGATCCTCACACCCTGCCCGATTGCGACGTTATTGAACTGAATGGCGCAATTTTATGTCCAGGCTTTATCGACCAGCATGTGCATTTAATCGGCGGCGGTGGCGAGGCGGGTCCGCATACCCGCACGCCGGAAGTGCGGCTTTCTCATCTGATTAAAGCCGGGATCACCTCAGTAGTCGGTCTGCTGGGTACGGACGGTATTACCCGTCACCCTGAATCCCTGCTGGCAAAAACCCGCGCTCTGGAATATGAAGGCATCAGCGCCTGGATGCTCACCGGCTCCTATTCTCTTCCTTCGGCAACCATCACCGGCAGCATCGATCGCGATGTGGCGCTGATCGATAAAATTATCGGCGTGAAGTGTGCGATTTCCGATCATCGTTCTTCGGCTCCGCGCGGCAGCGAGCTGGCGAATATGGCCGCGCAGGCCCGAACGGGAGGGCTTCTGGGCAGCAAAGCCGGGATCAGCGTTTTTCATATGGGCGACAGCCCGCGTTTACTGGAGCCGATTTACGACGTTCTCCAGCACTCCGATGTCCCCATCACTAAGCTGCTGCCGACGCATGTTAACCGCTCGGAAACGCTTTTTTTAGCCGCGCAGCATTTTGCCCGCGAGGGCGGCTATATTGATATCACCAGCAGTATCGACTCCCCTGTCGATCCGGCGCTGGCGATTGCTACCGCTCTGAAAGATAAAGTGCATTTGTCCCGCCTGACGTTAAGTTCTGACGGCAACGGCAGCCAGCCGGAATTTGATGAAGACGGAAACTTAATTGGCTTTGGCGTGGCGGGTTTTGAATCAATGCCGGAAACCGTGCGTCAGCTGGTACATCAGCACAATATTCCGCTTGAAGTCGCGCTGCATCCCCTGACCCGCAACGTGGCTGAATTCCTGGGACTGGCGCACAAAGGCCAGCTGGCAGTGGGCTGTGATGCTGACCTGGTGGTGCTGAATGAAGACCTGCGCGTTCAGGATGTCTGGGCAAAAGGAAAAGCCATGATGCGTGATGGCGTTGTCTGCGTGAAAGGCACCTTCGAATAAGTTCTCCCTGGCGAGGGCTATCTGGTCCTCGCTTTTTACCCGTCTTCGTTCCTCTACCGCTCACCAAAGACACAAAATGACACGCCTATAAGTTAAATGTATGGATTCGCTGGGCAGGGATTTATTACCTGGGTAAATCAAAGTGTCGCCAATATGAGACACTCCTAAGTAACTAAAATTAAATGAAAAAATGGCGCTTGTCAGCATGATTTTTTAGGCGTACATTACCCCCGTCTTGCGCACCAATGGCGCAAAATTCTGGGGTGATGCCGGAGCCGGAAACGAGATAAATCTCAATTCAGATAAGGCAAAGCGTCAGCTCTCTATACTCAGTGAGCCTTGTTCTTTTGGCGTATCAATGGATACGCGGAGCGATGAAACGTGAAATATTTTTTTATGGGCATTTCGGTGATGGTAATCGTCTGGGCCGGAACTTTTGCCTTAATGATCTGAGCAAAAATGAGTGTAAAAAAAAGCGCCTGACGGCGCTTTTTTTCATTCCTGTGCGGCATTCTCCGCCACGGATTTTGATGCCGCAGGCAGCAGGCCATCAGCACGGAACATGGCTTTAATTCCACGAATAGCCTGACGAATACGGTCGCGGTTTTCGATGAGCGCAAAGCGGACGTGCGTGTCGCCATAATCACCGAAGCCAATTCCCGGAGAAACGCAGACTTTCGCTTCCTGGAGCAGTTTTTTGGCAAACTCTAATGATCCCATCGCCGCATACTGTTCAGGAATTTTAGCCCATACATACATCGACGCCTTCGGCACGTCGACCATCCAGCCCGCTTCATGCAGCCCTTTAACCAGCACATCGCGACGACGCTTATACTGCGCGGCGATATCATGCACACACTGCTGATCGCCCTCCAGCGCGGCAATAGCGGCGACCTGTAATGGCGTAAACGTACCGTAATCGTGATAGCTCTTGATCCGCGCCAGCGCGTTGACCAGCACCGGGTTGCCTACCATAAAACCAATGCGCCACCCCGCCATGTTGTAGCTTTTAGAGAGGGTGAAAAACTCTACCGCCACATCGCGCGCGCCAGGAACCTGCATGATGGACGGTGCCTTCCAGCCATCGTAGACGATATCCGCATAGGCGAGATCGTGGACCACCAGCACATCGTAGCGTTTTGCCAGCGCCACCACTTTTTCGAAAAATTCCAGCTCCACGCACTGCGCGGTTGGATTCGACGGGAAACCGAGGATCATCATTTTCGGTTTCGGATAACTTTCGCGGATCGCGCGCTCCAGCTCATTGAAGAAGTCCACGCCCTCCACCAGCGGAACCGATCGCACCTGCGCCCCGGCGATCACCGCGCCGTAAATATGGATCGGATAGCTGGGATTGGGCACCAGCACCGTATCGCCATGATCGAGCGTCGCCAGCATCAGGTGAGCCAGTCCCTCTTTCGAACCGATGGTAACAATGGCTTCACTTTCAGGATCGATATCCACCGCATAGCGTTCCTGATACCAGCGCGAAATAGCGCGGCGGAGGCGCGGGATCCCGCGAGAGGTGGAATAGCCGTGCGTATCCGGGCGCTGCGCCACGGTGCAAAGTTTTTCGACGATATGCGGCGGCGTGGCCCCGTCAGGGTTGCCCATACTGAAATCAATAATATCTTCGCCGCGCCGACGCGCAGCCATTTTCAGTTCAGCGGTGATGTTAAACACGTAAGGGGGAAGACGATCGATACGCGTGAAGCGGCGTTCAGGAGTGAACTCTGGCATAAATACCTCAGATGACGTTAGCGCCCGGACCGTCCGAGCGACGCTGCCGCAGATGCGGCCTCTTAAGAAAATAGCCTGAAAAAAAACACGCTGTCGAGAGGGCTGATGAAAAAAAGTTGCGCTCACCCAAAACGGGAAGTAAAAAATCAAGACCTATCTATAATCGTCCGCTTTATGGGTTAAATGAAATATATATTTAACACAATGATATAAATTTATTTACCTCACCTTCCCGGTGTCGACCCTGAAGACGCTGCTATCAGCGGAAGTCATCCAATCCCCTTTTATAATTGTGGATTTTCCTCATTATGATAACGAGCGTGTCGCTGGTCATCTGCTGCCAGGTTTTTTATCATAGTGTTTTCACACGATTTACACGGCTACCCCATGCACGAAATATTTACCATGCTGCTGGCGGTTTTTGATCGGGCAGCATTGATGCTGATCTGCCTGTTTTTTCTGATCCGCATCCGTCTGTTCCGCGAGCTGCTGCACAAATCCGCGCATACGCCGAAAGAACTGCTGGCCGTCACCGCTCTGTTTTCCCTGTTTGCCCTGTTCAGCACCTGGTCCGGGGTGCCGGTTGAAGGCTCGCTGGTCAACGTGCGGGTAATTGCCGTGATGTCCGGCGGCATTCTGTTCGGGCCATGGGTGGGGATCATTACCGGCATTATCGCCGGGATCCATCGCTACCTGATTGATATCGGTGGCGTCACCGCCGTTCCCTGTTTTATTACCAGCATTATCGCGGGAATACTGTCCGGGTTAATTCATCAAAAAGTCCCCAAAGCGCAACACTGGCGCGTTGGCATTGTCGGCGGAATGATCTGCGAAACGCTGACCATGATCCTCGTGGTGCTGTGGGCACCCACGCTGGCACTGGGGCTGGATATCGTGTCTAAAATCGGTGTCCCGATGATCCTCGGCAGCGTCTGCATCGGCTTTATCGTACTGCTGGTGCGCAGCGTGGAAGGTGAAAAAGAGGCCAGCGCCGCGCGGCAGGCTAAGCTGGCGCTGGATATCGCCAACAAAACGCTGCCGCTGTTTCGCAACGTTAACATCGAATCGCTGCGGCAGGTCTGCAATATTATCCGCCGCGATATCAATGCCGATGCGGTTGCCATCACCAACAACGAACGTGTGTTGGCCTACGTCGGCGTGGGCGAAGACAACTACCGCGATAACGACGACACCATCAGCCCAACCACCCGGCAGGCCATCGATTCGGGTAAAATCATCATTAAGAACAATGATGAAGCGCACCGCACGCCGGAAATTCATTCCATGCTGGTGATCCCGCTGTGGGAAAAAGGCATCGTCACCGGCACGCTGAAAATCTACTACTGCCACGCCCATCAAATCACCTCTTCTCTTCAGGAAATGGCGATTGGCCTGTCGCAAATTATCTCAACCCAACTGGAAGTGTCCCGCGCCGAACAGCTCCGGGAAATGGCAAATAAGGCAGAACTGCGCGCGCTGCAAAGTAAGATCAATCCCCATTTTCTGTTTAACGCGCTGAACGCGATTTCGTCGTCGATTCGCCTGAATCCGGATACCGCACGCCAGTTGATTTACAATCTCTCCCGCTATCTGCGCTATAACATTGAGTTAAACGACGATGAGCAGATCGACATCAAAAAAGAGCTTTATCAAATTAAAGATTACATCGCCATTGAGCAGGCGCGCTTTGGCGACAAGCTCACGGTCATTTATGACATTGATGATGAAGTCAGCTGCGTGATCCCCAGCCTGCTGATCCAGCCGCTGGTAGAGAACGCGATTGTTCACGGCATTCAGCCCTGTAAGGGTAAAGGCGTGGTGACGATCGGTATTGCCGAGTGCGGTAACCGGGTGCGGATCAGCGTGCGCGACACCGGTCACGGCATCGATCCGCAGGTCATTGAGCGCGTGGAAGCGAATGAAATGCCGGGAAATAAAATCGGCCTGCTGAACGTTCACCACCGGGTGAAGCTCCTGTATGGCGAAGGGCTGCACATTCGCCGCCTGGAGCCGGGCACCGAAATCACGTTTTATGTGCCGAACCAGCGTACGCCGCAGCCTGCGCCCGTAACGCTGCTGCAATGACCGGAGAAAACGATGAAAGTCATAATTGTTGAAGACGAAATCCTGGCGCAGCAGGAGCTAAGCTGGCTCATAAAAGAGCACAGCCAGATGGAGATCGTCGGCACTTTTGACGACGGGCTGGACGTGCTGAAGTTTTTACAGCACAACAAGGTCGATGCCCTGTTTCTGGATATTAATATTCCGTCGCTGGACGGCGTTCTGCTGGCGCAGAATATCAGTCAGTTCGCGCATAAGCCGTTTATCGTGTTTATCACCGCGTGGAAAGAGCACGCGGTCGAAGCGTTTGAGCTGGAAGCCTTTGATTACATCCTCAAGCCTTACCAGGAATCGCGCATTATTACGATGCTGCAAAAGCTGGAAAGCGCGTGGCAATCGCAGGCCAGTCCCGGCGTCAGCGCCCCGGTAGCCCGTGAAAACGACACCATTAATTTGATTAAGGATGAACGGATTTACGTCACGCCGATCAACGATATTTATTATGCCGAAGCCCATGAAAAAATGACTTTCGTTTATACGAAGCGGGAGTCGTGGGTGATGCCGATGAATATTACCGAATTTTGCAGCAAGCTGCCGCAGGCGCATTTTTTCCGCTGTCACCGCTCGTACTGCGTCAATCTGAATAAAATCCGCGAAATTGAGCCGTGGTTTAACAATACTTACATTCTGCGACTGCGCGATCTGGAATTTGAAGTACCGGTGAGCCGCAGCAGGGTAAAAGAGTTTCGCCAGTTAATGCACCTGTAAAAACGCCCGGTCAGACCGGGCGCGTTTTTTACAGGGTCTGCCCCAGCGTCTGGCGCAGGTGCGCGCCGGAACCCAGAAGGCCGGGGTTGTCGTGGACGATCAGATAAACGGGGATATCCTGCACGTATGCCTTGAAGCGGCCTTTGTCTTCAAAGCCGCCGCGAAAACCCGAAGCGGTGAAAAACTCGAGGAAGCGCGGGACGATGCCACCTGCGATATACACGCCACCAAAGGTGCCAAGCGTCAGCGCCAGGTTGCCGCCGAAGCGTCCCATGATCACGCAGAACAGGGACAGCGCACGACGACAGTCGATGCAGCTATCTTCCAGCGCGCGAGTGGTGATGTCTTTCGGCTGAAGGTTCTCCGGCAGGCGGCCGTCGGATTTAACGATCGCCCGGTAAAGGTTAATCAGCCCCGGCCCGGAAAGCACGCGCTCGGCGGAAACATGTCCCAGTTCGGCACGCAGCTCTTCGAGAATAATCGCTTCTTCTTCGCTGTTTGGCGCAAAATCAACGTGGCCGCCCTCACCCGGCAGGCTGACCCAGCGTTTATCGACGTGAACCAGATGCGCCACGCCCAGTCCGGTTCCTGCGCCGTAAACGGCGATCGGTTTGCCTTCCACCGGCGCTGCACCGCCAAACTGGATCAGGTGCTCTGGTTTGAGCATCGGGATCGCCATTGAAACGGCAGTAAAATCGTTGATAATTTCCAGATGGTCAAAGCCGAGATTTTTTTGCATTTCGGCAATCGAGAACGCCCAGGTGTGGTTAGTCATCGCTACCCAGTCACCGGTAATCGGGCAGGCAATGGCAATACAGCCATCCTCGACCTCAACGTTGTGTTCCTTCAGGTAGACGCTGACCACAGCTTCGAGGCTGGGGTAATCCAGCCCCGAATAGGTTTTCGCCTGAGAAATTTCGCCGGTGGCAACATCGCATAACGCTAAGCGCGCGTTAGTGCCTCCCACGTCCCCCACTAAAGCATACTTTGTCATTCTTTTACTGCTCCGCTAAAGTCAGAATAAATCTTTTGGCACACTGTAAATTCATGGCGTCCTGACAACAAGCCCAGAGTGTAAGTGCCCACGGATTATAGATCTGTGTCACATAATAACTTTAACGTTTCAGCACCATTTGCACTAACGCCTTCTAAAACGTCGGCAACGTGATGCACATCATTCAGCTAAAAGGAAATCATCATGCTCCATCCGCGAGCCAGAACTCTGTTGATACTGTCATTACCGGCTCTGTGTATCGGCATTGCGTCCAGCGTGATCCTGATTGTGGTGATGAAAATTGCCGCCGGATTGCAGTTCGCATTATGGACCCGTCTCCCTGCACGTCTGGGCGTGGCGCTGGATTCCCCGCTGTGGATTGTGCTGGTGCTGACTCTGACCGGGATCGCAGTAGGGTTGCTGATCAAGTATAGCGCAGGCCACGGCGGGCCTGACCCGGCCACGGAGCCGCTTATCGGTACGCCGGTGCACCCGGTAGCGCTTCCGGGACTGGTTCTCGCCTTAATTCTCGGTCTGGCGGGCGGCGTGAGCCTCGGACCGGAGCATCCGGTGATGGCGGTTAACGTCGCGCTGGCCGTGACCGTGGGCGCACGTTTTTTCCCCCGCGTCAGCGCACTGGAATGGACCATCCTCGCCGCCGCAGGCACTATTGGCGCGCTGTTTGGTACGCCGATTGCGGCGGCGCTGATTTTCTCCCAGACGTTAAGCGGCAGCAGCGACGTCCCACTGTGGGACCGTCTTTTTGCGCCGTTGATTGCCGCCGCAGCCGGTTCGCTCACCACCAGCCTGCTCTTTCAGCCTGATTTTTCGCTGGCGATCCCGCACTATACCCGGATGCGGCTGGTAGACGTTTTTAGCGGTATGGTCGTCGTGGCGCTTTCGGTGGCGGTCGGGATGGTGGCGGTATGGTGTTTACCGCGCCTCCACGCGCTGATGCACCGGCTTAAGCATCCGGTGCTGATCCTCGGTGTTGGCGGTTTCGCTCTCGGCATTGTTGGGGCGATCGGCGGTCATATCACCCTGTTTAACGGGCTACAGGAAATGCAGCAACTGGGCTTCAGCCAGACGCTGAGCGCCTCCGATTTTCTGCTCATCGCCCTGATTAAACTGATCGCGCTGGTCATAGCCGCCGCCAGCGGCTTTCGCGGCGGGCGCATCTACCCGGCGGTATTTGTAGCGGTGGCGCTGGGGCTGGGGCTGCACGCCCATGTGGATGCGGTTCCTGCGGCTATTACCGTCTCCTGCGCGATCCTCGGCCTGATGCTGGTAGTGACCCGCGATGGCTGGCTGAGCCTGTTTATGGCGGCGGTGGTAGTGCCGGATACCACGCTGCTGCCCCTGCTGTGTATTGTGATGTTACCGGCATGGCTGCTGCTCGCCGGTAAGCCCATGCTGATGGCTCCGCGCAGGAAAGACTAAGGTTCTGATTTTGTGAGCGTCAGCGAGTAATTACGCCAAAAACCCTGTACTGTGTAAACGCATACATTCGTTGATTACAGAGGATAACAGCATGGTTTACCAGGCAGATCCCGCCCGCTACCAGACGATGGAATATCGTCGCTGTGGTCAGAGCGGGCTGAAACTTCCGGCGGTGTCGTTAGGGTTATGGCATAACTTTGGCGATGCGACGCTGGTGGAAAAAAGCCGCCAGCTTCTGCAACACGCATTCGACCTGGGCATTACCCATTTTGATCTCGCCAACAACTATGGGCCGCCTCCCGGCTCGGCAGAAAGCAACTTTGGCCGCATTCTTCGCGAAGATTTTCTGCCGTATCGCGACGAACTGATCATCTCCTCAAAAGCAGGCTATACCATGTGGGATGGCCCGTATGGTGACTGGGGATCGCGTAAATATCTGATATCAAGTCTCGATCAAAGCCTGAAACGGATGGGTCTTGAGTACGTCGATATTTTTTATCACCATCGTCCTGACCCGGAAACACCGCTTGTCGAAACCATGCGCGCGCTGGATCACCTCGTGCGACAGGGCAAAGCGCTGTATGTCGGGCTTTCCAACTATCCGGCGGATCTGGCACGTCAGGCCATTGAGATCCTGGACGACCTTGGCACGCCGTGTCTGATCCACCAGCCAAAATATTCGATGTTTGAGGGCTGGGTTGAGGGCGGCCTGCTGGATGTACTTCAGGAGAAAGGGGTAGGCAGTATTGCGTTTTCACCGCTGGCAGGCGGGCTGCTGACCGATCGCTATCTGAACGGCATTCCACCAGATTCCCGTGCCGCCAGCGGCAGTCGTTTCCTGAACCCGGAGCAAATTACCGAGGCTAAGGTGGATATTATCCGTCAGCTTAACGCGCTGGCGGAAAAGCGTGGGCAGAAGCTCTCGCAAATGGCGCTCGCCTGGGTCTTACGCGGCGACCGGGTGACTTCCGTGTTAATCGGTGCCAGCAAAACCGCGCAGCTTGATGATGCGGTCGGGATGCTGCAAAACCGTCACTTCAGCGAACAGGAATGTGCCACGATTGACGCGTTGCTCAACAGCATCGACTGACATCTTTTTTAACAAAAAATGCGCCTGCACGTGATTTAGGAGTTAATCGGATGCTACGGGGCTTTACCGCCCCGTAATATTTGGTTAACAGGCCGACAGTGGCCCCGACCGTGAAGGAGAAAACTATGCTCAGGTCGCTTATTCTGGCGGCGGTATTAGCTGCCGCAGCCATCCCCACCTTAGCCAGCGCGGAGGAAATAACTCTGCTGCCATCCGTGAAGTTACAAATCGGCGATCGCGATCGCGGCGGTAACTACTGGGACGGCGGACACTGGCGCGATCGGGATTACTGGCACCGTAACTACGAGTGGCGGCAGAATCGCTGGTGGCGACATGAACCGCCCCGCCATCGTGGATGGGACGACCGCCGGGCTTATGAACGCGGCTACCGCGAAGGCTGGCACGATCGCAATGACCGTCGTGGACCTCCGGGACGCGGACGCGGTCATCACGGGCATCATCATTAAAAAAACGCCGTGGTCTGCATCAGGCCACGGCGTTTTATCAGACTAAATCAACTAATGTCCCTACCAGCAGCCAGCCATTCAGCACCACCACCAGCACGACAATGGTCCAGCCGGTACGCTTAATCAGCGGGCTGTTAACCAGTTCGCCCATCAGCGCGCGGTTGCTGGTGAATATCAGTAGCGGCACCAGCGCCAGCGCAATACCAAAGCTCAGCAGGACCTGGCTCATCACCAGAATGCGGGTTGGGTCCAGCCCCATCATAATCACGATAAACGAAGGCAGCATCGTTACCGTCCGGCGCACCCACAGCGGAATATGAAAACGGATGAAGCCCTGCATGACTACCTGCCCTGCCAGGGTGCCAACGACGGTTGATGACAATCCAGCCGCCACCAGACTCAGACCGAAGACCGTTGCCGCCGCATGGCTCAGCAGGGGTTCAAGGGTCAGATACGCTTGTTCCAGATCGGCAATGCCAGTGTGACCATTAAAATGGAATGCGGCGGCGGCAGTCGCCATCATCGCCAGATTGACAAAACCGGCAATGGTCATGGCAAACGCCACGTCCCAGCGCGTGGCTGAGTAGCGCTCTTTGCGCGTCCCCGCATGTTGATTCTGGGTCAGCGAAGAGTGCAGATAAATAACGTGAGGCATAATCGTCGCGCCCAGCACGCCAGCGGCTAAAAATACCGCGTCCGTTCCCGGCAAAGAAGGAATAATCATCCCCTTCGACAGCGCCGCCAGTTCCGGCTGAGAAAAAATAAGTTCGACAATATAAGCGGCGGCAACAAACAGCAGCAGCCCGCCGATCACCACTTCCAGCGGTTTTTGCCCGCGTCGCTGAAGCATCAGGATCAGAAAGGTGGCAATCCCGGTCAGCACCGCGCCCTGAAGAAGGGACACGCCGAGCAGCATTTTAAAACCTATCGCCGCGCCAATAAATTCCGCTAAATCGGTCGCCATTGCGATGATTTCTGCCTGCACCCAGTAAAACCAGACTAGCGGGCGCGGATAATGGTCGCGGATTTGTTCTGCGAGGTTTTTACCGGTAGCAATGCCGAGTTTAGCGGACAGCACCTGAATCAGCATCGCCATCAGGTTCGCCCAGACCACCACCCACAGTAGCTGATAGCCGAAACTCGCCCCGGCCTGAATATTAGTGGCAAAGTTGCCCGGATCGATATAACCAATGGCAGCAATGAATGCCGGTCCCATTAACGCCAGCCTCAGCTTACGCGCTGCCCTGCCGGTACTGCTATCAACGCGACTGTTGCTCATTCTCTGCCTCTTAAATATAGCCTTTGCTATGTTTCATGCTATCAAAATGAGAATGATTATCAAGATCATTAAGAAATGTAAAATTGATTTCTCTGATAGATGTGAACGATAGACGGGCTGGATGCCTGGTGGAGGCATTATTTGTTTTCAATATGGAGACGATGTTAACAGAGTAGTACATTGACGCAACTTTTCACTATTTTACCCGACATAATTAAAATGTCTGGTAGATCACTATTTTTGAGATAGCTCACAGGAACTTACTATAATGCGCGTTTGATCTCGTTTTCTTTAGTGTTGTTACATAGAATGTGCACGAAAACTAAACCTGCCTCATATTCGGAGCAAATATGTCCGCCGTTCTGCACTTTATCCTGGCGTTAGTCGTTGTTGCGTTGCTCGCTCTGCTGGTCAGCAGCGACCGTAAAAAAATTCGTATTCGTTATGTCGTTCAACTGCTTGTAATTGAAGTTTTGCTGGCCTGGTTCTTCCTGAACTCAAATATCGGCCTCGGCTTCGTACAAGGCTTCTCCGAAATGTTCGAAAAGCTGCTTGGCTTTGCGAACGAAGGCACCAACTTTGTCTTCGGTAAAATGAATGATGAAGGCCTGGCATTCTTCTTCCTGAAAGTGCTGTGCCCTATCGTGTTCATCTCCGCACTAATCGGTATTCTCCAGCATATTCGCGTGCTGCCGGTAGTGATCCGGGCGATTGGTTTTGTTCTGTCTAAAATCAATGGCATGGGTAAGCTGGAATCCTTCAACGCCGTCAGCTCGCTGATCCTGGGGCAGTCAGAGAACTTTATCGCGTATAAAGATATTCTCGGCAAGATGTCGCGCAACCGCATGTATACGATGGCGGCCACGGCGATGTCTACAGTTTCCATGTCCATCGTTGGCGCATACATGACCATGCTTGAACCTAAGTATGTTGTCGCCGCGCTGGTGCTGAACATGTTCAGTACCTTTATCGTGCTGTCGCTGATCAACCCGTACCGCGTTGATGCCAGCGAAGAAAACATTCAGATGTCGAATCTGCACGAAGGCCAGAGCTTCTTTGAAATGCTGGGTGAGTACATTCTGGCTGGTTTCAAAGTGGCGATTATCGTTGCCGCCATGCTGATCGGTTTTATCGCTCTGATTGCCGCGCTGAACGCCCTGTTCTCTACGGTAACCGGCTTCTTTGGTCACAGCATCTCGTTCCAGGAAATTCTGGGCTATATCTTCTACCCGGTTGCATGGGTGATGGGTGTGCCTGCTCATGAAGCGTTGCAGGTAGGCAGTATCATGGCAACCAAACTGGTGTCTAACGAATTCGTGGCAATGCTGGATCTGCAAAAAGTGGCCGCGTCGCTTTCTCCGCGTTCCGTCGGCATCATTTCCGTGTTCCTGGTGTCTTTTGCTAACTTCTCTTCTATCGGGATTATCGCGGGTGCGATTAAAGGCCTGAATGAAGAACAGGGCAACGTGGTTTCCCGCTTTGGTCTGAAGCTGGTGTACGGCTCTACGCTGGTGAGCGTGCTGTCCGCGTCTATCGCCGCGCTGGTACTGTAACCGCTCCTCTCTGAAAGCCGGGATTTCATCCCGGCTTTTTTACGCCTGTCGATCGCCGGATAAACGAAAAGCGTGGCAATCATGCCACGTCGAAAAGAGAATGCTGGAAATAAAAAACCCCCGCGTTAAGCGAGGGTCTGAATTTTGGTGGAGCTAAGCGGGATCGAACCGCTGACCTCTTGCATGCCATGCAAGCGCTCTCCCAGCTGAGCTATAGCCCCACATCATCTTTACGTACCAAACCTGATGGGAGCAGGATTTGGTGGAGCTAAGCGGGATCGAACCGCTGACCTCTTGCATGCCATGCAAGCGCTCTCCCAGCTGAGCTATAGCCCCGTTACGTAAAGCTTGTCGAGTTGACGGGCGGCATAATATGAATTCCCTTCCTCAGTGTCAACGGCAAAATCTATTTCCTTCTATCGATTGCTGAAAAAGCACGCAAACCTGTGATGTTGCGAGTTGCCTCGCAGCAAGGCGTTAATCTTGTCACGATTTCTTGTAAAATGATGGTATAACATGAACCACTAATTCCACACGACTATTCAGGAAATAGTATGATCAAGGAACGGATGACGCCGGATGAAATTGCACATCTCACCGGATACAGTCGCCAGACGATTAATAAATGGGTACGCAAGGAGGGCTGGGAAACGTCCCCGAAACCAGGCGTACAGGGAGGAAAGGCGCGGGTGGTACATGTTGATGCGCAGGTACGGGAATTTATCTACAGTGCCCGCCGGGTTTGCGACATTCCCGCCAGTTACGCTACCGCAGTTAATGATACGTCGTTTGATGCCCTGCTACTTTCGCTGGCCAATGAAATGACCGACTCCGAACAAAAACAACTCACTTCTCTTTTACTACGCGAAGGGATCACCGGCTTGCTGGAACGCCTTGGGATCCGTAGTCAAAACCATCATGATTAAATTAAAACCTAAAATGACAACGGAAGAATTAGCCGCTTGTCTCGACGTTACCAAACAAACCATTAACCGGTGGATACGCGAGCAGGGCTGGCGTACCGAGAAAATACCCGGCGTTAAAGGTGGACGTGCGCGGTTGATTCATATCGACCATTCGGTACGCGACTTTTTAACCAATGCACCGGCACTGCGTACTCTCAGCATCCCGTTACAGGCTCACGAACCGGCGATGGAATACGGCACAGCCGAGACTGAAAGCCCCTTAGGCCAGATTTACCATATCCTGCAAAATATGACGCTGGCTGAACAACAGCAACTGGCGATCTTTTTAGCGCGGGAAGGTATTCGTGGCTTTGTGGATCGTCTGGGTATTGGCGAGGGGTAAACCTGATTGACGCTTACGACAGGTCAGGCCTGCCGTAAGCGTGACTGACGGTATTACTGCTGGTTTTCGCGCTCGGTAATAAACGCCAGCGCTTTATTGATGCGCTCAATGCTGCGCGTTTTACCAATCGCATGTACCGTGACGTCCAGCGCCGGAGACTGCCCTGCTCCCGTCACCGCCACACGCAGCGGCATACCGACTTTGCCCATCCCGACTTCCAGCTCGTCCGCCGTCGCCTGAATCGCGTGGTGAACGTTTTCTGCGGTCCAGTCTGCCAGTGAGGAAAGTTTGTCGCGTACGACCTCCAGCGGCTGACGCGCTACCGGACGCAGATGTTTTTTCGCCGCGTCAGCATCAAACTCCGCAAAATCTTCATAGAAGTAGCGGCAGGTTGCCGCCATTTCTTTCAGCGTTTTGCAACGATCGCCCAGCAAAGTAACCAGTTCAGCAAGCTGCGGGCCGTTACGGGTGTCGATATTTTCCTGCTCAATGTGCCATTGCAGATGCGTCGCCACGTATTCCGGTGCCAGGGTAGTAATATAGTGATGGTTCAGCCACTGGAGTTTTTCCGTGTTAAACGCACTGGCCGATTTGCTGACCGCGCTCAGTGAGAACAGCGTGATCATCTCTTCACGGCTGAAGATTTCCTGATCGCCGCTGGCCCAGCCCAGACGCACCAGATAGTTCAGCAGCGCCTCCGGCAGATAACCATCATCGCGATACTGCATCACGCTCACCGCGCCGTGACGTTTTGACAGCTTTTTACCGTCGTCGCCGTTAATCATCGAAACATGGGCATACACCGGCACTGGCGCATTCAGCGCTTTCAGAATGTTGATTTGACGCGGAGTGTTGTTGATATGGTCTTCACCACGGATCACATGGGTGATTTCCATATCCCAGTCGTCCACAACCACGCAGAAGTTGTAGGTCGGTGAACCGTCGGTACGCCGGATGATCAGATCGTCCAGTTCCTGGTTGCTGAATTCAATCGGCCCACGGATCTGGTCGTCAAAAATCACCGAACCTTCCTGCGGGTTAGCAAAACGCACAACGCAAGGTTCATCATCAGCGTGATGCTCATGACTGTGACGGCAGCGCCCGTCGTAACGCGGCTTTTCGCCCTTCGCCATTTGCTCTTCACGCAGCGCGTCCAGACGCTCTTTAGAGCAGTAGCATTTGTACGCGGTGCCTGCGACCAGCATTTCATCAATCACCGCGTTATAGCGGTCAAAACGTTTGGTTTGATAGTACGGGCCTTCATCCCACTCCAGACTCAGCCAGTTCATACCGTCCATAATGGCTTCGATAGCTTCCGGGGTGGAGCGTTCGAGATCGGTGTCCTCAATACGCAGCACAAACTCACCGCCGTGGTTACGCGCAAAAAGCCAGGAATAAAGAGCAGTACGAGCACCGCCGACGTGCAGATAACCTGTCGGGCTGGGCGCGAAGCGAGTTTTGATTTTCATGAAAAGGCCTTACGTTAATAAAGATGCCGACAACCGGCTAACCTGGAAATACAAAGTGGGCAATATTCTATCACTCCCCGCTGATTCCTCAATGTTGTTCACTTCTCTGTGTCTCAGTTTGCTTTTTTTGTCGATAAATCATACCTGCACGAGCAAATCCGCAACGCTTTGTTTAATTTTACGACGAACGAGCAAAATCTTAAGAAAAGGCGTTGACTCATTTTCAACTCTCCCTATAATGCGACTCCACACAGCGGGGGTGATTAGCTCAGCTGGGAGAGCATCTCCCTTACAAGGAGAGGGTCGGCGGTTCGATCCCGTCATCACCCACCACT
>NZ_DAMAPU010000006.1:0-267077 GCF_032071645.1 Superficieibacter sp.
TACCCACCTGGTTTCACCAGACGCTCCCCCTCACCCCGGCCCTCTCCCTCAAGGGAGAGGGGGAAAACCGTCCCCGAAACTCACCGCGCACCCGGACAGTTCCCTCTCCCCGGGGGAGAGGGTCAGGGAGAGGGCGTTCACAACGCCGGTGCTGTTAAAAACACCCCCTCAGCGTTCCAAACCCCCTCAGCCCTGCCCGACTGTTTTTAATTGGTCATCAATTTGCGATACCCTTTGGCAAAAAGCATAAGCAGGTATCGGGTCATGAAAAACGTCAAACGCCTTATCATCACGCTCATTGTGGTGGTCATTGTCCTTATCTCCGGCGGCTTTTACTGGCTGCATTCCGGCAATCCAAACGCGTTACGGCAAATCGTGCTTGAGCAGTGCGTCCCCGGTCAGCGTCAGCATAATGCGCCCGCGCCCTGTAAAGATGTCGATCTGCGCGGCGGCTACGTTCTGCTAAAAGACAAAAACGGTCCGCTGCAATATTTGCTGATGCCCACGATGCGCATCAACGGCATGGAAAGCCCGCTGCTGCTGCAACCCAGCCTGCCGAATTACTTCTGGCAGGCATGGCAAAAGCGCGACGTGCTTAGCGCGCAGCGCGGCTCCCCGGTGCCGGATGACGCGGTTTCGCTGACCATCAACTCGCGTAGCGGGCGCACGCAGAACCATCTGCATATTCACATCTCCTGCCTGCGCCGCGATGTGCGCGCCCAGCTTAACAACAATCTGACTCAAATCAGCGCCCGCTGGCTGCCGTTGCCGGGCGGACTGCGCGGGCATACGTGGCTGGCGCGACGGGTGACGGCGAACGAGCTGGCGCAGCGCAGCCCGTTTATCATGCTGGCGGAAGAGGTGCCGGACGCGCGCGAACATATGGGCCGCTATGCGCTGGCGCTGGTACGCCAGAGTGATAACGCCTTTGTGCTGCTGGCGACGCAGCGGGATCTGCTGGCGTTTAACCTGGCGTCGGCGGAAGAAATTCAGGATCACCAGTGTGAGATCCTGAAATAACCCCGGTGAATGGATTTACCAGGCGGCTGGCTCCGCCGGATGGCTGTCATTTTGCAGGTGCGGGGACTTCACAAACACCCCTTTCCACGGCACGTCGCTGTTATTGATGAGATAATGCGCTTCGCCAGGCTCGCACTGTAAAACATCACCCGCCCGAAGCGTGTGCGGCGTGCCTTCAAGATACAGGCACACTTCGCCGCTGAGGGTATAGAACACCTCGCAGGCCTGGTGATGCCGATGGTTGGGAAATGATTGTCCGGGCTGCAATACCACCACGCCCATATCACAGCCGGGCCCACGGATCAGATACTTGGGGCCATTGTCGCCGAAACGATATTCATGGCGGTCTTCGCTGGTTTTTTGCATGATGATCCTCCTGTTAAAGACCGGGCGCTTTCCACAGCGACGTCGTCAGACCGTCATCCACCAGCCCGCGCTGATCCAGATACACCGCCTGCCATTTTTGCCGCGCCAGTTGATAAACCTCATGGTTAGCGGGATCGGGCTTATGTTCGCGATCCCAGCGCACCAGGCTTTCGCCCGTTATCGCCAGCGATGGCCAGATATCTGCCCCCACGCCTGCGGCAATTGCGCAGCCTAAGGCCGTCGCCTCTTTAACCACCGGCACCCGCACCGTTAAACCGGTCACGTCGGCGAGGATCTGACTCCATAATTTGCCCTTCGCGCCGCCGCCAGCAAACACCAGCGAATCGGCCTGTACGCCGGAAAAGTCGGCGATCTGCTGCAAATTACACGCCGAGACGATAGCGGCATTTTCTTCCAGCGCGCGAAACAGCGTCGCTTTATTACACTTCTGCGGATCGATGGAGAGGTTGATAAAAGACGGCGCAGCGTGATACCAGCGTTTAAAGCGCATCACATCGGAGAAGATCGGCATCACTCCGTACGCGCCGGGCGGCACGCGGGCCGCCATCTCTTCAAGCAGGGTGTAGGCATCAATACCAAGCCGTTCTGCGATGAGCTTTTCTTCCGCACAAAAGGCGTCGCGAAACCAGCGCATGGTCAAGCCGGTAAAAAAACTGATCGATTCGGTCTGGACCATTCCCGGAATGACGTGCGGATTGATACGCACATTCATATTCGGATCGGTGACCGGCTGTGGAAGGTTAACCACCTGCTGCCAGAACGTCCCTCCCAGCACCGCCGTTTGCGCAGGCTGGACCACGCCCAGCCCCAGACAACCTAGCTGGACATCGCCACCGCCGACAATCACCGGCGTCCCGGCCAGCAGGCCGCTCTGTTCCGCCGCCGCGCGGGTGATTTTCCCCAGCGGCGTGCCGGTTTCTTTTACCGGCGACAAAATATCTGAGCGCAGGCCCGCCATTTGCAGCAGGCTGCGCTTCCAGTCGCGGGTCACTAAATCCAGTAACCCGGTCGTTCCGGCATTGGAAGGATCAACTGCCAGCTCGCCGCTGAGCATATAGGCCATCCAGTCGCTGATCATCGTGACCGTGGAGGCGCGGCGGTAAATATCCGGGCGGTGATGCGCCAGCCAGAGCAGCCGTGGTATGGCGCTAAGCGCCAGCGTTTGCCCGGAGCAGCGGTAGACATTTTCTTCGAAGGTATTGTCGTACAGCTCCTTTAGCTCGCTGACTTCATGTGCCGCGCGCGCATCGACATTGGCGCAGGCCCAGATCGGCTCGCCGTCACCATCATAAATCACGATGCCTTCACGCATAGAGCAGGCGGAAACGGCGACGATCGCGGCGGGAGAAATCGCCGCCTTGTGCAGGGCCTGGCGGATGCACTGACAGGCCAGCTGCCAGTTCCCCGTCAGATTAAACTCCATTGAACCCGGCACATCCGGTACGGCCAGATGCTGCCATTCAGCCTGGCCAACAGAGATTTGATTGCCTTGCAGATCGAAAATCACGGCTCTGACGCTGCCGGTACCGGCGTCAAGGGCCATCAGGTAGTGTCCTGATTCAACAGGGGTACAGAGTCGAGCCATTTTGTTGCCCTCGGCTATTTTTATGTTGTGATGTAAAAGCCCTTCACCTGATGCTCCATTTTGTAGGGGTAAGTGTTCTTTGGTTTATTATTTTTCAATGACTTGTAGCATTTTCGCGGCGGTGGCCTGATCGGTCACTAACGCATTAATGTATTTGCCGTTCATGGCGGCAATAATGGCTTCGGCTTTTTCTTCACCGCCAGCCACGCCGATCACGGTCGGAATTGTGGAGAGTGAATTTAAGCTTAAGCCAATTAATTCATGGTGAATTTTAATTTCCGGGATGATTTCCCCGTCGGCCTGAAAGAAGTAGCCGAGAATATCGCCCACTGCGCCTTTGCGGCCGATCATGAGCTGTTCCCCGGTGGTGATATAGCCTGAGCGTAAAATCGTTGCCTCTTCTTTCTGGCTTATCGCGCCGATGCCAACCACTGCGACGTCAGCGGCCTGGGCGGTCAGCATTACGTCTTTAACGCTGTTTTCATTACGCAATGTGCGGGCGATTTCCGCCGACGATGCGCGCAGCGGCGCGGGCATAATGCTCACGCTACAGGCGGCATCAAGCTGACCAATGCCGGTCATATACGGTCCCACTCCGCCGGAAAGGGTCACCAGCCGGATGCGCTGCGCGGAAATAAAACCGCTGAGTCGCTTAAGCGTGGTCATGGTCGCTTCGCCGAAGCCCACCGCCAGCAACTGCTGCGGCTGTAAGGACTCCATCAGCATATGCGCCGCCCCAATTCCCAGACGAGCCCCGGTGTTGGCGTCAGGCAGGGCGGGCAATACGCGTACATGACGTAGCGAAAAGCGGCTGCGCAGCGCATCTTCATACTCCAGACATCCTTCGAAGCGGGAGTTGATCTGGACGCGAATAATGCCCGACTGGTGCCCCTTCTCCAGCAAGCGTGAAACCTTCAGCCGCGTCAGCCCGAGACGCTCGCTGATTTCACTTTGCGTTAATCCATCGTGATAATAAAACCAGGCGATACGTGCCACCTGCTCCTCTTCACACATCCCATATTCCGACATCAGCGTCGTGTCATTCGTTGTCATAAATTTGCTTCGCTTTGAACATTTATAATTCATTAACACAATTGTTCAGCTATCGGCAACCAATAGCTGTGATCCGGGCCACAAAAGCCATCGATAAATGAACTTTTTATCATTATAGATTCATTTATTCACAAACTGTGATCGTGGTGAGGTTTTTAAGCGCATTTACCGTCTACTGTTTTGAACAATTCGATTTTCTAAAAACATTTGTTCATTCCAGTCACTCCTCGTGAACGAGCGGAGGCGAAATGCAAACCAGTCCCCTTTCTGCACCCCCCTTGCTTTGTGTGCAGAATATTCGCAAGCACTATTCCGGTGTCGATGTCCTTAAGGGCATCGACTTTACTCTCCGTGCGGGAGAAGTACACGCGCTGCTTGGCGGTAACGGTGCCGGAAAATCGACCCTGATGAAAATCATTGCCGGTATTGTGCCTCCTGACGGTGGAACCATTGATATCGCCGGTGAGCGCTGCGCTCATCTCTCTCCGCTCAAAGCGCACCAGCTGGGCATTTACCTGGTGCCGCAGGAGCCGCTGCTGTTTCCCAGCCTGTCAGTGCAGGAAAATATTCTGTTTGGCCTGCGCGGGCGTCATGCGTCGGTGGATAAAATGCGCCAGCTACTGGCTGCGCTGGGCTGCCAGCTCGATCTTACCAGCGCCGCAGGCACGCTTGATGTGGCTGACCGACAGCTGGTTGAAATTATGCGCGGGCTGATGCGCGATTCGCAGATATTGATCCTGGATGAACCGACGGCATCGCTGACGCCGGTCGAAACTGAGCGGCTGTTTCTGCGCCTGCGCGACCTGCTGAAAAAGGGCGTCGGAATTGTATTTATTTCGCATAAGCTGCCCGAAATTCGCCAGCTTGCGGACTGCGTGAGCGTGATGCGCGACGGCAAAATCGCGCTCGCCGGGAAAACGGCGGATCTGACCACCGACGCGATTATCCAGGCGATTACCCCCGTTTCGAACGGCGTTAACCTCTCTGCCAGCCAGAAACTGTGGCTGGAGCTGCCCGGCAGCCGTCCGCAGAACGCGCCGGGGGCAACGGTGCTGACCCTCGACGACCTGACCGGCGAAGGGTTTATGCATATCAGTCTGGAAGTGCGCGCCGGGGAAATTCTTGGCCTGGCGGGGCTGGTCGGCGCAGGACGCACGGAACTTGCCGAAACGCTGTACGGCATTCGCCCCGTTCGCGCCGGGCGGATAACCTTAAACGGTCGCGAAATCAGCGAGTTGTCTACGCGTGAGCGCCTGCAACATGGCCTGGTATACCTGCCAGAAGATCGCCAGTCATCCGGGCTGTATCTGGATGCGTCGCTGGCCTGGAACGTCTGTTCCCTGACCCACAACCAGCGCGGTCTGTGGGTGAACACCCGGCGCGATAACGCCACCCTTGAGCGCTACCACCGGGCGCTGAACATCAAACTTAATGATGCCGAACAGGCGGCCCGCACCCTGTCCGGCGGCAATCAGCAAAAAGTGCTGATCGCCAAATGCCTTGAAGCCTCTCCCCAGTTGCTGATCGTGGATGAACCCACCCGTGGCGTCGATGTTTCTGCCCGCAGCGACATTTATCAGCTTTTACGCAGCATCGCCGAGCAAAACGTCGCGGTGCTGTTTATTTCCTCTGACCTGGAAGAGATCGAACAGATGGCCGACCGCGTGTACGTGATGCATCAGGGAGAACTGGGCGGCCCGGCGCTGTGCGGTGACGATATTAACGTCGATACCATCATGCACGTTGCGTTTGGTGAGGAGGTCAGATGTTGAAATTCATTCAAAATAACCGCGAAGCCACCGCATTACTGGCCGTAGCCTGCCTGTTTATTTTCCCCGGCGCGCTGGATAGCCAGTACCTGAGTGCGCAAACGCTGACCATGATTTTCGGCAGCGCGCAAATCCTGATGCTGCTGGCGATTGGTGCCACGCTGGTCATGCTGACGCGTAACATTGACGTGTCGGTGGGATCGATAACCGGCATGTGCGCGGTGCTGCTTGGTCTGATGCTGAATGACGGTTACAGCCTGCCGGTGGCCTGCCTTGCGACGCTGCTTCTCGGCATGGTCGCCGGATTTTTTAACGGCGTGCTGGTGGCGTGGCTAAAAATTCCCGCCATCGTCGCCACTCTCGGCACGCTGGGGCTTTATCGCGGCATCATGCTGCTGTGGACCGGCGGCAAGTGGATCGAAGGCCTGCCCGCCAGCCTGAAACAACTCTCTGCCCCGGTTTTCCTCGGCATTTCGGCCATCGGTTGGTTCACCCTTGGGCTGGTTCTGGTGATGGCATGGCTGCTGGCGAAAACCGCCTTTGGCCGCAATTTCTATGCCACCGGCGATAACCTTCAGGGCGCGCGGCAGCTTGGCGTGCGTACTGAAATGGTCCGCATTATGGCGTTCTCGCTGAACGGCTGCATGGCGGCGCTGGCGGGCATTGTTTTCGCCTCGCAGATTGGTTTCATCCCTAACCAGACCGGAACCGGGCTGGAAATGAAAGCCATTGCCGCGTGCGTGCTGGGCGGGATCAGCTTACTCGGCGGCTCCGGCTCGGTCATCGGTGCCGTCCTCGGTGCCTATTTTCTCACGCAAATCGACAGCGTACTGGTGCTGCTGCGCATTCCGGCCTGGTGGAACGATTTCATCGCGGGCCTGGTGCTGCTGGGAGTGCTGGTTTTCGACGGCCGCCTGCGCCGCGCGCTGCAAAAAAACCTGCGTCGTCAGAAATACGCCCGGTTTATGCCGAACGCCGCGCCGCAGCAAAAACAGGCCCGTAAGCCTGCCCAACATAATAAGAAAAGGGAGGTGGCATAATGAACGCGTGGCAACGTTATAGCTGGGAGATGGCGCTGGCAGCGCTGTTAATTCTGGAGATCGTCGCTTTCGGCATCATTAATCCCAGCCTGCTGGATCTCAACGTGCTGCTCTTCAGCACCAGCGATTTTATCTGCATTGGTATTGTCGCGCTGCCGCTCACCCTGGTGATTGTCAGCGGCGGTATGGATATTTCGTTTGGCGCGACTATCGGGCTGTGCGCTATTGCGCTGGGCGTTTTATTCCAGGCGGGCGTGCCGTTTCCGCTGGCGATTATTCTCACGCTGCTGCTGGGCACGCTGTGCGGATTAATCAACGCCGGGCTGATCATCTATACCGGTATTAATCCGCTGGTGATCACCCTCGGCACGATGTACCTGTTCGGCGGCAGCGCGCTGCTGCTGTCGGGAATGTCCGGGGCAACCGGCTATGAAGGGATTGGCGGTTTCCCCGCCGCCTTCACCGATTTCGCCAATCTTGCGCCGCTCGGCATTCCGGTGCCTCTCATCTTCTTTCTGGTCTGCTGCCTGTTCTTCTGGCTGCTGATGCACCGCACGCACCTGGGACGCAATATTTTCCTGGTCGGGCAGAGCGCACGGGTGGCGCAGTACAGCGCGATCCCCTTAAACCGCACGCTGTACATCATTTACGCCCTGACCGGATGCGCTTCTGCCGTCGCGGCTATCCTGCTGGTGTCCTATTTTGGCTCGGCGCGATCGGATCTGGGCGCGTCTTTCCTGATGCCCGCGATTACGGCGGTTGTTCTTGGCGGAGCCAATATCTACGGCGGGTCCGGGTCAATCCTTGGCTCGGCAGTTGCCGTGTTGCTGGTGGGATTTTTGCAGCAGGGTTTGCAGATGGCTGGCGTACCGAATCAGATCTCCAGCGCGCTGTCCGGCGCTTTATTAATCGTTGTTGTCGTAGGACGTTCCGTCACTCTGCATCGTCATCAAATCATTGAGTGGATCTCACGCCGCCGCGCTGCACGGCAGGCATGAGATCTCAGGCTAATTCCCGGAGAAAAAAAATGACAAAACCAACTATCAGAACCCTTACCTTACTTATCACGCTTGGCCTTGCCTCCGCAGCGGCCGCCGTTCAGGCGGCGGATCGGATTGCTTTTATCCCTAAACTGGTCGGCGTCGGCTTTTTCACCAGCGGCGGTAATGGGGCGAAGGAGGCGGGTAAAGAGCTGGGCATTGACGTGACTTACGATGGCCCGACCGAGCCAAGCGTATCCGGCCAGGTACAACTGGTGAATAACTTCGTAAACCAGGGCTACAAGGCGATTATTGTTTCCGCCGTGTCGCCAGACGGGCTGTGTCCGGCGTTAAAACGCGCCATGCAGCGCGGCGTCAAAGTGCTGACGTGGGACTCAGATACCAAACCGGAATGCCGCTCTTATTACATCGATCAGGGAACGCCAAAACAGCTGGGCAGCCTGCTGGTGGATATGGCGTCCCGCCAGGTCAACAAAGATAAAGCGAAAGTCGCGTTCTTCTATTCCAGCCCTACCGTCACCGACCAGAACCAGTGGGTGCAGGAGGCAAAAGCGAAAATCGCCAAAGACCATCCGGGCTGGGAGATCGTCACCACCCAGTTTGGCTATAACGACGCCACTAAATCCCTGCAAACGGCAGAAGGGATTATCAAAGCCTACAGCGATCTGGACGCCATTATCGCCCCCGACGCCAATGCGTTACCCGCCGCCGCGCAGGCCGCTGAAAACCTGAAACGCAACAATATCGCCATCGTGGGCTTCAGCACACCGAACGTCATGCGGCCTTATGTCCAGCGCGGGACGGTAAAAGAATTCGGCCTGTGGGACGTGGTGCAGCAAGGGAAAATCGCCGTTCACGTCGCCGCTGCGCTGCTGAAAAACACGCCGATGAATATCGGCGACAAGCTGGATATTCCGGGCGTCGGCCAGGTGGAAGTTTCTCCTAACAGCGTCCAGGGCTACAGCTATGAAGCGAAAGGCAACGGTATCGTGCTCCTGCCTGAGCGCGTGGTGTTTAACAAAGACAATATCGATAAATACGATTTTTGATATCGCGACGGAGTAAATAATGGCTGACTTAGATGACATCAAAGACGGTAAAGATTTTCATGCCGATAAACCGCAAACCAATACCCTGTTTACCTTAAAAGGCTGTGGCGCGCTGGACTGGGGAATGCAATCGCGGCTGTCGCGCATTTTTAATCCCCGCAGCGGTAGAACCGTCATGCTGGCGTTCGACCACGGTTATTTTCAGGGGCCGACCACCGGGCTGGAGCGCATCGACATTAATATTGCGCCGCTCTTTGAACATACCGACGTCTTAATGTGTACCCGTGGAATATTACGCAGCGTGGTGCCGCCCGCGACCAATAAACCCGTGGTGTTACGCGCGTCAGGGGCGAATTCGATTTTAACCGAACTCAGTAATGAAGCCGTGGCCGTAGCGATGGATGATGCGGTCAGGCTGAACAGCTGTGCCGTTGCCGCCCAGGTGTATGTGGGTTCTGAATATGAACACCAGTCGATTAAAAACATTATTCAGTTAATCGATGCGGGCCTGCGCGTCGGAATGCCGACGATGGCCGTCACCGGTGTCGGCAAGGATATGGCCCGCGACCAGCGTTATTTCTCCCTGGCCACGCGCATTGCGGCGGAAATTGGCGCGCAAATTATCAAAACCTATTACGTCGATAAAGGCTTTGAGCGTATCGCGGCGGGCTGCCCGGTGCCGATTGTCATCGCCGGTGGTAAAAAACTGCCTGAGCGCGAGGCGCTGGAAATGTGCTATCAGGCCATCGATCAGGGTGCCAGCGGCGTGGATATGGGACGCAATATTTTCCAGTCGGAAGATCCGGTCGCCATGATCAAAGCCGTTCATGCCGTTGTCCATAACAACGAAACGGCGGAGCGGGCGTATGAACTGTTTTTGAGTGAGAAGGGCTGACGGCCCGGCGACAGCTAAACAGGAGGTGAATGATGCATGTCACGCTGGTTGAAATTAACGTTCATGATGACAAAGTCGAACAATTTATCGACGTTTTTCGCCAAAATCATCTTGGCTCGGTGCAGGAGGCGGGCAACCTGCGCTTTGATGTGTTGCAGGACCCGGACGCCCCGACGCGGTTTTATATTTATGAAGCCTATGAAGATGAACAGGCCGTCGCCTTCCATAAAACGACGCCGCACTATAAAGCCTGCGTGGAACAACTGGAGCCTTTAATGAGCAGCCCGCGTAAGAAAACCGTCTTTAAAGGGCTGATGCCTTAAGGAGCGGCGATGAATAACGCGTTTGCCGGGCTGAGCCGCGAGGCGTGCGTGGCGCGGCTGAAGTCTTATCCGCTTAGCGTCGGCATTCTTGCCGGGCAGTGGCTCTCGCTTGAGCGCCATTTGCAGCAACTGGCGGCGCTGGATGTGCCGCTGCTGCATCTGGATCTGATGGACGGGCAGTTTTGCCCGCAGTTCACCGTAGGCCCGTGGGCGGTGGGGCAACTGCCGCAGACGTTTCTCAAAGACGTTCACCTGATGGTGGCAGATCAATGGGCGACGGCGCAGGCCTGCGTGAAGGCGGGCGCGCACTGCATCACTCTTCAGGCGGAAGGCGATATTCACCTGCACCACACGCTAAGCTGGCTGGGCGAGCAAAAGGTGGCGGTGACCGGCGGCGACATGCCGGTCATTCGCGGCCTCAGCCTGTGCCCGGCGACGCCGCTGGAGGTGATTGTGCCCGTTATTAATGAGGTGGAAGTGATCCAACTGCTGGCGGTGAATCCGGGATACGGCAGTAAAGTCAGCCCGCAGGCATTACAGGCGCGGCTGGCGCAGCTCCTCGTGCTGCTGGGCGACAGGCGGGAGGGAAAAATAATTGCCGTTGATGGATCGCTGGCGCGTGAGCAGGTGCCGCCGCTGATTACGCGGGGGATCGACCGGGTGATTTCCGGCAGCGCCCTGTTCCGCGACGACAGCCTTGACGAAAACGTGCGTGGCTGGCTGGCGATGTTTACGGCGCTGCGCTGACAGACCTGCTAATTCTGGCGTTTACACCCGCCGCCTGTCTCCGTATGCTCGTTGAAAAAAACAACAGGAGACAGGCATGTCGCTCTGGCTTACTCACCCTCTGTTCCTTCCTTCGCTGGTGGTTGGCGTCACGATTTTGCTCTGGGCGACCTCGCTACTGCCGGAATTCCTCACCGCGCTGCTCTTTTTTGCTGTGGCAATGATGGCGAAAATTGCCCCGCCGGAGGTGATCTTCGGCGGCTTTGCCTCGTCGGCGTTCTGGCTGGTGTTCAGCGGATTTGTGCTTGGCGTGGCGATCCGTAAAACCGGGCTGGCGGACAGGGCGGCGCGGGCGCTGTCGGCGAAGCTCACCGACTCCTGGCTGCTGATGGTCGCAAGCGTGGTGCTGCTCAGCTATGCGCTGGCGTTTGTGATGCCGTCCAACATGGGACGTATCGCGCTGCTGATGCCGATTGTGGCGGCGATGGCGGCGCGCGCCGGAATTCAGGACGGCACCCGCGCCTGGTACGGGCTGGCGCTGGCGGTTGGCTTCGGGACTTTTCAGCTCTCGGCCACCATCCTGCCCGCCAACGTGCCGAATCTGGTGATGAGCGGGGCGGCGGAGGGCGCATACGGCATCCATCTTAATTATGTCCCGTATCTGCTGCTGCACACGCCGGTGCTGGGCATTCTCAAGGGGCTGATCCTGATTGGCCTGATTTGCTGGCTGTTTCCCGGTACGCCGCAGCCGCCGCGCGAAACCACGCCGTCCACGTCGATGAGCCGCAAAGAAAAACGCCTCGCCTGGCTGCTGGCGGTGGTGCTGATCATGTGGGTAACGGAAAGCTGGCACGGCGTCGGGCCTGCGTGGACCGGGCTGGCAGCGGCGTGCGTAACGCTCCTGCCGCGCATCGGTTTTATCAGCGGGGAAGAGTTCGCTTCCGGGGTAAATATGCGCACCTGCCTGTACGTCGGCGGCATCCTCGGCCTGGCGCTGACCGTCACCGAAACCGGGATTGGCGGCGCGGTGGGAGATGCGCTGCTACACGTTATGCCGCTCGACCCCGATCGGCCTTTCACCAGCTTTCTGGCCCTGACCGGCATTACCACCGCGCTGAACTTTATTATGACCGCGAACGGCGTTCCGGCGCTGTACACCACTCTGGCGCAGAGCTTTTCCGACGCCACGGGCTTCCCGCTGCTTAGCGTGATTATGATTCAGGTGGCAGGCTATTCGACGCCGCTTTTGCCGTATCAGGCGTCGCCCATTGTGGTGGCGATGGCGCTGGGAAAAGTTCCGGCACGTTCAGGAATGCTGCTGTGTCTGGCGCTGGCGCTGGTCACTTATCTGCTGCTGGTGCCGCTGGATTATGCGTGGTTCAGGGTGCTGGGAAGATTGTAAGGCGGGGGAATATCCCCTCTCGCCAGGAGAGGGGACGACAGACATTACGCCTGTTTAGCGGCTTCTGCTGCTTTCACGATGACCGCAAAGGCATCAGCTTTCAGTGAAGCACCGCCCACCAGCGCGCCGTCGATATCCGGCTGGGTGAACAGCTCTGCCGCGTTAGACGCGTTAACAGAACCGCCGTACTGAATGATCACCTGCTCAGCGACGTTGGCGTCGGCTTTAGCAATGTGGTCACGGATGAATTTGTGAACGGCCTGTGCCTGCGCCGGAGTGGCGGATTTGCCAGTACCGATTGCCCATACAGGTTCGTAGGCGATAACCGCGCCTTCGAATGCCGCTGCGCCCTGGGTTTTCAGAACGGCGTCAATCTGACGTGCGCAAACTTCTTCGGTTTTGCCCGCTTCGTTTTCTGCTTCGGTTTCACCGATACACAGAACCGGGATCAGACCCTGTTCTTTCAGCACGGCGAATTTTTTAGCGATCAGCTCGTCGGATTCTTTATGGTAAGTACGACGTTCTGAGTGACCGATGATGATGTATTTTGCGCCGATATCTTTCAGCATTTCGGCAGAGGTTTCGCCAGTGAATGCGCCAGACAGGTTAAGATCAACGTTCTGCGCGCCCAGGTGAATGTGGCCACCCGCTGCGGCCTGTTTCGCCAGATCGAGGTACATTTCCGGCGGCGCAATGGCCACGCCGCAACCGGTCACGCCAGCCAGCTCTTTACGCAGGTTCGCTACCAGTTCGTTTACCATGTGGCGGCTGCCGTTCAGTTTCCAGTTACCCATCACAAGAGGATGTCGCATTTTAATTCTCCACGCTGTAAGCGAGTTAGGGAATATTGCCGCCCCTCAGGGCAGCATGGTCTGTGAGTCAGTATAGAGATTGATGACCCTAAAGGCTTTGCTTTTTATCATTTATTGTCGCCTTCGTTGTCATCAGATAGCGCCAGCTTAATCGGTTCAACAGCGAAGGTCAGCCCCTTTTCGCCGTTGTCCGCCACCACATAGCGGATCGCGCCTTCGGTTTCAGCGTGATAGCGCTGACCTTTCCCGGCGGCGAGCAATTTTTGCAGCTTCTGCTGGCTTTGCGCTTTGGTCAGCGTGGGGATCAGCACGCGCAGCACCGCGCTCATGTAGCCGTGCGCTTTCGCTTTTGCCGCTTTTTGCCCCGGCCCCTGAATCGGCAGCCAGGTGATCTGCATGGATTTGATTTTCAGCGTGCCGCGTTCAAGCGCGGTCGAAGCGTACAGATTCTCGTTAATTTTGCTGGCGGCGCGGGTCAGATTGGCGCGATCCGGCATACCGGAAATAGAGCGAAACTCATTCAGCGGCAGGTCAGGGTTATCGGCATTAAACCTCTCCCGGAACTGGCTGATGGTCTGATCGAACGTCGGGGAACCCGCCAGTAAATAAGGCGCGGTGACGCCGGACGTCTCTTCCGCCAGCACCGGAGCGCCAGCGGTAGCCACCGTCAGCAACAATAACATCAGCCTTCCCCAACTCTTCATTACGTTCGTCCTTTGCTAAATCTGCTCACGATTAAAGCGATAACCGCCGAACTTGTCAAAAACTGCCGACTTCAGGGTAAACTACGCGCAATAACATCATCAGGAAAAATGCATGACCCTACAGCAGTGGTTATTTTCAATTAAAGGGCGGATTGGCCGCCGTGATTTCTGGATCTGGGTCGCCATCTGGCTGGTGGCGATGTTTTGTCTGTTTACGCTCGCGGGCAGTAATCTCATCGACATGCAGATTGCCGCGTTTGCGCTGGTCTGTCTGCAATGGCCGACGGCGACCGTGGTGATCAAGCGCTTACACGATCGCGGTAAATCCGGTCTTTGGGCGCTGCTGCTGATTCTGGCGTGGATGCTGCTGGCGGGAAACTGGGCGATCCTGCCGGGGGTCTGGCAGTGGACGGTAGGGCGTTTTATTCCGACGCTCATTATGGTGATGCTGTTGCTCGATCTGGGCGCGTTTATCGGCACCCAGGGCGAGAATAAATACGGCAAAGAGACGCAGGACGTGAAATTTCGCTGATCACCAGTAGTGTTCAGCGGTCATATGGCCCGGACGACGGCGCAGGTGTTTGGTCATCTGCCGGGTATCTTTCAGCAACTGCTGGGTATCGCGCACCATCTGCGGATTACCGCACAGCATTACATGACTGGTTTCAGTGTTCATCGCAAGCCCGGTAGCCTCTTCCAGCGCGCCGCTCTCAATCAGCGCTGGCACGCGCCCGGTCAGTGAACCGGCGACTGTTTCGCGGCTGACCACCGTCTGAATACGCAGTTTCCCTTCGTAGCGTCTTTGCAGTTCCAGCATCAGCGGCAGATAGCTTAAATCCGCCGCGTAGCGCACGGCATGAACCAGCACCAGATCCTCAAACCGTTCCAAATCTTTCCCTTCCTGAAGAATAGAAAGATACGGGCCAAGCGCCGTGCCCGTTGCCAGCATCCACAGCGTTTTGCAGTCGGGGACTTCTTCCAGAACAAAGAATCCTGCCGCCTCGCTAACGACCTGCACTTCGTCGCCCGGCTTAAGCGCCGCCAGACGCGGGCTGAGTTTCCCTTCCGGCACGGTGACAAGGTAAAACTCCAGATCCGGGCTGTGCGGGGCGTTTACATAGGAATAAGCACGCTGAACGCGTTCGCCGTCAATTTCCATACCGAGCTTGGTAAACTGCCCGGCGGTAAAGGGTTGAACGGGGGCGTGAACGGTGAGGCTAAATAGCGCATCGGTCCAGTATTCTACTTTCGTGACTTTTCCTGTTACCCACTCCGCCATGATCGCCTCCTCTGAAATTCGTTAGCTTATCTTCGTTGCTTGCCGTTAACATTTCCAGCCCCTGCGGGCCGGAAAGCTCTTCAGGACAAATGATTTTAGAGAATATGCTGCTGAATGTCGGGATCTTTGCGGTCCAGATAGTGAATGGACTGAATGCGGCGGATGGTGCGCGATTTCCCGCGAACCAGCAGCGTTTCGGTGGTCGCGATATTGCCCTTGCGGCTGATCCCCTCCAGCAAATCGCCTTTGGTGATGCCGGTGGCGGAGAAAATCACGTTGTCGTTACGCGCCATATCATCCAGGCGCAGCACTTTTCCGGCTTCGATGCCCATTGCCTGGCAGCGGGACAGCTCGCTTTCACCAATGCGGCGGTTTTCTTCGCTGTCGCCTTTAACATGGTGACGCGCCAGCAGGCGTCCGTGCATATCGCCATCCAGCGCGCGGATCACCGCCGCTGAAACCACGCCTTCCGGCGCGCCACCGATGCCGTACAGAACGTCAACTTCGCTGTCCGGCATACAGGTCAGAATTGAGGCCGCCACGTCACCGTCGGGGATAGCAAATACCCGCACGCCGATCTGCTGCATTTCGGCGATAACCTCATCATGACGCGGCTTGGCGAGGATCGTCACCGTCAGCTCGCTGAGCGGTTTACCGAGCGCCGCCGCGATATTACGCAGGTTATCCGCCAGCGGCAGAGTAAGGTCGATAGCGCCTTTCGCGCCCGGCCCGACGATCAGCTTTTCCATGTACATATCCGGCGCGTTCAGGAAACTGCCTTTGTCACCGACTGCCAGCACCGCCAGCGCGTTGGCCTGGCCCATGGCGGTCATGCGGGTTCCTTCAATAGGATCGACCGCAATATCCACCGCGTCGCCCTGACCGGTGCCGACACGTTCCCCGATATAGAGCATCGGCGCTTCGTCGATTTCGCCTTCACCAATCACAATCGTACCGTCGATATTGACCTGGTTAAGCATAATACGCATGGCGTTGACCGCCGCGCCGTCGGCGGTGTTTTTATCGCCCCGGCCTAACCACTTATAGCCCGCCAGCGCCGCCGCTTCGGTCACGCGCGAAAATTCGATAGCCAGTTCTCGTCTCATAACAAACTCGTTCAGGAGGAAAAATTGCGCGAAGTTTAGCACAACCTTGTAGCGGGAAGGGTTATCTACGCGTTTGAATAGCGTTCCGTTTCCGGCATCCAGCGCTCAATCAGCGCGGCGGCCTGCTGCGGATAACGTTCGTGAATATGACGGGCAATGCGCTGAACTTCGGGGATCATCGCCTGATCGCGCAGTAAATCCGCGACCCGGAACTCTGCGTTGCCGGTCTGACGCGTGCCGAGCAGCTCGCCCGGCCCGCGAATTTCGAGGTCTTTTTGGGCAATGATAAAACCATCGGTGCTGTCGCGCAGCACCTGCAAACGCTTCTGCGCGGTTTTTGACAGCGGGGATTTATAGAGCAGCACGCAGTGGGAAGCCACCGCCCCGCGCCCGACGCGACCGCGAAGCTGGTGAAGCTGGGCCAGACCCAGACGCTCCGGGTTTTCGATAATCATCAGGCTGGCGTTCGGCACGTCCACCCCGACTTCAATCACCGTGGTGGCGATCAGCAGATGCAGGTCGCCCTGCTTGAAGGATTGCATCACCGCCTGCTTTTCAGCGGGTTTCATGCGCCCGTGTACCAGCCCGACGTTCAGTTCCGGCAGGGCGAGCTTTAATTCTTCCCACGTGGCTTCAGCGGCCTGCGCTTCCAGCAGATCAGATTCTTCAATCAGGGTACAGACCCAGTAAGCCTGGCGGCCTTCGCCGGTACAGGCGTTACGCACCCGATCAATAATCTCGCTGCGCCGGGTATCGGGGATAGCGACGGTCGTTACCGGCGTGCGGCCCGGCGGCAGTTCATCAATCACCGAGGTGTCGAGATCGGCATAGGCGGTCATTGCCAGCGTGCGCGGGATCGGCGTGGCGGTCATGATCAACTGATGCGGATGAAAGCCCTGCTGCTGGCCTTTCTCCCACAGCGCCAGCCGCTGATGCACGCCGAAGCGATGCTGTTCGTCGATAATCACCAGCGCGAGGCCGTTAAACTGCACATGCTCCTGGAAAATAGCGTGGGTGCCGACGATCATCTGGACCTGACCGCTGGCAATCGCCTCCTGCTGCGCAAGGCGGGCTTTACCTTTCTGCTTACCCGCCAGCCAGCCGACCTCAATACCAAGCGGCGCAAACCAGCTGCGGAAGTTGTTGGCATGCTGCTCGGCAAGGAGTTCGGTCGGGGCCATCAACGCCACCTGTTTGCCGTGGGCGATGGCGCGCAGCGCCGCAAGGGCGGCGACCAGCGTTTTACCGGAACCAACATCACCCTGCACCAGCCGCATCATCGGGAAGTCGAGCGCCATATCGTGCTCAATTTCCGCCACGACCCGCGTCTGTGCGCCGGTCGGTTTGAAGGGCAGGGAGGTGAGAAAACGGTTTTTTAAATCATCCTGTTTACCCAGCGACTGCGCGTGGTAGCGCTGCGCGCCCGCCCGCAGCGCCAGCATACTGAGATTGTGCGCCAGTAACTCTTCAAGAATAAGACGCCGCTGTGCCGGGTGCTGTCCGGCTTCCAGATCCGCCAGCTGCAAAGATGGCGGTGGACGGTGAAGAGTGCGCAGCGCTTCCGGCAGGGTCATCATTCCCTGCGCCAGCTCAGGCGGCAGCAGTTCGGTAATGGCGCAGGTATCCAGCAGATCCAGCGCCTGATCGGTCAGCTTACGCAGCGTCGCTTGCTTCACCCCTTCGGTAGTTGGATACACCGGCGTCAGCGTTTCCTGAAGCTCCGGCGTGCTGAGATCGCCCTGTACGCGGTATTCAGGGTGGATCATTTCCGCGCCGTACTTGCCGCGCTTTGCCTCACCGTAGGCCAGCACGCGCCGCCCGGTGGCGAGGCTGTTTTTCATCGCCGCGTTAAAGTTGAAAAAGCGCATGGTGAGAATGCCGGAACCGTCGCTAATCTGACAGGTCATCATCCGGCGACCGCCGAAGGTGATATTGCTGTTCAGCACTTCGCCTTCTACGGTGGCATAAATACCGGGGAGCAGATCGCCAATAGGATAAAGCTGGGTGCGGTCTTCATAACGCAGGGGAAGGTGCAGAAGCAGATCCTGCACGGTATGCAGGCCAATCTTCGCCAGTTTGCTGCTTTGCGCCGCGCCAACCCCGGTCAGGGCGTTAAGCGGGATGGCGTCGAGCAACCGGCCCTGCATGGTTTAGCCTGCGGCCTGCATGGTGGCCCACCATGCGGCGTCTGCATCAAGTTCGCCCTGCTCGTTGACGCGCGGATAGGGCAGGCCTTTACGTTTCGCCACCCGGGCCAGCACCGGATAACCGCCCTCAAACAGCAGGCGCTGCTGCTCTTCTTCCGGCAGGGTGCTGTTCTCACGCAGATACATACCGGCGTTCTGCCGCTGGCGCTGTGCTTCATAAAGAATGAGCGCCGAGGCGACGGAAACGTTGAGCGACTGCACCATGCCGACCATCGGGATGATGATATCGCGGTCGGCGAGATCCAGCGCTTCCTGGGTAATCCCGGTCTTTTCCTGACCCATCAGAATGCAGGTCGGAAGGGTGTAATCAATTTCCCGAAAATCGACGGCTTTGGCGGAAAGATGCGTCGCCAGCACCTGCATACCGCAGCCTTTCAGATGCGCAACGGCGTCGCCAATGGTGCGGTGCGTTTTGACCTCGACCCAGCTATTGCTGCCTGCGGCGGCGGAAGCCATTGTGCGCATCCGGTTGCCCGGCCACACGGCGTGAACTTCATGCACGCCGATGGCGTCGGCGGTACGGATAATCGCCGAGACGTTATGAGGCTTATGGACCTGCTCCATGCATACCGTCAGATCGGGCTGACGTCTGGCGAGCATTTCACGAATACGCGCATAACGTTGTGGATTCATAAACTAGTTTCGATTTCGGGTGACTTTAATGACGTCCGGCATCACGCGGATTTTGCGCATAATATTCGCCAGCTGCACGCGGTCGCGTGCGGTCAGGCGGATAAATGCGCTGTAGACGCGACCGTCTTTCTCTTCGGTGTTCAGACTGTGAATATTCGACGAAGCGGTATTAATTGCCGCCGTCAGGTTCGCCAGCGCGCCCTGATGGTTGAACATATCCACTTTGATTTCAGTGATGAACTCCTGGGCGATTTCTTTATCCCACTCGACCGCCATAAACTTCTCTGGCTCTTTCTGGTAGCCACGGATGTTACGGCAGGACTCATGATGGATAACCAGACCTTTACCCGGACTGACGTGGGCAATGATCGGATCGCCGGGGATAGGACGGCAGCACTTGGCAAAGGTGATCAGCACGCCGTCAGCGCCTTTAATGGGCAGATGACCGCTAATTTGCTGTGGTACGGCGGCGGCATCGCCCTGCTGAAGATTTTTGGCGACCACCACGCTCATCGCGTTGCCGAGGCCAATTTCTGCCAGCAAATCATCTAACGTGGCGAGCTTCATCCGCTCAAGCTCACGCTGGATGCTTTCCGCCGGAATTTCCGTCAGCTTGCGGCTGCCACCCAACGCGTGGTTGAGCAGACGGCGACCCAGGCTAACGGAATCGTCACGCTTGAGGTTTTTCAGTAACTGGCGAATTTTGGCGCGCGCTTTCGAGCTGACGACAAAATTCAGCCACGCCGCGTTCGGACGTGCGCCCGGCGCGGTAATAATTTCCACCGTTTGCCCGCTGGTCAGTGGCTGCGACAGCGGATACGGCTGGCGATCGACGCGTGCGCCGACGCAGGCATGACCGATATCGGTATGCACCGCGTAAGCGAAATCGACCGGTGTCGCCCCGGCAGGCAGTTCGACAATGCGCCCTTCCGGGGTGAAAACGTAAATCTCATCGGGGAAGAGATCGGATTTAACGCTCTCGATAAATTCAAACGAGCTACCCGCGCTTTGCTGAAGTTCCAGCAGGCTTTGCATCCAGCGCTGGGCGCGGATTTGCGCGGTGGTGCTGGTTTCGCCGTGCTCTTTATAAGCCCAGTGTGCCGCCACCCCCATTTCCGCCATCTGATCCATATCTTCAGTGCGAATTTGCACCTCAACCGGCACGCCGTGCGGGCCGATCATCGAGGTATGCAGCGACTGATAGCCGTTCGCTTTCGGAATGGCGATGTAATCTTTCATCCGGCCTGGACGCGGCTTGTAAAGGCTATGCATCTGCCCCAGTACGCGATAACAGGTGTCGGCGTCATGAACGATTACCCGGAAGGCGTAGATGTCCATGATCGAGTGAAAACGCTGCTCTTTCAGCACCATTTTGCAGTAGATCGAGTAAAGATGCTTCTCGCGTCCGCTTACCCGGCATGGAATACCTGCTTCCTGTAAGCGCCCTTCGATTTCAGAGAGGATTTTCTGGATCATCTCTTTACGGTTGCCGCGCGCGGCTTTCACCACCTCTTTAATGACCCGATAGCGGTTTGGGTGCAGCGCTTCAAAGCCCAGCTCTTCCAGCTCGGTTTTGATGTGGTGGATACCTAAACGGTGCGCCAGGGGGCTGTAAATTTCGAGGGTTTCACGGGCGATGCGGCGACGTTTATCCGGGCGTAAAGCGCCCAGCGTGCGCATATTATGGGTACGGTCAGCAAGTTTGATGAGAATGACGCGGATATCCTGCACCATCGCCATAATCATCTTGCGAAAGTTTTCGGCCTGCGCCTCTTTCTTATCGCGAAAATTCAGTTTGTCGAGTTTAGACACCCCCTCCACCAGCTCGGCAACGCTTTTGCCAAACAGCTGTTCCATATCCTGGTAGGTGGCGGGAGTATCTTCAATCACGTCGTGCAGCAATGCGGCCATCAGCGTTTCATAGTCGAGTTTCATCTCGGCCAGAATGCAGGCCACCGCCACCGGGTGAGTGATATAGGGTTCGCCGCTTGAGCGTGTCTGTCCCTCGTGAGCGTCACGTGCAACGAGATACGCCTGCTGAAGACGTTTAATCTGGTCTTCCGGCAGATAGTTTTGAATCAGCTGATTCAGGCTTTCAAACAGATACAAGGGCGACCCGCAGTATTAATTAACGACGACCTTCAGCAATAGCGGTGACTGCCTGTAACTCTGCGGCTTCCTGCTCTTGCTGCTCCTGGCGCTCGCGCACGTCGAGGATCTGGTTGTTGATCAGACCTTCTTCAATTTCGCGCAGCGCGATAACGGTAGTTTTATCGTTTTCTTCCGGTACCAGCGGATCTTTACCGCCTACCTGCATCTGACGAGCGCGACGCGCGGCGACCAGTACCAGGTCAAAACGGTTACCAATTTTCTCTACAGCGTCCTGAACAGTTACGCGTGCCATACTTAAAATGCTCCACAGGTGAAGAAATGACTGGGCATAATACTGAAAGTGGATTCAGTCTGCCAACAGTTTGGTGATTAAAGCGTCATGTCGCTGTTTCTGGCGGCTCATACGCAGGCGTTCAGCACGAATGATGGTTTTAAGATCGCCAATGGCGGTGTCGAAATCATCATTCACGATCAGATAATCATATTCGGCGTAATGGCTCATTTCTGCAACTGCCTGGGCCATGCGTTTAGCAATAACCTCTTCGCTATCCTGGCCGCGACCGCGCAGGCGGCGATCCAATTCCAGCTTCGATGGCGGCAGCACAAAAATACTGCGCGCCTGCGGCATTTTTTCACGGATTTGCTGTGCGCCCTGCCAGTCAATATCCAGAAAAACATCTACGCCGGTTGCCAGCACCTGCTCAATGGCTTCCTTTGAGGTGCCGTAATAATTGCCAAAAACTTCCGCGTGCTCAAGAAACGCATTACTGCCAATCATGCTTCTGAACTCGTCATGATCGACAAAGAAGTAATGCTCACCGTGTACTTCACCAGGGCGCGGTGCGCGCGTGGTGTGAGAAACGGAAACCTGAGTATCGTACAACGGCTGGGTTTTAAGCAAAGCCTGAATCAGGCTGGATTTCCCCGCGCCGCTGGGGGCAGAAACAATATAAAGCGTGCCTTGAGCCATGAGAATCTTACTGTATGTGTTGATCGAAAGTGAGCTTACATACGAGCCTATTATACACGTCGCCGCTACGTGACGTAGTCTTCGTCACACTTTTTGCGCCAGATTCTTGCATTTTGCGTAATGCTTTCCCGTTTTCGTCTCTGTTTGCTGCAACAAAATGGAAAGTCTGGAAGCGTCCTCGTAAAATCCGTTTTTGCTGCTCGCCGCTGTGCGATGCGGCGGGATATACCTTCGGCATCGGGCAACGGAGGCGAAATTATGTGGCAACGGATCGGCGTTTTATGCGGAGTAATGATGTGGGCGGTGCAAAGCTGGGCGCTGTGCCCGGTCTGGTCTCCGGCCCGCGCGGAGCAGGAAATCACCCGGCTGCATCAGCAGCTTCAGCGCTGGAATGAGGCTTACTGGCAGCAGGGACGCAGTGAAGTCAGCGACGGCGTATACGACCAGCTTAGCGCCCGGCTGGCGCAGTGGCAGCGCTGTTTTAACGCCCCTGAACAGGGCGATCTGCATACGCCTGCCATCAGCGGGACGGTCAATCATCCTGTTGCCCATACCGGCGTGCGCAAGCTGGCAGACAAAAGCACGCTGGCGCGGTGGATGCGCGACAGGGCAGATCTCTGGATGCAGCCAAAAGTTGACGGCGTGGCCATCACTCTTATTTATCGTCACGGCAGGCTGGCGCAGGCCATCAGCCGGGGCGATGGTCTGAAAGGCGAAGACTGGACGGAGAAAGTGCGCCAGATCCCCGCCGTACCACAAACCGTCTCCGGTGTGCTGGCGGATGCTGTGCTACAGGGCGAACTGTTCTGGCGGCGTCAGGGGCATATTCAACAGCAGATGGGCGGCATGAATGCCCGCGCGAAAGTGGCCGGAGCGATGATGCGGCGCGACAGCTCGCCCCTGCTGCGCGAATTCGACGTCTTTATCTGGGCATGGCCCGACGGTCCGGCAACGATGCCGCAGCGGATGCGCGCGCTTAATGACGCTGGTTTTCAGTGGAGCGCCCGCTACACGCTGCCGGTCAGCACCGTCAAAGACGCAGACACACAGCGCACCCGCTGGTACACCTCCGCGCTACCTTTCGTGACCGACGGCATCATCGTGCGTGCGGCAGTTGAACCTGCCGCACGGCGCTGGCTGCCGGGGCAGGCGGACTGGGCGGTGGCATGGAAGTATCAGCCAGCGGCGCAGGTCACGGAGGTTAAGGCGGTAAATTTTACCGTCGGTCGCAGCGGGAAAATAGCCGTCATCGCGCAGCTTGAGCCGGTACAGCTTGATGATAAACAGGTGCGACGGGTGAATATTGGCTCCGTTAACCGCTGGCACACGCTGGATATTGCCCCAGGCGATCAGGTTGAGGTCAGCCTCGCCGGGCAGGGCATTCCGCGCCTCGACAGCGTGGTCTGGCGCAATACCCGGCGCGTTAAGCCTGTGCCACCGCCGCCGCGTTTTAATTCCCTGACCTGCTTTTATGCCACCCCGGGCTGCGAGGAGCAGTTTATCTCCCGCCTGGTCTGGCTTGGCTCGGCGCAGGCGCTGGATATCAAAGGCATGGGCGAGGAAGGCTGGCGCGCGTTGCATCGCACCCACCATTTCAGCCACCTCTTTTCCTGGCTCACCCTGACGCAGGCAACGCTACAGAGTACGCCCGGCTTTACGGGGGCACGCGGGCAGCAGCTCTGGCACCGGTTTGATCTTGCCCGCACCCGTCCGTTTAAACGCTGGGTGAAAGCGCTGGGCGCGCCGTTACCACAGACCGCCTTTAATAGTTTAACCGCAGTTAACTGGCCGCAGCTCGTTGCCCGCGATGAAACCGGCTGGCAAGCTTTACCAGGCGTGGGAGCCGAACGGGCGCACAAGCTGGTGGCGTGGTTTCACCATGTGGAGGTAGCGCGGCTGGCGCAGTGGCTGGCCGAGCTAAAGATCGACGGGTTTTCCGGGCACTAAGCCGTAAAATACGTTCCGCACCTGTCGCCAAAACACCATCATCAGAGCAGCAGGGCTGTACGCTTTCAAACGCTTTCTGGAACATACATGAACATTTCCGGGTAATCGCGGCGATAGCGGCAAACTGTCACCCTGGTGTAAAAAATCATTAACCCGCACCCAGGATATTCCGCCTCTCCAGGCTGGTAACGCACGGTTAATAACTGACACAAAAATGCACTTTATTCTTCATATATTAAGCAAAACCTGGATAAACAATATTCAGTTCGCTCATGTTACATGATATATCCTGATTGCGTGCTCAAATATGTTCAAGTTTCATTCCTGCGGAGGTATCGATTAATAATGATTTACTTTGTAAAGAAATATCTTTTCAGCCATAACGGAATGCTATAACAATGTATAGATCTACAGACTTTGGCTTATCAGTCTTTAATGTTTCATTCAAAATACATGTAAAAAACCACTAATTATGGTAGTTGGATTCTTCTTTAAATATATTATGTGACCCATGTCTCATTAAAAAATTTATCCTTTTATTTCAGTAAGTTGATTATATTTAAGTGGCGCTTAAATATTTCATATAATGATTAATATGGTTTTTTGGAAAGTTTTTTAGGATTTGTCCCATAAGCAGATATAGCCGCAAGAAATTATTCTCCCGGCGCAATATAAAATTGAATTAACATAGTCATTATGTAAAATTGTGTATCTGTTAACATAATTGACGAATATCATGCGGTCCGTGTGATTCGGCTCGTGCGGTAGCTATGCCTGAAATCAGGCTGCATTTAAAGAACGTTCTTTTCGTACCTTAATACGTCGAAGTCTGAAGTCAAATAGCCCTTTTCTTTGAAAAAGTTAACCTACATTAATCTCGCTACGGAAAAGCATATGAAAATGCGATCGATACTGGCCCTTATTTTTGTTGTTGCAGTTGCTGGCTGTAAAAGCCCTGAAGCGCCGACCGTCAACGATGACACCATTGTCAGCAGCGACGTTAACGGCGTCACGCTGGTACACCGCCACGCCGTGTCTGCGCCAGCGCAATTCAAGCCGGTTAACGAAGAATACCGCGCGCTATATCCGGCCTCGGTGATGAGTCGTCCTGATTTTGGCGGCAAGGTTATTCGCACGCTGAACGCCGGACAGCCGTACATGGCGCTGGGACAGGTTGAAAATGACTGGCTGGCACTGGCCGATGCCGGAAAAGAAGAGCTGATTGGCTACGTGCCTGCGCGTGCGGCCGTGAAGAGCGAGCTGTATGAGCAAACGGTGCGCAAACAAACTCCGCGCCCGAAAGTGCGCAAAAAAGCTACCTGCGTCAATGTTGATGGTAATAGCAAAGCCTGCAAAAACACTAAAAACGGGACGTGGATCCTCGACTGATCCCGCTTTCACGAGCGATGACCTATGAACATGACATTATTTTTACGCCAGGCCCGCCTGGCGTTTTATCTGTTTTTATTCACACTCGTTGCCGGGTGTGGATCGTCTTCACATAGCGATCCCTCTTTTTACCATCTCCAGTTTCAGGCTCATCCGCAAATTAACGATGCAGCGCCGCTTAAAGTCAGAGTGCTGCTGCTTAAGTCTGACGCCGATTTCATGTCTGCCGATTTTTACTCTTTGCAAAATAATGCGCAAAGCGTGCTGGGCGCGAATCTGTTAGACAGCGATGAGTTTTTCCTTATGCCCTCCCGGTTGTCTAAAACGCTAAGTGGTCGCAGCGCCGCAGAAGCACGCTATATCGGCGTAATGGCCGAATATCAGGTGCTGGACGGTAAAAAATGGCGCGTCTCTCTTCCCCTGCCGGTATCCGGTGAAGGAGGGATTTCTTCTCTCTGGAAATGGTCCGCAGATGAGTTAGAAGCCAGGGTCTTTCTTGACGTAAATGGGATCCGGGTCGTTAACCCGTAATCTTCCCCCACAGGGCATCGGTATGAACAAAACAGAAAAAGTCGTCTGGACTGAGGGGATGTTTCTGCGTCCGCACCATTTTCAGCGTGCGGAAAGCCATCTGCAAAACCTTATCCGTGAATGGGGAACGCTGCAGCGCTCGTACCTTTGGGGGTTTATCGACCTTGAAGTGGATGAAGCCATGCTGCGTCAGGGATGCGTAGCGCTAAGCTATGCCAGCGGCCTGCTGCCGGACGGTACGTGGTTTCATTTCCGGGAGGGGCGTCAGGGACCGCCGCCGCTGGCTATCCCGGATAATATTTCTGGCGAAAAAGTCGTGCTGGCGCTGCCCGCGCGCCGTGGCGGGCGCGAAGAAGTCATTTTCAGTGAGGAAAAAGAGTCGCTGGCGCGGTTTAGTACCTTCGAAGAGGATGTCGAAGACGACAACGCCCTGTCCGTTGGCGAGGCCACCTTACAGTTCGGTCGCCTGCGCATGAAGCTAATGCTGGAAAAAGACCTGACGGCGGAATGGACCGCCATTGGCGTGGTTTATATCGTCGAAAAGCGTAACGATAACTACGTCCGGCTGGACACCCACTACATCCCGCCAATGCTCAACGGCAACAATAACCCGCAAATCTTCGGCATGATCAACGACCTGCACGGGCTGCTGGTCCAACGCAGCCAGCAAATCGGCAGCCGACTGCGCAAGCCGGGGCGGTTTAACACCTCGGAAATGATTGAATTTATGCTTCTTTCCCTGGTGAATCGCCATCTGGGTGAAGTGGCTCATCTGAAAACGCTGCCGCTGGTGCATCCTGAAACGCTCTGGCATTGCTGGTTGCCGTTCGCCACCGAACTGATGACGTGGACCGCACAGCGCTCATCGGAAAGCGTCCTGCCGGTGTATGACCACGACGATCTTGCTGCCAGCTTCAGCAAACTGTTTCTGCTTCTGCGCCAGGGGCTATCGCTGGTGATGGAGGAGAACGCCATTCAGTTGCCGCTTAACGAGCGGTCGCATGGCCTGAACATCGCCACCCTGCCAGAAACGGGGATGACACGTAAGTTTGGTTTCGTGCTGGCGGTGAAGGCGAACATGCCGGGCGACGTCCTGCAAACGCATTTCCCGGCGCAGATGAAAGTCGCGCCGGTGACAAAAATTCGCGACCTGGTGCAATTGCAGTTACCGGGCATGGGATTACGCGCCATGCCCGTCGCGCCACCACAAATTCCCTGGCACGCCGGTTATAACTACTTCGAACTGGAGCGCGGCGGTGAACTGTGGAGCGAAATGGAAAAGTCCGGGGCCTTTGCGCTGCATCTGGCAGGGGAGTTTCCGGGTCTGGATATGGAATTTTGGGCCATCCGTAGCCCGACAGAATAAAAAAGCGAGCGCACACTATGCAGGAACAACAGGGCTCGGGCAGCAGTGATGCCTCTGACGGCGCGGGCGGCAATAACCCTCTGGTGGCGGCGGCCAATCCGTTGCTGAATGCTATACCGCAGATCCGTCACTCCGTCTCTCATGATGACCAGGCCGGCTTACGTCAGCGTCTGATCGACGAAATTCGTCGCTTTGAGGTGCGCTGCCAGCGGGCGGGATTACCGTATGAAGTGATCGTAGGCGCACGTTATTGCCTGTGTACGGCGCTGGATGAAGCCGCCGCGCTCACGCCGTGGGGCAGTAGCGGCGTCTGGTCGGGAAGCGGCCTGCTGGTCACGTTTCACAATGAAACCTGGGGCGGCGAGAAATTTTTCCAGCTGCTGGCGCGTTTGTCCCAGAACCCGCGCGAACACATTTTCCTGCTGGAGATGATCAACTACTGCCTGCTGCTGGGTTTTGAAGGGCGCTATCGGGTGCTGGATAACGGGCGCACCCAGCTTGAAACCATTAAACAGCGTTTGTGGCAGATGATCCGGGGCGTGCGCGGCAGCGTCGCCGCGCCGCTCTCGGTGCATCCTGAAGATCGTCCGGTGCTACGCAAACTGTGGCGTCCCGTCGTGCCGCTGTGGGCCTGCGTCGCGCTGACCGGGTTTATCGCCTGTCTTTTTTACATTGTTCTTAACTGGCGGCTGGGTGACAGCACGAACCCGGTGCTGGCAAAAATTTACCAGACGCAGCTGCCGGAAGTCTCCGTGCAGCAGCCTGCGGAACGTCTGCCTGCGGTGCTTAACCTGCGCGGCTTCCTGAAGCCTGAAATCGAGGCCGGGCTGGTGGCGGTAAACGATGAAGCGGACAGAAGCGTGGTGATCCTCAAAGGCGACGGCCTGTTTGCCTCCGGCTCGACGGTGGTACGCGACCGCTACGATGCGGTTATTGAGCGAATTGCGCAGGCGATGAACAACGTCAGCGGCAAAATCCTGGTGGTCGGCTACAGCGACAACGTGCCTATTCGCAGCGCGCGCTTCGCCTCGAACTACGAGCTGTCGCTTGACCGCGCCCGCTCGGTGCAAAAACAGCTACAAAAACGTCTTTCGCAGCCAGAACGCGCTAAAGCGGAAGGGCGGGGTGAGATGAACCCGCTTGCGCCAAATACGACACCTGAAAACCGCGCCCGAAACCGCCGTGTGGAAATTACTCTGCTGGTGTCGCCTGAGAATACCCAGGCCGAGCTGAACGGATTGCCACAAGGAAATTAAGGATGCTGATACGACTACTTTCCATTCTGACCAGCCGCCTGCTGTGGGGTTTTCTGGGCGTTACGGCGCTGGCGGCAGTGATCTGGATGATTGGCCCGCTGCTGTCCATCGTGGACACGCGCCCGCTGGAATCCGAGCAGAACCGGATCATCACCATCGCGGTGGTTTACCTGATCTGGATGCAAAGCCACATCCTGCCGCGCTTGTATAACGCCTGGCTCAACCGCAAGCTGATGGACAATATCAGCGAAGGCAGCGCGAAAGAGAGCAGCGATCCGCAGCAGCGCCTTAACAGCGAAGACCAGATCCTCGCCGGGCGTTTTGACGAAGCGGCGCAAATTCTGAAAAAAGCGCATTTCAGCAACCCAGGGCAGGGCAGTTCGCGCTGGACGCAGCGCTTCAGTACCCAGTATCTCTACCAGCTACCCTGGTACGTCATCATTGGCGCGCCGGGATCGGGGAAAACCACCGCGCTCGCCAATTCCGGTCTGCAATTTCCGCTCGCCGACCGCTTTGGTAAAACGGCGCTGCGCGGGATCGGCGGTACCCGGAACTGTGACTGGTGGTTTACCAATGAGGCGGTCCTGCTGGATACCGCAGGGCGCTACACCACCCAGGAGAGCGAACAGGCGCAGGACGCGGGCGAGTGGCTGAAGTTTATCGACCTGCTGCGCAAATATCGCCGCCGCCAGCCGATCAACGGCGTCATTATCACCATCAGCATTTCCGATTTGCTGACCCAGTCGGCGGAGGCTTCGCGCCAGCAGGCGGTTAATTTACGCCAGCGTCTGTCTGAACTCCACGAACAGCTTGGCATTCGCTTTCCGGTTTACGTGCTGGTAACGAAAGCCGATCTGCTGAAAGGCTTCCGGGCGTGGTTTTCCGGATTTGATAAAGCCCAGCGCGATCAAATCTGGGGATTCACCCTGCCGTGGGAGCAGACAAAGCAGGCTGATTTTGATCTGATGGGCAGCTTCGCGCAGGAGTTCGCGCTGCTGCAACAGCGTCTGGATGCCGGACTCCCGGAGACAATGCTCCAGGAACACGATGCGAAAACCCGCGCCGAGGCCTGGCTTTTCCCACAGGAATTTGCCGCGCTGCGTCCTTTGCTGGCGGAGTACCTGAGCACCGTTTTTGCCCGTTCTAATTTTGAAACCGAATTCTCGCCGCGCGGAATTTACTTCGCCAGCGGCACCCAGGAAGGACTGCCGTTTGACCGGGTGATGGGTGAGCTTAATCGCGTCCTCTCATTACCGGAAACGGAAGGCAGTACCGGCTGGGATTCGGTAAGCAAAGACGCACCGATCCCCGGCGCGAAAGGGCAAAGCTTCTTCATTAAAAATTTGCTGCAAAACGTCATTTTTCAGGAAGCGGGCATCGCCGGGCAAAACCGCTGGTGGGAACTGCGCAACCGGGCGGTGATCTGGTCAGGCTATGCGGCGTTGCTGGCGCTGCTGGTTATTCTGGGTGGGCTGTGGCTGGTAAGCTACGGCAAAAATAAAGCCTATCTTGAGGACGTGCAGGCCAGAGTGCCGCAGGTGGAGCAGCAAAGTAAGGCGCTGCAAAACCGCCAGCAGCGCGATCTGTTCGCATTTTTGCCGCTGCTTAACGGACTGGTCGATCTGCCCAAAAGCGCGGAATTTGATATTAACCATCCGCCGCTTACCCGTCGGATGGGGCTGTATCGGGGATATGACGTCAGCGACGCATCACAAACGCTCTACCAGAAAGCGTTGCAGGATATGCTGTTGCCGGAAGTTGCCATGCGCATTACTCACTGGCTGCGCAGTGATAACGGCAGCGACGTCGAGTACAGTTATGAAGCGCTCAAAGCCTACCAGATGCTCTGGCAGCCGAAGCACTATGACGGCAAGTTCCTCCACTCCTGGGTGATGCTCAATCTGGAGCGCAATCTGCCACAGGATGTCACCCAGGCGCAGCTACGCCAGCTTGAATGGCATCTGACCCAGCTTCTGGAGCCGCAGATCCAGTCCTCGCCGTGGGCAAAAGACGACGCGCTGATCGCCCGCGAGCAGGCACTGATTAACCAGCAGCCGCTGTCAAACCGCGTATATGGTCGGCTGAAGCGTCTGCTGGAACATGATGAAAGCCTGAAGCCGGTTTCGCTTGCCAGCCTGGGCGGGCCGCAGAGCGAACTGGTGTTTTCCCGTAAAAGCGGCAAATCGATCAACGACGGCGTACCGGGGCTTTTCACCCCGCACGGCTACTGGGAAAGTTTCAATAAGCGTATCGACGACGTAACGGTCGCGCTGCATGACGACGATATCTGGGTATTAGGTGCCGCGCGGGAAACGGAAGATAAACAGCACACCGATAACGCGGTACGCCAGTTATATATGCGTGATTTTATCGGTTACTGGGACAGCTTCCTCGCCGATATCCAGCTTAACAACAGCGCCGATCTCTCACAGCGCATTAACACCGCGCGGCTGCTTTCCGGCAACAACTCGCCGCTGCGTCGGCTGGTGATTAACTTAAGCAAAATGCTGAATCTGACCCCCGGCGGCGCGGAGCCAACGGAGGCGGTGAAAGCCGAAGAGGGCAACCGGGCGACCCGTACCCTCGAAGCGCTGTTCAGTAATGGCGAGCGCGGCCCGGCGCAGGGCGCGGTCGTGAACCAGACGCCGGAACAGCTGGTCACTGAACACTATATGCCGCTGATCGAACTGGCGCAGCCGCTGGAGAAAGGCGGTAAAACCATCGTCTTTGATGATTTTCTCCGCCAGGTCGACGAGCTGTATCGCTATCTGACTGCCGTGCAGGATGCCGCCAACAGCGGGATGCCCGCACCGGGCGGCGAGGCGATCAGCCGCCTTCAGGCCAGCGCGGGCCGTCTGCCGGGAGGCTTACAGACCATGTTCAGCAATATGGCGGTTGGCGCGAGCAGCGACACCCAGCGCCGGGAGCTGGATAACGTCCGTAAACGTATCAATGTGGAAGTCGGGGGCTTTTGCCGCCAGGCGATTGCCGGACGCTACCCGTTCGTGCGCAGCGCCCGCAGCGAAGTGACGCCTGACGATCTGGCGCGCATGTTCGCCCCCGGTACGGGCCTGATGGACACCTTTTTCCGCGATAATCTGACCAGCAAAGTGGATACCACCCAGGCAAGCTGGCGCTTTACGCCGGGCATTGACGGCAAAACGCTGCCGGGCAGTGAAGGGGTGTTGCGTCCGTTCCAGCAGGCGCAGTCGATCCGCGATGCGTTCTTTGCCAACGGCGCGACCACGCCGTCCTTCAAAGTGACGGTGCGCACGGTGCGGATGGACAACGCGATCCTCAATCTGACGCTGGATGTTGATGGTCAGCTACTGCGCTACAGCCACGGGCCGCAGGCGGTGCAGGTGATGAACTGGCCGGGACCGGGCGGCACCAACCAGGTTCGGATGCAGCTTGGACTGGCGAATGGCAGCACCTCGACGCTGGTCACTAACGGCTCCTGGGCGCTGAATCGCTTTTTTGATACCGCCCGCAACAGTCCGGGAAGCGGGAGCCTGAGCCGTCAGGCGACGTTTAACGTCGATGGCCATCAAGTCACGCTGGAGTTTGCGCCTAACAGCATTCGCAATCCGTTCCAGCTTCCCCGCTTCTCATGCCCATAAACCGCAAGGATAGCCGTATGACGAATACTCCTGCGATAAATGCTTATAGCTGGTACGGAAAACTGCCCAGCGCCGGTGATTTTTTACAGCGTCGCTTTCCTGACGTAATACAGCGCCAGTGGTCGCACTGGTTTCAGGTCGGGCTGCTGGCCTGGCAACAGGAAGAGCTACGCAGCGGCGAGCGGCAGTTTAGCAAAGCGCCAGTGTGGAACTTTCTGGTGCCGCCGATGCTCGGCAGCCAGATGGTACAGATGGGCTGTCTGATCCCGGCGCGCGACAGCGTCGGGCGTCAGTATCCGCTGTGCGCCCAGATTGCCTTTAACCCGTCAGAGTGGTCTGCGCACCTGCTGGCACAGGCGGACAACTGGTATCAGCCTCTGGGGCGGGCATTGCTGTACGCCGTGCGTAACAGCTTTTCGGCCGACCAGCTTGACCAGACGCTGCTTGCCATTCCGACCCCGCAGCCGGTGGAGTCGGTCCGGCACCCGGAAATTCTGGATGTGATTGGCTATTCGGGCGAGGACTTCAGCGGTCTGAGCTGGCCGCAGGCGGCGGAGTGTTTCGATCCGCAGCGTCAGACCAGCTTCTGGTGGACCAATCGTTGCGACGGCTACCCCCTCTACACGCACGTTCACAGCGGCAACTTTACCGGGCAGCTTTTTACGCTGCTGTTTGCGCCCGCAGGCGGATCGCGCCCCGGACGGCACGGGCTTTATCCCCCTATGTTTGAATAAACAGGTACGCCATGAATATTAACGACTTTCTGACGCCGGTAAGCCCGGAACATCCCTGTGGCGAAAACCTCGAATACGACGCTGATTATCAGGCGATGGAGCAGGCGACCCAGGGCAAAGCCGAACAGCAGTTTGGCGACACCATCATCCCGGCAGAGCCAGCGGACTGGATGACGGTGGAAAAGCTGGCGGTCAGTTTGCTGGCGCGGACAAAAGATATTCGGGTGATATTGTTTTTGACCCACGCCTGGACCAAACGTCGGGGGCTGGCGGGCTACGCCGACGGCATTCTGCTGCTTCAGCAGGCGCTGTCGCTCTACTGGGACTCACTTCATCCGCCGCTGGAAGAGAACGGCGAAACCGATCCCTTTTATCGCATCAATGCGCTGGCAGCGCTGGGCGATAAATCGGCATTAACGGCCGCGCTGCGCAATGCATCGCTACTGCGCAGCAACGGGGATGATTTATCACTGCGCGACGCCCAAGCGTTGCTGGACGGCACGAAAAACGAGTGCCCGGACTATCCCGGCGGCCGCCCCCGACTGATTGATGAACTGGCGCGCGGCAACCAGCCTGGCATTGAGGCGATAGTGCAGATCGACGAGCGCCTGCAAACCATCCGCGAACTGCTCACCGGGCATCTGGGTGAAAGCGGCGCACCGGAAATGCATCAGTTGCAGAAAACGGTCAGAACGATTGCCAGCGCGTGCCAGGCGACCGATGTTTTAAGCCTGCTGCCCTCCGGTGAGGAGAGCGGCGGCGTGCAGGAAAGCGCACCAGGCCCGGCCGCTGCCGTCGCCAGACCTGCGGCGGACTGGCGCAGTGCGCAGGTCGCTTCACGGGCCGATGCGCAACTCATGCTTGAGAAGGCAAAACAGTATTTCTCACAGTATGAACCCAGCCACCCGGCACCGCTGATGATTGAACGGGTGCAGCGGCTGATTGAACTTGATTTCATGGACATTATTCGCGATCTCGCGCCGGACGGCGTTAATCAACTGGAAAATATCTTTGGACGCCGCGAATAGCACGTCCAGGCATTATAGCCGCCGCGTGCAGCGCTGCGGTTCAACCTTCACCGCGCATACCCGATGGAGAACAGCATGGCAACGAGAAACAGTGGGCAGAAATTTATCGCACGCAACCGCGCGCCCCGCGTACAAATCGAGTACGACGTAGAAGTTTACGGTGCGGAACGCAAAATCGAACTGCCGTTCGTGATGGGCGTCATGGCCGATCTGGTGGGAAAGCCGGTCGATAACCTGCCGCCGATTGAAGAGCGTAAATTCCTCGATATCGATATTGATAACTTTGATGAGCGTATGAAGGCGCTGAAGCCGCGCGTGGCGTTTCAGGTGGATAACACGCTGACCGGCGAAGGCAAGCTGAACGTCGATTTGACCTTCGAAAGCATGGACGATTTTTTACCGGATGCCGTAGCCCGTCATGTCGAACCGCTGAACAAACTCCTGGAAGCGCGCACCCAGCTTTCCAATCTGCTGACCTATATGGACGGTAAAAACGGCGCGGAAGAGCTAATCGCCAAAATCCTCCAGGATCCCACCCTGCTCAAATCGCTGAGCCAGATGCCTGATAATCAAACCCGCGAAAAAGGGAATGAGGAGTAATTGATGAGCAATCCTTCTCAACAACACGAGCAGCAATCCGGGCAGGCGTTCAGCCAGGATGAATTCAGTTCGCTGCTAAACAAAGAGTTTCGCCCGAAAACCGATCAGGCCCGCTCGGCAGTCGAGAGCGCGGTCAAGACCCTGGCGCAACAGGCGCTGGAAAATACGGTGACCTTTTCCAGTGATACCTACCGGACGATCCAGAATTTAATCGCGGGCATTGATGAACAGCTTTCTAAGCAGGTGAACCAGATTATTCACCATGCTGAATTCCAGACGCTGGAAAGCGCATGGCGCGGCCTGAATTACATGGTCAACAATACCGAAACGGACGAGATGCTGAAAATCCGCTTTATGAGCATCTCCCGCAACGAGCTGGGCCGCACCCTGAAGCGCTATAAAGGCGTGGGCTGGGATCAAAGCCCTGTCTTCAAAAAGATCTACGAGCAGGAATACGGGCAGTTCGGCGGTGAGCCGTTTGGCTGTATCGTCGGCGACTACTATTTCGATCACAGCCCGCAGGATGTGGAGCTGCTTGGCGAAATGGCGCGCATCGGCGCTGCCGCGCACTGCCCGTTCATCACCGGGACGGCACCTGGCGTGATGCAAATGGAGAGCTGGCAGGAACTGTCCAACCCGCGCGATCTGACCAAAATATTCCAGAACACTGAATATGCCGCCTGGCGTTCGCTGCGCGAGTCGGAAGATGCGCGTTATCTCGGCATGGTGATGCCGCGCTTCCTGTCGCGTTTACCTTACGGCATCCGCACTAATCCGGTAGACGCTTTTGATTTCGAAGAAGAAACCGACGGCGCGAACCACAATAATTACACCTGGGCCAACGCCGCCTACACGATGGCGACCAACATCAACCGCTCTTTTAAAGAGTTTGGCTGGTGTACGTCTATTCGCGGCGTGGAATCCGGCGGAGCGGTAGAAAATTTGCCGTGCCACACCTTCCCCAGCGATGATGGCGGCGTGGATATGAAATGCCCGACCGAAATTGCCATCAGTGACCGTCGTGAGGCGGAACTGGCGAAGAACGGCTTTATCCCGTTGATCCACCGCAAAAACTCGGATTTCGCGGCGTTTATTGGCGCGCAGTCGCTGCAAAAGCCCGCTGAATATCATGATGTTGACGCCACGGCGAACGCCCGCCTTGCCGCGCGTTTGCCTTACCTCTTCGCCTGCTGCCGCTTTGCGCACTATCTTAAATGCATCGTGCGCGACAAAATCGGCTCCTTCCGCGAGCGCGAAGACATGGAACGCTGGCTTAACGACTGGGTGATGAACTACGTGGACGGCGACCCGGCGAACTCTTCGCAGGAAACCAAAGCCCGCAAACCGCTGGCCGCCGCTGAAGTTCAGGTGCAGGAAATCGAAGATAACCCCGGCTATTACACGGCGAAATTCTTCCTGCGTCCGCACTACCAGCTGGAAGGGCTGACCGTTTCCCTGCGTCTGGTCTCTAAGCTGCCCTCGCTGAAAACGAAAGAGGCATAACCGCGCTGGCCGGAGCGTCGCATCCGGCCAGACAACCACATTTGGGTAAACTATGACCATAAAATTCACTGGATATGTGCTGGCATCCCTTTTAAGCGCCGTGGTGTTATCCGCTCCTGCGCTGGCACAAAAGACTGTCCCGACAGATCCGTTCACCGGCGAGCCGGGTTTGCTCCAGCGCAATGATATGAATCTGACCGGCGAAAAATATCTGAAGTCGTTGACGCCGGACAGCTACCCGCAGGATCAACGCAGCGCAGATATGTATATGCTGGGCGTGGCGGATGCCACCGAAGGGAAAGTATGGTGCAGCTATAAACGCGCGAAAATAGGCACCCTGCGTGAATGGAGCTATGAATATATCTCTAAATTACCCGCCGAGCGCCTCCAGGAAAAAGCCTCTAAGCTGCTTCTTGAAGCGCTGGAAAAACACTTTCCCTGCGAAAAGGAAAATAATAAATGAAGCCACTGTATAATCAGTTAAAGCAGAATCATTATTCTTCTAATTCGACCAAAGCGAATTATCTGTCACCCACCGCGTTATATACGCAACTGGGCTTCTCCGAAAAAGAGGTCCAGGAGCTGACCAAAGATACTTCTCCGTATTACAACACCTGCGCGGTGCGCATGAGCCTTGCCCTGCTAAAATGTGGCGTTCCTTTTCAGGGACGGATGCTGCTCAAGGGCGGCGCGTTTAAAGGCAAGAAAATCGAACCCGGCGCGAAGTTACTTGCCGACCAGCTAGTGAAAGCCAGCGCCTTCGGCTGGCCGGAAATTTTCCACAAGCCGCAGGAGGCCAGCCAGTCGCTGAAGAACCGGACCGGCGTGGTGTTTTTTAACGCTATTGAAGGCTACGGCGGCGGGCATATCGATCTGGTAGAAACCGAGGGGAATCATCTGGAATGTCATTCCGACTGTTACCCCACCTGCCGGGAAATATGGTTCTGGGAGCTGAAATAACTCCCGCTGGCCGTTTCGCGGCGCGTAATAAGAATACAGCCTTTCATGTAACAGCAATGAAAGACAAGAATTATCGAATAGGGCAGTTATCTATTTGATAAGAGGCAGAGGTAAAATATGGACGGTTTTATTCGGCCCCATGCTTTCCTGCTTGCCATATACACTTCATCCTTCAATCTGCCTGCACGTTAACTCCGGTGATATATTTCCGGGGAGCCATTTACTTATCGCCTGTAGGCAATTTGAATGATTTTGTGTATTAGCGCTTTTCCTAAAGCAATAATTTCCATTAACGAAGAGTAAATATTATGGCTATTGATATGTTCCTGAAGGTTGATGGTGTAACGGGTGAATCGAAAGATTCTAACCACACCGGCTGGACTGATATTACCTCTTTCTCCTGGGGCGCATCCCAGCCGGGAAATATGAGCGTTGGCGGTGGCGGCGGTGCCGGTAAAGTGAATTTTAACGATCTGCACGTTAACGCGCTGATCGACAAATCCACGACGGCCATCCTGAAGCACTGCTCCAGCGGTAAGCATCTGACCAAAATTGAATTGTCCGTCTGTAAAGCGGGCGGTCAGCAGGTGGAATACGCGCGTATTACCCTTGAAGACGTGCTGGTAACGTCCATTCAGTATACCGGTGCCGACAACGGCGACACCGTGGGCGTGACCTACGCATTCCAGGCGGCGAAAGTGAAACAGCAGTACTGGGAACAGACGTCTGCCGGTGGTAAAGGCGCTGAAAGCAGCTCCGGCTGGAACATCAAAGAAAACAAAGAAGCGTAATCGTTCGTCCTTTGTTATGACCGGAACCCCGTGTTCCGGTCACTCTTTTACGGCGTGAATTTTTGACCCACATCCCGTGCTGTTTGCCAGCAAACGCCGCCGCTTTTCATGAGAGCGTCGCCGTTTGAGCGCCAATCATACCAGCAGGAATACGCTATGCGATTCACGATTATTTCGACTAAAGCAGGCCATCAACCGCCTCAGAGCCACTGCGATTTTTATGCGCCGGGTGGCACTATTGGCCGCGGCACGGATAACAATCTGGTGCTGCCGGACAATGACCGGACTATTTCCCGTTTACAGGCGATTGTTCACGTTGATGCTGCCGGGGAGTGCCGTATCACCAACCGTGGCAACGTGACCCGCGTGGTGCTGAATGATATTCCGCTGGAGCGCGGCCGCCAGGTTGAGTTGCAGGACGGTGACGTGCTCGACATTGACGATTACCGCCTTGAAGTCACCGCGCTGAACGCGGGCCAGCAGCCGGTAAGCCGTCCGGCGAGCGCCGCACCGAAAAGCGTCACGCCGCCGCCAGCCGCACAGCCGACGAGCGATACCGGACCGACGGCGGTGCCGGTAGAAATCTGGGACAGTCTGATGCAGGAGTTTTCGATCTCCGACAGCATTTCCAGCAGCCGTTCCCGACCGCAGCCTGCTCCCGACGCCGATCCCTTCAGCGCGCCGAAAGAGCCGGAGCGTAATGCCGAAGATCCGCTGGCGCTGTTTAACGACGACGAGCCGTTATTCGAGCGTAAAAACGTGGAAACCGACAAGCTGTTCAACGATGACGCGCTGTTTAAAAATGACAGCATTTTCGATGACGCGACGCCTTCCACGCTGGTGCCGCCGGTGGATAAACCCGCCGTGCAGCCCGCGCCGCCAAAAGAAGATCCGCATGATGAACTCGATCCGCTGGCGCTGTTCAGCGGTTCGGCCAGCAGCCCTGCCGCGCGTCATGACGATCCGCTGGGGCTGTTGGGCGGTGCGCCGCTAACTCATCCTGACGATATCGATCCGCAGACCGCTTCACCGGGCGCGAATGAGCCGCCGAAAGACGCGCCGCAGGCTGACATTGCGCAGCACGACGCCCCGGCACAGGACGAACCGCTGCACGCCTCGCCGCTGTTTACCGAAGAGCCAGCCCCTGACGTCCCCCCGACGCCGGAGCCGGAGCCGCGCGAACCGACGGATTATTCGGGCATCGTCCTGCCGACTCCGCAGGCCGTCGCCCGTAACACCGCTCAGCCACCGAAAGGACGGCTGGGCATTGACCCGGTGCAGAGCGCCCATGCGCAGCAGCCTACCGCCGACGGCGTGGTCTTGCAGGGGGAACTGCTGGAGGCCCTGATCGAAGGTATGGGGCTGGGCGATATGCAGCCGGTGCCGCAGTTCGACCGCGAAAATATGCGTCAGCTGGGGCAGATGCTAAGCATGTTTTCTCAGGGCACCGTGGCGCTGCTCTCCTCACGCTCGATCCTCAAGCGGGGCGTGAAAGCCGACATGACGATGGTGCTGGAAGACGCTAACAACCCTTTCAAGCTATTGCCCTCCGGTAAAACCGTCCTGATGCAGATGTTTGGCACCCGGATGCCGGGGTTTATGCCGCCGAAAAAATCGGTGCGCGATGCGCTGATCGACCTCCAGGCGCACCAGTTGGGGATGATTGCCGGTATTCGCGCGATTATCGCCGCGATGTTGCAGTCTTTTAATCCTGAACAACTGGAAGAGCAGGCGAAGCACGATGGCGCGACCTCGCGGCTGTCTCTGCCGGGCAGCCGTAAAGCCGCGCTGTGGGATTACTTTGTGCGCAGCTATGGCGAAACGGCGGGGGAAATTGAAGACGATTTCCACACCCTGTTCGGTGAAGCGTTCCTCCATGCCTACGATATGGAAGTGAATCAGTACAAAGACTCACAGAGCGGATCGGAAGAATAATGAATATCACAACGGCTTCTCTCTCCCGCCAGGGAACCCGCGCCAGCAATCAGGATCAGACGGGAGAAACCATCGGAGAGCGCTCCGCCTGCTTTCTGGTTTGCGACGGCGTGGCGGGACTGCCGGGCGGACACGTTGCCGCAGAGCTTGCCCGCGATACGATCCTCTCCCGTTTCGACGGAGCCAGCCATCTGAATGCGCAATACATTCGCCATTACGTTCAGGAAGCCAACCGCGCCATTATCAGCGAACAGCAGGCGGTGCAGGATTATCACCGGATGGGAACGACGCTGGTCAGCCTGTTTATCGACCGCGACTATCGGCTGGCCTACTGGGCGCACGCGGGCGACAGTCGGCTGTATCTCTTCCGTCGCGGCTGGCTTTACCACGTCACCACCGATCACAGCCTGGTGCAGCAGATGAAAGACGCGGGGCACCAGACGGACGATATCAACAGCAACCTGCTTTATCTGGCGCTGGGGATGGCGAACGGCGGACCGGAAGCCAGCTACAGCGATATCGTCCCGCTGGAAGACGGCGACGTTTTTTTACTCTGCACCGATGGCTTCTGGCACGGCGTCAGCGAAGAGCAGATGAAGCAGTCGCTGCATATGGTCAACACGCCGCAGGAGTGGCTCACGCTGATGAATCAGCTCATTCAAAAAAACGGCGATGAGGCAAAAGGCGCGCAGGATAACTACAGCGCCGTCGCGGTATGGATGGGGAGTCCGCATGAGACCACCCTGCTGCATACCGTCTCTGAAGCAGCCCAGTTTTTTCCTCTTCTTGATTGATAAGGCACACAAGGAATCCTATGAAATATTGGCTATCGGGTCTGGCGCTGATGATGGCGGCGACGACCGTGCAGGCGGAGAACTACCGGATCGTTCAGTCGCCTTCGCAAAAGCTGGATGTGTGGATCGACGATATTCAGGGCACCACCGCGCAGAGCTGGTGCGCGCAGGATCTCGACCTGCGGATCGTGGCGAACGGCAATAAAGACGTCGCTATCCTCGATAACTTTATGCCCCGGCTGGGATCGCTACTGGAAAATCAGTGCGGCAAGCTGCGCCAGGTGAACTGGACCTTAACCGATCCGCAAAACAAAACGCTGGCGCATGGCTCGGCGGCGAAGGCCAAAGACTGGGCGGTCAGCGTCAGTGAAACGCCAGCGACCCCGGCGACACCAGCGGCCCCGCCGGTTAGCGCGGGCTGGACGCTGCCGGACGAGCACCCGGAAACGCTGTCGCCTGCGGCTGACCGCACGCCGTGGCAGGAATTCATGCTTCAGGATGGCTGCCGCCTGCGCACCTACTGGCAGGGCGGCGCGCAGGCACCGGCACTGTTTATTCCCGCCTCCGACGCCAGCCGCTGCGAAAAAGGCAACTGGCTGAGTGGTCACAGCGTGGTCACGCAGCAAAGTCAGGGGGCCGATAACGCGATAACGCTTTCCTTCGTACACGGTTTCCCGGTCGCCGGTCTGAGCGACAAGGGCGATTTTAACAAGCTGCTGATCACCACCGTGAATAACGAACGGATGATTATCCGCACTGAGAATGCCGATCAAAGCTGGCTGATCCTGCCGTATTCCTCGGCGACCAATAGCTGGAAAAATACCGGCACCATCGCGCTGGAAGTGACCCGCGAGCAGGCCAGCGATCAGACGCGGCTGCGTGAGCGGCTGGACGCGGTCAGCCGGGCGTGGACGCCGTGGTTTGCGCCTGACGTTCGTCCCAATATCGTGCTGATTGACGCGCTGCGCCCGCAGTTACGTAACCCCGCCGTTGGCGCATGGCGCGCGGCTCACTAAGGATTCGCGATGAATACGCTTTATCAACAACTGGTGGGTGAATCGCTGGAATCGGCTTTACAGCGCCTGGAAACGGCGATCAAAACCCGTCCCGCCGATGCCGATCTGCGCGCGGCGTTTGTCCAGTTTTTAGCGCTCGACGGCAACTGGGCGCGGGCGTTGACCCAGCTTAAATCCTGGCGGGCGCTGAAGCCGCAGGCTGCGCCGACGGTCACGCTGCTTGAGCAGGCCATTGAGGGTGAACAGCAGCGCGAAAAAGTGCTGGCAGGGCAGGCTCGCCCGGCGATGCCGGAGGCGCAGTGGCCGTGGCTTACCCCGCTGGCCTCGGCGCTGGCGCAGCCCGATAAAGAGGCCAGCGCGCTACGCCTCGCCGCTTTTGATGAGGCGCAGGCGGATCCGGGAGAGTATTGCCTGGAGGGTGACGATACCCACGCTTTCGACTGGCTGATGGACGGAGACGCCCGTTTCGGACCGGTATGCGAAGCCATCGTGAACGGACGTTATTTCTGGCTGCCGTTTACCGCCATTGCTTTGATCCGCTTTCAGCCGCCCGCCAGCGTGACTGACCTGATATGGCGGCATGCGCTGGTGCAGTTAACCGACGGCACTGAACAGGTGTGTCAGATCCCGGCCCGTTATCCGCTGGCCGCCGACGCCAGCGACCGCCTGAAACTGGCGAAAACCACGGAATGGCAGCCGCTGGATGACGATGAAACGCTGTGGCAGGGCGCAGGGCAAAAAGTCTGGCTCAATGACCAGACGGAAATTCCGCTGCTGACGTTAAGCCTCGTGACGTTTGCCGCAGGCGACGATGCGCATGAATAAACCCGCGAATGACGGCAGCCTGCTGCACAGCGGCTGGCGCGCCCGCAGTAAACAGGACCGGGTCACGACGCGGGATAAACTCCAGCCGTCGCTGCTCGACCGTCTGACCGATAACGAACCGGACAAACCGCGTGAGCCGGTCAACAGCAATTTAATGTCCCATACCCTGCTGCGCCAGCAGGTGCTGCGTGATTTGCAGTGGCTGTTTAACACCATCAATCAGGATGCGTCCCTCGATCTGAGCACGCTGCCGCAGGTCAGCCGGTCGGTGGTGAACTTCGGCGTCGCGCCGCTGGCGGGCAAGCGGATGTCGGATATCGAATGGCAGGATATTCAGCACAAGCTGACCGAAGCGATCATTCATTTTGAGCCGCGCATTCTGCCGCAGGGATTACAGGTGCGCTGCATTTCCGATACCGCCTCGCTGGATCTGCACAACGTATTGTCGATTGAAATTAAAGGTCGTCTGTGGTGCGTGCCTTATCCGCTGGAGTTTTTATTTCGCACCGATGTGGATCTGGAAAACGGGCATTTCGAACTGCGTGATGCGGGGTAAGCATGGAAAATAAACTGCTCGAATATTACAACCGGGAGCTGGCGTATTTGCGCGAAATGGGGGCCGAGTTCGCCGAGCGCTACCCGAAAGTCGCCGGACGGTTGGGTATGCGTGGCATTGAAGTCGCCGACCCCTACGTTGAAAGACTGATGGAAGGGTTTGCCTTCCTCACCTCGCGCGTGCAGTTAAAAATGGACGCCGAATTTCCGCGCTTTTCCCAGCGTCTGCTGGAGATGATCGCCCCTAACTACCTCGCGCCCACGCCGTCGATGGCGATTGCCGAACTGCAACCGGACAGCGGCAGAGGCGATCTGAGCAACGGCGTAGTCGTCCCGCGCGGCACGATGATGGACAGCCTGGCGCTGAAAAAAACCGGCGTCACCTGTAGTTATATGACCGCCCACGACGTCAACCTGCTGCCGGTGAAAATCGTGAGCGCGGAACTGGGCGGCGTTCCGGCGGATCTGCCTGTGGCGACCTCCGGCGTCAGCCCGCGCGAAGCCTCCAGCGCGCTGCGGATCAGGATCGCCTGCGATGGCCCGCAAAATCTCGGTCATCTGGATTTTGACCGCCTGGAGTTCTTTCTGAGTGGCCCGGACGTTGAGGCGCATAAGCTGCTGGAACTGGTTATGGAGCACCATGTCGGCGTTGTCTGCCAGACGGTCGATCCCCAGCCGAAGCATCAGTGGCTGGGCGAGCGCGCGCTGAAGCAGGAAGGCTTTGCGTCCAGCCAGGCTCTGCTGCCGGAAGACTTACGCAATTTTGACGGCTACCGGCTGCTGCATGAATATTTCGCGTTTCCGGCGCGTTTCCGCTTTGTGAGCCTGAGCGGAATGCGCCCGCTGATCGCCCGCTGCGATCGGGAAAAAACCTTCGATATCATCATCCTGCTGGATAAGAGCGATGAACTGCTGGAGCGGGTGGTTGACGCCCGTCATTTTGCGCTGCACTGCACGCCGGTGGTGAATCTGTTTCCCAAAGTTGCCGCCCGGCAAAAGCTCAGCGACAGCCAGCATGAATATCATCTGGTGGTCGATAACATCCGCCCGCTGGATTATGAAATTTACGCGGTGAATAAAATTTCCGGCAGCGCGGACGGTCAGCGCGATGACCGGGAATTTCGCCCCTTCTGGAGCACGTTCAGCCGCGATGCGGGCGACTACGGGGCCTATTTTTCCCTGCGTCGCGAACAGCGCGTGCTGTCTGAACATGCGTTGCGCTACGGCACCCGTACCGGCTACGTGGGATCGGAAGTTTTTGTTTCGCTGGTTGATGAGCAACATGCGCCGTGGGGTGAAGATCTGCGCTATATCACCGCCGACGTGCTGTGTACCAGCCGCGACCTGCCGCTGATGCTGCAACAGGATCAGGGACAATTTGTGCTGCCGGATTCACTACCGGTGAAAAATCTGACCCTGCGGAAAGGGCCGACGCAGCCGCGTCCGGCGCTGGCGGAGGGGCTGAGCACCTGGCGGCTGATAAGCCAGCTACAGATGAACTACCTCAGCCTGATGGACGGCGAAATGGGTGAAGGCGCTGAAGCGCTGCGCCAGCTATTAGGGCTGTATGCCAGCCTCGCCGAAACGCCGATCGCCCGCCAGATCGAGGGTATTCGCCACTGCGTGCTGAAACCGGTGCACCGCCGCGTCCCGGAACCGGGGCCGATTGTTTTTGCCCGTGGGATTGGCATTACGCTGACGGTCGATGAACAGGCGTTTTCCGGCTCCAGCCCCTGGCTTTTTGGCAGCGTGCTGGAGCGCGTTTTCTCCCGGCTGGTGTCGATAAACAGCTTCACGGAATTTACGCTGAAAAGTCAGCAGCGCGGGGAGATCGGCTACTGGGAACCGCGCATGGGTAAAAGGGCGCTGATATGAGCGACGCGCTGAACATCGAGCCGCCGTTAACGCCGCTGACTCCGCTGCCGGAAAACTTCTGGCGCGAAATGATGCAAACGCCGTGGCGCTACGATCTGTTTCAGCTTCTGCGCCGTCTTGATGCGCAGGGCGGCGAGCGCTACCCGTTGGGACGCTCGCCGCTGCCGAAATTTGAACCGCTGCGCATCGGTCAGAAACCGTCGATGAGCTTTGCATCGTCCACGGTGGCGTCGGTCAGCCGCCGGGAAAAAAGCGGCCTGCATGAGATTTCGATCCACAGTTTCGGTCTTTTCGGCCCCAACGGGCCGCTGCCGGTGCATATCACGGAATACGTTCGTGAGCGGATCCATCATCACCAGGATGACAGCCTGAGCGCGTTTGCCGATCTGTTTCACCATCGCCTGACGCTGCTGTTTTACCGGGCGTGGGCAGATGCGCAGCCTACCGTCTCCCTCGATCGCCACGACAATAAACGCTTTGCGACGTATCTGGCGTCGCTTATCGGCATGGGCCAGCCGGGGCAAATGGAAAAAGGTAGCCTCGACGAACATGCGAGATTTACCCACGCCGGGCATCTCACCCGGCACAGCCGGGACCCGGAAGGGCTGGAAAAAATTCTGCGCAATTATTTCAACGTGCCGGTCACGCTGGTGACCAATGTGCCGCAGTGGATGCCGCTGACGGTGCGCGAGCAGGCCCAGCTTGGTGCGGGCAGGCGGCGGCCCCGGCTTGGCGAATCGGCATTTCTGGGGATCGCCGTGCGTGACGTGCAGCATAAATTCCGCATCGAGCTGGGACCGCTGACGGCGGAAGATTATCAGCGCTTCCTGCCGGACGGACCCTGGCTGACGGCGCTGCGCGACTGGGTGCGTCAGTATCTGGGTATTGAATATGAATGGGACGTGCGCCTCATCTTACGGGCTGAAGCCGTGCAAGGCGCAACGTTATGCGGCGGCGGGCGGCTGGGATACAGCACCTGGCTTGGCCGTCAGCCTCAGCCGGGCGCGCGTGGCGACCTGCTTTTTCCGGTAGAAAAATAGCGTTCTCTTTTTTTCTGTCATCAAAAATCATTTTATCAACGGAACCGATCATGTCAGAAATCAGCCGCGCCGTACTCTTCGGCAAACTGGATACGCTGTTATTTACTTCGCTGGAGAGCGCAACGGCATTTTGTAAGCTGCGGGGAAATCCTTATGTGGAGCTGGTCCACTGGCTCCATCAACTGATGCAGCAGCAGGATGGCGATTTACAGCAGGCGATACGTCATTTTTCCCTTGATGAGCAGGCGCTGACGCGCGATATCGTCGCGGCGCTGGATGCGCTGCCGCGCGGGGCAACCTCCATATCCGATCTTTCCGAGCACATCGACAGCGCCGTCGAGCGCGCCTGGGTTTACGGCTCGCTGAAATACGGCGTCAGCCGCATTCGCGGTGGGCATCTGCTGGCGGGCATTCTGAAAACCTGGAATCTGGCGAACGTCCTGAAAAGTATTTCTCCGCAGTTCAGCCATATCAACGGCGATGCGTTGCTGGAGCAGTTCGACACCATTTTTGCCAACAGTAAAGAGAGCGGGCAGGTCATGACCGCCGCGTCGCCGACTGACGGCGGGCTGATGTCTGGCGGACAAAGCACGCTGGCGCAGTACGGACAGGATCTGACCGCGCGGGCGCGCGAGGGCAAAATCGATCCGGTGAGCGGGCGCGACGAGGAAATCCGCCAGATGGTCGATATTCTGATGCGGCGTCGGCAGAACAATCCGCTGCTGACCGGCGAAGCCGGGGTGGGGAAAACCGCCGTGGTCGAAGGGCTGGCGCTACGGATCGCCGCCGGTGAAGTGCCGGAGCCGCTGAAAAACATTCAGCTCTGGCTGCTGGACATCGGCATGTTGCAGGCCGGGGCCGGGATGAAAGGAGAATTCGAAGCGCGTCTTCAGGCGTTGATCAACGAAGTGCAGTCCAGCGCCACGCCGATTGTGCTGTTTATTGATGAGATCCATACGCTGATCGGCGCGGGTGGACAACAGGGAACGGGCGATGCCGCCAACCTGCTGAAACCTGCGCTGGCGCGGGGGCAACTGCGCACCGTCGGGGCGACGACCTGGGCCGAATACAAAAAATACATCGAGAAAGATCCGGCGCTGACCCGCCGTTTCCAGACGGTGCAGGTTCACGAGCCGGACGAAGAAAAAGCCATTCTGATGCTGCGCAGCACGGTTTCCCCGCTGGAGAAGCATCATCGCGTCCTGCTGCTGGATGAAGCAGTCAACGCGGCGGTGAAGCTGTCGCACCGTTATATTCCCGCCCGCCAGTTGCCGGACAAAGCCGTTGCCCTGCTGGACACCGCCTGCGCCCGCGTGGCGGTCAGCCAGAGCGCCACGCCGCCGCAGCTTGAAGATTGCCTGCACCGCATTGCCGCGCTGGAGGTGGAAATCGGCATCGCCGGGCGCGAAGCCAGAGTCGGAGCGGGGAACCGCGAGCGTGTCGCCACCCTGATTGCCGCCCGCGAGCAGAGTGGAGCGGAGCGTGACGCGCTGACCCTGCGCTGGCAGCAGGAGCGCGAACTGGTCGAAGCGATTATTGATATCCGTGCGCAGCTTCACGCGCAGGACGATGAAGCGGCCCAGGAGCCGTTGCGCGCTGCGCTGGCGGAAAAACAGCAGGCGCTGGTGCAGTTGCAGGGCGAAACGCCGCTGCTGTTCGCTGCCGTCGATGAAAACGTGGTCGCGTCGGTGGTCTCTGACTGGACCGGCATTCCGCTGGGGCGAATGGTTAAAAACGAAATCGACGCGGTTCTGCAACTGGCGGACACTCTCAACCAGCGGGTGATCGGTCAGCGTCACGGGCTGGAGCTTATCGCGAAACGCGTCCAGACATCGCGCGCGCGCCTTGACGATCCTAATAAGCCGATGGGCGTTTTCATGCTCTGCGGTCCTTCCGGGGTGGGCAAAACTGAAACCGCGCTGGCGCTGGCGGAATCGCTGTACGGCGGCGAGCAGAACGTCATCACCATTAACATGAGCGAGTTTCAGGAAGCGCATACCGTATCCACGCTCAAAGGCGCGCCTCCGGGATACGTCGGCTACGGCGAGGGCGGCGTGTTAACCGAGGCGGTGCGTCGGCGGCCTTACAGCGTGGTGCTGCTTGATGAAATCGAAAAAGCGCACCCCGACGTGCATGAGATTTTCTTCCAGGTTTTTGATAAAGGCTGGATGGAGGATGGCGAAGGGCGGCATATCGATTTTCGCAATACCATCATCATTCTGACCTCCAACGTCGGCACGGATCTGATTAGCGCTATGTGCGCCGACCCGGATTTAATCCCGGAGCCGGAAGCGCTGGGCAGCGCGCTGCGTCAGCCGTTATTACAGGTCTTCCCGCCTGCGCTACTGGGGCGTTTGCTGGTGGTGCCGTATTACCCGCTCAGCGATGACATGCTGGCGCAAATTGTGCGTCTGCAATTGAAGCGCATTCAGCGTCGTCTTGAAGAAAACCACGGCATTATTTCAGAGATAGATGACAGCGTGATCCAACACATTGTGCAACGGTGTACGGAAGTCGAGTCGGGCGGACGTATGGTTGACGCCATTCTTACTAACACATTGCTTCCGCAGATGAGCCAAATTTTGCTAACCGCCAGCCGCAGTGATGAGCAGTATCAACGCCTGCATATTACCTGCGAGCAGGGCGAGTTTCATTGTCAGTTTGCCGCGTAACGCGATCATAAAGAGAGCTTTTGACTATGACGGATAATGATAACAATCGGACTGTCCCTAACGCACTGCCGATCGGATACCGCTTTAACGAGTTTGAAATTAAAGAGGTGATCGGCGGCGGCGGCTTTGGCATCGTGTACCGGGCCTGGGATCACCAGCTTGAGCGCACCATCGCTATTAAAGAATTTATGCCCGCTTCTCTGGCGATCCGTAACGATGATATGAATCTGGTGCTGCGCAGCGAGCGCTTCAGCAAAGCCTTTTCCGCCGGGCTGAACAGTTTTATCCAGGAGGCGCGGTTACTGGCGCGCTTTAATCATCCTAATCTGGTGCACGTACTGCGCTTCTGGGTACAGAACGACACCGCCTACATGGGCACCCTGTTTTACAGCGGCACCGCGCTTTCCCGGCTGCGTGAACAGAACCCCACGCTGGTGAATGAAGCCTGGATCCGCCGGATGCTGCCAACGCTGCTTGGCGCGGTGAAAACGCTCCATGATGAAGGGTATCTGCACCGCGATATCTCGCTGGATAACATTCAGATGCAGGATAACGGCCTGCCGGTGCTGCTGGATTTCGGCTCGGCCCGCCGCACCATCGGCAATTTGTCCGATGAAACGGAAACCATGCTGCGTCCCGGCTTCGCCCCCATTGAACAGTACACCGATGACAATGAAAGCGAGCAGGGCCCCTGGACCGATATCTACGCGCTTGGCGCGGTGCTGTATACGCTGATTGTCGGCTCGCCGCCGCCGGTGAGCGTGGTGCGCAGTATTCAGGACAGCTATCAACCGCTGGCAGAGCGCCCGTTGCCGGGCTATTCATTACCGCTGTTACAGGCGATTGACCGGGCGCTGGCGCTGCGTATGGAAGATCGCCCGCAGTCGATTGATGAGTTTGCCGCGCTGATTGAGATGCCGGTTGCCGGTCCTGCCGATGGGCTGGGCGTGAAGAAGCCGGGTACGATGCTGGTGCCGGTGGAAGAGCCGGAGGCCGAAGCCTCGGTCCTCGACTGGCGGCGCTATAAAGTCCCCGGCATGATTGCCGTAGGCGTACTGGCAGGCGTTATCGTCGGGGCGCTGGTGTTTGGCGGCAGCGAGAAACAGGCCGCCCCGGACACCGCCAGCGCCACCCCGACCCCACCCGCGCAGACAGCGCCGACGGTGCCGCCCGTTCAGCCAGCGACAACGCCAGCCGAAAGCACCCCGGCAAAAGTCGACAACGCGCCGCCTGCTGCCGTTACCACTCCGCCTGCCGCCGCCGAAGCGGCACCGGTCGCGCTGGTTTACGTGCGTATCCAGAACGGCGAAGCGCTGGCGCTGAACGGCAAAGCGGTATCGCTGACCCCGGCGACCAACGGCTTCGGATCGCTGAAGCTGGCGCCGGGGCGCTACGAGTTCACGGTGCAGGGCAACGGTCAGACCCGTACCCGCGCACTGGAGATCGATAAACCCGGCACATGGTTTATCAATCCGCAATAATAATTCATTCAACGCTGCCCACACGGGCGCGCTGCTGTCAGATCAGGATGTAATCATGCTTAACCGAATTACTGTCCGGCTCCCGGTCGACGGTCTGCTGTTCTGGAAACTCTCCGGTCGTGAAGCGATGTCCGAATCGTTCACGCTGACCCTGACGCTGCTCGGCACCGATGCGCGCATTGACCGCAGCAAACTGCTTGGTCAGCCGGTGACGGTGACCATTCCCACGGAAAGCCTGGCTGCGCCGCGCTACCTTAACGGCAAAATCACCCGCGCGGCGGTCAGCGCCGCCGAACTGTCCGGCACCCGCTACGCGGTGTACCAGCTGACGGTGGAGCCGGACCTGTGGCCGATGAAGCGCGACCGTAACCTGCGTATTTTCCAGGGGCAGACGGTGCCGCAGATTGTCAAAACCCTGCTGGGCGAGTACCAGGTGAACCTGGAGGACCGGCTCACCGGCAGCTACCGGGTGTGGGATTACTGCGTTCAGTACCAGGAAAGCAGCCTGGACTTTATCAGCCGCCTGATGGAGCTGGAGGGCATCGCTTACCATTTTCAGCATGAGGCGGACCGCCACACCCTGGTGCTGACCGATGCCGCCACCCAGCACCAGCCGGTTGCCGGTTATGAAACCATTCCCTATCACCAGACGCCGTCGGGCGGCAGCACGGATGAAGAGGGCATCAGCCAGTGGGCGCTGGAGGACAGCGTGACCCCGGGGATTTACAGCCTCGATGACTACGACTTCCGCAAGCCCGGCGCATGGCTGTTCCAGGCCCGGCAGAACCCGGCCTCGCCGCAGCCGGGGAACATCGACGTTTACGACTGGCCGGGGCGTTTTGTCGAGCACGGGCACGGGGAGTTCTACGCCCGGATACGCCAGGAGCGCTGGCAGGTGGAGCACCAGCAGATCCAGGCCACCGCCACGGCGGTGGGTATCGCGCCCGGGCGCACCTTCGCCCTGAGCAACGCGCCGTTTTTCAGCGATAACGGCGAGTACCTGACCACCGCCGCAGGCTACTACTTCGAGGAAAACCGCTACGCCAGCGGGGACAGCGGCGAGACGGTGCACCGGATCGATTTCACGGTGATCCCGTCGGCGGTGACCTTCCGCCCCGCCCCGGTCACGGCGTGGCCGCGCACTTTCGGCCCGCAGACGGCAAAAGTGGTGGGACCGCAGGGCGAGAGCATCTGGACCGACAAATACGGGCGCATCAAGGTGAAATTTCACTGGGATCGACAGGCGAAAGGCGACGACACCAGCTCCTGCTGGGTGCGCGTCTCCAGCGCCTGGGCGGGCCAGGGCTTCGGCGGGGTGCAAATTCCGCGCGTGGGCGACGAAGTGGTGATCGACTTTATCAACGGCGACCCGGATCGCCCCATCGTCACCGGACGGGTCTATAACGAATCCAGTATGCCGCCGTGGGCGCTGCCTGCCGCCGCCACCCAGATGGGTTTTCTGAGCCGCTCGAAGGATGGATCGGTCGATAACGCCAACGCCCTGCGCTTTGAGGACAAAGCGGGCGAAGAGCAGGTATGGGTGCAGGCGGAACGTAACCTTGATACCAACGTTAAGAACGACGAAACCCACACTATCGAAAAAAATCACACCCAGTTCATCGGCGAAAACGAAACTCTGCGGGTGGTGAAGGACCAGAACGCGGGGGTCAAAGGCAATATTACCTGTCTGACGGGCAATACCCGCAGCGATAAAGTCGTCAATAATTTCACGCTTGCTGCCGGTAATACGCTGCGGCTGGAGTGTGGCGAAAGCGCTATTGAACTCACGCAGGATGGCAGCGTCAATATTATTGGTAATACTTTTAATTTCACCGCCAAAAAAAGCGCCCAGATTAATACCCTCACCGGGGAACTGCATCTGAACCCGGACGGGGGCGGCAATGCGATTGATGCACCGGGCACCGGGCATCAAAGCGATATTCAGCAGGAAGTGGATGAATTTTTCGTTTTTAACGCGGGTAAATAATCGAACGGAATAAACGCTATGCTTAACCGAATTACTGTCCGGCTCCCGGTCGACGGTCTGCTGTTCTGGAAACTCTCCGGTCGTGAAGCGATGTCCGAATCGTTCACGCTGACCCTGACGCTGCTCGGCACCGATGCGCGCATTGACCGCAGCAAACTGCTTGGTCAGCCGGTGACGGTGACCATTCCCACGGAAAGCCTGGCTGCGCCGCGCTACCTTAACGGCAAAATCACCCGCGCGGCGGTCAGCGCCGCCGAACTGTCCGGCACCCGCTACGCGGTGTACCAGCTGACGGTGGAGCCGGACCTGTGGCCGATGAAGCGCGACCGTAACCTGCGTATTTTCCAGGGGCAGACGGTGCCGCAGATTGTCAAAACCCTGCTGGGCGAGTACCAGGTGAACCTGGAGGACCGGCTCACCGGCAGCTACCGGGTGTGGGATTACTGCGTTCAGTACCAGGAAAGCAGCCTGGACTTTATCAGCCGCCTGATGGAGCTGGAGGGCATCGCTTACCATTTTCAGCATGAGGCGGACCGCCACACCCTGGTGCTGACCGATGCCGCCACCCAGCACCAGCCGGTTGCCGGTTATGAAACCATTCCCTATCACCAGACGCCGTCGGGCGGCAGCACGGATGAAGAGGGCATCAGCCAGTGGGCGCTGGAGGACAGCGTGACCCCGGGGATTTACAGCCTCGATGACTACGACTTCCGCAAGCCCGGCGCATGGCTGTTCCAGGCCCGGCAGAACCCGGCCTCGCCGCAGCCGGGGAACATCGACGTTTACGACTGGCCGGGGCGTTTTGTCGAGCACGGGCACGGGGAGTTCTACGCCCGGATACGCCAGGAGCGCTGGCAGGTGGAGCACCAGCAGATCCAGGCCACCGCCACGGCGGTGGGTATCGCGCCCGGGCGCACCTTCGCCCTGAGCAACGCGCCGTTTTTCAGCGATAACGGCGAGTACCTGACCACCGCCGCAGGCTACTACTTCGAGGAAAACCGCTACGCCAGCGGGGACAGCGGCGAGACGGTGCACCGGATCGATTTCACGGTGATCCCGTCGGCGGTGACCTTCCGCCCCGCCCCGGTCACGGCGTGGCCGCGCACTTTCGGCCCGCAGACGGCAAAAGTGGTGGGACCGCAGGGCGAGAGCATCTGGACCGACAAATACGGGCGCATCAAGGTGAAATTTCACTGGGATCGACAGGCGAAAGGCGACGACACCAGCTCCTGCTGGGTGCGCGTCTCCAGCGCCTGGGCGGGCCAGGGCTTCGGCGGGGTGCAAATTCCGCGCGTGGGCGACGAAGTGGTGATCGACTTTATCAACGGCGACCCGGATCGCCCCATCGTCACCGGACGGGTCTATAACGAATCCAGTATGCCGCCGTGGGCGCTGCCCGCCGCCGCGACGCAGATGGGCTTTATGACCCGCAGTAAAGATGGCCATCAGGATAACGCCAGCTACCTTTTCTTTGAGGATAAAGCGGGCAGCGAAGCCATTGAGATGCATTCTGAGAAAGACATGAAGATCTCCGTGGAAAACGACAAGACGGTGGACATTGACGGGCATCTGTCAACCACGGTGAAGAAAACCGAAACGCGTAAAGTTGGCGAGGACGGCACCTTTGCGTTTGCGGCAAAGCGCACCACCACCGTGGAGGATCTGGAAACCAAATCCTACAACAACGGCGAGAAAACCACGGTCGATAAGGGCCGCAATTTCACTATCGTCAGCGGCGGCGAGATTAACAACATCACCGGCAACCGCGACACCACCGTGGATGGCAATGAGACGTACCACATTACCGGAACGCTGACGGAAGACATCGACCTCGGCGTGAAGACCACCATCAAGGGCGCAGGCCGGGATGAAAAAGTTGAGGGCGGCGTGCTGGTCAATATAGACAGCGGCGACTGGACGCAAAATGTTAACGCGGGCGCGATCGGTATTTACAGCCCGAATCTCATTAAGCTGACCAGCGGAACGAAGGTGTTAATCGAATCGCCCGCGTTTGAAACGACCGACACCTCTACCCACAGTTTTGCCGAGCAGGCGATGAGCTACGCCAGTAAACGCATCACCTTTGATACGTTTGCCATCAGCGGGAAATTACTTTCCGCCAGCTGGACCCAGTCTTATTTTTCCTCCACCCCGCTTTCCTTCAGCCATAAAGCTTTCGAATGGAAAAACAGCGCGATGGAGATGAAATTACTGGGCGCATTTATTTCGTCGGGCCAGGTCCATATCAGTTCCAAACTGATGACTTTATTTTTATAGGAAACCAATTATGTGGGATGCAATCGGTCTGACGCTAAAAATCCTTATTGGCGTAATCGCGACCCTCGCTCTGGGGCGACTGTTTTTTTTCGAGTTTATTCCGATGATCAAAGAGGGCATCGTGGAAAACCGGGTGCGGGAAAAAGGAGTGGCGGTCAATGCGGATATTATTGCCGCTCACCAGACCAGCGCCTGGGGCGGGAATAAACCCATTTATTTATTAACCTTCCGGTTTGTTACCGAAGATAACGTGCAGGTTGAATCCAGCCTGTCGAAAGCGCTGACGTTCGAAGAAATCGAAAAATTTAAGCCCGGCAACGGCACCACCATTAAATACGATCCGAAAGATCCGAAGAAAATCGCCTTATATGATAAGCCGCTGATCTTCGGCGATCATATCCGCTGATAGCGATCGTCACAGGCGTTAACGCCTGTCGTTATTATTGCCTTTGAAGGATGCCCGGCATGAAAATCGTAAAGCCTCTGCGCCTGAGCGTACTGAATCGTCCGTACCGCTGGCAGGGGAAAAATCATCTTGGGGTATCGGTGCTGGCGCTGGCGGATATGGGGGAAAATCCCAGACTTCGCCCGGAGATGGAGCTGTGGCAACTGGCGGCCAACGAGTTGCAGACCAGCGGCGGGGTGGTCGATCTGGCGATCCCGAAAGCGCAGGCCGAATTCCTGGCGTCGGGCTATGCCTTTACCCATCATCAGCAGGATAAAACCGCCTGCGCGGTGCGCATTGACGTCGGCAATTTAAGCAAGACGCTGGTGAGTTTCGGCGATCGTTACTGGTCGGGCAATCGGATGACCCCGCCGCAGCCGTTTACGCAGATGCCTCTCGACTGGACCCGCGCTTACGGCGGTGAAGGGTTTGCCGAGAATCCGCACGGCGTCGGCTTTCGCCCCGATATGCGCGAGGGGCATGAGTTTCACCCCCTGCCGAATATCGAACCTTTTGAGGGGCGCATTACCTCGCCGAAGCAAAAGCCGGAGCCGGTCAGCTTCGGGCCGCTGGATCTGCTCTGGCCGCGCCGGTTTAGCCGGATGGGCAAAAAGTATGACGCCAGCTGGCTGCAACAGGATTTTCCCGGCTTCGCACGGGACATCGACTGGCGCGTATTTAACGCCGCCAGCCCCGATCAGTGGTGGGCGGAAAAGGACGCTCTGCCTGCCGGAGCCAACTGGCGCATCTGGAATATGCACCCGGAAAAACCGCTCCAGGAAGGCCGTCTGCCCTTGTGGCAGGCGCGCTGTTTTATCAACCGCCAGCGCGGCGAAGAGACGCTTTTTGAAGAGATCGCGCTGCGCCCGACCACCGTCTGGTTTTTCCCGCACCTGGAACAGATGATCCTCATCTGGCACGGTCATATCCGCATTAATGAAGACGATGCTGCCGACGTGCTGCAACTGCTGCCCGCGCTGGAAAAGCAGGGCGCGTCCCGCTCGGTCAGCCACTACCGCAAGGTGCTGACTCAGCGGATGGATAAAGAGAAAGGCGCGATTTTCGCCTTTCGCGAAAAAGATCTGCTGCCGGAAGAGGCCATCGGCCCGTGGATTGACAGCGAAGTCGCGCAAAACGCCAGCCCGATGAGCGACAACCTGAAGCATCGCGCTCAGCAACTGCAGGAGCAGCATCGGGCAATGCTGGAAAAAAACGGTGGTGATATTAACGACCTGCTTAACGAGATGGACGACCCGCAGATCCCGGCGCTGGAAGACCTGCCGGAATTTATCGAAAAAATGGATCGCCGGATGGCAGAGATGAAAGCGGCGGCGGAAGAGGAACAGCGCGAGCTGGAGAAAAAATATCCGCCGCGGCGCGATGATGACAATCAGCCGCGCGGGCCGGAAGCGATGTATTTAATGCAGGAGATGATGGCGCAGAACACCAGCGCTGTTAGCGAAAGCAAGCTGGCGCAAAGCCGCGAGGCGCTGCATCAGATGTACATGATGTCAGTACAACATCAGCCGCCAGCGCGGCGGCTGACCGGCGATCTGGCGCAGATTATCCGTCAGCGGGCCGAACGCTGCATGGCCCAGGGCGGCGATTTTCGCGGAATGGATCTGACCGGGGCCGATTTTTCCGGTATGGATTTGCGCGGCGCGGATTTCAGCAAAGCGCTGCTGGAGTGTGCGGATCTCAGCCACTGTCAGCTTGACGGTGCCTGTTTTCACCAGGCGATGCTGGCGCGTGCGGAAATGCATCACACTTCCGTGCGCCAGTGCGATTTTACCGGAGCCAGCCTGGCGCTGGCCCAGTGCTGCCACTGTGATTTCAGCGGCGCGCAGCTTAAGGAAACCGCGTTGCAGGAAGCGCTGTTTGATGACTGCGGCTTTGACGACGCGCGGCTTGATAACCTGCTGCTGCGAGAAGCCTGGCTTACCCGCTGCCGCTTCACGCGCGCCACGCTTGAAGGCTGCGTTTTTATGGAACTGACCCTGCCGGAGCTGGATTTCAGCCATGCCCGGCTGAAAAGAACCACGTTTTTGCAATCGACGCTGGAGGCCGCGCGCTTCAGCCACGCGGTGCTTGAAGACTGCTCTTTTATTGAAACCCGCGCAGAGCAGGCGCGATTTGATGAGGCGACGTGGATCAACTGTTCCGCCGTCACGCAAAGCGTCTTCAACGGGGCCGACTTTACCGGCGCGACGTTCAGGTACAGTAACCTGCGTCAGACGGCGTTGCACGGCGCACGCTTTACGCGCGCAAAGCTGGAAAACAGCGATATGAGCGAAGCGGATTGTCGTCAGGCGAATTTTGTCCGCGCCTGTCTGGCGGGCAGCCTGTTTATCCGCACCAACTTCAGCCATGCCGATTTTACCGATGCCAATCTGATGGCTGCCATCTTGCAGAAAAGCCAGCTGGCCGGTGCGGTTTTCCGGGGAGCCAACCTGTTTCGCGCCGATCTCTCCCAGTCCTTTACCAGTAGCGAAACCCGGCTGGACGGCGCGTATACCAAACGGATCAAAAGTCTGCCGAAGCGAGACGGAGAGATAATTTGACAGCACTTAGCGCAGCCGAACTGCAACGGCAGATAAAAGCGGGCGAGGTCATCAGCGAGATAGCGCTGGATGGCGTGGATTTTAAGGGGTACGACCTCGCCGGGGGCATTTTTCAGGCGGTTTCACTCAACGGCGTGGATTTGCGCGGGGTCAGGCTGGAGGAGACGGTTTTTACCGAATGCCCGATGAACGGGGCCGTTTTCGACGGCGCGGATCTTAACAAGACGGCGTTTAACCAGTGTGAACTGGCGAATGCTTCGTTCTGCGACAGCGGGTTAAAAGAGTGCGTCTTCAGCCAGTGCACTTTGACCGGCAGTCGTTTCTCGCGCAGCACGCTGAATACCACGCAGTTTATGAACAACGCCCTGGATGACAGCGCGTTTCATCAGGCCCAACTGCACAGCAGCACTTTCTTTCAATCGACGCTGGCGCGCAGCATCTTTGACGATTGCCAGAGCCTGCAAACGACGTTTTACGATATCGATCTGCGCACCACTTCGCTGGCGCGCGGGCGCTTTGAACGCAGCGTCTTTTTTAAGTGCGACCAGCGCGGCAAAAACTATACCCGTCAGCAGTTTATCGGCTGTCAGTTTACCGATTGCCCGCTGGACGGCGCGCTGTTCAACGGATCGCAGTTAACCCAGTGCAACTTTAAGGGCGCGTCGCTGAAAGCCGCGCAGCTCAACAAGGTGAATGCCAGCCAGGCGCTGTTTATGGAGGCGGATCTGAGCGGCGCGCAGTGCCGGGGTAGCCTTTTCGATCAGGCCATTTTTGCCGGGGCGACGTTGACGCAGACGGATTTCAGCCAGAGCCGCTTCTTTCAGACCATCCTGCATCAGGTCAGCGCCCGGCAGGCGCAGTTCGCCTTTTGCGATCTGACCTACGGCGATTTTACCGGCGCGGATCTGCGCAACGCCGATTTTCGCAGTGCGACCTTTTCCCGTACCCGAATGCACCGCGCCCGCCAGGAAAATGCGTATTTTTCCGGGCGGCAGGGGATTCTGGAATATGACGAAGAACTACTGGCTGCGGAGGCGTGGAGCGTACAGCGCCAGAGCCGGAGCTAAGGAGAGAAGATGAATAAGATTAACCATAAGCTGGCGCAGAGCGTCATGCCGCCAGCGCAGGCGTCCGGGATCGTGACTCACGGCTTCGCCGATGGCAGCCTGACGGTGGAAAGCGAAGGGCGCGGCTGGCACTGCCGCCGCGCGGTAAGCTGTGTGATCGCGCCCCAGGTGGGCGATACGGTGCTGATCGCAAGCGTAGAAAATCAAATCTGGCTGCTGGCGGTACTGGAGCGCGCGGACCCGCATAGCGCTGAACTGAGCGTTCCCGGCGATTTGCGGATTGCCAGCGGGGGCGAGCTTAGCCTCGCCAGCGCTACCCTGCGCGTCAGTGCGCAGAGCGGCGACTGCCATATCAGCGACATGAAATACAGCGGCGACAAACTCTCCGCGTGGGTCACGCTGTCGCGCATTGTGGGCAAACGCGCCGAATCGGTGTGGCAGACCGTGACCCAGATCAGCCATAACCTGCTGCGTACCACCCGGCAGACGGAGCAGGTGCGCGCGGGGCAACTGGATATGAAAGCGGAAAACTATGCCCGGCTGCACGCCCACAATACGCTGATCACCTCAAAGGCGATCACCAAAGTGGATTCAGAACAGATCCATATGGGATAAGGAGCGACTATGTTTGCAAACTGCCAGCTTTTCGGCGTGGATCTCGCCTTCCCGGATGTCTGCCTGACACCGATGCCTGCGCCCACGCCGATCCCGTACCCGGATATCGCGCTGGGTCCCACGGCCATCCCCAACGCGGTGAACATTCTGTTTATGGGGATGCCCGCGCACAATATGGCGACCGTGACGCCGTTGACCAATGGCGATAACCCCGGCGTTGCCACCGGCGTGGCTTCCGGCACGGTGATGGGGCCGTCCCGGCATTTGACCGGCGCATTTACCGTCCTGCTGAAAGGCACGCCCGCCACGCGGATGACCAGCCTTAGCCTGCAAAACTCCACTAATACCGTGGGGATGCGCATTGTGCCGAGCCAGTTTAAAGTGGTGATGCTGGCACCCTGAGCGATGTTGCCGCAACCCTAATCAGGAGACGCCTGCTATGAATATGTATGATTTGCGAAGGCAGCATCTTCATCCTAAAGAATATGAAAATATCGTTTCGCCTTCGTGGGCGAAAAATTATATCCGCAGCCATTTTGTGGTGGTGAGGGGCGCGACGAATCCATTCTTTAGTATTGATGGCATGACCTTAAAAAATCGCTTTGAATATAATCCCAATGCGGCATTTGACCCGCTCTATACGCAGAATCTCAGCAAAATAGAGAGCATGATCGATGCCGGGGATATCGTGGTTATCGATCATCTGCAACGCACCAAATTTTATTATCCGTTTTTCATTTCTGAAAACGGCGAACTGTTTTGCGTGGATGAAAATGCTTACGGCGCGCATTTTGTGAATTACGTGCTGGAAAAATATCGCTCCAGCGTGTCGCAGTCCGGTAAACCGTCGCCCACCCGCAGCGCGTTTGTCCCCGCGACGGCGCAGTACGGGCCGGGATACTGGAAAACGTCGGATAACGATTATCACGGCAGTAAGAATGTGCTTATTATGGCGATTAACCGTCTGACCAGCATGGGCGATGAGGGCCGCGTGTTTGGCTCCGACGGTAAAGATTATATGAACACCTCGCGCGATAAAATTCAGCTCTGGACGCCGTTACCGGCGGACCTGGCGGATGACGCCAGAGCCACTCTTTCACAGCGCTCGGTCATCAGACGCTACGGCGAAAAACGCGCGACCTACCAAAAATATCAGGAAAGCGACGATGCATGGGCGGTCAGCGGTAAATCATGGCAGTGGATCCCCGGCGTAAGAGATGAGGATTATGAATTTAAAAACTAAAATATTTTATTTCTGGGGCGCAATGGATGTGCTGGCTATTGCAATGTACGTCATCGCGTCGGTGTCCAATGGACGGGTGCCCTTTATTTCTGATTTTATCGCCTTTACCGGTATGGATAACAACGTCACCGGCGACGGCGGCTATAGTGTAGCCGTCACTTTGTTTTTTGTTCTCGACCTGATCATGCTGCTGTCGTTATTTGTTTCGGCAGCGCTGTTTTTTAAGAAACACCGTTATGCAGTGCGATTTGCCCTCTGCCAGGAAGTGCTGCGCTTTATTGCCTCGCGCTATTCGCTGGCGCTTTTCCCGGCGCTAACGGGATTATTCGGCGCGGGAAACAACTGGATTTATCTGTCGCTGTTTATTCTCTCTGAACTGCTCAAAATTGGCTCGCTGATTTACGTGATTAAGGCCGACCGTCACGCCGCGCCTCATTCAGTCATTCGTTAATACGGGGTGGAAACCGCTTAATGTCACCACAAAATTCAGTCTGCCTGTTTACTGAAGGCCAGGTCACGCTGCCTGACGGTTATCAGGACCGCACGGTTAACGCCTTTATTCCTCCTGCCGCCCACGCGCCCGCGCTGAATATTGCGCGCGATACTCTCAACCCGGACGAAACGCTGGCTGCGTATATCGACCGTCAACTGGCGCTGATGGAAAAACATCTGAAAGGCTGGAAACAGGGACTGCGCGACGCGGCTACGCTCGGCAATAACCTGTTACAGGGTGAAATCGTCCATGCCAGTTATCTACGCGACGGCAGGCGGATCTGGCAGCAGCAGGCGGTGTTTAATTCCGCAGATCGGCAGGTTCTGGTCTTCACCATGAGTTCTTCTGCCGCATTCAACGATGCGGATAACGCGCTATTTCTCGCCCTGCTCGCCAGTTTTCATTTTCACGCCTGATAATAAGGATTTTTGCCATGTTTGAAGCAGCCCGCATCGATGACGATATCGGTCATTCGGGTGCCCTGGCCGGGATGATCGCCGGAACGATTGTCGGCGGGATCATCGCGGCAGCGGGCGGCTGGGCCTCTACCGCGCTTTTTATCGCGGGCATAGGGGCTTCCTGCCTGGGCGTAGGGCTACTGCTTATCGGCCTCAGCTTTGTTGTCGGTACGGTGTCCGCCAATCTGGCGGTGTCGGCGAGGGACAGCATCGCGGAGGACGGGGCCAGCAGGATGACCAAAAAAGGAACCATCAAAACAGGCTCCCGCAACGTCTTCACCAACAGCAGACGCGCCGCCCTTGCCGTCATCAGCATTGTGGATTGCCAGGACGACGGCCCGACAATGCAGATGTCGGAAGGATCGTCTCTGGTCTTTATCAACAGCCAGCCCGCTTCCCGTATCGGCGACCAGACCACCTGCGGCGCGAAGGTGATGACCGGCTCCGACAACGTGTTTATCGGTGGCCCGCCCAAAGCGATGCTGCCCATCAAGCCAGAAGTGCCTTCGTGGGTCTATAAAGCGTCCGATCTGACGCTGTTATTAGCCGGACTTTTCGGCGGTATACGCGGAGCCGTCGGTAAAGCAGGGGCGATAGCCCGACAGCTGGCGAAGATCCCCGGTATCAATAAAATCATGCAGATCGCCTGCCGCTCCGGCGCGTTGATGGTTGGCCTGGCTGCCGTCGGGATTATCGTTCGCCCGGTGCATATTGTCAGCGGGCAAAAATTCCTCGCGGGTGATGACGAGCTGGATTTTGAGCTGCCCTCCCGCCTGCCCGTGCGCTGGCAGCGCTACTGGCGCAGCGGCAACCCCGGCGACAGCGTGCTGGGGCGCGGCTGGAACCTGTTCTGGGAGACCCGGCTGGAGCGCTATCAGGACGGCCTGGTCTGGCGCGCGCCGACCGGGGATTACGTCTCTTTTCCCCTTGTGCCCAGGGGGATGCGCACCTGGTGCGAGTCCGAGAAGCAATGGCTGGAACATCACCGCGACGATAGCTGGTCGGTGTATGACCTCAGCGGTGAACGCTGGCACTTTGCGCCGTTGCAGGATGACGCGCCCTCCCTGCTACAGCGGCTGTCCGAACCCTGCGGCAACGATATTCTTTTTGAGTGGAACGGGGACCATACGCTTCATGCGCTGACCGACAGCGCCGGCCAGCGCGTGGTTTGCCGTTATGAAGGCAACCGTCTCGTCGGTGCCTGGCTGGATGATGACGTCTGTCTCGTCAGCTACGCCTACGATGAGCAGCGCCAGCTGATCGCGGTATCAGGGCGTGGCGGTCAGCTGCGTCGGCGTTTCCGCTGGCAGGACGGGCTGATGATCGCCCATGAAGATGCCAACGGCTTGCTCAGTGAATACCAGTGGCAGGAGATTAACGGGCTGCCGCGCGTGGTTGCTTTCCGGCACAGCGGCGGCGAGCAGATGACGCTTGAGTATGACTTCGCTAACGGTACGCGCCGTGCCATCCGCGATGACGGAGCCGAGGCGCACTGGCTGATTGACGATGATGATAACGTTGCCCGCTTTACGGACTTCGATGGTCGGCAGACCGCTTTTGTCTACCGCAACGGCGAGCTTTGTGACGTCATCCTGCCCGGCGGCGCTATCCGCGCCAGCGTCTGGGATCATTATGGTCGTATGACGCAGGAGACGGACCCGGCGGGGCGGCAGACGATTTGGCACTGGTATCGCCTGACCGACCGTATCACCCGCATTCAGTATCCTGATTTCACCTCTGACCATAACGAGTACGATCTCAGCGGTCGCCTGCTGGCTGAAACAGATGTCTGTGGCAACACCACAACGTATCACTATGCCGATGCTGAAGAGACGTTGCCGGATCGCATCACCGATGCCATCGGCGGCGTGGTCAGGATGGAGTGGAACCGTCAGGGACTGCTGACGCAGCGTACCGATTGTTCCGGCAGCGTGACCCGCTTCAGCTACGATCGCTTCGGGCAACTGGTCAGCAGCGAAGATGCGGAAGGTAACGTCACCCGCCGGGAATGGAACGCGGCGGGGCTGATTAGCGCAGTGATTTACCCGGACGGCAGCCGCGAGTCGCTAATCTGGAACGAACGCGGTCAGCTCAGCGCCTGGCGTGATCCGCTGGAAGATGAGATGCGCTGGACGTACAACGCGCTGGGCCAGCCGGTCAGCCTTACTGATCGTCTTAACCGCACCCGTCGCTGGCATTACGATCCGCGTGGCAACCTGCTGCGGCTGGAGAACGGTAACGGCGGCGAATACCGCTTTACGCGGGACGCCGCAGGCCGCCTGCTCAGCGAACTCCGCCCGGATGAGACGGTGCGTTATATGGAGTGGGACGCGCGGGGCTTTATGAGCGCGCTGCGGGAGGAGGGCAAACCCGCTGCCGATGGCGGCATCGCCCGGCGTAAGGAGCAGTTCAGCTACGACGACAGCGGCCTGCTGACCGGACGCCGCCACCGCCATGCGGAGTACCGCTATTTGCGTAAACAGAGCGGACAGCTTGCCAGCGTGCAGCGCATTCCCACCGCAGAAGGCGCGGCGCTGGGCATTGAACGCGATAATGTGGACTTTACCCTGGACGCCGCTGGGCGCGTGCTGGGCGAGTCCGGCGTCAACGGCGCGCTTGCCTGTGAGTGGGATGCGCTCGGCAACCTGACCTCCCTCACGCTGCCCGGCGCACAGCAGATATCATGGCTGCATTACGGCTCCGGTCACGTCAGCGCCATTCGTTTTGGGCAGCAACTGGTGACGGAGTTCACCCGCGACCGCCTGCACCGGGAGATCCAGCGCAGCCAGGGCGCACGCGAACAGTTCCGCCAGTATGACCGCCTCGGCAGGCGCACCCTACAGCGCAGCGAACTTAGCACCGATGTCGCCCTGCCGGAGCAAACGATTCTCGAACGCCTTTACCGCTACACCGGACGCGGTGAACTGGCGGGGGTCAGTGACACCCTGCGCGGAGAAATCAGCTATGGCTACGATGCGGAAGGCCGCCTGCTCCGGCACTATGAAGCCAGGCAGGGACACAAGAACAACCATTTCCGCTACGACGCTGCCGATAATCTGGCCGCAAACGATGACGAGTCGCCCGCCGTACCGCTGACCGACAACCGTTTGCAGCACTGGCAGAACCTGTTCATGAAGTACGACGCGTGGGGCAACCTTATCAGTCGCCGCAGCGGTCTGTATGAGCAGCATTTTACCTGGGATGCAGAAAATCGGTTGGTCACAGCCCACGGAACCGGGCCGGAAGGCCGTTTCCGCGCGCACTATCACTATGATGCGCTGGGCAGACGAACCCGCAAAACCGTCAGCACTGGCCGTGGTACCACCACCACCCGCTTTCTCTGGCAGGGCTACCGTCTATTACAGGAACAGCATGAGGGAGGGCGTGACAGCACTTACCTCTACGATCCAAATGAGGCCTGGAGCCCGCTGGCACGTATCGATCACCCCGATACCGCGAATGAGGGTGAGATCCTCTGGTTCAGTACCGACCTGAACAGCGCTCCGCTGGAAGTCACCGACGCCAGCGGCGCAGTACGCTGGAGCGGGCAGTACGGCAGTTTTGGTGAAGTACGCTACCAGAGTGAAGGCCTGTCGCGGCTGGCGAACAGCGCCACGTTGCGGCATCAGCCCCTGCGCTACGCCGGGCAATATGCCGACGGTGAAACGGGTTTACACTATAATCTGTTTAGGTATTATGACCCGCAGGTCGGACGGTTTGTGGTGCAGGATCCGATAGGGCTGGCGGGGGGAGTAAACCTCTATAGTTACGTCAAAAATCCGCTGTCATATATTGATCCACTGGGATTAACTGGATGTTCTGTTAATTTTTCCCCGAAACAATTACAGAAAAAATTCAAACATGCTATTGATTTTGGTGTCCCCGGAAATGCTAGCAAGCAAGGTTTAGAAGTATTCGAAAATGCTATGAGAAATCATATTGATTTACCCGACACGACACCTATAGTTGGTAAATATAGATGGAGTCAGGATGTCTATCATTATTTTAATCCAAAAACCAATCTTAATGTTATGACGGATATGAATGGTAATTTTATATCTGGATGGAAGCTATCAGAGAGGCAAGTGACTGATTTGTTGGAGTTGAAAAATGTGTTCTAAGGAAAATGAAACAGAATTGTTGGGGCTAATAGAGGATTTTATCTCTGGAAATATTCCTGCAATTGAATTTGAAAAAAAATATATTGCTGCATGGCGCCATTATAGAGACTCCGATGATTTCAGTAAAATTGATAAAAATATTCAAATATATGTTGATCGTGTTTTTACAACTTTAGATGTTTATTGCTCTGACCCTGAATTAAGAGATGAAAACGATCTGGATGATAATGAATTATTTAGTGAAATCATCAGGCTAAGTAATAAATGGAAGAAAAATAATTTATAACTAATAAAAGCCGGGAAGAAAATTAAACCTTCCCGACTTTTTATTATTTTACGCTCGTTCAACATACTAAACACTCCGCCTGTCAGTGTCTTAAACGCCTGCTTCACCTTCCTGCATTTCATTACCGCCAGCCATCAGCACGATGCACCCTTCCGTGATCTTCACGGTAACGTCCGTCCCGGTCTCAAACCTGCCTGGGCGAGGCAATCGCATTTTGCCGTGAAGCGAAATGATCACTGGCATCGCTCTGCATTACGCCGGGCAATAGGCCGACGGTAAAACGGACTTACACTATAATTATGCCCCGCAGGTCGGAAGGTTTGTGGTGCAGCAGCCAAAAGACGATCCCAATAAAAAAGCCTGCTTCCCACAGGCTCCCGGAATCACTTCGCGCAGTAAATATCCTGCCCTTAAAATCGCTTACTCAATATTTTGAATCTGTTCCCGCATCTGCTCAATCAGCACTTTCAGCTCAATCGCAGAATTAGTCACTTCAGCATTAATCGACTTCGACGCCAGGGTATTCGATTCGCGGTTAAATTCCTGCATCATAAAGTCCAGACGGCGGCCGACGGCTTCTTTCTTCTTCAGGATGTTCCAGGTTTCTTTAACGTGCGCTTCGAGGCGATCCAGTTCTTCCGCGACGTCGATGCGCTGGGCCATCAGCACCAGCTCTTGTTCCAGACGGTTGTTTTCCAACTGGACGTTAGCATCTTCCAGTTTTGCCACCAGACGTTCGCGCTGCCACTGTAGAATCTCCGGCATATGGGCGCGGACTTTAACTACTTCTGCGCTCACACCGTCCAGCCGCTGTTCGATCAGCGCTTTCAGCGCCTGGCCTTCGGTTTCACGGGCGACGATAAAGTCATCCAGCGTGCCGTCCAGCGCGGCGAGGATTTGAGCGGCAATCGCATCCAGATCCTGTTCCTGAGCGGCCATTACGCCCGGCCAGCGCAGGATATCGACCGGATTAATCTCCCCTTCGTCGCTCTGCATTTTGACCCAGTTCGCGGCAGTCACGAGCTGCTTCGCGAGCTTCTCATTCAGGTTCAGTTCACTCTGGGCACTGGCATCGGGTTCAAAACGCAGGCTGCACTCGACTTTACCGCGCGTCAGGCGGGTACGAATACGCTCGCGCACCACCGGCTCAAGGCTACGGAACTGCTCCGGCAAACGAAAATACGTTTCCAGATAACGCTGGTTTACCGAGCGCATTTCCCAGGTGGCGCTACCCCATTCGCCCTTGATTTCACGGCGGGCATAAGCGGTCATACTGCGGATCATAAACGTTCCTGTTTTTAAAGGAGAGATGGGAGGATTATAGCTATCCATGCCTTGTCATGATAGGAATAACCGCCGGAAGCCCGTATAATGCGCAGCCACATTCGTTTTAAGCCGGAGAATTCAACATGCGTCCAGCAGGCCGTAGCGTCAATCAGGTGCGTCCCGTCACCCTGACCCGTAACTATACAAAACACGCAGAAGGCTCCGTGCTGGTCGAATTTGGTGATACCAAAGTTCTGTGCACTGCGTCTATTGATGAAGGCGTGCCGCGCTTCCTGAAAGGTCAGGGGCAGGGCTGGATCACCGCCGAGTACGGTATGCTGCCGCGCTCAACCCATACCCGTAACGCGCGCGAAGCGGCGAAGGGTAAACAGGGCGGTCGCACGATGGAAATTCAGCGTCTGATTGCCCGCGCGCTGCGTGCGGCGGTGGATCTCAAAGCGCTGGGCGAGTTCACCATTACCCTCGACTGTGACGTGATCCAGGCCGATGGCGGTACGCGCACCGCATCCATTACCGGTGCCTGCGTGGCGCTGGCCGATGCGCTGAATAAGCTGGTCGCAGCCGGTAAGCTGAAAACCAATCCGCTGAAAGGCATGGTGGCAGCCGTCTCCGTGGGCATCGTCAATGGTGAAGCGGTCTGCGATCTGGAGTACGTCGAAGACTCAGCGGCAGAGACAGATATGAACGTGGTGATGACCGAAGACGGTCGCATCATTGAGGTACAGGGAACGGCCGAAGGCGAGCCGTTCACGCATGAAGAGTTACTGACCCTGCTGGCGCTGGCGCGAGGGGGAATAGAGTCCATTGTGGCGACGCAGAAGGCGGCGTTAGAAAATTAGTTTTAAGGCGACTGAGAAGTCGCCTTTTTTTTGCCTGTAATAAAGTGAGATGAGGAGCAGATCCATGAAACCATATCAGCGACAGTTTATTGAGTTTGCGCTTGGCAAGCAGGTACTGAAGTTTGGCGAGTTTACGCTGAAGTCCGGGCGCAAAAGCCCTTATTTCTTCAACGCCGGGCTGTTTAATACCGGCCGCGATTTGGCGCTGTTAGGTCGTTTTTATGCGGAAGCCCTGGTGGATTCCGGTATCGAGTTCGATCTGCTGTTTGGTCCGGCCTATAAAGGCATCCCGATTGCGACTACCACCGCCGTTGCGCTGGCTGAGCATCATGACCGCGATTTACCGTACTGCTTTAACCGTAAAGAAGCCAAAACCCACGGCGAGGGCGGCAACCTGGTCGGTAGCCCGTTGCAGGGCCGGGTGATGCTGGTTGATGATGTGATCACCGCAGGCACCGCCATTCGTGAGTCGATGGAGATTATTCAGGCCCACGGCGCACAGCTGGCGGGCGTACTGATTTCGCTGGATCGCCAGGAACGCGGACGCGGCGAGATTTCTGCCATTCAGGAAGTTGAGCGCGATTACGGCTGCAAGGTGATTTCGATCATCACGCTGAAAGAGCTGATTGCCTACCTCGAAGAGCAGCCGGAAATGGCGGCGCATCTGGCGGCGGTGCGGGCGTATCGGGAAGCGTTTGGCGTGTAAAATTTACCCGGCAGGCTGTCTGCCGGGTAGGGTTCAGATCAGTTTTGCGCCCTGCGTATTCACGAACAGTGAATAGATCGATGTACTGGAAGCCATAAACAGCCGGTTGCGCTGTTCGCCGCCGAAGCACAGGTTGGCGCAGCGCTCTGGCAGCTTAATCGTGCCGATGTGTTTGCCCTGTGGATTGAAAACCCTTACGCCATCCAGTTCTTCCGTCCCGGTGCCCCAGCCGCACCACAGGTTGCCGTCAACGTCGCAGGCAATGCCGTCCGCCGTGCCGTTACCGCAATCAATATGCACCCGTTTGTTTTGCAGCGCGTTATCAACGACATCCCATGCCAGAATGAGTCTGTTTGGTGCGGCGCGGCTTTCCACCACGTACAGGATTTTTTCATCGGGGGAAAAGCATAGCCCGTTCGGGCCTTTCACATCGCCCAGAACCACGCTTAGCTTGCGGCTTTCCGGGTCCAGTCGATAGACATTCTGCGGGAGTTGCGGCGTGGCTTTATGGCCTTCATAAAAACCGGTGATGCCAAACGGCGGATCGGTAAACCAGACTGAGCCATCTGATTTCACGACAATGTCATTAGGCGAGTTAAGCGGTTTGCCCTCAAAGCTGTCGGCCAGCACGGTGATGGTGCCGTCATATTCGGTGCGGGTGATGCGACGGGTATCGTGTTCACAACTGATCAGCCGACCCTGTCGGTCACGGGCATGGCCGTTGGCGTTGTTTGCCGGGCGACGAAAGACGCTGGTTTCTCCACTCAGTTCATCCCAGCGCATGATGGCGTTGTTGGGAATATCACTCCACAGCAGCATTTGCATATCGCCAAACCAGACCGGACCTTCCGCCCAGCGAAAACCGGTGGCGATTTGTTCCACCTTCGCGCTGGCGACCATGTAACGGCGAAAGCTGTCATCAACCGCAATGAGACGTGGATCGGGATAACGTTCGGAAGGTGTCCAGCCGGCAAAACTTTTTTGACTCAGCAGTAACGTTGCGGTTGCCAGCCCGCTCAGTTTTAGCAGTTCCCGTCGTGATGTCGCCATCGAACTTGTCCTTATCTTATAAAAGAGGAGCCTGAAGAATACCAGGAGAGTGGGAGGGGAAAGCATCTGGCAATTCAACGAATTACCCTGGAGCTTTTTACAAATTGCAGCGGGGAATAATGCAGCCCCGGCGGGCTGCATGAGCGTGATTACTGGAGTTGTGCGGCAATCAGCGGCCAGCGGGCGTCGAAGTCGTCCGTCGGGCGATATTTGAAATCGCTGCGCACAAAGCGCGACAGCATACCTTCGCAGAATGCCAGTAGCTGGCTTGCCAGCAGGGTTTCATCGGTGACATAGCCTTCACCTTCGCGCATTCTTTTTTCGCGCAGTACCTGACGCAACTGGGCTTCGATACGTTCGAAAAGCTGGCTGATACGCCCCTGGAGCCGATCCTGTTCGAACATCAGCGCGTGCCCGGTAAGAATGCGCGTCAGCCCCGGATTACGCTCACCAAACCCCAGAATCAGCAGCACGATCAGGCGCAGGCGCGCGGTGGTATCCTTCTCGTCTTTGAGGATCAGATTGATGCGGGTAATCAGGCTATCTTCGATAAATTCAATCAGGCTATCGAACATGCGCGTTTTGCTGGGAAAATGACGGTACAACGCCGCTTCGGAAACGCCTACGGAAGCGGCGAGTTTCGCCGTGGTAATGCGTTGACTGCCATCGCTGGATTCAAGCATTAACGCCAGAGATTGAAGTATTTCTTCGCGACGGTTCCTTTTCGCGGTTTGTTTTTCTGCCATGTTGCAAAATACCCCTGAAAATAAACAATGGTCAGGCGAGCATCCACACAGCGACCGCAAACCGGAAAGTTTGCGGTAATGTTATTGCGCTTGTGCGCTGTGGGATGCGTTAACGTTTTATTTGCGCCCGGAGTGACCGAAGCCGCCTTCGCCACGATCGGTGGCATCAAACGCGTCCACCAGATTAAATTCAGCCTGTACGATCGGAACAAATACCATCTGGGCGATACGCTCGCCTGGCTCGATGGTGAAGTTGTCCTGCCCACGGTTCCAGATGGATACCATCAGTTGGCCCTGATAGTCGGAATCGATCAGGCCCACCAGATTGCCCAGCACGATGCCGTGCTTATGGCCGAGACCGGAACGCGGCAGCATGACCGCCGCCAGAGAGGGATCGGCGATATGAATAGCCAGCCCGGTAGGCAGCAGCGCGGTTGCGCCGGGTGCCAGCTCAATGGCTTCGTCAAGGCAGGCACGCAGGTCAAGACCGGCAGAGCCGGAGGTGGCATAGGTCGGCAGCGGGAATTGCTCGCCAACACGCGGGTCCAGAATCTTAACGTCGATTTTTTTCATCATAACGGGTAACGATCTCGTCGAGTAATAATTGGCCCAGGAGTTCTTTGCGCTCAAGCGGTAAGATTTTATCTCCATCCTGCCAGAAAAGGTGCAAGGCATTGGTATCGCTGTTAAAGCCCTGATTCGCCAGCGAAACATCGTTCGCGCAGATCAAATCAAGGTTTTTACGGGTTCGCTTCTGCCGGGCGTATTCTTCCACATTAGTTGTTTCGGCGGCAAACCCTACGACGTAGGGACGATGGTCGTTAAGTGCGGCGACGCCAGCGACAATGTCCGGGTTTTTGACCATTTTTATTGTTAATTCATCGCCTTGCTTTTTAATTTTTTCTTCAGCAATCGCGATGGCGCGATAGTCTGCCACGGCAGCGCAGCCAATAAAAATATGCTGCTGCTGCGCGCTTGCCTGGACTGCGGCTTCCATTTCCAGCGCGGTAGTGACGTCCACCCGCTGAACGCGCGGCGGTGTGGGTAACGCCACCGGACCCGCCACCAGGGTGACGTTTGCGCCGCGTTTTGCGGCGGCGGCGGCGATGGCAAACCCCATCTTCCCGGAACTGTGGTTCGAAATGTAGCGTACCGGATCCAACGGCTCACGCGTGGGGCCAGCGGTAACCATAATATTGAGATGTTGCAGATCGTTGACGGGCGAAAAATGGGCCGCAGCCATATCGACAATCGTCAGTGGGTCGAGCATCCGCCCCGGGCCGATATCGCCACACGCCTGGCTACCGCTGTCCGGTCCCCAGAGCAGCAGCCCACGCTCGGCAAGCAGGTTCAGGTTATGCTGCGTGGCGGCGGCGCGATACATCTGCTGATTCATGGCGGGCACGACGGCAACGGGTGCGGGCGTCGCCAGGCAGATGGTGGAAACCAGATCGTTTGCCATGCCTGCGGCGACACGGGCAATTAAATCTGCGGTGGCGGGAGCCAGAATCACCAGGTCGGCCCATTTGCCCAGCTCAATATGGCCCATTGCGGCTTCGGCTGCCGGATCAAGCAGGCTATCGGAAACCGGGTATCCAGAAACCGCCTGTAAGCTCAGGGGCGTGATAAAGGCTTTGGCTGCGTCGGTCATTGCCACGCGCACATCCGCCCCGCGCTCGCGCAGACGACGCACCAGTTCCGGCGTTTTATAGGCAGCGATACCGCCGCTTACGCCGAGAACGATTTTTTTACCGGCCAGGCTCATCATGATCTTTCCTGTTGGATTACACCAGAAGCTGGGCATTTTATCACAATCCTGGTAGCACTGTGCGCCCTGGGCACTTTCACTTTGCGAGTGACTACGCAAGAGTGAAAAAGGCAGGTCGATGCGCCGGGCCAGCTATGGCAGCATATTCCCTCACAGCCAGGGGGGGATATGAAAACAGCCGCTGAAGAGTTACCGCGCGAGAAAATGCTGCGTTCAGGCATTGAATCGCTTAGCGAAACAGAGCTGCTGGCGCTGTTTTTACGCACCGGCACGCGCGGCAAAAATGTGATGAAGCTGGCGGCAGACTTATTAAATCATTTTAACTCTCTTTCCGACCTGATGGCGGCCGATTTGTCGCAGTTCGCCGAAATTGGCGGCATCGGCATCGCCACATACGCGCAGCTTCGGGCCATTCCTGAAATATCCCGCCGCTGCTATATCGAACGCCTGCGAGCGAAGCGCGCGCTGTTGAGTCCTGAACTGACGCGGGAGTTTTTACAGAGCCAACTGGTGGGTGAAGCGCGCGAGGTGTTTATGGTGATCTATCTTGATAGCCAGCTTCAGGTACTCAACTATCAGCGGCTTTTTGCCGGTACGCTTAGCCACGTTGAGGTGCATCCGCGTGAAATTGTACGAGAAGCCATCAAAGTCAACGCTGCCTCCGTGATCCTTGCACATAATCATCCTTCCGGTAGCGCCGAACCGAGTAAAGCAGATAAGATGATCACCGAACGTGTGGTAAACTGCTGTCAGCTAATGGATATTCGCGTACTTGATCACCTGGTGATTGGACGTGGCGAGTACGTTTCCTTTGCGGAAAGAGGCTTAATTTAGCCCTGTCGGCGCGATCCATCGGGATCTTTGTCTGTTCGGGACTTGAGCACATCGCCGACACAGCGTATACTACGCCACCTTTGAGAATCTCGGGTTTGGCATTTGGGCCTGGTAATCGCGAGTTCACTTAGAACCGCCGTGACCAGGCTTTACAGCCTGACGAGGCGTCAATACCCCATACGAAGCTCGAGCTAATTTGATTTTTGGAGAATAGACATGTCCCGAGTCTGCCAAGTTACTGGCAAGCGTCCGGTGACCGGTAACAACCGTTCCCACGCACTGAACGCGACTAAACGCCGTTTCCTGCCGAACCTGCACTCTCACCGTTTTTGGGTTGAGAGCGAGAAGCGTTTTGTCACCCTGCGCGTATCTGCTAAAGGTATGCGTGTTATTGATAAGAAAGGCATTGATACAGTTCTGTCCGAACTGCGTGCCCGTGGCGAAAAGTACTAAGTACTAAGAGGAAATAAATCATGGCTAAAGGTATTCGTGAGAAAATCAAGCTGGTTTCTTCTGCTGGTACTGGTCACTTCTACACCACCACGAAGAACAAGCGTACTAAGCCGGAAAAACTGGAACTGAAAAAATTCGATCCAGTTGTCCGTCAGCACGTACTGTACAAAGAAGCTAAAATCAAATAATTTTAGTGAATTGTACGAAAACCCCGCTCCGGCGGGGTTTTCTGTTTTCTGGCCCTGGAGAACATAAACATGCCTGAATTACCTGAAGTTGAGACCAGCCGACGCGGCATTGAGCCGCATCTGGTGGGCGAGACTATCCTCCACGTCGTTGTACGCAACGGAAGGCTGCGCTGGCCGGTCTCGGAAGAAATCCATACCCTTAGCGATAAGCCCGTGCTCAGCGTACAGCGTCGCGCCAAATATCTGCTGCTGGAACTGCCGGACGGCTGGATCATCATCCACCTGGGAATGTCAGGCAGCCTGCGCATTCTTCCGCAGGAGCTACCGGCAGAAAAGCACGACCATGTGGATATGGTAATGAGTAACGGTAAGGTGCTGCGCTACACCGATCCACGCCGCTTTGGGGCCTGGCTATGGACCAAAGAGCTGGAAGGACACAACGTGCTGGCGCATCTGGGGCCGGAGCCGCTCAGCGACGCATTTAACGCCGACTATTTCCGTCAGAAATGCGCGAAGAAAAAAACGGCGATTAAACCCTGGCTGATGGACAACAAGCTGGTGGTCGGCGTGGGCAATATTTACGCCAGCGAATCACTGTTTGCTGCCGGGATCCACCCGGATCGGCTGGCCTCATCGCTGTCGCATGAAGAGTGTGAATTGCTGGTGCGGGTTATTAAAGCGGTGCTGTTGCGCTCAATAGAGCAGGGCGGAACGACGCTGAAAGATTTCCTGCAAAGCGACGGCAAGCCGGGGTATTTTGCCCAGCAGCTTCAGGTTTATGGCAGGAAAGGCGAGCCGTGCCACGTTTGCGGTACGCCGATTGTGGCGTCGAAGCACGCTCAGCGGGCGACATTCTATTGCCGCCAGTGTCAGAAGTAGGCAGGGCGGGTTACTTCAGCTTCGCCAGCAGCGCCTGATGCACGTTAGGCGGCAGAAAATGCGTCACGTCACCTTCGTGACGCGCCACTTCTTTGACCAGCGTCGAAGAGATAAATGACCAGTCTTTTGACGGCATCAGGAAGACGCTTTCCAGTTCCGGCATCAAATGGCGATTCATATGCGCCAGCTGCATCTCATACTCGAAATCAGCAACCGCCCGCAGGCCACGGATTAGGATATTCGCCTGCTGATCGCGGGCGAAATTAGCCATCAAATCGCTAAACCCCGTCACTTCCACGCCCGGCAGATGCGCCGTGGCTTCTTTTGCCAGCGTCACGCGCTCTTCCAGCGTAAACATCGGTTTTTTGCTGGGGCTGGCGGCAATGGCGAGTACGACCTGATCGAACATGCAGGCTGCGCGGGTAACGATATCAATATGACCATTGGTGATGGGATCGAATGTCCCCGGATAAATTGCCCGTCTTTGCATGGCAGACCTCAGTGCGTTTTGGGTGGCAGATACGGTTGCAGCAGATGCAGGAGACGCTGTAGCGCGCCCTGATTCTGGTGCAGCACTTCCACGGCATGATGCCCATAGTAGTTACGATAATCTTCATCCGTCAGCAAAGAAGCAATCTCTTTTGTCAGAGAAGGGGCATCGGTGACCGTAATCAGGCCGTCCGCCTGCTCCAGGCGCGCGCAGATATCTTTGAAATTAAAGGTGTGCGGTCCCATCAACACCGGGATCGCGTGGGCGGCAGGCTCCAGCGGATTGTGACCGCCGCGCTCGACCAGCGAGCCGCCAACGAAGGCTAAATCCGCAATGCCGTACAGCAGCATTAACTCGCCCATGGTATCGCCGACGACCACCTGCGTGCTGCCGGAAGGCACTTCGCCAGAGGAGCGGGTGATATAGCTTAGGCCCGCCTGACGGACCAGACTCACCGCATCCGGGAAACGCTCCGGGTGACGGGGCACCAGGATCAACAGCAGATTAGGGAACTGTTGCAGCAGCGCCTGATGCGCCGCCAGCACGATGCTCTCCTCCCCGTCATGGGTACTGGTGGCAATCCATACCGGGCGACGAGGTGCCCACTGGCTGCGCAGGGTGATGGCTTTTGCCGCCAGTTGTGGGGTGACGGAGATATCAAACTTCAGGCTACCGGTGACGTTTAACTGGTTACGCTTTGCGCCAAGCTGGATAAAACGTTCACCGTCTTCTTCATTTTGCGCTGCAATCAGCGTGATCCGCCGCAGCAGCGTTTTAATAAATTTCCCCAGCTTGCCGTAACCTGCTGCGGACCGCGCGGAAAGGCGGGCATTGGCGATCACCAGCGGCGTTTTGCGCTTATAGAGGGCGGTGATGAGATTCGGCCACAGTTCCGTTTCCATAATTAACACCAGTTTGGGGTCAACTTTATTCAGAAAACGATTAATGGCATCCGGCAAATCGTAGGGTAAATAAACATGCTGCACATCTTTACCGAACGCGGACTGAACGCGCTCGGAACCGGTCGGCGTCATCGTGGTGACGGTAATGGGCAGCTCAGGATAACGATGGCGTAACGCGCGTACCAGCGGGATAGCCGCCAGCGTTTCACCGACGGAAACCGAATGCAGCATGATACCGCCGGGCTTCAGCGGGGTGCGGTAAAACCCGTAGCGCTCGCCCCAACGTTTCCGGTAAGCCGGAGCTTTACGACCACGCACCCAAAGCCGTACCCAAATGAGCGGCTGAATAAGGTAAAGCAATGTGGTGTAAAGCGATTGCAGCATAGTGTATGACTGGCTAATGAATGTGCTGGGGATTCTAAGTTTTTAGCGAAGCCTTTGCCATTACTTTTGCGGAATTTGCTTTAGGTTGGCTTAACCGGCAGCGAAAAAGAAGGCAGACTGGTCGATTTTTTAAGAATAACCACCAAAATTCGCGTATTTTGCTACGTTATTCATGACGCGTCTGGCAGGTAATGAAAAGGCGGAAATGGCTTCTTTTCGTTTATTATCAGTCAATTAATTGCCAGTCGGTTAAAAAACATTCATATCGGATCGCCGGGCAACTAGTGATACACTATCGCGCTAAATTGTCCTGGATAGCGAACTGGTAGCTATAAGCCTGAGCGGTAGCGTGTCTGCAAGCGCTCTTTTTATCGTTTCCGATGGCGGATAGAAAATGTAGGCCGCTGAATTCGTTGTGTTTTGTGACTGTATGACGTTGAACAGGGATCTGACATGATTATCGCGTTTTGCTTATTTAAATATTTTCCCTTTGGCGGATTGCAGCGTGACTTTTTGCGCATCGCAACCACCGTGGCGGAGCGCGGGGCAAAAGTGCGGATCTACGTGCTTTCCTGGCAGGGAGAGCGACCAGATAATTTTGACATTGTGACGGTTCCGGCAACGTCATCAACTAATCACGGCAAAAATAAAGAATATTATCAGTGGGTTCAGCAACATCTGGCACAGCATCCGGTTGACCGGATTATGGGCTTTAACAAAATGCCGGGTCTGGACGTCTATTATGCCGCCGATGTCTGTTACGCCGAGAAAGTCGCTAAAGAGAAAGGCTTTTTTTACAAGCTGACCCCGCGTTATCGTCACTTTGCTGCCTTTGAAGAAGCGGTATTCCGTAAAGGCGCAAAAACAGAGTTATTAATGCTCACCGACCGGCAAATCAGTGATTTTAAAAAGCACTATGGTACGGAAGATGCGCGTTTCCATATTTTGCCGCCGGGGATCTACCCTGACCGTAAATACAGCGCCCATCCGCCGGGCTGCCGTGAGCAATTCCGCCGCGAGAATAATATTGCTGCCGGTGAATTACTGATTTTGCAGGTGGGTTCTGACTTCTCCCGTAAAGGGGTGGATCGAAGCATCCGCGCTTTTGCCGCGCTGCCTGCGACCGTGAAAAGTAACGCCAGGCTGGTGGTGGTCGGACAGGATAAACCCGGTAAATATGAAGCGCTGGCGGAAAAGCTGGGCGTCAAAGGCCAGGTGTGGTTTTACGCGGGCAGAAACGATGTGTCGCAGCTCATGATGGCGGCAGATGTACTTATTCATCCCGCGTATCAGGAAGCCGCAGGCATCGTGCTGCTGGAAGCCATTGCCGCCGGGCTGCCGGTGCTGACAACAGAAGTGTGCGGTTATGCGCACTATATTCAAAAAGCGCAGTGCGGTGAGGTTATCGCCGAGCCTTTCCAGCAGGCCGCGCTGGATGCCGCCTTACTGAAGGCAGCGACGGACGACGCTCAAAGGACGCAGTGGGCCGAGAATGCCCGGCACTATGCTGATACAAAGGATATTTATAGTCTTCCAGAAAAAGTAGCCGATATTATTATGAATGAGTGCCACATATTTCAGTGAAACGATTAATGTAGTTCAGTTTGTCTTACTAAACCTGGATGGCTATGCGTAAATATAAAAAAATTCTGATTATCAAACTGAAGTTTCAGGGTGATGTACTGCTGACCACGCCGGTAGTCAATACGCTGAAAGAGCATTTCCCGGATGCGGAAATTGATATGATGGTGTATAAATCGACCGTACAGATAATTTCAGAACATATAAATATCCATAAAATCTACGGCGTGGCGGATAAAAAAGCGTCACCCTTAGAGAAGCTACGTAATATCTGCCAGGTTATTAAAGAAGTACGCGCAAACAAGTATGATTTAGTGGTTAACCTTTCAAGCCAGATTGCACTTGGTCTGGTGATGAGATGCATTCCCGCGCCCATGAAGATCGGCTTTAACTTTGGTCGGCAAAAATCGAAATATTGGGTGAATGCCTACGATAAAACGTTGGACGATGCCTGCGACCATATCGTCCCGCAAAACTTATCTATTCTTACGCTGCTGGGTATTGATCGTATGGTGAATCATACCTCAATGACTTATGAGGGCAGGCACTGGCAGCGTTTAAAAGCGCGAATGGATGAACTGGGGCTGACGAAAGAATACGTGGTTGTTCAGCCCACCGCCCGGCAAATATTTAAATGCTGGGATAACGATAAATTTGCCGCAGTCATCAATCACCTGATGGGCAAAGGATATGACGTGGTGCTGACGTCCGGCCCGGGCAAAGAAGATGCTGAAATTATTGATGATATTGTCAGCCAGTGTACGGTAAAACCCGTCACTGAATTTGCCGGGAAAACCTCTTTCCCGGAACTGGCTGCGCTTATCGATCACGCGATTTTATTTATCGGCGTTGATTCGGCACCGGGTCACATTGCGGCGGCAGTTGATACACCGGTTGTCTGTTTGTTTGGCGCAACGAAGCACCGCTTCTGGCACCCGTGGACGGAAAAGCTTGAGCTAATCTGGGCCGGTGACTATAAAACGATGCCGCTGCGAAAAGATCTCGATCGCAGTTTCAGATATTTAACCTATATTCCGGCAGAAGATGTCATCTGTGCTGCAGACAGAATGTTGACGCGCTACCCTGCGCCAAAAACCCTTTTTAACGATGTGAAATGATGGTGGGAAAGATGGTTGAGTTAAAAGAACCATTCAGAACGTTGTGGCAGGGTAAAGATCCTTTTCACGAAATAGAGCTACTGACGGGGCATGTTTATCGGGCGCTTGAAACGCGAAAGACGCTGCGCTTTGAAATCGATAACATCGGCTACTTTATCAAAATACACTACGGCACCACCTCAAAAGAAGTCGTTAAGAATCTGCTGTCGTTCCGTTTGCCAGTATTGGGGGCGGATCGGGAATGGAAGGCGATTCATCGTCTCCATGACGTCGGTGTCGATACCATGCACGGCGTGGCTTTTGGCATGAAGGGCATCAATCCGGTTAACATCACCTCTTTTATTATTACGGAAGAGCTGACCAATACGGTGAGCCTCGAAGATTATTGCGCAGAGTGGAAAAGCCAGCCGCCGGGTTATAACGCGAAAAGGAAACTGATTGCGCATCTGGCGACGACCGTCAGGAAAATGCACGCGGCGGGCGTCAATCATCGCGACTGTTACCTGTGCCATTTCCTGCTGCATCTGCCTTACGATCCCCATCACGATAAGCCGAAACTCTCCGTTATTGATCTACATCGTGCGCAAATTCGTCCCTCTGTCCCGCTGCGCTGGCGTAATAAGGATCTGATCGGCCTTTATTTCTCATCGTCAGAGATTGGTCTGACGACGGCAGATGTTTTTTACTTTATGCAGATCTATTTTGACAAGCCGCTGCGTGAAATCCTGCGCGATGAGCGGAATTTAATCGCTATTGCGCAGGTACGGGCGCAAAAAATCAAAGAAAGAACGCTGCGGAAAGGGTTATGATCAGTAAAGAGTCTATTATTAACGTCGTATTTTGTTCCGATGGTAATTACATCGAATACCTGGCGACGTCGCTGGCATCGGTTTATCACAATAATTTAGCCAACAATATTCATTTCCACGTTTTTTCTTATGATGTCAGTGAGTCACAGCTTGATAAGCTCCGCGCCCAGCCGGGAAATATTTCGGTCTATAAAATCGAAAATGCCGATCTTGCCAGTTATGACAGCCAGTCATCTTTAGCCCATATTAACAAATCCACTTATATCCGATTGCTGGTTCCGCGCCTGCTGCCGGAGAGCGTGCAGCGATTTGTCTATCTTGATGTTGATACCCTGTGCTTTTCCTCTCTGTCGGCATTAAACGCGATTAATATCGATCATCATATTTGCGCGGTAGTGACGGACAACACGAAAGACATTAATCGTAAAAACAGCCAGCGCATCGGGATGACCACGGACGCCTATTTTAACGCCGGTTTTCTCTACATTAACCGGCGCGCCTGGCTGGATCATGAGGTGGAACGCAAAACGCAGGATATTCTGCGCGATCGCAAAGGGCAGCTAAAGTATCTTGACCAGGATGCGTTAAACATTGTCCTTGAAAATAATGTGGTTTATATCGATAAGAAATGGAATTTGCTGTATACGCTGCTAAACGATGAGCAGCAGCAAAACTTTATTTACCGCGCAGAAACCATGCCGGTCATCATGCATTTTACCGGCGGACGTAAGCCGTGGTATCAGGAGCATCAGGGCGTCGGCCAGCACCTGTACCTTTTTTACCGCAACTTTACCGCCTGGCGCGATACGCCGCTGCGCAGCTACCGCGAGCGAATGCGGGCAACGGATTACCGGGTTTATGCCCGCAGGGCGCTACAAAAAGGCCATCTTGTGGAAGCGCTAAAAAATTATGCGGCGTACCTGAATAAGAAACTGAAGAAGTAAAAAAAAGCCACTGGCTCGGCACCAGTGGCTTTTTTTATGAGATCCGCTTTTTCCACTTCAGCCAGGTATAGGTGAGATAAGTTTTGAAGCTCTCGAAGCCTCGCCCCAGATATTTTTCATGGACCGATTTCTTTTTATACTGCTTTAAAGTGCTGGCTTCATAAAGCGGCTGGTCACGCCACGGCGATATTTTATAGATATCCGTAAAATATTTCACCGCCGGGTAGTCTTTAGCCCAGCTAAACCACGGTTTAGTGACGCCCACAAAATGGATAAAGACGGTATCCTCTTTTATAATTTCTTTGTAACGCCCGGCTTTGCGCAATTTAGGCTCATCGTCGAAATTATAAAAGGTGTTGAAACGTGAATTGATAAACTGGACTTTTCCGCGCACAAGAAGATTTAACGCATCCTGATCGGGGAACATCAGTTTAGGAGCCAGCTCTTCATTGGAATATGTGGCTACAATTTTTTGCAGGATATTATTCTGCCGCCACGCCTTCAGATTGATGTAAAGCATCCCCGCATTGAAATAGGTATCAGGTTCGAAATTGAATACCTCAACCGCTCTCTTCTGCATCATCTCCACGTCAATCACTGCCGCAACAATATTATCCCCAATATCAATATTTAATAATGGTTCAACGCTGCCTTTGCAAATAATATCAGCATCCAGATAGATTAAGTTATCGGTGTGCGGCTGCAAGTATTCACAGGTTAAAAATCGATAATACGTCGCGTAGGAATAGCGGATGGTGTAAGGGAATTTATCGAAGCAGTTATTATCAATAATATATATTGAAATATTGGTGCGGTAATGGACCGCTAATTCTTCTAATTTACTACAGATAGCGTCATCACAGTAGTCGGAGAAAATATGAAAGACAAAAGGCACGTCTTTATTATTTTCCAGCAACGACGTAATCGAGATACACGCCCCAAATAAGAAATTTTTGTCTACCCCGTAAGCAACGTCAAGGCGCCTGGCGGGGAAAACATCGGACGATGCGCCAGAAAACGTCTGTTGGCTTAGTATAGGATGCGTACCAAACATAACACTACCTGTAATAAAATTGCATGGCTAACTATAACATGTTAAGGCAGTGATGACTACCGGCGTACAAACTCTCAAAGGGTCGTTCCTTCCATGGAACGCGTCGGTAAGATTTTTGCTGAATGCGAGCGAAATGGTTTTACATCTTTTCACCGGACCCAGGGAGCAGGCGGTGTTTCAGACGTGAAAAGAGCAAATCTAACTGATAAAGTTTGATTCTTAAATAAAACTTTTTATGCTTTTTATCAATGTTTTTATACAGGCTAACTTCTTTCAGGTTATTAATGAGGGCGATTTCTTCAGCGCTAAAATTATAATAGCCGCGCATCTTGCGGGTTTTCTTCCTCATTTCAACGTAGCAGTTGAGCATCGCCATCGTCATCAGCGGGGCGGTGTCTTCATGTTCCCGAACGTTATTGATAAATTTTTCCAGAGCATAGGCCATATCATGGATGTCATTTTCCTGATGCATTCCGGTCACGCTAAATTTATTATCACGATAATAGTAAAGAACGCTATTTATCTTACAGATATTGCTGCTTTTCACATACTGGAATGGCGTAAAGGAGACGTCTTCGTAATACGAGATAGTTTCCGGGAAGCGGTCATCACCGATGACTTCTTTTCTGAAAATGCGGCTCCAGACCTGCCAGTGCGACGCTCTGAATGTCTTGCGGAGGATCTCCGCACGATCCGTTTCGATGATGTTCTGAGGGCGATTTTTTTGCGCAGCGATAAAATCGTCTAAACTGCGGGTGCTTTCATAAGCAATGATATCGTACCGCTGACCTTCCAGAACGGGCATGATAATGTTAAAAAAGTCGGCACTGTAGAGATCGTCACCATCAATAAAGGCGAGATACTCTCCCTGACTCATTGCGATTCCCCGGTTTCTGGCGGCAGAAACCCCACTTTGAGACTGGTAATGGTAATGTATCCGATCGTTGTTTTGCGTGATCTCGCGGATGATCGAGTCTGAATCATCGGTAGAGCCGTCGTTAATTACAATGAGTTCACATGCATCAGGCATATTATTTATAACAGACATAATGGCATCTGACACCAGTATGCCATTATTATGTGTTGCCATGATTATGCTAAGAATTGGCTTTTCGTTCATCATTAATTTTATTCTGTTGTAATAATATGCAAAGTGCTATACATGCTGTTGCAACTATCGGCATTTCCCGTGAGTAGAACAAAACATCTGAGATACCGAACAGGATTATCGCCAGCGTAACGCCAAAAAGAGGCATGTTTTTATGACTAAAAGCGTAGTAAATGAGTGACAGATAGAAAACAATAAGAATTAACGTACCCAGAATCCCTTTCAGGGAGAGAGACTCAATAACCTCATTATGGAGATGAACGTTCAAATACAAACTCGCGCCGGAAAGAGCCGGTTCCCTTTTTACCAGTTCGGTAATATCCGCCTGGCGTGCTTCGATCGATTGTCCTGTCAGATCGAATTTCGCCGTTGATAGCCCGGCTTTATACATGGCCAGCCGTGCGCCCACTGACGTATTGCTGTTATTTTTCTGGTAACTTTCAATGTCGCTCATTAAGTTGCTGGTCCGCTGTTGAATAACATCTTTCATCACGAAACCACACACGATGAGCAATGCTAAAAAGACAGCGGTTCTTTTCAACAGGGCAGTAGCGGAATGCGAGTAGTTGACTAATAGCATGAGCATTATGATGACCGGATAGGTCAGCATCGCCGCCCGCGTTTCATTCAATGCCAGAATGCTCAGAACACTTATTGTGATTATTGCCAGCATAACAGGATAGAATTTTGGCTTTAGCTGAATAAGCCACGCGCTGCAAACAATGCCTGTCAGTGACACGGCATAACCCATTGTGGTTGCCACTTTGAAGGCTAACATTATACGCATTTGCCCGTTTTGTGGCTCTTCAACGCAGGCAAAAACCAGGGCCGTCATGATGATCAACGCCAGAGCCGGTATCACCAAATTACGCAGGCTTTGCTTTATTAAGCCGAAAGCCAGAATAACTATCGCACCAACAATAAGCACCCGTCCGGCATATAAATAGGCGCGATAGGTTCCTGAGAAAACGGTTTTTTCTGGCTTGAACAGCTCCAACCACATTATATTATAGATACCCAGTAATAATATTATGCCTGCCAGTATCAGTAATGTCTTATTGCAGAGAATGGATTTTCTCTCTGATATCAGATAAATCAGCGCAACGAACCCGGTGATGCTAAACAGTTTAACCGCAACGTTAACATCTATTATAAGAAGCGAAAACAAGGTTGCCAGTAATCCTGTGCATAACGCCCATTCGCAAACTTTTTTTGCCTGTGGCGAGAAATGCAGTCCCTGTAATGTCATGCTATTCACTCAAATTCGTTAAGCGCTCAATAATAGTATGGGGCGCGATGTGGCTGGTATCGTTATCTGGAGATTTTAATGCCAGCTGATTTTTGCCATATCCGCCAATCAATCCAGGATCGGTTGGCCCGTACAGCGTGATATTGGGTCGATCCAGCGCCGCCGTCAGATGGCTTAGGCCCGTATCAACAGAAACCACAAACTTCGCACCTGCCAACAGACGCGCGATCTCTTCCAGGCTCATGCGGGGCAAAACATCGACATAATCAAACCCATCCGCCAACCTTTTGGCTCTGGCCTCTTCATGCGGTGCGCCCCACGGCAGCTTGATCCTTATTCCGGCATCGCGAAGCAAACCGATTAAGTCGCGCCAGTGCGCTTCCGGCCAGTGTTTATCGTCTCGCGTCGTTGCATGTAAAAATACTGCATAGCTTCCGCTTTCCGCCTTCAGATTAGTCGAAAAATGGCGGGCAATGGCGTAATCGCCTTGCGTTTGCGGTTTTGCATAGCCGAGGCTTTTAGCGAACAGTTCCCGCGTGCGTTCCACGGCGTGCTGTTGTTTACCAATAGAATGGCGACGGTTATAAAAGAGACTGGCCAGCGGTTCGCGGGCGCTGTTCCAGTCCATACCGTGTTTAGTACCATGCGCCAGCCTTGTTACCAGCGCTGCGCTTTTTACCAGTCCCTGCGCGTCGATAACGGCATCATAGTGCACCTCACGTAAACGCTGATAAAACGCGCTGCGTTCTGCTTTGACCGGCGCAGAAAACCATGCTTTGCGCCAGCGGCGAATGGCCACGGGCAGTACCCGCTCCACGGCTTCATGCCAGGCGGGGATCTGGGCGAAACCTTCTTCAACCACCCAGTCAAAACGGATACCCGGCAGGGCGTGCAGCGCATCGGTAAGCGCCGGGAGGGTGTGGAGTACGTCGCCCATTGACGATGTTTTAACGATCAGAACCCGCATCCGTCAGTTACCCTCATCAAGAAGAAGGGCATTTAGCTCCTCAAGCACGCGCTGCGGCGTGATATCAATCAGGCTCTGGTGATAGCCTTCTGCGGCATCGCCTTTACGCACTTTGTGGTAGCCTTCAATCAGTCGAATGACGCGGGCCTTGTGCGAAAGCGGTGGCGTAAAATCGGGGCTGCTGGGGCCATAAAGTGCCACCAGCGGACGTCCAAGCGCGGCGGCAACGTGCATTAAGCCGGAGTCGTTGGAGACCACCGCTTTACAGGCCGCAATCAGGATCACCGCCTGCTCAAGCTGGGTTTCTCCCGCCAGATTGCGGCACCACGCCTGTTGTTCAACGCTTAGCGCCGCAAGAATTTCATTGCCTGCTTCGTGATCTTTTGCCGAGCCAAACAGCACCACCTGATAGCCTTCATCAATCAGCTGCTTTGCCAGCTCCGCGTAATGATAGTGCGGCCAGCGTTTCGCCGGGCCGAATTCTGCGCCGGGGCAAAAGCCGATTAACGGGCGCTCGGCGGAGAGGGTGAAGGCGTCGCAGGTTACGGTTTTCTCGTCCTCACCGACCTGCAATTCCGGCCACAGTAGCGGCTGGGGCAGATCTTTCGCTGACGTTATGGTGCCTTTGTCATAAGCCAGCGCCACGTAGCGCTCGACCATCAGCGGCCAGGCTTTTTTATCCAGCACCCGCGCATCGTTGAGCAGGCCGTAGCGCATCTCACCGCGCCAGCCGGTACGCAGGGGAATGTTGGCAAAAAAGGGCACCAGCGCAGACTTAAAGGAATTCGGCAGCACGTAAGCGCGATCGTAGCGGCGCTCACGCAGGCTGTGACCCAGCTTACGCCGCGCGCCGATTTCCAGCGCCCCGTGCCCCAGCGGCATCGGGATCGCGTCATTGACCTCTGGCATCCGCGATAACAGCGGACGGCACCACGCAGGTGCCATCACGTCGATTATCGCCTGGGGATAGCGCGCCCGGAGCGTGCGATAGAGACTTTGCGACATCATCATGTCGCCCACCCATGACGGGCCAATCACCAGTATTTTCATGTTATGCGTCGCGGTTCAGCCAGGCCATATATTCCGTCACGCCTTCGGCCACGGTTTTAAATGGCTTATCGTAGCCCGCAGCGCGCAGGTTAGTGAGATCTGCCTGGGTAAACGCCTGATAGCGTCCTTTCAGTTTCTCCGGGAACGGAATGTACTCAATGCTGCCCTGCTTGTGGAAGGCCAGCGTCGCATCCGCCACCGCCTGGAAGGATTCCGCCCGGCCGGTGCCGAGGTTGAAAATGCCGGAAACGCCGTTTTCCAGGAACCACAGATTGACGGCGGCAACATCGCCCACATACACGAAGTCGCGCTTAAAGTTGTCGCTGCCTTCGAACAGTTTCGGACTTTCGCCATTGTTAAGCTGGGTATTCAGATGGAAAGCCACGCTTGCCATGCTGCCTTTATGCCCTTCGCGTGGACCGTAGACGTTGAAATAGCGGAAGCCGACAATTTGCGAGTTCGCTTCCGGCAGGATTTGACGCACGTATTCATCGAACAGGAATTTGGAGTAGCCGTAGACGTTCAGCGGTTTTTCATATTCACGGGATTCGATAAAGTCCGACGTGCGCCCACCGTAAGTGGCCGCAGAAGAGGCATACAGGAACGGAATTTCACGTTCCAGGCAGTAGTGCAGCAGCTCTTTAGAATACTGATAGTTATTATCCATCATGTATTTGCCGTCCCACTCGGTGGTGGAAGAGCAGGCACCTTCATGGAAGATGGCTTCGATATCGCCGAAATCTTCGCCCGCCATGATCTGGATAAGAAAGTCTTCCTTATCCATATAGTCAGCAATGTCGAGGTCGACCAGGTTAACAAACTTGGTACCGTCTTTCAGGTTATCGACCACCAGAATGTCGCTAATCCCCTTATCATTCAGCGCCTTAATAATATTGCTACCGATAAAACCCGCGCCGCCAGTTACAATGATCATACGTTAACCTTTGAAATAGTGGGTACTGAGACTGTCCCAGATACGATTAGGTTTATCATATCATTACAACGGCTGGTGTTCAGCTATCACCGACCGCTTACCGATGTCAGCGTGATTTATGCTGCAAAAATGGCATCTGTTGCTGCGTCATCTCGTATCAAAGTATAGCTTTGGGTAATATGTGCCAAAATTTGCTGAATCTGGAGAGTTGTTATGCGTGGGGACTTTTACAAACAGTTGAGCGATGACCTGGAGACCGCACGAGCGGAAGGGTTGTTTAAAGAAGAGCGCATTATTACCTCGGCGCAGCAGGCGGATATTACCGTCGGTGATGGCAGTCATGTTATTAACTTTTGCGCCAACAACTATCTTGGCCTGGCGAACCATCCAGAGCTGATCGCGGCGGCCAAAGCGGGGATGGATTCTCACGGTTTCGGCATGGCCTCGGTGCGCTTTATCTGCGGCACGCAGGACAGCCATAAAGTGCTGGAAAAAAAGCTGGCCGACTTCCTCGGTATGGACGATGCCATTCTCTATTCTTCCTGCTTTGACGCGAACGGCGGGCTGTTTGAAACTCTGCTTGGCGCGGAAGACGCCATTATTTCTGATGCCCTGAACCATGCCTCCATTATTGACGGCGTGCGCCTGTGTAAAGCGAAGCGTTTCCGCTATGCCAACAATGACATGCAGGAGCTGGAAGCGCGGCTGAAAGAGGCGCGTGACGCGGGCGCGCGGCATGTGCTGATCGCTACCGACGGCGTATTCTCAATGGACGGCGTGATTGCCAACCTGAAAGGCGTGTGCGATCTGGCGGATAAATACGACGCGCTGGTGATGGTGGATGACTCCCACGCGGTGGGCTTTGTCGGGACTAACGGTCGCGGCACGCACGAATACTGTGAGGTGATGGGCCGCGTCGATATTATCACCGGCACGCTGGGCAAAGCGCTCGGCGGCGCGTCCGGCGGCTACACGGCGGCGCGTAAAGAGGTGGTCGAGTGGCTGCGTCAGCGTTCGCGCCCGTACCTGTTCTCCAACTCGCTGGCTCCGGCGATTGTTTCCGCCTCCATTAAAGTGCTGGAGATGCTGGCCTCCGGCGCGGAACTGCGCGATCGCCTGTGGGCCAACGCCCGTCAGTTCCGCGAGCAGATGTCGGCGGCGGGCTTTACGCTGGCCGGTGCCGATCACGCGATTATCCCGGTCATGCTGGGTGACGCGACCGTGGCGCAGAATTTTGCCCGCGAGCTGCAAAAAGAGGGTATTTACGTCACCGGATTCTTCTATCCGGTGGTGCCAAAAGGTCAGGCGCGTATTCGTACCCAGATGTCGGCGGCGCATACCCCTGAACAAATTGAGCGTGCGGTTGCGGCGTTTACCCGCATCGGTAAACAGCTGGGCGTGATTGCCTGAGGATCTGAGATGAAAGCATTATCGAAACTGAAAGCGGAAGAAGGCATCTGGATGACCGACGTGGCGAAACCGGACGTCGGACACAACGATCTGCTGATTAAAATCCGCAAAACCGCCATCTGCGGCACTGACGTGCACATTTATAACTGGGATGAGTGGTCGCAAAAAACCATTCCCGTGCCGATGGTGGTCGGGCATGAATACGTCGGCGAAGTGGTTGGCATCGGTCAGGAAGTGAAAGGCTTTAAAATTGGCGACCGCGTTTCGGGTGAAGGTCACATTACCTGCGGCTACTGTCGTAACTGTCGCGGCGGGCGCACGCATCTGTGCCGTAACACCGTCGGCGTGGGCGTTAACCGTCCGGGCTGCTTCGCGGAATATCTGGTGATCCCCGCCTTCAACGCATTCAAAATCCCCGACAATATTTCTGACGATTTGGCCTCTATTTTCGACCCGTTTGGTAATGCGGTGCATACGGCGCTGTCGTTCGATCTGGTCGGTGAAGACGTGCTGGTTTCCGGCGCGGGTCCGATTGGCATTATGGCGGCGGCGGTGGCAAAACACGTCGGCGCGCGTAACGTTGTTATCACGGACGTCAATGAATACCGCCTGAGCCTGGCGCGTAAAATGGGCGTGACCCGTGCGGTAAACGTGGCGAAAGAGAGCCTGAATGACGTGATGGCAGAGCTGGGGATGACCGAAGGCTTCGACGTGGGGCTGGAGATGTCCGGCGCGCCACCGGCGTTCCGTTCAATGCTTGATACCATGAATCACGGCGGGCGCATCGCCATGCTGGGCATTCCGCCGTCGGATATGTCCATCGACTGGAACAAGGTGATTTTCAAAGGGCTGTTCATCAAAGGCATTTATGGCCGTGAGATGTTTGAGACCTGGTACAAAATGGCGGCGCTGATCCAGTCAGGTCTGGATCTGTCACCGATTATCACCCACCGTTTCTCCATTGATGAATTCCAGCAGGGCTTTGACGCCATGCGTTCCGGTCAGTCCGGGAAGGTGATTCTGAGCTGGGAATAATACCGATAGCCCGGCGCTCACCGGGCGTTATTTCGCTTTCCCGCGCAGTCGGCGGGAAAGCCGACGAAAATCTTCTTTCAGCGTAATCAGGCGGTACACCGCGCCGTGGCCCTGCACCACGATGTGGTATTTTTTGCGCAGCGTCAGGAGGTCATTGGCCTGGCATACCCGCATACTGCCGCGACAGGAGAGGTCAATAATCTTCAGATCGCCCTCCGGCGTGCGGATAAAATTTCCGGCGTGAATATCATTCGATGCCAGCCCGGCACCGTGCAGCGCGACGATACAGCGGGCAACGTCGTCCCGGTTGCTGTCGTCGATAGCCTTTAACGGCGTGCCTTCGACGTACTCATGAAGGGTATAAACGTCCACGCACTCGCGACCCACCATCTTTTCCGCCACGTAATACAGATCTGCCGTGCCGGTGTAGCCATTGCGGATCGCGCGATCGATGGCGTAAATCAGCCTGGAGAAAAACGGGCCGGAGAGATAACTCTGCACGCGCTTCTCCAGCCGCTTATCTTTTTCGCGGTCATTCTTAAGAATGTACTTTTGACCTTCGTACTCCACCAGCGCGACCGTTCGGTCCTCATTGCCGCTGCCGAGTGGCGTCGCCTTCAGTTCACCCGCCAGATATTGTTTTAATACCTCGCCAAAGCGCACGCCCGTGCTTTTTTCATAGATATTGAAGCCGTTTTCTTTGCTGGTGACGATAGACATAGCGTTTCCAAACAGGGGGTTACAGGAGATTTATTACCTGCCGTATTATACCTCAGCTTACTGCTTTCCACTGTCGTCAAAGCTTAACAATTAACGATTATTCTTAATCTGCTTTTATTTTCAAGCTGAAAATCAATGAGATAACCGAAGCGCGCTGGAGCTTAAGTCTTTCTTAAGGAATAGCGCGTAAAACATCACCGCATATCCATTGTTAAGCAGGTAATTATCATGATGAGCCCAGGTAAACTTAGCGTCATTATCCCTCTCTACAACGCCGGGGAAGCGTTCGCGGCATGTATGGAGTCGCTGGTGGCGCAAAGCTGGAACGCGCTGGAAATTATTATCGTTAATGATGACTCAACGGATTGTTCCGTCGCAATCGCCCACCAGTATGCGGAAAAATATCCGCATATTCAGGTGATTACCCAGCCGAATGCCGGTGTGTCGGTAGCGCGCAATCGCGGGATGGAAGTGGCAACCGGGGAGTATGTCGCATTCGTGGACGCCGACGATCTCACTTATCCCACTATGTACGAAACGCTGATGACCATGGCGTTGCGTGACAATCTGGACGTCGCACAGTGCAACGCCGACTGGTGCGACAGCGTAACTGGCCACTGCTGGCAGTCAATTCCGCTGGATCGCGTGCGCTCAACCGACGTCATGAGCGGCCCGGACTGGCTGCGGATGGCGCTGGCCTCGCGCCGCTGGACCCACGTTGTGTGGATGGGCATCTATCGCCGTAAAATGCTGGACGATTGCGGCATGAGTTTTATACCAGGTCTGCATCACCAGGATATTGTGTGGTCCACCGAATGCATGTTCAACGCCAAACGGGTGCGCTATACCGAGCAGTCGCTGTATAAATATTTCATTCACGACACCTCGATCAGCCGTTCCAAACGGCAGGGGCAGAAGAATCTCGCCTACCAGCGCCACTATATTAAGATCACCCGCCTGCTGGAGAAGCTGAACCGCGACTATGCGGATAAAATCACCATTTACCCGGAATTTCACCAGCAAATTACTTATGAAGCGCTGCGCGTCTGCCATGCGGTACGCAAAGAGCGCGATCCGATGATCCGCCAGCGGATGATCGCCGAGATATTTACCTCCGGGATGTATAAGCGGATGGTGATGAGCGTGCGCAGCGCGAAGCTGGGGTATCAGGCGCTACTCTGGTCGGCGCGCCTGTGGAAATGGCGTGATAAAAAGCTGTGCATTCGCCGCCTCGCTCGCCAGGCGGTCAACCTGCGCTAAGACGTCGGTTTCTGCCGGTTCCAGCCCTGCCACTGGTGCTGGAAATACTGGACCAGCGTGCTCTGGCTGATGCTTTCGCCAAGCACGGCGAAGAATCGCGTTGCATAAACCGGTTCAGGCTTTTGTTTCGGTTTGCACAGTTTTACACCACGGAACGGATTGCGCGGCGCGTCCGGCGGTCGGGTGTGATTGGGTGTTGAAGTATCAACCTGGGGCTCATTCAGCAGCGAGCTGGGGCGCACGAGGGTGATGTCTGGCGGCAGGTTATACACCATCTGCTGTAGCACGCGTACCGTCGAGGGATGCGGATGCCCGATGGCGATCGCCGAACCGTTACGCCGCGCCAGTTCTACCGCGCGGGTAAACTGGACGCGAATGTCCGCCTCTTTCTGCGAATCATCCAGAAATACCTTGCGCTTAATCACCTTCACGCCGGTGCCGCTGGCAGCGCGCATCGACTGGCTGTTGCCAATCGTCATGCTGTCGAGAAAGTAGAGGTTGTAGCGACTTAACGCCTGCATCACTTTTTGCATACCGAACAGACTGGAGGTCATCGCGCTGCCCATGTGGTTATTCAGCCCCACGGCATACGGGACGTCGTCCACCGCTTCACGAATAATCCGCTCAATCTCCTGGCTGCTCATTTCCGGGCGCAGGGTGTCTTTTTCCAGCGGCTGCTTACTTAACGGTGCCATCGGCAGGTGGATCAGCACTTCGTGGCCGTTATTGTGGGCTTTGGTTGCCATTTCCCGCGCGTGTGGTGCGTTGGGTAACACGGCGACGCTGATGGCGGAGGGGAGGGCCAGCACCTGATTTTCGGTCTGTGGACGGTAGCCGAAATCATCAATCACGATGGCGAGTTTACCGGCGTAAACCGGTGCGATAACGGCTAGCAGCCCGGCAGTACAAACAACAATGCGACGAAATTGAAGCAAAACTTATCTTCCCAACCACGGTTGTGGATTGACCGCCTGACCCTGGCGGCGAATTTCGAAATAGAGCGACGGTCTGCCCTGACCCCCACTGTTGCCCACAAGGGCAATCGCCTGACCGGCCCGCACCTGTGTTCCGACGCTGACCAGCGCGCTCTGATTATAGCCATAAAGACTCATATCGCCCTTGCCGTGCTCGACGACGACGACCAGGCCATAGCCCTGGAGCCAGTCGGCGAGGATCACGCGACCATCGGCAATGGCTTTAACTTCGGAGCCTTCAGATGCGCCGATAACCATGCCTTTCCACCGTAGCTCACCCTGGAGCTGTTCGCCATAGCGATGCAGCGTCGGGCCGCGAACCGGCCAGTAGGCCTGACCGCGCGGCGCGCCCAGCCCGCCGGTACGGGACATCAGCGAGGTTTCGCTTTCGGTCGGTTTGTAGGTAGTTCCTTTGCGCGTGGCCTCTTTCTGCCGGTTACGCACGGCTTCGGCTTCACGCGCTTCCTGCTCGGCGCGCGCTTTAGCTTTCGCAGCCGCAGCGGCAATACTGTTGCGCAGGCGTGATTCGTTGGCGCGCATTTCGCTAAGCTGCTGCTGGCCCTGCTGAATGGAGGACTCCAGCCCGGAGAGGGTTTTTTTACGCTCGTTGCGCGCCTGCTCCAGTTTCGCCTGCTGCGCCCGCTGCTCGTAAAGCAGGGTCTGCTGCTGGCTTTGCTTCTCTTCCAGCTCGGCTTTTTGGGTATCGACTTCCTGGCGAGTCTGCTTTAACTGCGCGATGGTTTCCTGACGCGCCTGGTTGAGGTAGCCAAAGTACGCCTGTAAACGCTGCCCGCGCTGGCCTTCTTCGCCACTCAACACGAACTGTAGCCCGGAGTGCTCCCCCTGACGGAAGGAGGCATCAAGCTGTGCGGCAAGATTCCGCTCCTGCGCGGCCCGCTGCTGTTCAAGGCGGGCAATGGAGGCGTTCATCTCGGCGATTTGTTTATTGAGCTGGGCGAGGCTGTTTTCGGTTTCCCGCAGTTTGCGGGCGGCGGCGGCGATGGCTTCTTCCTGCTGCTTAAGCAGGTTGAGCAGGCCAGCACGCTGCTGTTGCTGCTTTTGTACCGCCCGCTGCTTGGCGGCGATATCGGCCTGAATACTTTTCAGCTGATCGCGTTCGTCAGCCTGGGCGGAAAAGGCGCACAACAATACGCCAGCGCTAAGCACGCTGGCGTAAAGTACGGACCTGACTGCCGTCGCGGTCCATGTAATTGAAAAAATCGCCTTTCCCCTCATGGGGAGGGATTATTCCACGATGAACAGCGGCTTACCAGTCATCTGTTGCGGGATTTCCATTCCCATCAGCGTCAGCATGGTCGGCGCGATGTCGGAAAGCTTGCCGCCCTCTACTGCCGTCAGGGTTTTATCGCCGACATAAATCAGCGGAACCGGCAGGTTGGTGTGCGCGGTATGCGCCTGACCGGTGGACTGGTCGCGCATCTGCTCGGCGTTGCCGTGGTCAGCGGTGATCAGCAACTGCCCGCCAACGGATTCAACGGCTTTCGTCACCTGCGCGATGCAGTTATCCAGCGTTTCGACGGCGGCAACGGCGGCTTCAAAGACGCCTGTGTGACCGACCATATCGCCGTTCGGATAGTTACAGATGATGGTGTCGTATTTGCCGCTTTCGATGGCCGCAACCAGTTTCTCGGTCAGCTCGGCTGAGCTCATTTCCGGTTGCAGATCGTAGGTCGCCACTTTCGGGGAGTTGATCAGAATACGCTCTTCACCGGCAAACGGCTCTTCAACACCGCCATTAAAGAAGAAGGTGACGTGGGCATATTTTTCCGTTTCGGAGATGCGCAACTGGGTTTTGTCGTTCTTCGCCATCCACTCGCCGAAGGTGTTTTCCAGCGACGACGGCGGATAAGCGCAGGCGGTTTTGATATCCGCTGCGTATTCGGTCAGCATGATGAAATCGATGTTGACCACTTTTTTGCGGGCAAAACCGTCGAAATCGGCGTTAACGAAAGCGCGGGTAATTTCACGGGCGCGGTCGGCGCGGAAGTTCATGAAAATCAGCGCGTCGCCGTCCTGCATGGCGGCATCCGGCTGGCCTTCGGCGCGGATAACGGTGGCTTTGACGAACTCGTCGTTTTCATCACGGGCGTAGGCGGCCTGCAAACCGGCCACGGCGGAATCGGCCAGGAACTCGCCTTTCGCCTGGGTCAGCAGATCGTAAGCCTGTTCCACGCGATCCCAGCGGTTGTCGCGGTCCATGGCGTAGTAACGACCAATGATGGACGCCACGCGGCCTTTGCCCAGCGCGGCAAATTTTTCTTCGAATTTTTGCAGTGAGCTTTCGGCGCTGCGCGGCGGAGTATCGCGACCATCCAGGAATGCGTGCAGATAGATTTTCTCGGCACCGCGCTCGGCGGCCAGCTCTGCCATCGCCAGGATGTGATCTTCATGGCTGTGGACACCGCCCGCAGAAAGCAGGCCCATGATATGCACGGCTTTGCCTGCTGCCGAGGCTTTGTCTACCGCCGCGGTCAGCACCGGGTTAGCGAAGAACGTGCGCTCTTTGATTTCGACATCAAGACGGGTCAGGTCCTGATAAACGATGCGGCCCGCGCCAAGGTTGACGTGACCCACTTCGGAGTTACCCATCTGGCGGTCCGGCAGGCCGACTTCCAGACCTGACGCATCAATCAGCGTATGCGGACGTGTAGCCCACAGAGCGTCCATCACCGGCGTTTTTGCGGCGAAAATGGCGTTATCCTGATTATCTTCGCGGTAGCCGTAGCCATCCAGAATCACCAGTACCATCGGTTTTTTAGAAATCGACATTGCAATAACCTCATGCTCACAAGACAGAAAATTTGCGTAATATTACTTCAACTGAATCGATTAAATAGCCGCAGAAGATCAAAGAAAGCGCCTTCACCGGGCGGAGATTTGCATACATCAGGCAAATTTTTCCGTAGCGCGCCGCAGAAAATGCAGAACATCGCGCTCTCTGGCTGTATTTGCCACACTGCACAGGTATACTCCTGTCCTGGTTTTTTAATCACTACGTCGGGAGCTGTTACCCCCATGCAAGAAATTATGCAATTTGTTAGCCGTCACCCCATACTTTGTATCGCATGGGTTGCGCTGCTGGTGGCTGTACTGTTCACTACTTTCAAAGGTCTTACTTCTAAAGTGAAGACTATTACGCGCGGTGAAGCGACCCGTCTTATTAATAAAGAAGATGCCGTTGTGGTCGATCTGCGCCAGCGTGATGATTTCCGTAAAGGACATATCGCAGGCTCTGTGAATCTGCTGCCCGCTGAAATCAAAGCCAATAACGTGGGTGAGCTTGATAAACACAAAGATAAACCCATTATTGTGGTAGATGGCTCAGGTATGCAGGCGCAGGAACCGGCGAATGCTCTGATCAAAGCCGGTTTCGAAAAAGTCTTCGTGCTGAAAGAAGGCGTAGCTGGCTGGAGTGGTGAAAACCTGCCGCTGGTACGCGGCAAATAATCTGGAGAGACGTTAATGGCCAATATCGAGATCTACACCAAAGCGACCTGCCCGTTTTGCCATCGCGCAAAAGCGCTGCTGAACAGCAAAGGCGTGACTTTTGAAGAGCTGCCGATTGACGGCGACGCGCTCAAGCGTGACGAAATGATCCAACGCAGCGGCCGCACCACCGTCCCACAGATTTTTATTGATGCACAGCACATTGGCGGCTGTGACGACTTGTACGCGCTCGACGCTCGTGGTGGACTTGATCCGCTGCTGCGCTAAGCGACAGGCAAAACCCTTCAGGCGGCATTAATGGTTGCAGTCAGAAGGATGAAGTAAGTATTTAAGGACAACACTAAGGGTTTTATACATGTCAGAACAAAATCAAACTGAGATGGCTTTCCAGATTCAGCGTATTTATACCAAGGACATCTCTTTCGAAGCGCCAAACGCGCCCGTTGTTTTCCAGAAAGAGTGGCAACCAGAAGTTAAACTGGATCTGGACACGGCTTCAAGCCAACTGGCTGAAGGCGTGTACGAAGTGGTACTGCGTGTTACCGTGACCGCTACCCTCGGCGAAGAAACCGCGTTCCTGTGTGAAGTACAGCAGGGCGGTATTTTCTCCATCGAAGGTATCGAAGGCACTCAGATGGCGCATTGCCTCGGCGCATACTGCCCGAACATCCTGTTCCCGTATGCTCGCGAATGCATCACCAGCCTGGTTTCACGCGGTACGTTCCCGCAACTGAACCTCGCGCCGGTTAACTTTGATGCGCTGTTTATGAACTATTTACAGCAGCAGGCTGGCGAAGGTACTGAAGAACATCAGGATGCCTGATGAGCGAAAGTAACGCTTCAATGACTGTGATCGGTGCCGGCTCTTACGGCACCGCTCTTGCCATAACATTGGCAAGAAATGGCCACCACGTTGTTCTGTGGGGCCATGACCCGAAACATATCGCGATGTTAGAGCACGATCGCTGTAACGTTGCGTTCCTTCCCGATGTCCCTTTCCCGGATACGCTGCACCTTGAGAGCGATTTAGCCGCTGCGCTGGCCGCCAGCCGTAATATTCTGGTAGTGGTGCCGAGCCATGTTTTTGGCGAAGTGCTGCGCCAGATCAAGCCGTTGATGCGTGCCGATGCCCGGCTGGTGTGGGCAACAAAAGGCCTTGAAGCAGAAACCGGACGTCTGTTGCAGGACGTGGCCCGCGAAGCGCTGGGTGATACCATCCCGCTGGCGGTCATTTCCGGCCCGACCTTCGCCAAAGAGCTGGCGGCAGGACTGCCAACAGCTATCGCGCTGGCCTCGACCGATCCGACCTTCTCTGACGATCTCCAGCAGCTTTTGCATTGCGGGAAGAGCTTCCGCGTCTACAGCAACCCGGACTTTATCGGCGTGCAGCTGGGCGGCGCGGTGAAAAACGTCATCGCCATCGGCGCGGGCATGTCGGACGGCATCGGCTTTGGTGCGAATGCCCGTACCGCGTTAATCACCCGTGGCCTGACTGAAATGTCGCGTCTGGGCACGGCGCTGGGTGCCGATCCCGCCACCTTTATGGGGATGGCAGGCCTGGGCGATCTGGTGCTGACCTGTACCGACAACCAGTCGCGTAACCGTCGCTTTGGCATGATGCTCGGACAGGGCATGGATGTTCAGGGCGCGCAGGACAAGATTGGTCAGGTGGTTGAAGGCTACCGCAATACCAAAGAAGTCCGTGCGCTGGCGCACCGCTTCGGGGTTGAAATGCCAATAACTGAGGAAATTTATCAGGTATTGTATTGCGGAAAAAATGCGCGCGAGGCAGCATTGACGCTATTAGGCCGTTCGCGCAAGGATGAGCGCAGCAGCAAATAGCCGCAAGAACGCTACATTTCAATGATACGGCCAGCACAGAACTGGCCGATCGTTTCAATTCGTCTGGAGTCAGCAATGCCGTGTGAAGAACTGGATATCGTCTGGAACAATATTAAAGCCGAAGCAAGAGCGCTGGCCGAGTGCGAGCCGATGCTGGCCAGTTTTTACCACGCGACGTTACTGAAGCATGAAAATCTGGGCAGCGCATTAAGCTATATGCTGGCGAATAAGCTGGCTTCGCCGATTATGCCCGCTATCGCGATCCGTGAAGTGGTGGAAGAAGCTTACGCGGCGGACCCGGAAATGATCGCCTCTGCCGCCTGCGACATTCAGGCGGTGCGCACCCGCGATCCGGCGGTCGACAAATATTCCACGCCGCTGCTGTACCTGAAAGGTTTTCACGCGCTTCAGGCTTACCGCATCGGCCACTGGTTGTGGCATCAGGGACGTCAGGCGCTGGCAATTTTCCTGCAAAATCAGGTATCCGTTTCTTTTCAGGTAGATATTCACCCGGCGGCAACCATCGGCCACGGCATCATGCTCGACCATGCTACGGGCATTGTGGTTGGCGAAACGGCGGTGATTGAAAATGACGTCTCAATTCTGCAATCGGTAACGCTGGGCGGTACTGGCAAAACCAGCGGCGACCGTCACCCGAAAATCCGTGAAGGGGTGATGATTGGCGCAGGAGCGAAAATCCTCGGCAATATCGAAGTCGGGCGCGGCGCGAAAATCGGCGCTGGCTCCGTGGTGCTGCAACCCGTTCCGCCGCACACCACCGCCGCTGGTGTCCCGGCACGCATTGTGGGTAAACCTGAATCCGATAAACCCGCCATGGATATGGATCAGCATTTCAGCTCGCATAACGGGTTTGAGTACGGGGACGGGATTTAAACGCGGTTGCCCGATAGCTTCAGCCTTATCGGGCCTCGTCAGTTTTTGACAATCGCCCCCGGATACCCCAGTTGCCGCCACGCTTCATACACCACCACCGACACCGCGTTTGACAGATTCATGCTGCGGCTGTCCGGCATCATCGGAATACGGATTTTTTGTTCAGCGGGCAGAGCATCGAGAATGGTGGCAGGCAGGCCGCGCGTTTCCGGGCCGAACATCAGATAATCGCCGTCCTGATAACTCACTGCGCTGTGCGCGGGCGTGCCTTTCGTCGTGAGGGCAAACAATCGCCGGGGCTGTTGCGCTTCCATAAAGGCGGCGTAGTCGTGATGGCGCGTCACGGCGGTGAATTCGTGATAATCCAGCCCCGCGCGGCGCAGGCGTTTATCATCCCAGGCAAAGCCCATGGGTTCGATGATATGCAGGCGAAAGCCCGTGTTGGCGCACAGACGGATGATATTGCCCGTGTTTGGCGGGATTTCTGGTTCGAATAAAACGATGTTCAGCATACAGCCCCCTTAAATTGCGGGGGCAGAATAGCAGATATTTACGTAACCCTCACGCGGCATCCCCGTGCGTCAGCGGCGCGAGAGCGGAAGGGATTTCTTTCCCCTGATTTTGTACCAGTGACTCCTGGGTGATCTCCTTAATGGACTTCGCCCCGGTCAGGGTCATCGCCACCCGCATCTCTTTCTCAATCAGATTCAGCAGATTAGCCACGCCCGCCTGACCATGGGTAGCCAGCGCGTAAAGGTATGCGCGGCCCAGCAGAACGGTATCGGCACCGAGGGCGATCATGCGGACTACGTCCAGCCCGTTACGGATGCCGCTGTCAGCGAGAATGGCGATGTCGCCCTTCACCGCGTCGGCGATGGCGGGCAGGGCGCGGGCGGAGGATAGCACACCGTCAAGCTGGCGGCCGCCGTGGTTAGAAACCACGATCCCGTCTGCGCCAAAGCGCACCGCATCGCGGGCATCTTCCGGGTCGAGGATCCCTTTGATCACCATCGGACCGTCCCAGAACTCACGGATCCACTCCAGGTCTTTCCACGAGATCGACGGATCGAAGTTGTTTGCCAGCCAGCCGATATAATCCTCAAGCCCGGTCGGTTTGCCGAGATAGGCGGAGATATTACCCAAATCGTGCGGGCGACCATTTACCCCTACGTCCCACGCCCACTGCGGATGCGTCACTGCCTGCCAGTAGCGGCGCATCGCCGCATTTGCTCCGCTCATCCCGGAGTGGGCATCGCGATAGCGCGCGCCGGGCGTCGGCATATCGACGGTAAAGACCAGCGTTGAACAGCCTGCGGCCTTCGCCCGCTCCAGAGCGTTGCGCATAAACCCGCGATCGCGCAGCACGTAAAGCTGGAACCACATCGGGCGCGTAATGGTCGGCGCAACTTCCTCAATCGGGCATACGGAAACGGTGGAAAGGGTAAACGGGATACCTTTTGCGTCGGCGGCTGCCGCTGCCTGTACCTCGCCGCGCCGGGCATACATACCGCACAGCCCGACCGGAGCCAGCGCCACCGGCATCGAAAGCTGCTCATTAAACAGCGTGGTTTCAAGGCTTAAATCGGACATGTTCTTCAGCACGCGCTGGCGCAGCGCAATCTGCGAAAGATCTTCGACGTTACGGCGCAGGGTATATTCGGCATAAGCGCCGCCGTCGATATAGTGAAACAAAAACGGCGGCAGGATGCGCTGGGCGGCGGCGCGGTAGTCGCTGGCGGCGGAAATAATCATGATTTATTCTCCCTTGAAATATCATTCTGATCGCCGGGCAGACGGGTAATTCGCGCCTGTCGGGCCTGATCTTCATCAAAACGTTTAATCGTGGTATGGACGAACTGAAGGTGGGCCATCATTGCCTTACGCGCGCCATCGGCGTCACCGGCGAAAATCGCCTCCATTACCGCCTGATGCTGTTCGGTGAGACAGGCAAAAACCGGCGGCACCAGATACATCCGCTGGCGGCTCTGCTTGACGGAGGACTGCAACAGATCGAAGAAGCCGCGCATGGTTTGCAGCAGGACGACGTTGTGCGAGGCTTCGGCAATAGCGAGGTGAAAACGCACGTCCGCCTGCGACGCCAGATCCGGGTCATCGCCCAGCGTCGCCTCGAAGCAGAGCTTAATTTTCTCTTTATCGGCAACGGTGGCGCGCAGGGCGGCGTGCCAGGCGGTGCTGGCTTCAATGGCGTGGCGCGCTTCCAGGATATCGAAGCTGTAGTCCGGGTCGTCGGCCATCAGCGTTTTCAGCGGCTGGACGATATTGTGTTCCGACCAGCGTTCATGCTGCCAGCGCACAAAGGTGCCGCCGCCGCGACGGCTTAACAGCACGCCTTCGCTGTTAAGCCGGGCGATGGCTTCGCGTAGCGAATTGCGCGAGACGCCAAGCTGCACAGCGAGCTGCCGTTCGCCGGGCAAACGCATTCCCGCCTCCAGCTGTTGTTCTTCAATCAGCGCCCGCAAACGATCGGCAACCTCGTCCGCAAGGCGTCTGGGCATCACAATCATGGGATCATCCAGGTTAATACATAAGCCTGAAGCGTGGTGATCACGCCCACCATGCAGGTGAAAATCAGGCTGTGTTTAACGGTAAAGCGGAACAGGTCAGACTCTTTGCCGACCAGTCCGACGGCAGCACAGGCAATGGCGATAGACTGCGGCGAGATCATCTTGCCGGTCACGCCCCCGGTGGTATTTGCGGCGACCAGCAGGACATCCGACACGCCAATCTGCTGCGCGGCGGTCGCCTGAAGCGCGGCGAACAGCGCGTTTGACGACGTATCCGAACCGGTCAAAAAGACCCCCAGCCAGCCGAGGAACGGCGAGAAGAAAGTAAATGCATGACCGGTATGGGCCAGCGCCAGCGCCAGCGTTGATGACAGCCCGGAGTAGTTCGAAATAAACGCGAACGCCAGCACCATGCCGATGGAGTAAATCGGCAGCGCCAGCTCTTTTAGCGTGCTGCCAAAGGTCTGCAACGCCGCGCCTGGCTTCATCTTTAACCAAAGGATAGACAAAATCGCCGCAAACAGGATCGCCGTACCGGTCGCGGAGAACCAGTCGAACTTATACACTGCCGCATACGCCGTGGCTTCGTGAACCACCGGCGGCATCCGCGCGACCAGCTTATCGAGGAACGGAACCGGGATGTTAATCACCCAGTCATACATCGCGCCGCCCGGTGCGAACAGCGCCTTAAACGGCGGAATACTCCACAGCGTCACCGTTGCGGTGAGGAACAGGAACGGCGACCACGCGCGCAGTATCTGGCCTGGCGTGTAGCGGATGCGATCAATCAAAGGATCGACCTGTGCCGCGCCCATATCGCCGAAGCGGAAAATGCGCACCGGCTGCCAGCGTTTGAGGAACAGCGTCAGGCAGATGAGCGACACCAGCGACGAGATAATGTCCGGCAGTTCCGGCCCGATAAAGTTCGAACTTAAATACTGCGCGATGGCAAACGAGCCGCCCGCCACCATGACCGCAGGCCAGGTCTCTTTCACACCGCGCCAGCCGTCCATAATCGCCATGATCCAGAACAGCACAATAATGGTCAGGAACGGCAGTTGACGACCGACCATCTGCCCGATTTCAAAGCTGTCCAGCCCGGTAACCTGCCCGGCCACCAGAATCGGGATACCCATCGCCCCAAACGCAACCGGCGCGGTATTTACAATCAGGCACAGCCCCGCCGCATACAGCGGATTAAAGCCCAGACCCACCAGCAGCGCGGCGGTAATCGCTACCGGCGCGCCGAAGCCCGCCGCCCCTTCAAGAAACGCGCCGAAGGAGAAGCCAACGATCAGCATTTGCAGGCGCTGGTCCGGGGTGATGGAGAGAATCGACGAACGAATGATGTCGAACTGCCCGGTCTTCACCGAAATTTTATAGACGAACACCGCTGCGATGATGATCCAGGCTATCGGCCACAGTCCGTAAAAGAAGCCGTACACCACCGAGGAGAGCGCATTCGCCACCGGCATTTTGTAAAACAACAACGCCACCAGCAGCGCGATGATGACCGTATATGTTGCGGCGATATAGCCTTTCAGCTTGAGCTTAATCAGCGCGAAGAAGAAAAAGAGGATCGGGAGCGATGCGATCAGGCTCGACAGCCAAATGTTGCCAGCCGGATCGTAGTTCTGTTGCCAGAGGTTCATGCAGGTCTCCTGAGGCCCACCGATACGCCAGCGCAGTGAGTCTCTGCTCATTGCTGCGTCACATTCTGTGTAAAGGTGGTCCTGCCAATATGAGGTTTTAGGGTCACGACAGAGAAAGGTTAACTAATTGTTATGGGTAAGCAACGGATGTGTGAGTATAAATTAAGGAATTGTGAACCAATAAGGGGTTTGGTAGGGAATTGGTAGGGCCAATAAAAGGGCCGGGTAACGTCAGCCCATCAGGAAGCACAATGCCTTTGCATTGTGCCTGTGCTTAATCTCAAAACTCCCCTTTCGCGAAGCCCGTCACCTCTTTCAGCCCCATCTCGCGGCCCAGCGCGGTCATGGGGTGAACGACGACCAGACCACGGACGCTCTTCTTCAGCTTGCCCATATCGGCCTGTTCTTTTTTGGTGATAGCGCGGCGAAACGGCAGTTTCGTGAGCTTTTGCGCTTCGGCGCTGAGTTTCTGGCTATGAACGTCGCGCAGACGGGTGATTTCAGCTTCCAGCGTTGCCTTTTCTTTTTCCAGCTCGGCGTATTTATCTGCGGCTTCAACCAGCGACAAATCGGCCTGCTGGTGGCGGATCAGATCCAGGCGATCGCTAAGGCGTTTGATTTCGTTCTTTTCGACTTCTTTCATGACTTATTAACTCTAAAATCGGGATGATTGCGCTAAGGATACACCAATGCGCGGATGGTTACTTCTGAAAGGCTTTTTTTAAGCTGATGCGGGAGATCAGCTCGGTCAGGGATAACACCATCGTGGAGCGGACAACCTGCTGATAACGCTGGTTTTGCATTGCCAGTAAGTCAGCATCGCTGGCATCAAACTGCGGCGTCGGGGGCAGGGCGGTGACGCAGTGCAGCTCGCCAAAGGGGCCTAAAATCTCGTCGTCGGTGAAGGTGTATTCATTGCCGTCATGATTTAGCTCTTCACGCAGCGCCATAAGCAGCTCAGCGTCTTCGTACTCGAGGCGGCTGATGACGCCCAGCCCGTAGATGAGCTTCAGACGCACGGAAAGATCGCCCAGCGGACCATTACCGTCCAGCAGCGGCTCGACCGCATATTTCACCGCGTAGTCGTCTTTGCGGAACACCTGCATAACCAGAATATTGACCGCTTCGGTGAGAAGTTCCACGGCGGCAATCAGAAAGCTTCTTACGGTTTTGCCAGCATTCAGACGCTCAAGCACACGGTTTTCAAAGGCCTGGGTTTCTTCCATAATTGCCTGCATATCTGACAAGCCAAAATTTTGGCGCAGGTCAACCTGCGCCAGATTAAGCATCATTTGGTGGCGTTGTAGTCAGCAACGGCTTCAGCAACGACGTCGCTGTGGGCATCCAGACCAGAAATCTGTGCCAGCGCCGCCTGCGGACCTTTTTCCTCAATCAGCGTTGCCAGTTCCTGTGCCTGCGGATCCTGTTCGCTACGGTAATGCATCGCGGCGGCAATCCCTTTCACCAGATTTGTGCGCGGCAGATTATACTCCAGCGTGCCAAGCAAAGGTTTGATCAAACGATCCCCTGCGCTCAGTTTTCGCAGCGGCTGACGACCCACGCGCTCCACGTCATCTTTCAGGTACGGGTTTTCGAAGCGACCGAGAATTTTGTGGATATAGGCAGCGTGTTTTTCCGCATCAAAACCATAGCGCTTGATCAGCACCGCGCCGCTTTCTTCCATCGCGCCCTGAACGACAGCACGAATGTTGTCATCAAGGATCGCATCGCGGATGGTCTGATGCCCGGCAATTTTACCGAGATAGGCAGTAATGGCGTGCCCGGTGTTGAGAGTAAAGAGTTTACGCTCCACGAATGCCATCAGGTTGTCGGTCAGTTCCATGCCCAGAATGGTCGGCAGATCGCCTTTAAACTGGGTTTTATCGACAATCCACTCGCTGAAGGTCTCAACGGTCACTTCCAGCGGATCGTTGGTCGCGGAGGCGGACGGCGGCACGATGCGGTCAACGGCAGAATCCACGAAGCCGACATGCTGCTCAACCCAGGCTTTATCTTCTTCCGCCAGCGCCGCAAGAACGTGGCCTTTGAGCTGCGTGGTGCCGCGCACCATATTTTCACAGGCGATGATATTCAGCGGGGTTTCTGTTCCCTGCGCTTTACGTTTTGCCAGACCTTTGGCAATAGCGGGGGCGATGCGCTCAAGCACCACCGGGCCAACGGCGGTAGTGACCAGATCGACATGCGCAATCAGATCAACCACCTCGTCACCGATGCTGCTGACGGCGTTAACGCCGGACACGGTATCAACCTGCTCGTTTTCACCTACAACGTGAACCTGATAGCTATGACGGGCATTCAGGGCATCGAGAACCACCTGATTCACATCGGCGAACGTGAGGGCGATCCCCGCATCGGCAAGCAGTTTGCCAATGAAGCCACGACCGATATTACCTGCGCCAAAATGTAATGCTTTCATAGAAATAACCTTTCTTAATGTTTTTACCCAAGAGGGCTGGGGTGAGGCGCTTACCTCACCCTAACCCTCTCCCAACGGGAGAGAGCCAGAACCGCGCCCCGTCAGAGGCGCGGACAAACTTACTTATGACCTGCCAGCAGCGCCAGCACTTCATCAACGCTCTGGGTACGGGTCAGACGTTCGATAACCGATTCGTCGTCCAGCGCGTTGGTCAGGCTGGTGATCACCTGAACGTGCTCGTTATTGCGGGCCGCGATGCCAATCACCAGACGGGCGATGTCATCTTCATCTTCGCCGAAGCGAACGCCCTGCGGATACTGGCAGAATACCACACCGGTTTTCAGCACCCGGTCTTTGGCTTCAACCGTGCCGTGCGGAACGGCGATAGACTCACCCAGGTAGGTCGGGGTCAGTTTTTCACGGTCCAGCATGGCCTGTACGTATTCCGGCTCAACGTAGCCACCTTTGACCAGTTGCTCACCGGCAAACAGAATGGCCTCTTCTTTAGTCGCAGCGGTGCGGCCAAGGAAGATGTTTTCCGCGCCCAGCTTGAACAGGTTAGCGTCCGGGCGATCAAAACTGTCCTCCAGGCTGGAGCGCACTTTCACTGCGTTGTCAGTATGGCGCTGTGCCGCGACCAGGCGTTCGGTCAGGCTGGTATACAGGCCGCTGTCGAGGAAGTTGGTCAGCGAAATATGCTGCGCCTGCGGAACCTGACGCATGGCACGCTCGGTCAGATCGCGGTGGGTGATGACCAGGTCAACATCCGGCGGCAGGCTGTTAATTGCGCTGTTGGTAACCGAAATATTGCTCAGACCCGCGTCCTGCACTTTCTTACGCAGCACGCCTGCACCCATTGCGCTGGAACCCATACCGGCGTCGCAGGCAACGATGATTTTACGCACGTGGCTTAAGTCGTTAGTCACATCGCCAGCCGTCAGCGGCGTAGCGCCTTTAGACTGTGCTTTCATATCCTGCACGCGACGGGTTGCCGCTTCGATATCGTCTTCTTCTTTCACTTTGCTGGTTTTCAGCAGGATGGCAGAAATCACGAAGGAAACGATCAGCGCTGCAAGAATGGCCGCGATGTTAGCAAAGTAAGCGCCCTTCGGCGTCATCGCCAGCACTGCCAGGATGGAGCCCGGAGAAGCCGGAGAAACCAGGCCGCCGTTCAGCATAGTCAGCGTAAACACGCCGGTCATACCACCGAGGATCACCGCCAGCAGCAGACGCGGATTCATCAGCACATACGGGAAGTAGATTTCGTGGATACCGCCCAGGAAGTGGATGATAGCCGCACCGCCCGCAGACTGTTTAGCGCTACCGCGACCAAAGAACATGTACGCCAGCAGCACGCCCATACCCGGACCCGGGTTCGCTTCGATCAGGAAGAAAATAGACTTGCCGAGATCGTGAGACTGCTGAATACCCAGCGGCGAGAAAATACCGTGGTTGATGGCGTTGTTGAGGAACAGGATTTTCGCCGGTTCAACAAAGATAGAGGCCAGCGGCAGCATTTCATGGACAACCATGAAGTTAACGCCCGCAGCCAGCACTTTGGACAGCACTTCAACCGCAGGGCCAATGCCGAGGAACGCCAGAATCGCGAGGATCATCCCGATGATGCCAGCGGAGAAGTTATTCACCAGCATCTCAAAACCGGATTTGATCTTACCGTCTACCCAGATGTCAAAACGTTTGATTGCCCAGCCGCCCAGCGGACCTGCAATCATTGCGCCGAGGAACATTGGCATATCCGCACCGACAATAACGCCCATCGTGGTAATCGCACCCACCACGCCGCCACGATCGCCGCCAACCAGACGCCCACCGGTATAACCGATAAGCAGCGGCAGCAGATAGGTGATCATCGGGCCAACCAGTTTCGCCAGCGTCTCGTTAGGCAACCACCCTGTTGGAATAAATAACGCGGTGATAATACCCCACGCGATAAACGCGCCGATATTTGGCATCACCATGTTGCTGAGGAAACGACCAAAGCTTTGCACTCTGATCTTGATATCGGATGACATATAACACCCCTTCTTATGTGTACTGTCGCGAGGCTGGAAGCCCGAGTTTTTTTGTTAATATGGCGGCAGAGGTAGCCGTACCCTGTTGATGATGCGAAATCTGGCACTTAAACGCCGCACTGTCCAGAGAGCGCCCTTTAGTGTGATCTGGATCACCTAAATGCAGGGGGTTAACCACTTTTTATAGTGACTGCGATCACAAAAACCCGGCGTAAAAAAAGAACAACGGGCTAAAACAGGCCACCATCCCGGCGTTAATGTGATGTTAATCACATTTTATATCGCCCCTTTTGTTATTTATTTGTGAGTTAGATCACAAGATATTTTTGTCAGGATTTTTCCGAGTGTGATCAACCGCAAATTGCGCATCTGATTAAAATTCAATCTGTAATTTTCTTACTTACCTTCGCCAGAATTCATTGCACAGAAATGACACAGAAAAAATAAGTGATCTGCTTCACTAATTGGCTTCGTGCCCGTTGGCTTTTTATACAAATGATCGGAATAATAGTTTCATAATATATTTCATAAAATGAAACTTTAATTTCTTTCATCGGCACAAGGGACCGCTTATGAGCAGGCTATTTTCTGGCGCGCAGAATCTGGGCAAGTCGTTTATGTTACCCATCGCCATGTTGCCCGCAGCAGGATTGCTGTTGGGATTCGGCGGCGTATTTACCAATCCCGTCACCCTTTCTGCCTACGCCTTTCTTGACAACGACATCGTGCAGGCGGTTTTTACCGTGATGAAACTCTGTGGCAGCGTGGTGTTTGATAACCTCGCGCTGCTTTTTGCCGTCGGTATTGCGGTCGGGCTGGCGCGCAGCGATAAAGGCACCGCAGGTCTGGCGGCGGTACTGTGTTTTCTGGTGATGAATAAGGCGATTAGCGCTTCGCTGCTGCTATCAGGCACCCTGGCGACGGAAAATCTGGCGGCGGCGGGGCAGGCGAGCGTACTGGGGATCACCACCCTGCAAACGGGCGTCATGGGCGGCATTATGTCCGGCCTGCTGACCTCCTGGCTCCATGCGCGTTATTGCAAAACCGAATTGCCCAACCTGCTGGCATTCTTCAGCGGATCGCGGTTTGTGCCCATCGTGACCTCCTTTTTCGCCATCTTTCTCGGCGTGGCGCTCTTCTGGCTCTGGCCGCCGATTCAGGCAGGCATTACGCATCTTGGCGGGCTGGTGGAGAAAACGGGGTATGTCGGCACTCTCGTTTACGGCATGATCCTTAAGTGTCTGATCCCCCTTGGCCTGCACCACCTGTTTTATCTTCCTTTCTGGATGACCAGCGTTGGCGGCGAAGCGGTGGTGAATGGTCATCTGGTGGAAGGCACGCAAAAAATCTTTTTTGCGCAACTCGCAGACCCGACAACCACGCAGTATTACATCGGCGTATCACGCTTTATGGCTGGCCGGTTTGCCGATTTTATGTTCGGCCTGCCGGGGGCGGCGCTGGCGATATACCACTGCGCCAAACCGCAGAATAAGAAAAAAGTTGCCAGCCTGATGCTCTCCGCCGCGTTGACGTCATTCGTAACCGGCATTACCGAGCCGCTGGAATTTGCCTTCATGTTCTGCGCGCCGCTGCTGTACGTCGTGCATATCATCCTGACCGGCGTCGCATTCATGCTGACGCATATTCTGGAGATCACCGTTGGTCAGACTTTCTCCGGCGGGCTGATTGATTTCCTGCTCTTCGGCGTTTTGCAGGGTAACGCCAAAACGCACTGGATGCTGATGCTGCCGTCAGGCATGGTGATGTTCTGTCTTTACTATTTTACCTTCCGCTTTCTTATTCAGTGGCGTCAGCTCAATACCCCTGGCCGCGAAAACACCGCCGACGAAACGCCGATGGCCACCGTACCCGCAACCGACCGGGCGGCTGGCATTGTCGCGGCGCTTGGCGGACGCGAAAACATTGTCGATGTGGACTGCTGCGCGACGCGTCTGCGCATCACCGTCAGTGCACCAGAGCGGGTAAAAATTGACGATTTTAAGGCGCTGGGAAGCCGGGGGGCGTTTATTCGCGGGCAGGGCGTGCAAGTTGTGTACGGTCCGCACGTCACCCTGATTAGAAACGAAGTCGAAGAATTTATCGGTTCATAAAGAGAGCGGTTTTATGAAAGCAGTAATGTTGATGTTTGATACTCTGACGCGCAACCACCTCGCCCCCTACGGCGGTGAGGCGATCACCCCTAATTTCAGCCAGCTGGCGCGGGAATCCACCCAGTTCGACAATTTTTACGTCGGCAGTATGCCCTGTATGCCTGCCCGCCGCGAATTACATACCGGGCGCTACAATTTTTTGCACCGTAGCTGGGGGCCGCTTGAGCCGTTTGATTTTTCCGCGATGCAGGCGCTGCGTCAGCAGGGCGTTCACACCCATATGGTGACGGACCATAAACACTACTGGCGCGATGGGGGAGCGACTTACCACACGCGCTACTCCACGTTTGAATTTATCCGGGGTCAGGAAGGCGACTGCTGGAAAGGGCAGGTGGAAAAGCCGTCGATCCGCTGGCAGGGTAACGAAGATGAAGAAACGCTGCGTCGTCGTCTTGGACGTATGACGCAGGATTTAATCAACCGCCAGGCCATGCCCACGCAGGAGGAGCATTTCACCCATCGCACCATTCGCGCCGGGATTGAGTTCCTGGAAACTAACCGCGACCAGGATAACTGGTTCCTGCAAATCGAGTGTTTCGATCCGCATGAGCCGTTTTTCGTGCCGGAAAAATATCTGGCACAGTACGGCTGTAAGCCGGAAGACTTTGACGGCTGGGTTCCCTATTACTGCGGTGCTCCCGGCGGAAATGATGACGGCAAAGCACGCAAATTCTACCAGGCGCTGATGACCCTGTGTGATGACTATCTCGGTCAGGTGATGGATAAGCTCAAAGCGCTGGATCTGTGGGATGACACGCTGTTTATCGTGTGCACCGATCACGGGTTTTTACTCGGCGAGCATGACTGGTGGGGTAAAAACATCATGCCCGTGTATAACGAAATTGCGAACACGCCGTTTTTTATTCGCGATCCGCGCAGTCACGCACAGGGCGAAAGACGCAGCGCGCTGGCGCAAACTATTGATATCCCGGCAACGTTGCTGGAGTATTTTGCCGTTCCTCTTCCACCGACGATGACCGGAAAATCGCTGCGTCCCGCCATCGAGCGTGATGACGCCATCAGGGACTACGCGCTGTTTGGCTATTTTGGCGGGCATATTAATATCACCGACGGCGAGTTTGTTTATATGCGCTGCCCGCGCGAGCAAAACAACGACGCGCTTTTTGAATATACGCTGATGCCGACGCGCATCGACAGCCCGTTTAAAATCAGCGAATTAAAAGATATCCGTATTCATCCCGGCTTTGACTTCACCCAGGGCGCGCAGGTCATGCAGATCCCGGCGTCTTTCCGCTATCTCGATCCGTGGCGCTTTGGCGACAAGCTATTTAATGTGAAATCCGATCCCGGCCAACAGCAACCGCTGGAGGACGTTAACACGTCGCTGCATTACGCGGCGGCGTTAATCCCGCTGATGCAGCAGCACGACGCACCGCCGGAGCTTTATCCGCGTTTTGCCCTCGACAAGCTTGACGAGGAACACGAGCGGCAGTTTAGCCAGCGGCTGAAGGAAAACGTCGCCGGTTACGCCTGTGCTCATGAGGGCATCCGCGAAGCGCTGAGATTTCTGCTGCGCAACGGGGTGGCGGCGAAAACGCCTGGCGCGCAGGGTGAAATCATTGACGAGGCGGATATTTACGCGCTCATCGATGCGCACTTCACCGGCGACAAACACCGGTCGATGGTTTATCAGACCCGGCTGTTACTGCGTACCGCATAAGGAGCGATCGGGTGGAATGGTGTCTGGAAAACGCACGTTTTCAGATGGTGGTGCAGGCGACGGGCGCAGAACTGACGCAGCTCTGGGATAAACAACGTCAGCACCACTGGCTCTGGCAGGCGCAGCCGGGAGTATGGAATAACGTCGCGACACAGCTTTTTCCCGTGGTCGGGCAGCTTATTCACCAGGGGCTGTGGCAAGGGAAGCGTTTTTATCCGCTCCCTGCCCACGGTTTTTTGCGCAATCATCCTTTTACCTGCATTGAACATAGCGCGACGCGGCTGGTGGTCGAAGCCTCCGACGACCGCCGCACCCGCGCGATCTGGCCGTTTGCCTGGCGGTTGCGCATTGAATGGCAACTGACGGATGACGGGATAACCCTTGTCTGGCAGGTCACGAATCCCGGCGAGGACGCGCTGGGCTATTCACTCGGCTGGCATCCCGGTTTTGCTTTACCGGTGGCCAGCCAGCCAGGGTGGCACGTTCGTTTTGCCGGTGAACGGGTGCGCGGTCCCTTCCGGACGCATCACCGCACGCTGAACACCGAAAACGCTGCGCCCGGGGTCACGTCTTTTCCGCTAACGGCGCAGACCTTTACGGCGGGGGCTGTCTATTTCGCGCAGACGCAACACGGTCAGGTTGCCGTTTGCGCCCCTGATGGAGAGGCGCAAATCCTCTTTTTTCTCCACGATCAGCCGTGGCTGGCGTTATGGAACGTGCCTGGCGAAGACTTTCTTTGCGTGGAGCCGCTGTACGGCACAACGGACGCGCCGGATTTTGACGGGCAGATTGCCCACAAGCGCGGTATTCGCTGGCTGGAGGCGGGGAAAACCTGCCAGCACCGGCTTACCGTTCGCTTCCGGGCAGACAGCCAGCAAGGAGCAGATTAAAATACCTTTTTTGCTTGTGCGGTGGCGCGCCGGAAACGTCGGTCAGGAGAGTGAGTGATGAGTGTGAATAAAGAAAACGTCCGCCTGTACATCGCCAATATTCAGGGAAGCCTGAGCGAAACGGATCGCAAAATTGCCGAATTTATAGTGCAGCAGCCCGCACGGATGGCACAGCTACCGATAAAAAAGCTGGCGCAGGAAACAGGGGTCAGCGAAGCGACGATTGTGCGGTTCAGTAAACGAATCGGCTATGACGGTTTGCTAAACCTGCGTGCCGATTTAAAGCGGGAACTGTTAACGGAAAACGAGCGGGCGCTGCCTTCCTCGCCCGATATCTTTCTTGATGACTCGCGTAATGACGTCGCCAATAAAATCGCCCTGACGATGGAAACCACGCTGAAAGAAACCATCGGTTTGCTGGATCTGAAAATCGTCAATCCGGTGGTAGAGCGCTTTCTGAGAGCGCGGCGGGTTATGTTTGTCGGTTTTGGCGCATCCGGGCTGGCGGCGCTTGAAGCGCGTGACAAAATGAACCGTCTGGGCATTGATTCCGAGGCGTTTACCGATCGCTTCACCATGACGCTGAAGCTGGCAAACCTGAAGGCTGATGATTTTGTTGTCGCGTTTTCGCATTCCGGTGAAACGCCGGAAGTGGTTAACGCCTTTCGTCTGGCGCAAAAAAAAGGGGCGTATAAACTGGCGATTACGCACAGCCCGCATTCACCTCTCAACGAGCTGGCGGATACCTTTCTTCTGACAAGCGGCAGCGCCGGGCCGATGCAGGGCGACTCCATTGCCACACGCATTTCCCAGCTTTTTATCATTGAATTTTTGTGTACCGAGATCACCCGGCATAACCTGCGCGATAGCGCTTCGACGGGGCTTTCTATTAAAGAGTTGCTGATTAAAGAACGGATCAAACGCGAAACGGCAGAATGATCCGTCTGTCTTCGCGCATATACTCTAAATGATTCGAGTTGCAGGAAGGCGGCGACGCAGCTCATCCCCGGGAGCTTACTCCAGTAAGTGACTGGGGAGAGCGAGTCAAGCCAACGCACCTGCAACTTGAAGCATGACGAGTATACTTGTTTTTTTGTTGGCAAAAAAAGGACCCGATCATGAAACTCATCGGCAGCTATACCAGCCCCTTTGTACGCAAAATCTCGGTGATCCTGCTGGAAAAGGGCATCACTTTCGAATTTATTAACGAACTGCCCTATAACCAGACCAACGGGGTGGCGCACTATAACCCGCTGGGTAAGGTCCCGGCGCTGGTGACGGATGACGGCGAATGCTGGTACGACTCGCCCATCGTGGCGCAGTATCTTGAACTGCTGGACATCGCCCCGGCGCTGATCCCGCGCGAGCCAAAAGCGGCGCTGCGCGTGCGTCAACTGGAGGCACTGGCGGACGGCATTATGGATGCGGCGCTGGTTTCAGTACGCGAACAGACGCGTCCGGTCGCGCAGCAATCCCCGGAAGAACTGCTGCGCCAGCGCGAGAAAATCAGCCGGGCACTGGATGCGCTGGAAGGCTACCTGCGCGACGGTACGCTGAAAGTCGATGAGGTAAACCTGGCGACTATCGCCATTGCCTGCGCTATCGACTACCTCAACTTCCGCCGCGTGTCACCGGGCTGGTGCGTGGACCGGCCGCAGCTGGTTAAGCTGGTGGAAACGCTGTTCCAGCGCGAAAGCTTTGCGCGTACCGAGCCGCCAAAGGCTTAACACTTTCCGCCAGTACGCGGTAAACTCTGCGGGCATAGCGACCCCTCTTTTCAGAGGGGATAATCCCAACCGCCAGGCGCGCCCATGACCAGCCAGACTTCATTACTTTACAGCCAGCTCCCCGCCACCGATCGCCTGCTGCGCGATCCTGCCTTTACACCTTTACTTGAACGCTGGGGTCATACCCGGCTGGTGGAAACACTGCGTCAGCTTCAGGACGAGGCGCGTGTCGGCATTCGCCAGCATCAGGCGCTGCCAGCGTGGTGCGCAGACTGGTCACAGGCGGTCACGCAGCGGCTGGCGCAGCAGGAACACAGCGCGCTGCGCCCGGTGATCAACCTGACCGGCACGGTGCTGCATACCAATCTGGGACGCGCGCTTCAGGCACAAGCGGCCATAGAGGCCGTCGCGCAGGCAATGCGTTCCCCGGTCACGCTGGAGTACGATCTGGACGGTGCCGGGCGCGGACATCGCGACCGGGCCATTGCCGATTTACTCTGCCGGATCACCGGCGCGGAAGACGCCTGCATTGTTAACAATAATGCGGCGGCGGTGCTGCTGATGCTGGCGGCGACGGCGACCGGCAAAGAAGTGGTGGTATCACGCGGCGAACTGGTGGAAATTGGCGGCGCGTTCCGCATCCCTGACGTCATGCGCCAGGCGGGCTGTACGCTGCATGAAGTGGGCACCACCAACCGCACCCACGCCAAAGATTATCGTCAGGCGGTCACTGAAAATACCGGCCTGCTGATGAAGGTCCACACCAGTAATTACAGCATTGAAGGCTTCACCAAAGCGGTGGATGAAGCCGAGCTGGCGCAGATTGGCGACGAGCTGGCTATTCCGGTAGTCGCGGATTTAGGCAGCGGATCGCTGGTGGATTTAAGCCAGTACGGTTTGCCAAAAGAGCCAATGCCCCAGCAGTTGATTGCCGCAGGCGTCAGCCTGGTCAGCTTCTCTGGCGACAAACTATTGGGCGGCCCGCAGGCGGGGATCATCGTCGGCAAAAAAGCGCTGATTGCGCAGTTGCAGAGCCACCCGCTCAAACGCGCCCTGCGTGCCGATAAAATGACCCTCGCGGCGCTGGAAGCCACGTTGCGTCTGTATCTGCACCCGGAAGCGCTGGCGGATAACCTTCCCACCCTGCGCCTGCTTAACCGTAAAGCGGACGCCATCCGCGAGCAAGCCGGGCGCCTTTGCGCGCAGATTGCCCCGCGCTTTGCTGACGAGTTTGCGGTACAGGTGATGCCCTGCACCTCGCAAATCGGCAGCGGCTCATTGCCTGTCGAGCGCCTGCCGAGCGCCGCGCTCACTTTTACGCCCCACGACGGGCGCGGTAGCCGCACTGAAGCGCTGGCCGCCCGCTGGCGCGCGCTGCCGGTGCCGATCATTGGCCGCATTTACGAGGGGCGTCTGTGGCTGGATCTGCGCTGCCTTGAAGATGAACCCCGTTTTCTGGAGTTGTTGAAATGATTATTGCCACCGCCGGGCACGTCGACCACGGCAAGACCACGCTGCTGGAGGCGATCACCGGCATCAATGCTGACCGCCTGCCGGAAGAGAAAAAGCGCGGCATGACCATCGATCTGGGCTACGCCTACTGGCCGCAGCCGGACGGGCGCGTGCCGGGGTTTATCGATGTGCCGGGCCACGAGAAATTTCTCGCCAATATGCTGGCGGGCGTCGGCGGTATCGATCATGCGCTGCTGGTGGTGGCGTGCGACGATGGTGTGATGGCGCAAACCCGCGAGCATCTGGCTATCCTGCAACTGACCGGCAATCCGACGCTCACCGTGGCGCTGACAAAAGCGGATCGGGTAGACGAGGCGCGGGTGCGGGAGGTTGAGCAGCAGGTGCAGGCGGTGCTGGGCGAATACGGCTTCGCGGCGGCGACGCTGTTTGTTACTGCGGCCACGCAGGGGCGCGGCATTGATGCGCTGCGCGCGCACCTCCTGCAGTTGCCGGAGCGCGCGCACCCGGCGCATCAGCGCTTCCGCCTGGCGATTGACCGGGCGTTTACGGTGAAAGGGGCCGGGCTGGTCGTCACCGGAACGGCGCTTTCCGGCGACGTGAAAATCGGCGATACCCTGTGGCTGACCGGTGCGGGCAAGCCGATGCGCGTGCGCAGCCTGCACGCGCAGAATCAGCCGGTCGAACAGGCGCGCGGCGGGCAGCGTATTGCGCTGAACATTGCAGGCGACGCGCAGAAAGAAGATATCACGCGCGGCGACTGGCTGCTGTCCGACGCGCCGCCCGCGCCTGCGGAGCGGGTTATCGTTGCGCTGCAAAGTCACGCCGTCTTAAGCCAGTGGCAGCCGCTGCATATTCACCATGCGGCGAGCCACATTACCGGGCGCGTCTCACTGCTGGAAAATAATCTGGCGGAGCTGGTACTTGATGCGCCGCTGTACCTGGCGGACAACGACCGGCTGGTGCTGCGCGATATCTCCGCGCGGACCACGCTTGCCGGAGCGCGGGTGGTGACGCTCAACCCGCCGCGCCGGGGAAAACGCAAGCCGGACTATTTACAGTGGCTGGCGCAACTGGCTGCCAGCGAAGGCGATGCGCAGGCGCTCAGCGTCCACCTTCAGCGCGCTGCCGTCCAACTGGCGGATTTCGGCTGGGGGCGGCAGCTTAGTCAGAGCGGGCTGGCGGCGTTGATTAACCGTCCGGATTACCTCCAGGCGGGCGGCTGCCTGCTGGATGCGCCACTGGCGGCACGCTGGCAGCGCAGGCTGCTGGACGCGCTGACCACTTATCATCAGCAGCATCCTGACGAACCGGGGCCGGGCCGCGAACGCCTGCGGCGTATTGCCCTGCCGATGGAAGATGAAGCGCTGGTCCTGACGCTCATCGAAAAAATGCGCGAAAGCGGGACGATCCACAGCCATCACGGCTGGCTGCATCTGCCGGATCATAAAGCGGGCTTCAGCGACGAGCAGCAGGAGATATGGCAAAAAGCCGCCGGGCTGTTCGGCGACGAACCCTGGTGGGTGCGCGATCTGGCGCGCGAAACCAGTACCGACGAGCAGGTGATGCGCACGGTGCTGCGGCAGGCCGCGCAGCAGGGGATGATTACGGCGATCGTAAAAGATCGTTATTACCGTAACGATCGGATCGTAACGTTCGCCAGCATGATCCGCGAACTGGATCAGCTGCGCGGATCGACCTGTGCGGCAGACTTCCGCGACAAGCTGAACGTCGGTCGCAAGCTGGCGATCCAAATTCTGGAACACTTCGACCGCATCGGCTTTACCCGGCGGCGCGGCAACGATCATATTCTGCGCGATAAAGCGTTATTTATTCACGAAGAGTAGAGGTAAATATCCTCCGGCGACTGGCCGGGGGATTACCCGCCCGTGCTTGCTTGTGCGTGATAAAGCCTCTCATCGCGCGCTTCTCTTTTTAAACGCGATATCACACTATTTTTAAGGGCATAAGAATATATTTCCTCTGGTTTATTAATCTTTCAGAGGTCATTATTATGTCTGCATTCTATATTCCAGCAATAAATATCCTTGGGATGAATACTCTGGCCGAAGCGCTGGAGACGATGGTCAGCTTTCATTTTAAAAAGGCGCTGATTGTCTGCGGCACGACGCTCAATAAACAGGGTATCGTCGATCGCATTCAGGCTGATTTAAAAACCAAAGGCATCGACAGCGTGGTCTACAACGGCTCCCGGCCTAATCCCGGCGTGAAAAGCGTTAATGCCGGGCTGGTGGTGCTGCGCGAGCACCAGTGCGACTGCGTGATCTCCATCGGCGGCGGCTCGCCGCACGACTGCGCGAAAGGCATTGCGCTGGTGGCGACCAACGGCGGCGATATTCGCGATTACGAAGGCATCGACCGCTCCGCCAAACCGCAACTGCCGCTGATTGCCATTAACACCACCGCCGGGACCGCGTCAGAAATGACGCGCTTTAGCATCATCACCGATGAAGAGCGGCACATCAAAATGGCGATTGTCGATAAACACGTCACGCCGCTGTTGTCGGTTAACGATCCGGCGCTGATGATGGGCATGCCCGCCTCGCTGACGGCGGCAACCGGGATGGACGCGCTGACCCACGCGATTGAAGCCTATGTCTCCATTGCCGCCACGCCGATCACCGACGCCTGCGCGTTAAAAGCGGTGACGATGATCGCCGAACACCTGCCCACGGCGGTGGCAAACGGCAGCGATGAAACCGCCCGCGAAGCGATGGCCTACGCGCAGTTCCTTGCGGGTATGGCGTTTAACAATGCTTCTCTCGGCTACGTTCATGCGATGGCGCACCAGTTGGGCGGCTTCTACGATCTGCCGCACGGCGTGTGTAATGCGATCCTGTTACCACACGTTCAGGCGTTCAACAGCCGCGTGGCAGCGGGGCGGCTGCGTGATTGCGCCCAGGCGATGGGCATTGAGGTGCGTTTGATGAACGATGAGCAGGGCGCGCAGGCGTGCCTGAATGCCATCCGTAAGCTGGCGCGCAGCGTGGATATTCCCACCGGGCTGCGCGATCTGAAAGTCAAAGAAGAGGATTTCCCGCTGCTGGCCACCAACGCCCTGAAAGACGCCTGTGGCCTGACCAACCCTATTCAGGCCACCCATGAGGAGATTATGGCGATCTACGCCTCAGCGATGTAACCGCGCGTTAGCCTTTTGCTGGCGCTGTCTTATGCTGCGCCAGCCACACTGCCCCCAGCCTGCCCGCCTGATTGCCCAGCTCGCACGGATGAATAGGCACTTTCAGTGCTTCCCACATTTCAAACTTTTCCAGATGCCGGTCCAGTAGCGGGTAGAGTTTTTCCTGCTCGCTGACGCCGCCGCCGATCAGCACCACCTGCGGATCGAACATTGAGATCACGCTATACACGCCGCGCGCCAGAAAGCGTCCCCAGTCGTTCACCGCCTCGCGCAGATGCATGTCGCTCTCCATCCGCTCGAAAATCTCCTTCCCGTGCGGCATTTCTTCTGCCGGTAGCGCCAGCGCCTGGCGGCAGGACTCCATCAGCCCTTTTGCCGAAGCGACCTCGTGCATACACTCGCCGTTATTACCGACCGGGATCACCCCAAATTCTCCGGCATGAAAATGCGCGCCGCGATACAGCTCGCGGTCAACAATAATCCCGCCGCCGATCCCGGTGCCGATGGTGATACAGACCAGGTTATCGTAGCGCTGCCCGGCTCCGCGCCACATTTCGCCCAGCGCCGCACAGTTGGCATCGTTTTCCACGATAACCGGCAGGTCGGTCAGCTCGCCGAACAGCTCCAGCAGATTCTGGTCATCCAGATAATCCAGCGCCCCCGCCTTCGCCGCATGGCCGGTATGCGGGTTGATATGCCCCGGAAAACTGACCCCAATCGCCGCGATATCATGCTCTTTCTGGCAGGTTTTCACCGCCTCCTGCCACTTTTCTTTGAACGTTTCGGCATCTTCCGGCGTGTCATATTCTTCGCTGGTTAACTCCTCACCGTCTTTGTCGATCACTCCATATTTAATATGGGTGCCCCCAACATCAAAACCGATATAACGCTGCATATCTTCTCCAGGAGTTTAACCGTCACCCCTCAAGTATGGCTGAAGCCAGCCGGGGAAACGTAAAGGAAAGTAATTCGTGAAGCGCGTCGTAAAGCGGTAAACGACTGGCGAAGAATTCACCAGTGGCGTCTACCCTTGTAAGACTATCCGCGACAAGGAGACGGCCATGACCAACAATCCTCCCTCTTCCCGCATTCAGCCTGGCGAATACGGTTATCCTCTTAAACTTAAAGCGCGCTATGACAACTTTATCGGCGGCGACTGGGTGCCCCCGGTAGAGGGCGAATATTACAAAAACCTGACGCCCGTTACCGGGCAGCTGCTGTGTGAAGTCGCTTCATCGGGTAAGAAAGATATCGACCTGGCGCTGGATGCCGCCCACAAGGTGAAAGACAAATGGGCGCACACGTCGGTGCAGGACCGGGCGGCGATCCTGTTTAAAATCGCCGACCGCATGGAGCAGAATCTGGAACTGCTGGCGACGGCGGAAACCTGGGACAACGGCAAGCCGATCCGCGAGACCAGCGCCGCCGACGTGCCGCTGGCGATTGACCATTTCCGCTACTTTGCCTCCTGTATTCGCGCGCAGGAGGGCGGGATCAGCGAGGTGGACAGCGATACCGTTGCCTATCACTTCCATGAACCGCTGGGCGTGGTCGGGCAGATTATTCCGTGGAACTTCCCGCTGCTGATGGCAAGCTGGAAGATGGCTCCGGCGCTGGCGGCGGGCAACTGCATCGTGCTGAAACCGGCGCGTCTGACGCCGCTGTCGGTGCTGCTGCTGATGGAAGTCATTGGCGATCTCCTGCCGCCGGGCGTGCTCAACGTGGTGAACGGCGCGGGCGGTGAAATCGGCGAGTATCTGGCAACCTCAAAACGGATCGCAAAAGTGGCCTTTACCGGCTCGACCGAAGTGGGTCAGCAGATTATGCAGTACGCCACGCAGAATATTATTCCCGTTACCCTTGAGCTGGGCGGCAAGTCACCGAACATTTTCTTCGCTGACGTGATGGACGAAGAGGACGCGTTTTTTGACAAGGCGCTGGAAGGCTTTGCGCTCTTCGCCTTCAACCAGGGCGAAGTCTGTACCTGCCCAAGCCGGGCGCTGGTGCAGGAGTCGATTTACGAGCGCTTTATGGAACGCGCCATCCGCCGCGTGGAGGGCATTCGCAGCGGTAACCCGCTTGATAACGGCACCCAGATGGGGGCGCAGGTTTCCCAGGGCCAGATGGAAACCATTCTGAACTATATCGATATTGGCAAGCAGGAAGGGGCGGATATCCTGACCGGCGGGCGGCGTAAGGATCTGGCGGGCGATTTGCAGGGCGGCTACTACCTCGAACCGACCATTCTTTTCGGCAAAAACAATATGCGCGTTTTTCAGGAAGAGATCTTCGGCCCGGTGCTGGCAGTCACGACCTTTAAAACCATGGAAGAGGCGCTGGAAATCGCCAACGACACCCAGTACGGCCTGGGCGCAGGCGTCTGGAGCCGTAACGGCAGCCTGGCCTACCGAATGGGGCGCGGCATTCAGGCCGGGCGCGTATGGACCAACTGCTATCACGCCTACCCTGCGCACGCCGCTTTCGGCGGCTACAAGCAGTCGGGCATCGGGCGCGAAACCCATAAAATGATGCTGGAGCACTATCAGCAGACCAAATGCCTGCTGGTAAGCTACTCCGATAAGCCACTAGGACTGTTTTAATCCGCAACACCGGGCGGCGCTGCGCTGCCCGGTTAATCCAGCACCTTCACCTGTAACGGGCGGAAACGGCTGTAAATCCACAGTCCCACGCAGCAAATGGTTCCCAAAAACAGAGTAAAAAACACGCTGATAAACAGCCCGCTTAGCAGCGCGATCGGCAGCGCCAGCACCCCGTGTACCGTTTCGTTATTCCAGTTCACCATGTTGTAGCCAAACATCCCCAGCAGGCCGCAAATCAGGCTGAAGATAAACATTGGAATGCCAAGACCGATCAGCATCAGGCGATAGATGACTGAGGCTTTAACGCGCTTGTGGGTGGCGGGAGTATTATTTTCCTGGGTGGACATGTTTTGTCTCTGAATGAGCATGGATAAATAAGGTTATACTATTTTTGGTTTTTTGTGGCAATAGTAGCTAACAGGAAGGGGATCCTGTTAGCCAAAATATTATAACGTTGTTGTTAGTTATATAAAGAAGCGGTAGCCTTCAGGATATCGGCAAAAGAATAAATATCGTCCACCGATCCAATAGGATGTCTGGTTTCATTTTTTTCCAGATCGAATAATCCAATGTACTTCTGACTGCGGTTGAAATGCAAACGGCAAAGAGGCTTTCTGTTATTATCATCAACAAGAACACCAAAATAACTTTTTGTATCTCTTTGGGTGATTCTTGGTGGCTCAATAACCGTTCTTACTATTGCCTTAACAATATGAAAACCTTCTAACTCCTCTATCGTAGTGACGATATCTGATGAATCTTTAGTTTCCCCTTCAGGTTGAGTATCGGCCGCTGTAGAGGACGATTCAACGAGCGGCAGTTGATTGCCTCCTATCGCTGACTTAAGACGTTCATTAATTTGAGCATTAATATACTGGCTGGCAGCTTTTTTGGTCAGAAGCGTAAACGTTTCACGTACCTTTTGGGTCAGCATTCCATCATAAACCCGTGAAGCAAAAAATTTAACAAAGTCTTCTTCTGGATTATTCAGTTGGGTATGTAGAACTTTTTTTATCAAACTGACGTATTTTAATTCACCAGCAGCGTTAATAATAGATTCTAAATCAAAAGAGGATTTAGTGATTTTTTTGATTTCTGGAATAAGCGTTTCATCGAGATCGAGCAGATCAATTTCCAGAAAGGGTCTTTCATCCATCTTATTTGGCGCTTCCAAATCGGTGTAAAATTTGTAAGTCTGACCGTTAGTAAGAATTGAAATTCTGGCACTGGTTACATGGAAATAACGGAATAACTGCGAGGCGTGATTAATATTCAGCGGTTCACCGATCTTTTTACATTCAATCAGGATTTGAATTTCGCCATTTTTAAGGATGGCGTAATCAATTTTCTCACCTTTTTTAGTGCCAATGTCGCAGGTAAATTCAGGGATAACTTCTGTCGGATCAAAAACATCATAACCCAGTACATTGTTAATGAAAGGCATGACAAAAGCCGTTTTTGTGGCTTCTTCTGTTTCAATGGCGGCAGATTGTTGCCTGATTTTTGATGATAAGACATTCAGCTTCTCTGTGAATTCTATCGTCATAACCACTCCTTGTAAGAATTGAGATAACAGGTTATTTACAATAAGTTATCTGGATTAACTTCAGATGTGAAAGAGTCCCTTTTTTTAGGTTTCAGCCTCTCATCCGGTTAAATTTCTTGATGCTTATTGCATAGAACATCAGTCCCGTCTCTCCATAGTGCAGGAGTAAATCGTTCACTTAATGAAGATAAATCACAGAATTGGAATATTTTAATCAGAAAACCCCTTCACCAAAAAGTAAAGGGGAGCTTTAGTTATTAAACCTCATTCACCCAGATGCGCATTTCCCCTTCGCCCCGGTTGGCCCAGCTAAACCACGGGATAAAGGTCAGCGTCTGCGGCTGGCGGAGGGCGGGCGACGCATCGTAACGCCAGAGCGGTTGCTGCGTGGCGTCGGGGGCGGTTTGTTTAATCCCCTGGGCCTGAATCAACATTTTGTGGGCGAAGATGCCTTTGCCTTCAAAGACGCTGAAATCACTGTCTTTGGGAAGCCAGAGATTGTGCAGCTCCGCGCCGTTGTCGGCTTCTTCCAGGCAGTAGACCAGCGGGCCGCGCTGGATGGCGACTTTTCCGGCCTGCTGGCGGACCAGAGGGTTACCGTAAACCCGGCGCACCGGCATTGGCAGGGTTAAGGTTATCGTATCGCCTTCCAGCCAGCGGCGCGGCAGATGCAGATACCCTTTCTGTGCGTTGACTTTAATGACCTCACCGTTCAGCGCGACCTGCGGCGCGTCGCACCAGTCCGGCAGGCGCAGTGCCAGAGTGTGCTGTACCGGCTGCGGTGAATCCACGGTGACGGTTATCTGCTCCTGCCACGGATAATTGCCGTCGATGCGCAGGCGCAGCGTTTGCTCGCCGACCGGAATTTCAACGCTGTTACCGATGTACAGGTTGATATACAGCGCGTCGGCGCGCGGCGTGTAAATATAATGCCCCAGCGAGGTCAGGACGCGGGCGATATTCGGCGGGCAGCAGGCGCAACCGAACCATCGCTGGCGCACCGGTTTAACATGATCGTAGATATGGTTGCCGGCCAACGATTTTGGATGCACTTCCAGCGGGTTGACGTAGAAAAAATGCTTACCGTCCAGCGCCATCCCGCCCAGCACGGTGTTGTACAATGCGCGCTCCATGACGTCGGCATACTGGCTGTCGGCTTCCATTTCCAGCATCCGGCGGGCAAACATCATCAGCCCGATGGAGGCGCAGCTCTCCGCATACACCGTGTCATTGGGCAAATCGTAGTCGCTGCTGAAGGCTTCGCCGCTACTCTGGGAGCCGATCCCGCCGGTGATATATAACTGGCGTTGAGCCATGTTATTCCACAGCCGCAGGCAGTCCTGGCGTTTGCCTTCGTCCTGGCTTAGCCGCGCCAGATGCGCAACGCCGGTCATCAGGTAGACGAAACGCACCGCGTGACCGATGGCGGTTTGTTGCTCCGCCAGCGGTTGATGCGCCTGACTGTAGGCTTTATCTTTGACCATCCACGCCGGGCCGTAAGTGTTCCAGTGGGACGTTTTGCCACGCTTTTCGTATTCTTCGTCATAGAAGTGCGGCTGCGCCCCGCGCTGCTCAACAAAGTATTTCGCCAGCGTCAGATAACGCGGCTGCCGGGTGACGTCGTACAGCCGCATCAGCGCCAGTTCGATTTCCGGGTGGCCGGGATAGCCGTGAAGCTGCCCGTCGCCGGGGCCAAACACGCTGTCGATATGATCCGCCAGGCGGCAGACCACGTCCAGCAGACGACGTTTTCCGGTGGCCTGGAAGAACGCCACGGCGGCTTCAATCAGATGCCCGGCGCAATAAAGCTCGTGGCACTCGGCCAGATTGGTCCAGCGTTCGCCAGGCGCTTTAACCGTGAAATAGGTGTTCAGATAGCCGTCATCCCACTGAATAGCGGCAATCAGCTCAATCAGCTCATCTGCGGTTTTTTCCAGTTGCGGATCGGGCTTCTGACACAGCGCCCAGGCCACCGCTTCCAGCCATTTCGCCACGTCGCTGTCCTGAAAAACCATGCCGTAAAACTCGCCCTGCACAATACCGGCAGCGATGCGGATATTTTCAATCGCATGGCTGGGATCGGCCTCTGGAATGCGGTCATTGAGCGCATCCCATTGATAGGGGATCACCACATCGCGTACCTGTTGTTGATACTGACCAAGAAAAGGATCGCTCACTTTCAGTTTATGCAGATCGACTTCCATTACAGACTCCTTAAGCGTGAACATGGCGCTGGCGCAAATCGCTGGCAATGCGCGCCATCATGGGATTAGTGAGATGACAGGCGCGGATAGCCAGTGCCAGCAGCAAATGAAACAGCGCGGGTAATAACGTTTCCATCGCGGTGATCCCCTGAAGCGAGCCCGCCGTTTGATTCTCCGCGCCCGGCTGATACGCCACCACAATAAACACCAGGCTGATAATCCCGGCGCTGGAAGCCCAGGCCAGCTTGATGAAAAACAGATTGAAGGCGAAGTTCATCCCGGAAGAGCGCACGCCGGTTTTCCACTCGCCGTAGTCATCGGAAAAGGCCATCAGTGAAAAATGCAGCGGCAGGGTAAAGCCGAGGATAATGCCGTTACCGAGGATCACCGCCAGCCACAGCGTCTGGTACGCGGGACCGGTGGGCAGAAACCACATCAGCACCGCAAGCAGCGCCAGAACCAGGTTGGTGTAGTAGTAAAGTTTTACCGTATCGAAGCGGCGCGATAACGGGTTGACGATTACAGAACCCAGAATGGAAGCAAACGTGACCATGGTAAAAAAGAGCGAGGTATAGCCGGTGCTGCCTTCCAGTACGTAGGTGATGAAATACATGTAGCCGCCGCCGCGAATGTTAAAGACGTTGATCAGCAGGAAGGACATCACCAGCATCAGCAGCAACTGATCGTTTTTACGTAGCCCGGCGAGATGCTCGCGCAGGGTAAATTTGCCCATCGCGCTGAGCGAGACGCGCTCGCGAACCCAAAAAAAGCAGCACAGAAACATCACTCCCGCGATGGCGCAGAGCACGCCGACGCCGAGCTGATAACCGCGTGCGGCGTTGCCTTCGCCCAGTTCCGCCACCAGCCATGGCAGGCCGACAGACACCAGAAATCCCGCCACCCCGCACAGAACGAAGCGCCATGACTGGCAGGAGATCACTTCGCTGTGGCGCGAGGTCATGGTGTTGATCAGCGCACAGTAGGGCACGTTAATGGCGGTATAGCTCACCGAAAGCAGCAGATAGGTGCCGAATGCCCAGGCGATTTTTACGCTCATGCTGGCGTCCGGGACGGTAAAGGTCAGCACGCCGATAATGCCAATCGGCACGGCGATCCACAGTTGCCAGGGGCGGAAACGTCCCCAGCGGCTTTGGGTGCGGTCGGCAATCACGCCCATCACCGGATCGGAAATGGCGTCGAAAACGCGCAGAGCGATAAATAACGTACCGACCAGCGCGGGCGTCAGGCCAAAAACATCGGTATAGAAAAAGGTTAAAAAGTTCATGATCAGGCAGGTGATCACCGTGCCGCCAGCGTCGCCCAGGCCGTAGCCAATTTTTTCGCGGATCGACAGCCTTTCATCAAGTGCCTTTTGCGTAATATCGGTAGAGGAAATCGGAGTGGAAGTCATCAATAACTCCTCGCGTAATGAAATGTTTTTATCCGGCTTGAGCCGGTGTTTTTTTGTAGTTTGCAAAGTACGGGACTCATTTTGCACCTTAAAAAAAGTGCAACAAGGGAAGGGGAAAGTAGATAAAGATGACGATTCCGACCTGATGTTTAAAATGTGACGTCGATCCTGCTGAATGTTTTAATTTCATGAATAATCAACATATAACGATTTATAACGGGCTGATAAGAGCGGAATAATGAATATCTATGCTTGAATTATCCATAGCGCTGCCCTTACGGGTACAAAATGGCGGATTATTTATTTCACGCGGCGTTGGACGTCATCCTGCGCGCAGGCTCAGTTCGTGGGAAATTATTTTCGTTGAGAAAGGAATATTAACCCTTCAGGAGGAAGAACGTGTGTTTCAGGTTAATGCCGGAGAGAGCCTGATATTATGGCCGCAGCGTCATCATATTGGCGTTGAGGATTTTCCAGCGGATCTGAAATTTTACTGGCTGCATTTTGACGTCATTGCCTCGCCTGCAACAGAGAAAAATCTGACCTCGCTCGCCGTGCCGCAGCATGTGCGGATCGGCGATCCCCAATATATGATTTCCCTTTTTCGGCAATTTCTCAGCGAGCAGGAAAGGCTTCAGCGCAGCGCGGCGCTGGAGTTTATTTTACTGCTGATCCTGCAACACATCGCGCTGGCGGGAGATTGTCAGGAGCGGGCGGATGATGCCGGAACGGCGCTGGCCTGGAAAGCGCAGCAGCTTATCCGCACCCAGTTTCATCGGCCGCTGTCGACCTCCGTGCTTGCCCGCGAACTGCACTGTAACGCCGATTATCTGGGGCGCGTTTATCGCCGGGTGTTTCGCCTCACGCTCACCGAAGCCATTCATCGTCAGCGAATACGGGCAGCGGAAAAAATGCTGGTCAACGAAGCCCGTTCGCTCAAAGAGGTTGCCGGACTGTGCGGCTTCAGCGACGTCGGCTATTTCCGGCAGATATTCCGCAAACATACCGGACTGACGCCCGCCGCCTGGAAACGGCGCTACTGTAAGGAGCACATCAATTCCGCGTAAAATAAAATCAACCCCTTTACAGGTAGTTGAACAGTAAACAGCCGGTGATTTATGCTGCATCCTCTTACACAACGCAGGGAGGCAATACATGTCGAATAAACCTTTTTATCAGGCTGCCCGCCAGGGTGGAGTCATCAAAGCGTTGTCGGAATATGTCCTGACGCTGCGCGAGCCGGTAACGCTGGACGTACTGCGTCAGCGCGCGCAGCAGCAGTCGTTGCTGCCGGAGCTGGATGCCAGTATCGACGAGAAAGAAGATGAGTTACATCTGGTTTTTCAGCAGGATAACGCCATTTATCTGTACCGCGTTTCGCTGTTCACCGACGAATATACCCTGTCGGCGCTGGAATATACCCCCAGAGTGCAAAGCATTGCGCCGGAGATCCTGCAACAGGCGGCAGGAGAACGTCAGCGGGTGTCGGTGGTTACGCGCTTTCAGAATAATATTTTCTTAAGCTGGCAGAACGTGATGAAGGTGATGGCGGTGCTGGCACCGGACCTGCTGATTGGTCAGGATATTAGCGCTGCCGGTAAGCTTTTTGCCCATAACTGGCTGCAATTTGAGGCGCGTTATCCGGCCCGACCGCGCGTGGATTCGCTGTATATTATTCACGCGGTGCACGACGATGAAACCGACGATTACTGGCTGCACACGCACGGGCTGGAGCGCCTGGGTCTGCCGGAGTGCGAAATCCTCTTCCGCCGCCAGGTGGAGTCGCTGGCAAGCGTTGGTGGTCTGATCGAAGCATTTGCGAACATCTGTCTCGATAACAACGGCATCGATTTTTATGTTCCGCAGTGGCTGGTGCGCACCCGTGAAGGCGATCAAGCTATTGTGGCGATCCCGTGGGAACAGGGGCTGGATTTTGTGCCGTTCGGCGGCAGCTTAAGCGATCTGCCGGAGCTGGATGAGATGGCGGAGATGCTGCCGGCGCCGACATCGCGTTTTAGCGGCGACAGGGCTGACCGTCTGGAGGGGCATAACGGGCCGTCCTGCCTGCTGTTTCGCCTGGAAGACGAGCGCGGGAGTGTCGGCTGCGTGCTCGACGGCGGCCTGGATGACGACCGGGTGATGTTTATGAAAAGCATCGCTCTTTCAGACAGCGAGGCGCATAAAGCCCAACTGCGCTGGCCTTATTTTCAACACGTTTTTGAGACGACGAGCGCCACGGAAGAGGCGCTGTTCATCGTCAAGATCGGTGTGCCGCACGGCAACGCCGATGAGCGGGAGCATATGTGGTTCCGGCTGCTGAGCATCGGCGATGAACAGCTCACCGGCGTGCTGACCAATCAGCCGTTTTACGTGCAGGATATGCAGCAGGACGAGGAATATACCCTGCCGCTGACGCTGGTAAGCGACTGGAAAATTTACCGTCCGGGGCAGGAATTTAACCCGGATAATATCTTTGAGATTATTTCCCACAGCTAACCTGTCGCCCGGCAGAATTTCCTGCCGGGCACGCGTTTACTGGCCGTAATAGGCGTTTTTGCCGTGCTTGCGCAGATAGTGTTTATCCAGCAGTTCAGGCTGCATATCCGCCAGTTCCGGCGTGAGCTGGCGTGAGAACAGGCCCATGTAAGCGCACTCTTCCAGCACCACGGCGTTGTGTACCGCGTCGGCGGCATCTTTCCCCCAGGCGAACGGACCGTGCGAATGCACCAGCACCGCCGGGATTTGCAGCGGATCAAGCTCGCGCGCCTCGAAGGTCTGAATAATCACTTCCCCGGTCTGGTATTCATAATCACCATTAATTTCTTCCCGCGTCATTAAGCGGGTGCAGGGGATGGTGCCGTAGAAATAGTCGGCGTGAGTGGTGCCCCAGGCGGGCAAATCGCGACCGGCCTGCGACCAGATGGTGGCGTGGCGCGAATGGGTATGCACAATGCCGCCAATCTGCGGATAGCGCCGGTACAGCGCCAGATGGGTTGGCGTGTCGGACGACGGTTTTTTTGCGCCTTCGACCACGTTGCCCGTGGCGATATCAACCACCACCATATCGTCAGCGGTCATCACGTTATACTCGACGCCGGAAGGCTTGATGACCATCAGGCCGCGTTCGCGGTCAACGGCGCTGACGTTGCCCCAGGTAAACGTCACCAGATGGTGGGCGGGCAGCGCCAGGTTTGCCGCCAGCACCTCGGCTTTCAGTTGTTCTGACATGTGAATCCTCCTTCCTGCATTCGCGCTTCTATCCAGCGGCGGGCCTGAATGATTTCCAGCACCGGCTCTTTTGCTTTCTCGGTCCACATTTCAATCAGAAACGCGCCCCGGTAGTTCAGCGCATGTAACGTTTTGAAGATGCCGACAAAATCGACGCAGCCTTCGCCGAACGGCACGTCGCGGAACTGGCCGGGGCTTTGCGCCGTTACTGGCTGGGTGTCTTTCAGATGAATGGCCGCAATGCGATCGATGCCCAGAGAGAGTTCTGCCGGAACGTCATTGCCCCACGCGCTGAGGTTGCCGACATCCGGGTAGACGCTGAACCACGGCGAGGCGAGCAGTTCATCCCACTTTTTCCATTTGCTGATGGAGTTCATAAACGCGGTATCCATAATTTCTACCGCCAGCATCACCTGCGCGGCAGCAGCCTGCTCCACCGCCCACGCCAGCCCGTCAGCAAAACGTTGCTGAGTGCCCGCGTCGTGTTCTTCGTAATAGACGTCGTAACCCGCCAGTTGAATGGTGCGGATGCCCAAATCGCGGGCCAGACGAATGGCTTTGCTCATGATCTCACGCGCGCGCTGACGCACGGTTTCATCGCGGCTGCCAAAGGGAAAACGGCGGTGGGCGGAGAGGCACATCGACGGAATAGTCACGCCGGTTTCCAGCATCGCCTGCACCAGCGAGGCGCGCTGGGCGGTGCTCCACTCCAGCCGGGCGAGGCGTTCGTCGGTTTCATCAACTGACATCTCCACGAAGTCAAAACCGCAGCTTTTCGCCAGCACCAGCCGCTCCGGCCAGCTCAGCTCTTTTGCCAGCGCCTTTTCATAAATGCCTAACGGATGGCTACGCATTATTGATCTCCCCAGATAGCGCGGATTTGCGCGTGGAAGTCGGCGGCGACCTGCGCGGGATGTTCGGCACCTGCCAGCGCGCGCCCGGCAATAAATGCTTTCACCCGGATGTCCTTAAACAGCGGCAGGTCGGCGGGAGTGATGCCGCCGGTAATCGAGAGTTCAAGTCCGATATCAGAGAGCGCCTTCATGCGCGCCAGATCGGCCTCACCCCACTGTTGCCCGCTGGCCTGCGCGTCGCGTCCGCGATGATAAATCGCCTGCCGCACGCCGGTCCGATACCAGTCACGGGCATTGTCCAGCGTCCAGTTGCCGAACAGTTCGATCTGGATCTCGCCGCCGCAGGTCTGCGCGACCGCATGGCCCTTTTCAATGGTCGCCAGCGGCGCAGCGCAGATAATGGTCATCCAGTTCGCGCCCGCGTTGAAGGCCTGCTGCGCCAGCGTTTCCCCGGCATCTGCCACTTTCCAGTCGGCCACGATGATTTTTTCCGGGCACTGCGCGCGCAGCGCTTTAACGGCGCTGAGTCCTTCGGTCAGGCACAGAATCGTCCCGGCTTCGACGATATCCACGTGATCCTGTAGCAGGCTGACGTCGCGTTGGGCGGCGGCAAGGCGGGTGTGGTCGAGCGCCAGTTGCAGTAATGGTCGGCTCATAATGTGTGCTCCTTAATACGGGCGTGAAAACCCTGTAGTGCTTCAATCAGAATCTGATAACGGTGGTATTTGCGCTGATAGGCAGCCTGCGCGGCCGGGTCCGGCGTGAAGGTGCGCAGGCTGTACGTCAGCGACCGCTGGGCGGCGTGGAAACTGGCGTGCAGGCCGGTGCCGACCTGCGCCGCCAGCGCTGCGCCGAAGCAGCCGGTTTCCTCCAGCTGCGGCAGCTCCAGCGGCAGGCCGCTGACGTCGGCGAGCATCTGCATCCAGACATCGGAGTGCGCCGGGCCGCCGGTCACGCGCAGGGCGCGAACGTCGTTAAAGCGTTCGCGCATCCGGTTGAGGTGGGTCATGTGGCTGAACACCACGCCCTCAAACACTGCCTGCAACAAATGCGCACGGCTGTGCATCGCCTGCATTCCGTAGAAACCGCTGGTCATTTCCAGCCCGGCGTTGCTGCCGTAAAGGAAGGGCAGAAACAGTAAATCGCTGCCCGCTTTCGGCAGGCTGGCTACCGCCGCGTTGATTTGCGCAAAAGAGAGATCGGGCCACTGGGCGGTCAGCCACTCAAGGTTGCCGGATGAGGTCGGGCTGGCTTCGTGAACGATGTACTCTCCGTCGTTGACGTAGCGACCATAGACGTAAGGATGCTTTTCGTGATGGCGCAGGCCGTGCGCGATCCCGCTGGTTACCGCCCACGTTCCCATTACCGCGTTCAGGGTGTGCTCATCCTGTAACCCGGCGCAGAGTGCGGTAGAGACCACATCAAACAGTCCGCCAACGACGGGCGTGCCCGCCGTCAGACCGGTCAGGGCGGCTGCCTGAGCGGTGATCTCCCCGCAAATTTCTGCTGAACCCACCACCGGCGGCAGGGCGTGGTCGATCTCGCTGATGCCGAGCCAGCGGGTCAGGCACGGGTCGTACCCGCCGCTGTTCATGTTGTAGAGATTGGATTCAGAGATGTTGCTCTCTTCACCGCCCTTAACCCCGGTCAGGCACCAGCGCAGGTAGTCGTGTCCCATCATTACGCAGCCGATACTGGCGTAGCGCTGCGGCTCGTTCTCCTTGATCCAGCGCAGCAGCGAAGCAGGATGCCCGGTCCACAGCGTCTGGCGCGTAGTCGGATACAGCGTTTCCGGGATGCCGTCCTGCTGCCAGCGGCGCACAATATCCAGCGCTCGCCGGTCGGAGGAGAGGATCGCATGGCCCAGCGGGCGATCATCTTTGTCCAGCAGAAACAGCCCTTTACCCTGCGCGGAGATGCCGACGCCGCAGATTTGATCGCCCGCGATGCCGGTTTTTTGCAGCAGGCTGGCGATGGTTGTGGCGCAGTGCTGCCATAGCGCGGCCATATCGCGCTCCGCATAGCCCAGTTGCGGGCTGAGGGTTTTCAGGGGCTGGCGAGCAATGCCGTGCTCGTGGCCCGCGCGATCGTATAAACCGGCTTTCAGATAAGTACCGCCACAATCGATACCCAGCCAGAAGGTCTCTCTTTCACTCATCTTGATATTCTCATTTTCCCCGGCAGCCAGAGCGTGCCGGGGCGACGCGGCGTTATGCTTCGCGCTTGCGCGAATTGACGGGGCGGGGGCTTTCGGCTCCGGCGTCACATTTAGCGGGTAACAGCAGGGCCATCAGTGCCGCCAGCGCCAGCGAAATGGCGAGGCAGTACACGCCCGCATCTTTGCTGTACAGGGTGATCAGCACGCCCACGGCGTAAGGACCGCAGAAACCGCCGAGGTTGCCGAGGGCATTAATCACCCCGCGTGCGCCACCGGCCATTTCAGCGCTGAACAGACGCGCCGGAATGGTCCAGAACACGCCAGCGGCGGATTGCAGGAAGAAGCCGCAGCCGACCAGCGCCGCATAAGACAGCCAGATGCTTTCTTTCAGCGCGACGGAGAGGAACATGCACAGCGCGAAGCCGATCAGCGGCAGGGAGACGAACAGTTTGCGTTTGCCGGTGCGGTCAGACAGCGACGAGAACAGGAACATCCCGGCAATCGCCCCGACGTAAGGCAGTACCGCCAGCATTCCCACCTGGCCAATGCTGGTGTGGGTCAGCTCTTTCAGAATGGTCGGCAGCCAGAGGGTGTAGCCGTAAATCCCGGTCTGGTAGAAGAAGTTCAGGGCAATCAACTGCCACATGGTTTTGTCGGAAAGCACCGCGCTGAGCGACGCGTTTTTGACTTCTTTACCGACAATCGCCTGCTGCTCAGCCGCCAGCGTTTCAACCAGGTAATTCTTCTCGGCCTCTGAGATCCAGCGCGCTTCCTGCGGACGGTCGTAAACGGTGAATGCCCACAGCACCAGCACCACTATCGACAGCAGACCTTCAATAATGAACAGCCAGCGCCAGTCGAGTACGGTAATGATCCAGCCGGAGAGCGGCGCGGTGATGATCCCGGCAATCGGCACGAACATGATCACAATCGCGTTGGCGCGACCGCGTTCGGCGTCCGGGAACCAGTTGCTGATCATCGTCAGCACCACCGGCAGCATTCCGCCTTCCGCCACGCCCAGCAGGAAGCGCAGCACCAGCAATTGATACTGATTGGTGATAAGCCCGGTGAGAACGGAAATCACTGCCCAGGCGACCAGCGACCAGCCGATAAATTTCTTGCCGCTGCCGTGAACGGCGATTTTGCCGCCGGGAACCTGTAAAAACAGATAGCCGATAAAGAAAATTCCGCCCGCCAGCCCCGCCATCGTGGCGGAAATACCGAGTTCCTGATCCATCCCGCCGGGCATGGCGAAGGCGATATTTACCCTGTCCATATAGGAAATAATACAGGCGATAAGAATCGGGGGAATTATTCTTAGCCAGCGTTGATGCGGAATGCCCGCAGGTGTCGATCCAGATAAAGTATTCATGATAGTAGTCTCATAAAAAAGTATTTGTTCTGGTGTAATGGCGCAGTGCTTTTATTATTTTGTTGCCAGATTCAGCGCGTTAATACCGTCGCGTAAAATGGCGATCCGATGCTGAATATCAGCATTAGCATTAATTTCCAGTAATTTGATACCGGCAAATTGCAATGTTGCGGCGTCTGCCGCAATAAATAATTCCTGCGCGCGCTGCGTCGTCAGCAGACTTTCTTCGCAGAATGGCGCAAAAGGCGCGTGCAGATCCTGCCATTCGCCGTAAGCGCCGCTCTCCGTCGTGCCGGAGAACATCAGCGCGCCCAGCTTGCCCGCCTTTTTCGCCATCTGCACATGCGCAAGCGGCAGGGTACTGTTGCGGCCTTCAATGGCCGAGCGCGCCCAGTTAATGCACAGGCTGATGTCATAATCCGCCAGCACCGCCAGCACGTTTTCCAGCGGCAAAAAACCTTTGCGCGGCGCGGGCTGGGTCATTGCGTCACAGTGCTCAAGAATGAGATTGCACGACCAGTCCCAGCTGGCGATCTCTTTTATCGAGCGGGCAAAGGCGTCGGTGGCCTGCGCCACGTTGCTGCTGCCTGCCAGCGGGGCGGCGTGAATTTCCAGCGCCGTCACTTTCCCGCGGTAACGGGCGTTGACGGCGTTGATTTTTTGCCGCAGATGACGGTAGTAGTCTACGCAGGCCCGGCGCTGATCTTCATCGCTGGAGGCCAGCCCGAAGCCGCCGTTTACGCCACGGCGACGCATGGTCTCCATAATGGCGGTGACGACGATTTGCCACTCGCCCGGCGTATGCTGCAACAGCCATTCATCGCCATAAGGATGAAGATGTTCGAGGCAGGGTTGCTCCAGCCCGCGAATATCGGCGGTATCCGCCAGCAGTTTCCAGAAGGCGCTTTCTTCCTCTTCGCTTTTCTGGTGAAACGAAGGCGCGCAGGGGTACGCACCGATAATATAACCGGCATGCTGAGTTTTCATTTTTAGCTCCTGATATTTATCGCATCAGATAAATATGCAAGTCATTAAAGCGCTGCGATGGCAACCTTTACCACAATTTTGCGAATGGGCGTCGCGGTGTATTTATTACAGGCAGGGCGGTGAACATCCTGCGGAAAAAATATGGCGTAACTGCCCGGCACCATTTCAATAAAGGATTCGTTTTCACTGTACTCATAAAAAATAATGTCGCGCTGTTCAAGCAGCGATTCACTTATTTCATTGTTGCCCGTATCAATGGCGATGCCAATTTTCTCTTCACCCCAGGCCAGAAACTGGATATCCAGATAGCGGCGGTGGGTTTCTGGCCTGTTTTCCTGCACCTCGCGGGTGGTGAGGTCAAGGATTTGGGCGAAAACGGTTTTGCCATCGATTTCCACTACCCCTGGCTCAAGCTGCTTAAAATCGGTGCTGCGCAGAAAATCGAGCGCTTTTTCAATGGCAGCAGGCAGGCGGCAAGGATTCGGCTGCGAAATATGACCAAAGATCATCGGTTATCTCCTTACAACGCCTGGATTTTCGCCCATACGCTGTCATCAATGGTGATGCCGTTGCGACGGTTTTCTTCCAGCAGTCGGGTGAATTCATGCCCCGGCAGGCGGATCTCAACGTTTTCATCAGCCCGGTCGGCGGTGGTGATGAAGTCCATAATGCGCTGCAATTTGGCGTCGCGGGTGGCTCCGTCAATCAGCCGGTCAACCTCAATGGCGATGAAAATCTGTGAAACGCCGTATTCGTCGCTGTTGTCCTGGGTGACTTCCGCAACCGAAGCGCCGTCGGAAAGCAGGGTGGCGATCATATCCAGCACCACCGAAAGACCAGAGCCTTTCCAGTAACCCATCGGCAGAATGCGGCGGTTTTTCTCAATGACGCCCGGCTCTTTGGTTAACTGGCCGTCGTCGTCAAAGCCGCCGTCTACCGGCAGGGTGCGGCCTGCCAGGCGGTTCACTTCTAACATGCCGTAAGAGAACATCGACATCGACATATCCACCATAGTGATGGGATTCGACGGGATGGCGACAATCAGCGGGTTGGTGCCGATACGGCACTCTTTCGATCCCCAGGGCGGCATAACGGCGATGGAGTTGGTCCAGCAAATGCCAATGTAGCCTTTCTCCGCCGCCTGCCAGCCATAGCTGCCGCCGCGCATCCAGTGATTGGCGTTGCGCAAAGCGACCAGTCCGATGCCGTGGTCTGACGCCAGTTCAGTCGCCCGGTCCATCATTTTTTTCGCCGTCAGGTTGCCGATGGCGCGTTGGGCGTCCCACTGTTCGATAGCACCGAGGCTGACGATCCGTTTTGGCACCGCCTCCGGGATGATATCGCCCGCATCCAGTTGTTGAATGAATCGCGGGAAGCGGTTAACGCCATGCGAGTAGACGCCGGATTCGGTGGTGCGGGCGAACATTTCCGCGCAGGCGTCGGCGGTTTCACTGGCAACACCGCGCGCCAGCAGAACCCGATTAAACGCCGCTTTTAATTCCTCAAAGGTCACTTTCATCTCTTTCTTTCTCCCGTTATCGGTTAGCGGTTTGATCGCTTTTTTATCTCTAAATTTCAATATGCGAAATGTGATTTCAAATATAACGATCTCCATTTAACAGATCAACGGGTAGCCCTGTTTTTTAAAGTGTTTAAAATCATAGAGTTGTAATTTTTCAGTCCAGATCGTGAACTGAAACACACTTTGCGCTACCATCAGGACGCGATAAAAAGGAGAGGGAAAGCAATGAGTACGAAAGAAAGCGATGTTATGCAGGATAAAGAGCGGCCCGCCGGAAGCCAGAGCCTGTTTCGCGGCCTGATGCTGATTGAGATCCTGAGTAATTATCCCAACGGCTGCCCGCTGGCGCATTTGTCCGAGCTGGCGGGGCTGAATAAAAGTACCGTCCACCGCCTGCTGCAAGGTTTACAGTCCTGCGGCTACGTCACCCCCGCGCCTGCAGCGGGGAGCTACCGGCTGACGACTAAATTTATTGCGGTGGGCCAGAAAGCGCTGTCTTCGCTGAATATCCTCCACGTTGCTGCGCCGCATCTGGAGGCGCTGAATCTGGCAACGGGGGAGACGATTAACTTCTCCAGCCGCGAAGACGATCACGCGATTCTGATCTACAAGCTGGAGCCAACGACCGGTATGCTGCGCACGCGCGCCTATATCGGCCAGCATATGCCGCTGTATTGCTCGGCGATGGGTAAGATTTATATGGCGTTTGGTCATCAGGATTACGTGGCGTCTTACTGGGAAAGCCACCGGGACAGCATCCAGCCGCTGACCCGCAATACCATCACCGGGCTGCCCGCGATGTACGACGAACTGGCGCAAATCCGTGAAAGCGGGATGGCGATGGATCGTGAAGAGAACGAGCTGGGCGTGTCCTGCATTGCCGTGCCGGTGTTTGATATCCACCGCCGCGTGCCGTATGCCATTTCAATTTCACTCTCCACTTCGCGCCTCAAGCAGACGGGCGAAAAAAATCTGCTTAAGCCGCTGCGTGAAACCGCGCAGGCGATTTCTAACGAACTGGGTTTTAGCGTGCGCGAGTAAAATGGGAGGATGCGCCAGATCGCTTCTGGCATCTGAACAATCTGTCGCTTTTCCCGCGTCGGATCAAAGCACGGGCGTGACCTTCTCTGGCACTCTGCGTTTTTCTTCTGCCGGAGAAGGCTATGAATCGCTTTATTGTCGCCGATTCCACAAAATGCATCGGTTGTCGCACCTGTGAAGTCGCTTGCGCGGTGTCGCATCAGGCGCAGCAGGATTGCGCCTCGCTGTCCCGCTCAGCATTGACTTCCCGCATCCGGGTGATTAAAGACGATACGTTTACCACTGCCGTAACCTGCCATCATTGCGAAGGCGCGCCCTGCGCCAGCGTCTGCCCGAATGGGGCCATTTTCCGGCGCGATGGCGCAGTTCACGTTGAGCAAAGCCGCTGTATCGGCTGCAAAAGCTGCGCGATCGCCTGCCCGTTTGGCGCGATGCAACTGGTAAGGGTGCAGGAGAAGGTGCAGGCCCTGAAATGCAATCTTTGTCAGCATCGCAGCCAGGGTCCGGCCTGCGTCGAAGCCTGTCCGACCGGGGCACTGCGCTGCATCGATCCGGCGAAAGTGCAGCGCACGCGGTTGCTGGCCTATCCTTCGCGCCAGGCCAGTTCGATTTCTTCGGCGAGAATTTTTACGCCAGCTTCAATTTTTTCCGGGTCAGGCACGTAGTTCATCCGCATACACTGGTGCGTGTGCGGCCAGGGTTTGTCGAGGCCGGGGAAGAAGTAGTCGCCGGGCACCATCAGCACGCCGCGTTTTTTCAGGCGCTGATATAACAGCTCCGTCGAGATGGGCAAATCTTTAAACCACAGCCACAGGAAAATAGCGCCTTCAGGTTTGTGGATCAGACAGCGCTCTTCCGGCAGATAGCGGCGAATGAGGGCGACAGTTTCCTGCACGCGCTGGTAGTAGAACGGTTTAATTACCGTTTCCGACAGGCGCAGCAGATCGTTGCGCTTGATCATTTCGCACATCATCGCCGGTCCCATGCCGCCTGGCGCAAGGCTGATAATGCCGTTCATATTGGTAATGGCGGAGATGATTTTCTCACTGGCGATGATGATCCCGCAGCGGCTGCCCGGCAGGCCCAGCTTCGACAGGCTCATGCACAGCACGATATTCGGGTTCCACAGCGGACGCGCGTCGCTGAAAATAATGCCGGGGAAGGGCACGCCGTAGGCATTGTCGATCACCAGCGGGATGCCGTGCTGGTTTGCCAGTACGTCCAGCTTCATGATTTCTTCGTCGGTAATGACGTTGCCCGTCGGGTTGGTCGGGCGCGAGACGCAGATCATTCCGGTATCTTCGCCGACGTGCAGATGTTCAAAATCGACGTGATATTTAAACTGACCTTCCGGCAGCAGTTCAATATTGGGCCGTGCGGACACGAACAGGTCTTCTTCCAGCCCGGCATCCGCATAGCCGATGTATTCCGGGGCCAGCGGGAAAAGCACTTTGCGGGAGGTTCCATCGGCGCGTCGGCCAGCAAAAAGGTTAAATAAGTAGAAAAATGCGCTCTGACTGCCGTTTGTCAGTGCAATATTCTGTGGCTCGATATCCCATCCCAGCTCATCACGCAGCATTTTCGCCAGCACGTCCAGCAGTTCGCTTTTACCCTGCGGCCCATCGTAGTTGCACAGCGCGTCCGTGGCTTTGCCGCTGACCAGCATGTCGGCAAGCAACTGGTGGAAGTAGTCGGTCATCGCAGGGATTTGCGCCGGATTACCGCCGCCGAGCATGATTGCGCCGGGCGTGCGTAAGCCGTCGTTGAGGTCCTGCATCAGGCGGGTAATACCGGAATGGCGGGTAAATTTGTCGCCGAAAAGTGAAAATGTCATAGCGGAGTTCTGCCGGACTGAGTGTAAAGAAGGTAACGATAACGATAACGCTGGCACGGTGCAAATCGGCAAAATGGAGATGGAGTGATATGTTTGGCTGATAATTTACAGTTGGCTGGTTTTAAATGTTGGGCGCGCTATGCGCGCCCCGGTAAAGATTTACTGCCGCTGACCCGCCCAAATCACCATCACCGCATCATCGCCCTTTTGACGGATGAAGCCGTATCCCTGTGAAAGCGTGAGCGTGGTCTGTTTGCCTTCGCCTACCGCCGGATGGCGGGCGCGGAACTGGCCCAGCTTTTGCCAGTGCGCCAGGTTTTGTGACGCTTTTCCGGCCAGATCCTGCCAGTTCATCTGTGAGCGGGTGCCCTGAAGCGGATCGGAACCGGTGGGCCCGAACGGACGCGCGGATTCATCACCGTAAAAGATCTGTACCGCGCCGGGTGCCAGTAGCAGCAGTTCCGCCGCCCGGCTGCCGCCCTCGCGGAACAGGCGAGTATCGTGTGAGGAGAGATAGCTGAGTACGTTAAACGTCTGGAGTTTATCGGCCATTTGCTGCCAGACGGGGTCGATGTTTGCCAGGCAATCCACCGCGCCTGCGGCCTGCTCCTGATAATCAAAGTTGATCATCGCGTCAAAGCCGTGGCGATAGTAGTCACTTTGCATCACGCCGTGTCCCCAGGCTTCCCCGGTCATCCAGAACGGCGCGTCGTCCAGCGCTTTGGCGGGATTGGCGGCTTTCCAGGCGGCAAGCGCTTCGCTGGCCTGGGTTTTCAGTTGTTGCCAGCCGTCCATTTCAACGTGTTTAGCGGTATCTACCCGAAAACCATCAATGCCGTAATCGCGCACCCACTGACTCAGCCAGTGCGTCAGATAGTCACGCGGCGTGTAGCCTGCTATCTCTTTGGCGTGAGTATCCGGCTTATGCTGATAAAAGACGGGCAGGCCGGACGGGGTGGTGGATTCGGTTTTCAGATCGGGTAAAAAGGCCAGCGACATGGTGAGATCGTCAAAACCGGGGTTGTCGTAATCGCCAATATCGGTCCTGATCCAGTTTTTCCCCCACCATTTGCCCCATGCGGTTTTGTCGCTGAAATTAATAAAATCGTTGTAGCTGTGCCAGCTTTGCCCGGCGGACGGTTTCCAGTCGGTCCAGCGCTCGCCCAGCGTTTTCTTCAGTTCGTCACCCTGCAAATACAGCGCGCCAAACTGGTACTCCTGCATATCGGCGAGCGTGGCGTAGCCGGTGTGGTTCATTACCACGTCAAAAAGGATACGTATTCCGCGTTTGTGCGCTTCATCAACCAGCGTGCGCAGGTCGGACTCATCGCCCATATTGGCATCCAGCCGGGTCCAGTCCTGGGTGTAATAACCATGGTAGGCATAGTGCGGGAAATCGCCTTTGGTGCCGCCGCCCACCCAGCCGTGGATTTGTTCCAGCGGCGAGCTGATCCATAGCGCGTTGACGCCCAGCTGGTGCAGGTAATCCAGCTTGCGGGTCAGCCCTTTCAGGTCGCCACCGTGGAACGTGCCGATCTCTTCCATCCCGTCCGGGTGTCGGCCATAGCTGTTATCGTTGCCGGGATCGCCGTTCTCAAAACGGTCGGTGAGCACAAAATAGACGGTGGCGTTATGCCAGTTAAATGCAGCCGGAGCGTCGGTTTCGGCACGCTCCAGAAGCAGCAGGCCGTTACTGTCAGCGGCGGGAGCGAGGGCGATTTTTCCCTCCCGGACGGTCGCGGTTTGCTGGCTATAAAAATCGCGCACCACGCTGCCTTCAGGAAAAGTCTGGCTGACATCCAGCGTCAAAGGTTTACCATCCCACTTCGGACACTGGCGCACGGCTACGGCGCTTGTTTCCTGCGCGTCGGTTTTTATGCTGATCATTAGCGTAGGCGTGCCGGATCGGGTATCGACCTCCAGTTGATATTCACCTTCCCGAAACAGACGCCACTGCGGCGCATCGCCGCTACAGGGCTTCAGCGAGAGCATCTGGTTGAGCTTAATCGCGTCTGCGGGCTGCCAGCACTGTTGGTCAAAATGTAAGGTCAGGGGGCGTATACCCTTCGGCAGTGACGTCTGACTTATGAACTTTCCGCTGCCCTGCGGCGTAAACGCCGGGAAATCTGGCGCGTTCCAGGCAGCGAAAGCCATGCCGGGCAGGAGTAGCGGAGCAAGTGCGGCGAGTTTCATAGTGATATCCAGTCACGGGGTTTTGTAGATTTTGCACGCAATCCCCGGCGGCGTACTCCTCCCTTGCGGCAGGCTGAAGGGGAGGACAACACAGGGTGAGTGACGGCGAGCACAAAATTGCGCAACAGAATGGTTTCGGTCGAAAAACGAGCTATTTTTAGTCGTTGCAGATGACACTATTTCGGACTTTATCTATTTCTTTACGTGATCAAGAAGGATATTTTTGATAAGGTCTGCGGATCAGTGCTCATTTTTTAACATAACTAAGGCGTTTTGGATGCTTAAATCCGACCAGGAGACTTAATGATATCGACTCCCCTTCGACGATACGGGGCCATGATACTCATGTTACTCACCTCTGCTTTTTCGGGTGGGACGTTTGCAAAAACGCACACAACAACGAGTGATATAGCCCATATAACAGCGACAACGAGTAAAAAGGTTAGCAGTAAACAAGAGTATTCTCGCAATAGTGATTTGAGCAGTGCACTCCCTGACTTGCGAAAATACCCTTCCGGAACACCCAGAAAGAAAGCGTTTCTCCGGACGGTCATGCCTTATATTACCAGTCAAAATGCAGCGATTACGACCGAACGTAACTGGCTGATTTCAAAGCAGTACGCCAATAAATGGTCGCCTGCAGAGCGTTCGCGCCTGAAGGATATTGCTAAGCGCTACAAAATTAAATGGTCCGGTAATACGCATCGTATTCCCTGGAACACATTGCTTGAGCGCGTAGACATTATTCCTGACAGCATGATCGCAACCATGGCAGCAGCAGAAAGCGGCTGGGGTACCTCGAAGCTGGCGCGTAACAACAATAACCTCTTCGGCATGAAATGCGCCAAGGGCCGTTGTAGTAATGCACCGGGCAAAGTGAAAGGCTACTCGCAGTTTGGTTCGGTAAAAGATTCGGTTAACGCCTACGTGGTGAACCTGAATACGCATCCGGCCTATTCTTCTTTCCGCAAATCACGCGCGCAGTTGCGCAAAGCGGATCAGGAAGTCACTGCCAGCGCGATGATCCACAAGCTGGAGGGTTACTCCACTAAAGGGTCCAGCTACAACAACTTCTTGTTTGCGATGTACCAGGATAATCAGCGGCTGATTGCGGCGCATATGTAATAGCTTTAAAGAGAACGCCTTCCGAAAGGAAGGCGTTTTTGTTTCTACATCATCACTTCACTATACCTGTCACGGTAATCCTTCGGCGTCGCGTCGTATTCCTTTTTAAATACTGAGTAAAAATATTGCAGTGAAGGGTAGCCGCACATCTGCGAAATTTCGTTAATCGACAGCGACGTGGAGATAAGCAGACTGCGCGCTTTGTCGAGTTTTTCCGCGTGGATCACCGCATGAATCGTCTCTCCCACTTCCTCCCTGAACCGCTTTTCCAGATTTGAGCGGGAAATACCTACCGCGTCGAGAACCTGATCGACCTTGATGCCTTTACACGCATTATTGCGGATGTAGTGCATGGCCTGGATGACGGCCGGATCGTTTAGCGAGCGATAGTCGGTAGAACGGCGTTCAATGACTCGCATAGGCGGAACCAGTACGCGCTGGAGCGGTAGCTCTTCGTTGTCCATTAAGCGGTGCAGCAGTTTTGCCGCCTGGTAACCCATTTGTCGCGCGCCCTGGGCGACGGAAGACAGCGCCACGCGTGAGAGGTAGCGCGTCAGCTCTTCGTTATCAATGCCGATAACGCACAGTTTTTCAGGCACCGGGATATGCAAATGCTCGCAGGCCTGCAAAATATGCCGTGCTCTGGCGTCGGTTACGGCAATAATCCCGGTCTGGGGCGGCAGCGTTTGTAGCCAGTCGGCGAGCCGGTTTTGCGCGTGCTGCCAGTTTTCCGGCGCGGTTTGCTGTCCCTGATAAACTACGCCGCGATATTTTTCTTTGGCAACCAACTGGCAGAAGGCGTATTCCCGCTCCACCGCCCAGCGTTTGCCGCTGGAAGTGGGAAGCCCGTAGAAGGCGAAGCGGTGAACACCTTTCTCTTTCAGATGTAAAAAAGCGCTCTCTACGAGCGCAAAATTATCGGTCGCAATATAATGTACGGCAGGATAGTGCTCTGGCAGATGATAAGAACCGCCGACGCCGACGATAGGAACGCCGACATCAGCCAGTAACTGCTCTATTTCAGGATCGTCATAATCAGCGATAACGCCATCACCCAGCCACTCTTTAATGTTCTCAATGCGGGCGCGGAAATCCTCTTCGATAAAAATATCCCACTCCGATTGCGAGGCCTGCAAATATTCCCCAACGCCCTCAACCACCTGCCGGTCGTAGGCTTTATTGGCATTGAATAAAAGGGTAATGCGGTGACGCTTTTCAAACATAGTACGGATTTCCTGGTAATCATCGCACGGTGAAAAATCAGACACGGCGTTTGGTGGCAGAGTCCATCCAGACTGCCAGCAAGAGGATTGCGCCTTTAACGATATACTGCCAGAACGTTGGCACGTCCATCATACTCATGCCGTTATCAAGGGACGCCATAATAAATGCCCCCATTACCGCGCCTGCCACGCTACCGATGCCACCCGCCAGACTGGTTCCGCCGATAACGCAGGCGGCAATAGCATCCAGCTCCGCAATATTGCCCGCTGACGGGGAACCTGCGCCCAGGCGTGAACTGAGGATCAGCCCGGCCACTGCGACCATCAGGCCGTTAATGGCAAAGACCGCAAGTTTAGTGCGTTCGACGTTGATTCCTGACAGGCGAGCCGCCTCCAGATTGCCGCCGATAGCATAAATACGACGACCAAACGCGGTGCGCGTTGCCATAAACATCCCGGCCAGCAGCAAAAAAGCCAGCAGCAGAACCGGCGTGGGAACGCCACGATAGTCATTCAGCAGCCAGATAGCGCCGAGAATAATGATCGCGGTGATGGCCTGCTTACCTGCCACGCCGCCCGACGCGGGTGTGTTCAGACCCAACGCCTGACGACGTTGACGACCGCGCCACTGCCAGGCAATAAACGCCATCAGCCCCAGTACGCCAATAGAGAAGCCAAAACCGCCGGGCAGGTAGCTTTGACCGATCTGCGACATCGCCGCGCTGGTCGGAGAGACGGTGGTCCCGTTGGTAATGCCGATCAGTACCCCGCGAAATGCCAGCATCCCGGCAAGGGTGACGATAAACGAGGGCACTTTACGGTAGGCCACCCACCAGCCGTTCCATGCGCCCAGCAGCAGGCCCATCACCAGCGTAACGATAATCGTCAGAGGCAGCGGCCAGCCGAACCAGACGTCAAAAATCGCCGCCGCGCCGCCCAGCAGCCCCATCATAGAGCCTACGGACAAGTCGATCTCCGCAGAGATAATCACGAACACCATACCCACCGCCAGAATGCCGGTGATTGCCGTCTGGCGAAGCAGATTTGAAATATTACGGGCGCTCAGATACGCGCCGTCGGTGGTCCAGGTAAAAAACAGCATGATCGCCACGATAGCGGCAATCATCACGAACACCTGGAGATTCAGGGATTTGAGGCCCGCGAATGCGCCAGGCACCGGGACCGCGAGTTTCATCTCAGACGGATTGCTTTTCGACATTGCGTTCGCTCCTCAGGGCGGCTTCCATAACCTGTTCCTGCGTCAGATTATGATTAACTAAGTTGGCTTTTAACTTCCCTTCATGCATCACCAGCACTCTGTCGCTCAGGCCAAGCACTTCCGGCAACTCCGACGAGATGACGATAACCGCGATTCCCTGCTGCACCAGCTGGTTGATAAGTTTGTAGATTTCATACTTTGCACCGATATCAATGCCGCGCGTCGGCTCATCGAGGATAAGAATGCGGGGATTAAGGAGCAGGCAGCGCGCCAGGATGGCTTTTTGCTGATTGCCCCCGCTCAGGCGACCAATTGCCAGCTCCGGGGATGAGGTTTTTACCTTCAGTCGCTGAATGGATTGCAAAATACAGTGCTGCTCCGCCGCGTCATTAAGTGTGCTGGCGGGACCGGTGAATTGATCCAGTGCGGCGAGAGTAATGTTTTTTCCGACGGCCATCACCGGCACGATGCCGTCTTTCTTGCGATCTTCCGGCACCATCGCAATCCCGTGGGCAATCGCTTGCTGGCAACTGTTTATTTTTACCGGCTGACCATCGATAAAAATCTGGCCCTCCCAGCGCCCGCGCCAGACGCCAAACAGACACTGCACGGCCTCGGTGCGTCCTGCGCCGACCAGCCCGGCAATGCCCAGGATTTCGCCACGTTTAAGAGAAAAAGAGACGTCGTTCACCCGCCTGATGTCGCGGTTGACCGGATGCCAGGCCGTCAGATGCTCAACGCGCAGGATCTCTTCGCCGGTGGTATGAGGTTCAGTAGGGTAGAGCGCCGTTAGCTCGCGGCCTACCATCATGGTGATGATATCGTCCTCGCTCATTCCCGCAGCGTCGCGGGTACCGATGTGCTGACCATCGCGGATCACGCAGATCGTGTCCGAAATGGCCTTAACTTCGTTTAGCTTGTGCGAGATATAAATGCAGGCAATATCGTGATGCTGGAGGTCGCGAATAATATTCAGCAGCACCGCCGTTTCCTGCTCCGTCAGCGAGGCCGTTGGCTCATCCAGAATAAGCAGGCGCACCTGTTTATTCAGCGCTTTAGCTATTTCAACCAGCTGCTGCTGGCCAAGTCCTAAATCACCGGTGCGTGTATTTGGTGAAATCGCCAGCTTGACCTGGGCGAGCAGCTTTTCACAGCGCAGCGTCATGGCGTCATAATCCATGACGCCATGACGGGTGATTTCCGCGCCGAGAAAAATATTTTCCAGCACGGTTAAATCTTTTACCAGCGCCAGTTCCTGATGAATGATGGCGATTCCCCGACGTTCGGTGTCGCGGATATGGCTGGCCTGTAACGGCTCACCGGTAAAAATAATCTCACCGTCGAAAGTGCCGTGCGGATAGATACCGCACAGCACTTTCATCAATGTGGATTTCCCGGAACCATTTTCGCCACACAGCGACATCACCTCGCCTGAGTTTAATCTTAGGCTGACATTATCCACGGCCTTTACCGCGCCGAAGGCTTTGGTTATGTTTTTCATTTCCAGTAAATAGGGCATAGCTGCTCCGCGTAGCCAATGAAATAACATCCAGAACCGGTGCCCTCGCGGGGAGGGCATCAGAGGTTAAAGGTCGCTTTTCTTGTGGAAGCCGTCTTTAACCACGGTGTCATCGATATTGTTCTTGTTGACTTCAATAGGCGTAAGCAGACGTGCGGGAACATCTTTCAGGCCATTATTCAGCGAAGAGTCTGCTTTTGGCTGCTGGCCGTTACCGAGCTCGACGGCGATCTCTGCGGCGGTGTTTGCCAGCAGGGTGATGGGCTTATAGACGGTCATTGTCTGGGTGCCCGCGAGGATGCGTTTGATCCCGGCAAGATCGGCATCCTGACCGGAGATGGAGACTTTACCCGCCAGCCCCTGAGCGTCCAGCGCCTGGATTGCGCCACCGGCGGTGGCATCGTTAGAGGCGACGACGGCGTCAATTTTGTTATTGTTTGCCGTCAGCGCATTTTCCATAATTTTCAGCGCGTTTTCGGGCAGCCAGCCATCAACCCACTGATCGCCGACCACTTTTATTTTTCCCTGATCGATATAGGGCTTTAATACTTTCATTTGACCGGCACGGAATAATTTGGCGTTATTATCGACCGGTGAACCACCCATCAGGAAATAATTTCCTTCAGGCGTTTTGTTTACCAGGCTTTGGGCCTGCATCTCGCCTACTTTTTCGTTATCAAAAGAGATATAAAAATCGATATCGGCATTGTTGATCATCCGGTCATAGGCCAGCACTTTTATGCCTTCCTGCTTCGCCTCTTTCACCACATTGCTGAGCACCTGACCGTTGTAAGGAATAATGACCAGGACGTCTACGCCGCGATTGATCATATTTTCAATTTGCGACATCTGGGTTTCTTCGTTGCCGTTAGCAGACTGGACAAATACTTTTGCACCGAGTGATTCCGCTTTTTTGACAAAGATATCGCGATCTTTTTGCCAGCGCTCCAGGCGCAGGTCGTCAATCGCCATACCGATTTTAACTTCTTTCGCGTGGCCTGCCGTACCGATCAGCAGGAGGGAGGCGCAGAGAGTGAGACAAACGTTCTTTATTTTCATAATCGTGATGCCTTTTGTAGGGTTAGAGTCGTTAAAAGAAAAATTGACTGCGTAACACGCTGCAAATTTTTAACAGGTAAACAGGAACTGGCAATTACAGATTCTTATCTTCGCATTACGATATTTCGTTTATTTTCTAATTTATGACCGCGATCGGACTTTTAAATGTCGGAGCCGGTTTTTTGCAACATTTTCAGGAAGGAATTACGTAAAACGCAAACAGCGTTTTTGCGAGCCAGCGCACATTTGTGGATTCTCTCAATAGCAGTGTGAAATAACGTAATTGAGCAACGCGAAAGGACGCTCCAGTATTACGCCTAAATCTACTATCCGCCGCGTCTCTGAATATGGAGTTCATTATGCAAGCTTATTTTGACCAACTGGATCGTGTCCGTTTCGAAGGGCCGAAGACCAAAAATCCTCTGGCGTTCCGCCACTACAACCCGGATGAGCTGGTGCTTGGCAAACGGATGGAAGACCATCTGCGCTTTGCTGCCTGCTACTGGCACACCTTCTGCTGGAACGGGGCGGATATGTTTGGCGTCGGTTCCTTCGATCGTCCCTGGCAGAAGCAGGGGGAGGCGCTGGAGCTGGCAAAACGCAAGGCGGACGTGGCGTTTGAGTTTTTCCATAAGCTGAATGTGCCGTACTACTGCTTCCACGATGTTGACGTTTCGCCGGAGGGCGCATCGCTGAAAGAGTACCTGAACAATTTCGCCGCGATGGTAGACGTGCTGGGCGAAAAACAGCAGCAGAGCGGCGTGAAGCTCCTGTGGGGCACCGCAAACTGCTTTACTAACCCGCGCTACGGTGCAGGCGCAGCCACCAATCCCGATCCAGAAGTGTTTAGCTGGGCGGCAACCCAGGTGGTCACCGCAATGAACGCTACGCACAAGCTGGGCGGTGAAAACTACGTTCTGTGGGGCGGTCGTGAGGGTTATGAAACCCTGCTGAACACCGATCTGCGTCAGGAGCGCGAGCAAATCGGCCGCTTCATGCAGATGGTGGTGGAACATAAACATAAGATTGGTTTTCAGGGCACGCTGCTGATTGAGCCGAAACCGCAGGAGCCGACCAAGCATCAGTATGATTACGACGTCGCCACCGTTTATGGCTTCCTGAAACAGTTTGGTCTGGAAAAAGAGATCAAAGTGAATATTGAAGCGAACCATGCGACGCTTGCGGGCCACTCCTTCCATCATGAAATCGCCTCAGCCATTGCCATGGGTATTTTTGGTTCCGTTGATGCCAACCGTGGCGATGCGCAGCTTGGCTGGGATACCGACCAGTTCCCGAACAGCGTGGAAGAGAACGCGCTGGTGATGTATGAAATCCTCAAGGCTGGCGGTTTTACCACTGGCGGTCTGAACTTTGATGCGAAAGTTCGCCGTCAGAGCACAGATAAATACGATCTGTTCTACGGTCACATTGGCGCGATGGATACGATGGCGATGGCGCTGAAAATCGCCGCCCGGATGATCGAAGACGGCGAGCTGGATAAACGCGTCGCTAAACGCTACAGCGGCTGGGACAGCGAGCTGGGTCAGCAGATCCTCAAAGGGCAGCTGAGCCTCGCGGAAATTGCCAGCTACGCCGAACAGCATAATCTGGCTCCGCAGCATCACAGCGGGCACCAGGAGCTGCTGGAGAATCTGGTTAACGCGTATCTCTTCGATAAATAATCACGTTTGCCCGGCCACGCAACTGCGCCGGGCCTCTCTGATAAGGAGTCGTCACTATGTATATCGGGATAGATCTGGGAACGTCCGGCGTGAAGGCCATTCTGCTGGATGAACAGGGAAACGTGCTGGCGACCCGAACGGAGAAACTGACCGTATCGCGCCCGCATCCGCTATGGTCGGAACAGGATCCTGAGCACTGGTGGCAGGCCACGGACCGCGCCATTAAAGCGTTAGGCGAGCAGCATTCGTTACGCGAGGTTAAAGCGTTGGGCATCGCCGGGCAGATGCATGGCGCGACGCTGCTGGATAAGCAACAGCGTGTTTTACGTCCGGCGATCCTGTGGAACGATGGGCGCTGTGGCGAAGAGTGCGCGCTGCTGGAGGCGCAGGTGCCTTCTTCCCGGGCGATCACCGGCAACCTGATGATGCCGGGATTCACCGCGCCCAAAGTGCTGTGGGTACAACGGCATGAGCCAGAAATATTTCAGCAGATCGACAAGGTGCTATTACCTAAAGATTATCTGCGCCTGCGGATGACAGGCGATTTTGCCAGCGATATGTCAGACGCGGCGGGTACGTTATGGATGGATGTCGAAAAACGTGACTGGAGCGATGAAATGCTCAGCGCCTGCCGGTTGACGCGCGACCAGATGCCAGCGCTGTTCGAAGGCAGTGAAATTACCGGAACGCTGCTTGCCGACGTGGCCGCTGGCTGGAATATGCCTGCGGTTCCGGTGGTGGCAGGCGGCGGCGATAACGCGGCGGGCGCGGTGGGCGTCGGGATGGCGGACGCCGGGCAGGCGATGCTCTCACTGGGCACTTCCGGCGTGTATTTCGCCGTCAGCGAAGGTTTTCTGAGCAAGCCGGAAAGCGCGGTACACAGCTTCTGCCATGCGCTGCCGGGACGCTGGCATTTGATGTCGGTAATGCTTAGCGCGGCCTCCTGCCTTGACTGGGCAGCAAAGCTAACCGGAATGGATTCAGTTCCTGCGCTGATTACGGCCGCCCAGGCCGCCGATGAAAATGCGGAGCCGGTCTGGTTCCTGCCGTACCTGTCCGGGGAGCGCACGCCGCACAATAATCCGCAGGCGAAAGGCGTCTTTTTTGGCCTGACGCATCAGCATGGTCCGGCAGAACTGGCGCGCGCCGTGCTGGAAGGCGTCGGTTACGCGCTGGCGGACGGCATCGATGCGGTTCATGCCTGTGGCGTGAAGCCGGAAAGTATTACGCTGATTGGCGGGGGTGCGCGTAGCGCATGGTGGCGTCAGATGCTGGCGGATATTTCCGGTCAGCAGATGGACTACCGCACCGGGGGGGATGTCGGTCCGGCGCTGGGCGCGGCGCGGCTGGCGCAAATCGCGTTAAATCCCGGACGTCCGCTGTCTGAACTCCTGCCCCAACTGCCGCTTGACCAGACACATGTCCCTGACGGCGCACGTCATGCGCGGTATAGCGGGCAGCGTGAAACGTTCAGACAGATCTACCAGCAACTGCTGCCGCTGATGTCCTGACGAATTTTCCCTCCTCATATCCGGGGAGGGATTCATTAGATGTATATATTGACGATTATTTGTACATATCATTACTTAATGATATGAATTTATTCCGAATTTCAGCCAGTTTTTCCTCCCGATGAAGTATCAGGACTCTGCTCTACCCCATAATGATTTTTCCACGGAGCGGAAAATGGAGATGGAGCGTATGGGTCAAAAAAGTGGGGCAATATCTCTTCACACGGCAAGAATCATGATGCTTGCAGGCGTTGTGCTGTATGGCATTGGGCTATGGAATATTTTCCCAACGTTAAGCGACAGGGGCTATTACGTTGCGTTGCTGGTGCTGGGGTTATTCCCCGTAGCGGTTTACTGGCATCTGGTACAGCACCAGTGCCTGAGTGCCGTGATGAATTCCTGGTGTCGTTTAACGCTTCTGACGGCGATGGGATTGCTTGCGGTCGGTTTATGGAATGAGCCAATTCCGTGGCAGCTTAAGCTTATGTATGTCATATCCTGGGCTATGAGTCTGACCGGTATGGCATTTTATTGCCGGGCGTCTGGTTCAGTGAAGTCTTAACAGAGCCTGTTCAGGTATATAAAACTCGAGAAAGATTTTAATACCTCCGATCGGAAAAAACGGGCGCTGTGGCCCGTTTTTCTGACTTACTAGCTGACCAGCCTGCGCGTATCCAGCCGCTGGAGCAGTATCGAAAGCAGCAAACTTCCCGCCAGCGTTGCCATAAAAATCCACACGATATCCAGCAGCGGCCAGCTTTTCAGCTCAACGCCGCGTGTACGCAAAGCATGAATGATCAGCGCGTGAAAACCATAAATACCCAGCGAATGGCGCGAAATAATATGCAGGCCGGGAAGTGGGCGCGTATTCAGCGTATTTTTAACCAGCGTCAGCAGCGATACCGCGCACAGAAAAACCATTGGACCGCAGTAAAGATACCAGGTGTCGGCAAAGCTGCCGCGCCATTTCAGTTCGTGCAGCGTGCCGCGTGAAATAATATATACCGCCACCACAAACAGCGCCGCGCACAGCAGGGTCAGCGGTTTTTTATCAGTATCCATCATACCGATGGCGCGCCCCAGCAGGCCGTACAGGACGTAGTAAAAGGTGTCGCCATTGATATAAAGGTTCACCGGCAGCCATTCAAAACCGCCGATTTTCTGCGGGACAGTATTCGGGTTCGCCAGCACGCCCGTCACGACGATCAGCGCCAGCAGCATTTTTCCGCTCACGTTTTTCACCTGAATTAACGGCGAAACCAGATAGATGACGATAATCGCGAAGAAAAACCACAGGTGATAAAACACCGGTTTTTGCAGCAGGTAGCGCAGCGAAAGCTCGCCATTAATGGAGGTAAAAAGCCAGATATAGAGCAGCGCCACCGCGCTGTAAAACACAAGGCATAGCGCGATGCGCAGAAAGTGGCGCGGCTGCGCGCTGCGTTCACCGAAAAAGAGGTAGCCGGAGATCATAAAAAACAGCGGCACGCTGACCCGCGAGGCGGAGTTCAGAACGTTGGCAATATTCCAGTCAGGATGGCTAATGACGGCAGAGTTGGTAATGTACCAGGTTGTGGTGTGGATCATCACCACCATCAGGCAGGCAATCCCTCGCAAATTATCTATCCAGTGTATTTTTGACGACATCAGTCTCCCGGTATCCTCTTTTATGGCGGGTTTTTCGCCTTATTTTGCCTGAGACGACGATTAGAAACTTCTGAATTTGTTTTGTACAACAATTTTCCGTTTACCAGAATGCACAGGTAAAAATATCTTATACAATTATTACCACTAAAAATAACAGCTGATTAACGAGGCGGCGGTAAATGATGTTAAGAATGATGATAGCCGTGCTGCTGGGGCTGGGTTTAACAGCCTGTCAGACACCGCCTGAATCGGTACAAAAGGCGCAGACGGCCAAAGTGGGGCCAGTCCGCAGTTTGGATATGGAAACGCTCTGCAAGGATGAAGCGGCCTGGCGCTACAATACGGGTGCGCAAAAAATAAACGTCATCGGCTTTGAGAAGTTCCAGGGCAGCTATGAGATGCGCGGTTATACACCGCGAAAAGAGAGTTTTATTTGCTCTTTTGACGCAGACGGCCAGTTTTTACACCTTTCTATGCGCTAGCAGGCCAATTTTGCCTCTTCTACCCGCTTTCGTACTGTATATCTTGCAGTCAGCGGGTATACTGGTCGCTTCCTTTAAATCCACACGTATCCAGCACGAAATACTATGCAAAAGTTTGATACCAGGACCTTCCAGGGCCTGATCCTGACCTTACAGGATTACTGGGCACGCCAGGGCTGCACCATTGTTCAACCACTGGACATGGAAGTCGGCGCGGGAACTTCTCACCCGATGACCTGCCTGCGCGCACTTGGCCCGGAGCCGATGGCGACCGCCTATGTTCAGCCCTCCCGCCGTCCGACCGACGGTCGCTATGGCGAAAACCCGAACCGTTTACAGCACTATTATCAGTTCCAGGTGGTGATTAAGCCATCGCCGGATAATATCCAGGAGCTGTATCTTGGGTCGCTGAAAGAGCTGGGCATGGACCCGACTATTCATGACATTCGCTTCGTCGAAGACAACTGGGAAAACCCGACGCTGGGTGCCTGGGGTCTGGGCTGGGAAGTGTGGCTGAACGGCATGGAAGTGACGCAGTTCACCTACTTCCAGCAGGTTGGCGGTCTGGAATGTAAACCGGTTACCGGGGAAATTACCTACGGTCTGGAACGTCTGGCGATGTACATTCAGGGCGTAGACAGCGTTTATGACCTGGTCTGGAGCGACGGCCCGCTGGGTAAAACCACTTACGGTGACGTGTTCCATCAGAACGAAGTGGAGCAATCCACCTATAACTTCGAATACGCCGATGTGGATTTCCTCTTCACCTGCTTCGAGCAGTATGAAAAAGAAGCCCAGCAGTTGCTGGCGCTGGAAAACCCGCTGCCGCTGCCTGCCTATGAACGCATTCTGAAAGCCGCCCACAGCTTCAACCTGCTGGATGCGCGTAAAGCCATCTCCGTCACCGAACGTCAGCGCTATATTCTGCGCATTCGTACCCTGACCAAAGCAGTCGCAGAGGCGTATTACGCTTCCCGTGAAGCCCTCGGCTTCCCGATGTGCAACAAGAATAAATAAGAGGCGGCCATGTCTGATAAAACTTTCCTGGTGGAAATCGGCACTGAAGAGCTGCCACCAAAAGCCCTGCGCAGCCTGGCGGAATCTTTTGCTGCGAACTTTACGGCGGAGCTGGATAACGCTGGCCTCGCCCACGGCAACGTAGAGTGGTTTGCCGCGCCGCGCCGTCTGGCGCTGAAAGTGGCAAATCTTGCCGAATCCCAGGCCGATCGTGAAGTTGAAAAACGCGGTCCGGCAATTAGCCAGGCGTTTGATGCCAGCGGCAATCCGAGTAAAGCGGCAGAAGGCTGGGCGCGTGGCTGCGGGATCACCGTTGACCAGGCCGAGCGTCTGACCACTGACAAAGGCGAGTGGTTGCTGTACCGCGCGCATGTGAAGGGCGAAAGCGTTGAAGCGCTGGTACCAAACATGATCGCCACGTCGCTGGCTAAATTGCCAATCCCAAAACTGATGCGCTGGGGCGCGTCTGACGTTCACTTTGTGCGTCCGGTTCACACCGTAACTCTGCTGCTGGGCGATAAGGTCATTCCGGCAACTATTCTGGGCATTCAGTCCGATCGTGTGATTCGCGGCCATCGCTTTATGGGCGAGCCGGAATTCACCCTCGACAACGCCGATCAGTATCCTGAAATCCTGCGTCAGCGCGGCAAAGTGATTGCCGACTACGCCGAGCGTAAGGCGAAAATCAAAGCGGATGCCGAAGAAGCGGCGCGTAAGATTGGCGGTAACGCTGACTTAAGCGAAAGCCTGCTGGAAGAAGTGACCTCGCTGGTGGAATGGCCGGTCGTGCTGACCGCGAAGTTCGAAGAGAAATTCCTCGCGGTGCCCGCCGAAGCGCTGGTTTACACCATGAAAGGCGACCAGAAATACTTCCCGGTGTATGCCGATGACGGCAAACTCCTGCCGAACTTTATCTTCGTCGCCAACATTGAGTCGAAAGATCCGATTCAGATCATCTCCGGTAACGAGAAGGTGGTACGCCCGCGTCTGGCGGATGCTGAGTTCTTCTTCAATACCGACCGCAAAAAACGTCTGGAAGATAACCTGCCGCGCCTGCAAACCGTGCTGTTCCAGCAGCAACTGGGTACGCTGCGCGACAAGACCGACCGCATTCAGGCGCTGGCGGGCTGGATTGCTGAACAGATTGGCGCTGACGTTAACCACGCTACCCGCGCGGGCTTGCTGTCCAAGTGTGACCTGATGACCAACATGGTCTTCGAGTTCACCGACACTCAGGGCGTGATGGGAATGCACTACGCGCGTCATGATGGCGAAGCGGAAGATGTGGCGGTTGCGCTGAATGAACAGTATCAGCCGCGTTTCGCCGGTGACGACCTGCCGTCTAACCCGGTGGCCTGCGCCGTGGCGATTGCCGACAAGATGGACACCCTCGCGGGTATCTTCGGCATCGGCCAGCATCCGAAAGGTGATAAAGACCCGTTTGCGCTGCGTCGTGCCGCGCTCGGCGTGCTGCGCATCATCGTTGAGAAGAACCTCGCTCTGGATCTGCAAACGCTGACTGAAGAAGCGGTGCGTCTGTACGGCGACAAGCTGACCAACGCTAAAGTTGTTGATGAAGTGATCGACTTTATGCTGGGTCGCTTCCGCGCCTGGTATCAGGACGAAGGCTACAGCGTTGACACCATTCAGGCGGTGCTGGCGCGTCGTCCGACCCGTCCGGCTGATTTCGATGCCCGCATGAAGGCCGTATCGCACTTCCGCACCCTGGAAGAAGCGGCGGCGCTGGCGGCGGCGAACAAACGCGTCTCCAATATTCTGGCGAAAGCGACCGAGCCGCTGAACGATATCGTCCACGCTTCGGTACTGAAAGAAGCGGCGGAGATCAAACTGGCGGGAAATCTGGTGGTGCTGCGCGATAAGCTCCAGCCGTACTTTGCGCAAGGGCGTTATCAGGAAGCGCTGATCGAACTGGCCGCGCTGCGCGAGCCGGTGGATGAGTTCTTCGAAAACGTGATGGTCAACGCGGAAGATCGCGATGTGCGTATCAACCGCCTGACGCTGCTGTCGAAGCTGCGCGAGCTGTTCCTGCAAGTGGCGGATATCTCGCTGTTGCAGTAAATCCGCGCTTAAGAGAAAAACCCGCCACTCATTATGACGCGGGTTTTTTTATATACTGCGAACAGGAAACTGAAATTTTGCTTTGTTCAGGGCGCGTGTATCAATAAGGGAAGGCTGGAAATTTATGGATAAATTACTCTTACTGCTCATCGCCTTCTACCGGCGCCCATAAAGGCTTTCGTTGCGCTTATGGCCTGCTGCATCACACGCACGGAATACTGCTGTGATAACGCGCCTGCGGCGGATGACTGTTTGCCGTCGAATTGTTCAGATTTCTCCTGACCGGATGTCAGCTGTCCCTGCGATTTTTCGCTGGTCCGTTTATTCAGCCGCTGGAAAAAAAGATAAAAAAAATCCCCGCCGCGAGGCGAGGATTCAGATTCTTAGCTTAATTAAGCTTACAGGCTGGTTACGTTGCCAGCTGCCGGGCCTTTAGCGCCGCTTTCGATGGTGAAGGACACTTTCTGGCCTTCGTCCAGGGATTTGTAACCCTGGTTCTGGATAGCAGAGAAGTGTACGAACACATCTTTAGAACCGTCATCAGGAGTGATGAAGCCGAAGCCTTTATCAGCGTTGAACCATTTTACGATACCAGTCATTTTACCGGACATAGAGATTACCTTTAATAGATGTATGTGTGCCTTTCGGCATTGTGGCGTGCATTACAGATTTTGAAGCGTTAAAGGAAAAGCTCTCAACGAAGGGTATCAAATGGATAACTCCTGGAGGATACTGCTTAACTAACTGCTTTAGGGTCTGTATACCAAACCGTCAGACGCATTAACGCATTTACTACAGCTAAAAGCAAACTTTATTTCAACTAATTTCAATTTCTGGGCTGCACTCGCGAAAACGGTCCTGAATCAGGACCGCTATAACTGAATCATTAATCCATCAATTCTTTACTTAACATAGGATTAGAGTGGATCAGGCGCATAAGTTTTAGCTCTGTTGCTGAAGGCCTGGCCCGCTTTGACTCCCACTCTTTTACCGTTGAAACCGTTACGCCCAGCGCTTTGGCGAAATCAGCAATCTTCAGGCCCGTGCCTTTGCGTAACTGTTCGATCTCAGTGAGGGTTTTCGGCTTCTGGGGTAAAGTGATTTTTTGTGGTTTGTCTTTAAAAACAATAAGTTCAAGACTGTTCATCAATTCGATCATCGGATCGCTATATTCCATTGAGTACCCCCTGACACACTGCATGGTCGTAAATAACGTCGAGCCTTTTAAGAATAGTCGGTAAATACGCAAAAGGTACTTACCCCCGCCATTATTTGCCGGGTATTGGTCTGCGGTATGGCGCGACGGCGGGGCAACCTGTTGAAAGATCGACACATCGTTTGCCATAGTACAATTTGGCAAACCGGTAGCTATTTTTCGTCGTTATCCTGCATGAAAAGGTATCCTGCCAGGCCGTCCTGGACTATCCTTGTCAGCGTCAGACACGCTGGTGTCGGTATGCACTTTTTTAGGTGAAAGGAGTATAAAAATGGCGACAGGAAAGTCCTGCTCTCGCTGGTTTGCGTCTGTAATGGCGTTATTAATGGTAGTTAGCCTGAGTGGGTGTTTTGATAAAGAGGGCGATCAGCGCAAGGCGTTTATCGATTTCCTGCAAAATACGGCGATGCGTAACGGTGAGCATCTGCCAACGCTGACGGCCGATCAGAAAAAACAATTCGGGCCGCTGGTGAAGGATTACGCGATCCTTTACGGCTATTCCCAGCAGGTGAATCAGGCAATGGATGCAGGTCTGCGTCCGGTCGTTGACAGCGTTAATGCCATCCGCGTGCCGCAGGACTACATGACCCAGCGCGAGCCGCTGCGTCAGGCCAATGGCTCACTTGAGGTGCTGAACCAGCAACTGCAAAACGCGAAAATGCAGGCCGATTCCGCGCATGCCGGGCTACAGCAGGCTGACGATCTCAAGCCGGTATTTGACCAGGTGTACGCCAAAGTCGTTACCCGTCCTTCAGAAGCGCTTCAGCCTCTGATCCCCGCCGCGCAGGTCTTTACCCAGCAGCTGGTGCAGGTAGGCGATTTTATCGCACAGCAGGAAACGCAGGTGAGCTTCTCGGCGAACGGCATCCAGTTCCCGACTTCGCAGCAGGCCAGCCAGTACAACTCGCTGATTGGGCCGCTGGCATCACAGCATCAGGCATTTACCCAGGCCTGGAACGCTGCGGTTAGCGCCACGCAGTAAAATGATGCTCCCGCCGCATGAGGGGGAGCCATCATCAACGTCTTTCAGCAGGGACGCCGGTTATCCGCTACTCCCTGCTTATTCTCTCCCCCGAAAAAATATCCCTGAATAATTCACGCCTGCCCAACTGAAACCTGTATTCAGATTAAGGCGCTTTGTGCCTATTTATCCCGATATATTCAATTAGTTGCATCATGTTGATATAAGAACGGGCATGAAAATAGTTATCGTATTATTTTCAGAGTGAATGTGTTGGCTCCATAAATAATCAAATGTAATGAATAATGGCGACGCGGATATTTACCGTGCCGTCAGGTCAGGACGTATTCATTTGAGCAATGTTTAAATTTCAGGGATGCTTATGAAAGAAAAATTGCAAATGTACGGTAAGTCGATGCTGGTGCCTATATCGCTGGTCGCTATCGGCGGTTTGTTATTAGGCGTCGGCGGCGCGCTTACCTCAGAAACAACGGTGAATTCATTAGGACTGGAGTGGGCCAGCTATTCGCATTCAGTCTGGTATAAAATATTTACCGTTATTAAAGGCCTGGGCGACGTTATTTTCAAAAACCTCGGCATTCTTTATGCGGTCGGCGTGGCCTTTTCTTTAGCGAAAAAAGAGCAGGGATGGGCGGCGTTTTCGTCAATGGTCGCTTATCTTTCAATGCTGATGACCTTATCTATTTTGCTCAAAAATGAAGGCTTCAGCGCAGAAAATACGACCGTGGCAGGCTTTATTGCCCAGGGGCAAAACGCCATCGATGCGACTCAATCTTCCGCGCTATTCACCTCGGAATTAGGCTATTTCACCTACCGGACGGGGGTTTTTGGTGGCCTGGCCATTGGCTTCAGCATTGCCGCTATTCACGCCCGCTTTTACAATACCAAACTTCCGCTGGCGCTGGCTTTCTTTTCCGGTACTCGCACGGTGCCGATCCTTGCACTGCTGGCCGGTGGCGTTGCCGGGGCGTTTTTCTTCGTATGCTGGCCGTTTATTGGCGGAGTGCTGGGGAGTTTCGCCGGATTTGTTCACGACTCAAGGCTACTGGGCACCTTTGTTTACCGCGCGGTGAATGAAGTGCTGATCCCCTTTGGGATGCACCCGCTGATTTCCCTGCCGATCCGCTGGACGCAACTGGGCGGAACTGAAATGGTGGATGGCGTGCTGGTATCCGGCACTTCGGCGATCCAGATGGCGCAGCTCGCCTCGCCTGAGCCGGGTAAATTGCTGGTGCGTGGTTTTATGGGCGGCAATGCCATCATCAACTTTGCGATTTACCCCGGCATCGCGCTGGCGATGTATCACACTACGCGCAAAGAAAATAAGAAAAAAGTCGCCGCGCTGCTGATCTCCGTAGTCATTTCCACGATAGTATTTGGCATCACCGAACCGATCCTGTTTACCTTTCTTTTTATCGCGCCGTGGCTGTATTTCCTTATTTATGCGCCTCTGGCTGCGCTGGGCGAAGTGCTCTCCGAACTCTGCAACGTCTCTATTTACCAGGGAAATATTAAAGACTGGATACCTTTCTTGTTCCGACCGGAGAAACTGAATATCTGGCCTTTCCTGTATCTGTTCCCTGGATTCTTCATCGCCTCCTACACATTATTCAGAGTGCTAATCACCCGCTTTAATATCAAAACGCCGGGACGGGAAGACGTGAGTAGTGAGGAAGAGATTAAGCTGTACACCAAACAGGATTATAACCAGAAGGTAAATAAAAAATTAGCTGACGCGCCTGTCACGCCCGGCAATACTTTAGCCGAAGGCATCATTGCCGCGCTGGGTGGGCGCGAAAATATTGTCGAAGTCGATAACTGTATTTCAAGATTACGCATCGTGCTGGTCAATGCCGATTTGATGGCGGCCGATAAGCACTGGAAAGAAAATCTTGAGGCGATGGGAATTATCCGCGTCGGTAAGAACGGCGTACAAATCGTTTATGGACCGAACGTCTGTAGCATTGCCGTTGATGTTCGTGAACATCTGGAGACGGCATAATGCTTATTCGCCACGATTTTACCGCGCAGCCTTTTGAGGTGCTGACCACGGAATTTAACGTGCAGGATGCCAGAAGTATTAATATCCATCTGCGTGAAGGCGTGTTTGAGCATGTTTTTATGCTGGTGAAAGATCCGCAGCAGCAACTGCGTGCGTTATTGACGTGGAAAACGCGGCTTAAACATTTCACCGTGGGTGAGTCGCCAGAAACCACCTCGAATAACGCGCTGGCGGGGGCGCTTCAGGCAGGCGTCTGGACCATCACCGTTATTCGACCCACGCCATTAACCGGCTACGTTGAGTTTGAAATTGTCACCCGCAGTGCGCCATCGGAAGTGGTAATGAATTCCCCCTGCGCCGTGCTGTCCCGGCGGTGGGATAACGTGGTCGACGCGGCGGAGAAATGGTATTGCGGCGATTTACACTGCCACAGCGTTTATTCCGATGGGCGGGTGACGCTGGAAGACATCGGCGCGGCGGCGGGTCAGTTTGATTATCTGGCCGTCACCGACCATTCCGTGATCACCACCTTGCTACCACCCGGTTTTCCGCCGGTGCTACCTGCCACGGAAATCACCTTCGACAATGAAGTGCATTACAACGTTTTCGGTATTCGCCGACTCCCCGATTACAGCCGTTATTTCTTGCGCGAAGGGATAACGAAAAATCACATCCTCACCGCGCTGTTTAACGACCTGACGGCGGAAGGGGCGTTAGTGTCGATCAATCATCCGTTCTCGAAGGGAATGTCGCTGGGGCATGATTTTGATATGCGCCACATTCAGCTACTTGAAGTCATCAACGCCCCGCATCTTGCCGATCGTCCCATCGACAACGAAAAAGCGATCCGCTTTTACGATTTTTTATGGCAGCGGGGCTACCGGCTTACCGCCACCGGCGGCAGCGATGCGCATAAGCCAGATAGCCACGGCGTTTACCCGCTCGGCAAGCCAACGACGTTTATTCACTCCGGCGGCTTAAGCCTTGCGGGGCTGCTCGGCGGATTAAAAAAAGGCCGGACGATGATTGCTCATGGCGTGAATTGCCAGCTGGATATTCGCCAGGGCGAGCGGGTGGTGTATCCCGGCGACGAGGTGCAGGGCGCGGTGGCGTTTTCTGCCACCTGCGACACGGGGGCGTTGCGCTGGCGGCTGATAAAAAATACGCGCTGTCTTACTGAGCAGGTCGGTGTTCACTTCAGCGGTTCGGCTGAGCTAAAGGCCGGTGACGTGGTGCGCCTTGAAGCGCGCCTCGGCGATGAAACCGTTTTTTTCAGCACGCCGGTTCATTGTGCGCTTAGCCAGCCGGTTGAGTTTTCGTTTGCCGCATTGCTGGCGCAGTTTTTGCGGATGGATAATTAATTCAGGAGCAGTTATGAAATTAACAGTATTGGGTGGCGGCGGAGTTCGCTCCGCTTTTTTAGCAAAATCTCTGGCCTATAATGCGCACCGCATTAATTTAACTGAGGTGGTTTTTTTAGATAATTCAGCAGAGAATTTAGAACTCTTTGGCGCAATCGCCAGCCATATTTTTAATACGATTCGACCGGATATCGCCTTTAGCCTGGAAACCGACGCGGTGAAAGCGTTGAAAGGGGCGAACTATATCATCACCACTTTGCGCGTGGGCGGCGACGAAAGCCGCATCCGCGATGAGCGTATTGCCCTCGATCATAATACGCTCGGACAGGAGACGACCGGGGCGGGCGGCTTCGCCATGGCGATGCGCTCGATCCCCGCCATCCTCAATTATTGCCGCCTGATTGAAGAGCATGCCGCCAGTGATGCGATCCTCTTTAACTTCACCAATCCGTCCGGTCTGGTGACGGAAGCCATCGTCAAATCCGGTTTTAAACGCCAGGTTTACGGCATCTGCGATGCGCCGTCGGAACTGATCCGCGAGCTGCCCGCGTTGCTGGGCTGCACGGAGGAACAACTGCGGGTTGAGTGCTACGGCCTGAATCATTTTTCATGGTTCACCGGCATCACCGTGGACGGCAAGGACGTGACGGAAGCGTTGATCGCCAATCCCAAACTCTATACCCATACGTGTATGCAGTATTTTTCGCCAGAACTGGTCCGGCTGTGCGACAACCAGCTCCTGAATGAATACCTGTATTACTACTATTACCGGGAAGAAGCGCTGAACGCGATTCAGGCGTCCGGCGAAACGCGCGGCGAACAAATCGCCCGTATCAATCGCGATATGCGTGAAGCGCTGCGCACCATTGATGCGAAAGCCAATCCGCAAAAGGCTTTTGATATCTGGATGCGGCACTATCTGCGCCGTGAAAACAGCTACATGCAGAGCGAATCCCGGCAGGAGAAATTCAACACCCGCGCGGCGCTAACCCTGAAGCAGTTTATTGAGCAGCCGGACAGCGGCGGCTATGCGGGCGTGGCGCTGGATATTCTCGAAGCCGTTAACAGCAAGACCAGCAAACGCATTGTGGTTTCGCTGCCCAACAACGGTACGCTGGATTTCCTGCCGGATGATGACGTTATCGAAATTAGCTGTGACTTAAGCAAAGACGGCCTGAAACCCGTCACGCCTTCTCACGTTCCACAGGCGCAGAAGAATATGATCGCCTGTGTGAAGGACTATGAGCGTCTGGCGGTGGCGGCTATTCTCCAGCAGGATCGTAAACTTGCGGTGCGTGCGCTGATGGCGCATCCGCTGATCGCTTCGTGGACGCTGGCGGAAAAGCTGGTCGCCGCTTATCTGGACGCGCCGCAGTTTGCGCAGTGGCGGTAACGCGTCGCCTCGCTATTCGGCTGATTCTGACATCTGCTCAAACCACAGTTTGAGCAGATGTTCAAAACCCAGAATGCAGTAGCCAAAAAACGGATTCGACCAGTAAATATCATCATCGTATTTTTGCGGATCGTGAATGATGATGGCGGTATCCGATGCCTGTGCCAGCGGGCTTTGGTAATCGCCGGTAAAACAAATCAGATCGATGTTTTTATGTTCCAGCGCTTTCACCCAGCTTAAAGCAGAAGAGCTGCGCCCGGATTTGGAGATGATCCAGATCGCATCAAATTTGGCGTTGTTTTTTTGCTCAAGAATTTCATAGTCTGGCCACAGTGCGAGACTGGCATTCACCCCGGTCACCAGAAATTTATTATAAATATATTGCGCAATCAGCTGAGAGAAGCCGCTGCCGTGGATCAGAATACGTTCATGCTGAAGTCGGCTTAATAGCGAGGGCAACTTTCCGGCAGGCTGGATATTCATAAAATCGACGTCGTTGGTTACGTCCAGCTTTGGCAAGGTAATATTGAATTTAATAAAGTAAACCAGTTCCAGCCAGCCGCTGAATTTCAGTTTTTTTGCCAGCCGCACCAGCGATGAAGGGTTACTGTAGCAGCGCTCCGCCACGCTACGCACGCCGTCACGCAGGCAGGTTTCCGGGTCTGCCTGAATATAACGTAAAACGTTAATCTCGGTTTTTGACAGTCTGACGTCGCGAAAAAGATTACTGAGATCCATCATCGGCTCCTTGCGCAAGGGTCACAGACTACCAGCGGGGCGATAATGTTTCTTTGAGGGCACGGGCGTTTTGGCAAAGTTTGCAGCCGGAACCCGACAGGAATATCCGGGTCCGGCTGATTAATCAGGCTCTTACCTGCGGATTTACGCAGTTTTTATCCACCTTGCCGTTGAGCGCGTCAATCAGGTTATCCACTGCGCAGGCGGCCATGTTGTAGCGCGTTTCATGCGTGGCGGAGCCAATGTGCGGCAGGGCGACGACGTTCGGCAGTGAAAGCAGTGGCGAATCTTTTGCCAGCGGCTCCTGCTCAAAAACATCCAGACCTGCGGCGAGGATCTGGCCGGTTTTCAGCGCCTCAATCAGCGCCTGCTCGTCCACCACCGGACCGCGTCCGGCGTTAATGAAAATGGCGGACGACTTCATCTTCGCAAACTGCTTCGCGCCAATCATATGGTGCGTTTCCTCGGTCAGCGGCAGCACCACACAGACAAAATCGGCCTCTTCCAGCAGCGCGTCCAGCTCGCAATAGCGGGCGTTGAAACGCTCTTCTGCTTCAGAATGATGATGACGGGCATTGTAGAGAATCGGCATATCGAAGCCAAAATGGGCGCGCTGCGCCAGCGCAAGTCCGATGCGTCCCATCCCGACGATGCCCAGCGTTTTATGATGCACGTCAACGCCAAACCAGTCCGGGCCAATGCTTTTGGTCCATTCGCCCGCTTTCACCCGTTCAGCAACCTCCACAACCCGGCGGGCGCTGCTTAGCACCAGCGCCATCATGGTATCGGCCACGGTTTCGGTCAGCACGGTGGGCGTATGCATGAGGGCAATTTTACGGCTGTTCAGCGCATCAACGTCAAAATTGTCATACCCGACGGAAATCGTAGACGTGGCGCGAAGCGCAGGCATTTTCTCCAGCAGAGCGCTGTTCACGGTTTCGCTGGAGCCAAGCAGACCTGTGGCGCTGGCGAAGGCTTCCGCGTGCTGTTCCACGGTTTCAGGCTTCAGGTTGGCAACCTGGGTGACGGTAAAATGCTCTTCCAGGCGCTGAAATAAATTGTCAGGGAGTGCTTTGTACAGAATGACGGACGGCTTCATAAGATCTCCGTAATAGGCTGTTCAGGCGTGGCGTGCGCCAGCCGGAATCTGTTGATTATTCGCGGGCTTAACAATAAGAGTAAGCCATACTGAGGCAAAAAGTGCCACTCCCATAAATATATACGACGCTGAAGGCGAACCGGTTGAGCCGTTGAGATAGCCGACAAACCAGGAGCCGCAGAAGGAGCCGAGCGCGCCCATGCTGTTGATCAGCGCCATCGCGCCGCCCGCTACGTTGCGCGGCAGCATTTCCGGGATAATGGCGAAAAATGGCCCGTACGGGGCGTACATGGCTGCCCCGGCGATCACCAGCAGCGTGTAGGAAATCCAGAAGTGGTTGGCACCGACGGCCCAGGAGCCGATAAAAGCAAAAGCGGCAATCAGCAGTAGCGGCCAGACGAACAGTTTGCGATTTTGCAGTTTATCCGATGCCCACGACGCGAGGATCATGGCGATAGTGGCGGCCAGATACGGCACGGAAGACAGCCAGCCCACTTCCACCATCCCCAGATTTGCGCCGCCGCTGTGAATGATTGAAGGCAGCCACAGCACAAAGCCGTACACCCCGATGCTCCAGGCAAAATACTGCATACACAGCAAAATCACGTTGCGCGAGCGGAAGGCTTCGCCGTAGTTACGCACGGCTTTAATCCCCTGCTGCTCTTTCTCCAGTTGCGCTTGCAGCGCGGCTTTTTCCTCTGCCGCCAGCCAGTTCACCTGCGACGGTTTATCTTTAACCAGCACCCACCAGCAGAAAGCCCAGATAACCGCCGGAATGCCTTCGATAATAAACATTTCACGCCAGCCCAGCGCCTGGATCAGATAGCCAGACACCACCGACATCCACAGCACCGTGACCGGATTACCGAGGATCAGAAATGTATTGGCGCGTGACCGCTCGGATTTGGTAAACCAGTTGCTGATATAAATCAGCATCGCGGGCATCACCGCTGCCTCAACCACGCCGAGAATAAAGCGGATAGCGGCCAGCATCGGAATATTATTCACCATGCCGGTCAGCGAGGCGCAGGCACCCCAGAGGATCAGACAGATAAAAATCAGCTTGCGCACGCTGCGGCGTTCCGCGTAAACCGCGCCGGGGATCTGAAAGAAAAAATAGCCGAGGAAAAACAGCGCGCCGAGCAGGGAAGAGATGCCTTTGGTGATCCCTAAATCGTCGTTAATTCCCGCAGCGGAGGCAAAACTAAAATTTGCCCGGTCGAGATATGCGAGGCTGTAAGTGATAAACACGATGGGCATGATGTACCACCAGCGTTTTGTTGCGTTTGTTGCGCTTTTCATGGGCCAACCTCTGATAGTGAGAGTGTGACGGCCTCTGACGGTAGGGTACAGAGGCATAACTGTTATTGATTAAGCTGCGCGCGGGTGGGCAGACCTTCACTGTCGCCCTGAACCTGAATAGCCAGTGCGCCAATTTTATTGCCCCGCGTTACCGCCTGTTCCAGCGTTTTCCCTTCCAGCAGCGCGCTAATCACGCCGACCGCAAAGCCGTCGCCCGCGCCGACTGTATCAACCACGTTTTCTACTCTGACCGGAGGCACGCAGCCCTGCGCGCCGTCCGCTGACTTAAACCATGCTCCGTCCGCCCCGGTTTTAATCACCACCGCTTTCACGCCCTGATTAAGATAAAAATCGGCGATTGCGTGCGGATCGGTATGACCGGTCAGGATGATGCCTTCCTTCAGGCCCGGCAGTACCCAGTCGGCCTGGAACGCCAGATGATTCAGTTTTTCCACCATTTCCGCCTCGCTGGGCCAGAGCACCGGGCGCAAATTGGGATCGAAAGAAACGGTTTTCCCCTGCGCTTTCATCGCCCCAGCCGCGTAATCAAGCAGGGCATACGAGCTGGCGGAAAGCGCCGCCGCCACGCCGCTCAGATGTAAATGGCGCGCGGAGGAAAAATGCAGCGGCTGATAATCCTCCAGCGAAAGGTGGCTGGCAGCAGAGTTCTTACGAAAATACTCCACAATGGGATCGGTTCCATTTTCAGCTTTTGATTTCACCTGAAAACCCGTGGCATAGCGTCCGTCCAGCGTCACGGCGGATGAGATAATCCCTTCTTTTCTCAGGCTGTTCAGCACGAACTGGCCGAAGCTATCGTCACCGACGCGGCTCACCCAACTGACGTTAAAGCCCAGACGCGCCAGCCCGGTCGCCACGTTCAGTTCGGCACCGGCAACACGCTTGATAAAATGTTCTGCATGGCTCAAATCGCCCGTCTCACGGGCAACAAACATGGCCATCGCTTCACCTATGGTAATAACATCCAGAGAGGGATTCATCGGTTACTCCTCGCGTAATAAAGCCACGTAGCGGCGCGTCACGGCGGTTAAATCGTCGCCCTCAAGCGGAAACTCAATCCCGCGTGGGACATCGGCAGGCAGGGCGCGTAACAGATCCCGCCAGCGCGTACCGCCCTGATCCGGCGGCACGGCGCGATAGCCATGGTCATGCGGCGCGGCGGCCTTTACGTGGATATAGCTGACAAAAGGGGCCAGATGGCGCGCGGCGTTTTCCGGGGAGGCATCCACCCACAGCCAGTTACCCATATCAAACGTCAGCGTGACCGGCAGGCGCTGTACCTGGCAGGCGGCGCTGAAGCGCTGCATGGGCGGAAGCTGTCCGCATGAGGTCTGATCGTTTTCAACCACCAGCCGCACGCCGCTTGCCGCCAGCCATTCACGCAGAACGTCCAGCGTCTGAGCATCGCTAAAATGCCCCAGCGACACTTTCAGCCACAGCGCGTTCAGGGTCTGCGCTTCGTCCAGCAGCCCCGGCAGTGCAGGGTTAAGCGTACCGTCGGCAAGACAAAGGGGGTCGGGGGCGGAATAGCAGGCCAGCAGATGATGTTCTGCGAGGGCGACAGCCAGCGCGGGCAGACGGGCCAGCTCCTGTTCGTTAAACATTTCGCGGCGGATCTCAATGCCGTCGGCACCGGCGGCGGCGGCAACCGGCAGCATGGCAATTTGCCCACCCGCCGCGCGAACCCGGTCATGACCCCAGGCGGCAGAAACAACGAAAATTTTCCGGTTCATCATTCACTCCAGCACAACATCTTACTTATTACGCTAGATGGAACCGGTTCCAAAGAAAAGGCGGTGATGGCGAAATTATGATCGCCATCACGAACTCTGTTTAACGGGAAGTGGAGCCGCGAACGATCAGTTCGCCGGAGAAGACCTGTTCACGCAGGGTTTCATTATTGCCTTCAATGCGCCGCACCACCTGCTCGACGGCGGCGTAGCCAATCTGCCAGGTGGGCTGTTTGAGAGTGGTAATGCCCACGCCTGCCAGCTCTGCCCATTCCAGCTCATCAAAACCCAGCAGGCCGATGTCGCTGCCCCAGTGCAGGCCGATGCGCCGCAGCGAGCGGGCCACCTGTAGCGTCAGCGCGCCATTTGCGGAGATCACCGCCTTGCGCATTCCCCGGTGCCGGGCATGAAACTGGCGCAGCGCGTTATCCATCAGCGCCGCGTCCATCAACGGCACTTCGCTGTTTTCGGCGATCAGGCCGGGCCAGCGGGCCAGCGTTGCGCGAAAGGCGCTTAGCCGCTCGCGGCGGGTATTGACGGTGCCAAGCGGCTCGCTGAGAAACAGCAGCGCTTCAAAACCCTGTTCAATCAGATGCTCGGTGGCGGTCGTTGCGGCCTGAACGTTATCGAGTCCCACCACGTCGCAGGCGAAATCGGGAATTTTACGATCGATAAGCACCATCGGCAGCGCTGACTGTTGCAGGCGATTCAGCCCGTCCTCGCGCATTCCCACGGCGTTGACCACAATGCCTTCTACCTGATAACTGCGCAGCAAATCCAGATAGTGCAGTTCCTGATCCAGCTCGTTATTGGTATTACACACCAGCGGCGTAAAGCCTTTCTCGCGGCAAGCGGCTTCAATACCGCTGAGCACATCGACGGAGTAGGGGTTGGTGATATCGGCAATAATAAGACCGATCAGGCGGGTACGCCCGCGCTTAAGGCCGCGCGCCATCAGGCTGGGGCGGTAATCGAGATCGGCAATGGCTTTTTCAATCCGCGCCAGAAGCGCGTCCGACAGCAGATGTTTTTCCCCGTTCAGATAACGTGAAATACTGGTTTTGCCGGTTTTTGCTGCTTTTGCGACATCGCTGATCGTAGAGCGCGCTGCTTTGGTCATCGCTGAATCCCTCGCCTGAAGTGGGAATACCTTAACGCGAAAATGGGCGATGGCAAGCGCATTCATGTGGGCCTGCGGATGCGCAGGCCCGGAGGATTTTACTGGAGCGGGCTTAACGTAATTTCTACGCGGCGGTTTTGCGCCTTGCCGTCTTCAGTGCTGTTGCTGGCAACCGGATTGGCCGGACCCATACCGCTGGTACGCAGACGACCGGCATCCACGCCCTGGGTGATGAGCGAGCTGCCTACGGAATCCGCACGCTGTTTTGACAGGCGCATGTTGAGATCCTGACCGCCGGTGCTGTCGGTGTAACCCACCACGTTAACGGCGGTTTTCGGGTACTCTTTCAGCACCATTGCCACCCCGGACAACGTGTTTGCGCCCGCCGGTTTCAGGTTCGCGCTGTTGCTGTCAAAGGTCACATTGTTCGGCATGTTAAGAACGATGTTATCGCCATTTCGCGTCACGCTGACGCCCGTTCCCTGCATTTTCTCGCGCAGTTTGGCTTCCTGAACATCCATATAATACCCGGCGCCGCCGCCCAGTGCGGCACCCGCAGCGGCACCAATCAGCGCGCCTTTACCGCGGTCTTTCTTCGAGGAGGAGAGTGCACCAATGCCCGCGCCGACGACGGTGCCAATACCCGCGCCGATGCCGGATTTGCCCGCTTCACGCTCACCGGTATAAGGGTTGGTGGTACAGCCAGAGACGGCCAGCGCACCGCTGACGAGAGCGGCAATAACCAGTACGCGTTTTTTCATATTATTTCCTTAATCCTTTTTATTCTTTGCCACGGCAGGCGTGCCGGTTGATTATGACGCCAGAATATGTAGAAAATTCCGGGGACAACTCCGAATTTTGTAAACAACATTGAACGGCTGCAAAAGCCGTCACACCTGCATGAACGGCTCAGGAGCGTGTTTTGGCAAATCCATCTGCGAAAAAAACGGTATTAACGGCGGCCCACTGGGGGCCAATGCTGGTCGAAACCGATGGTGAAACGGTGTTCTCGTCCCGTGGCGCACTCTCAACTCCCTTTTTAAACTCGTTACAGACTGCCGTGCGCGATCAGGTCCACAGCAAGACCCGCGTGCGCTTCCCGATGGTGCGTAAGGGGTTTCTCGCCTCGCCGGAGCAGCCGCAGGGCGTGCGCGGTCAGGATGAATTTGTGCGCGTGAGCTGGGATGAGGCGCTGGATCTGATTGACGCCCAGCACCGGCGCATTCGTGAAAGCTACGGTCCGGCGTCCATTTTTGCCGGTTCCTATGGCTGGCGCTCGAACGGCGTGCTGCATAAGGCGGCGACCCTGCTTCAGCGCTATATGAGTCTCGCGGGCGGCTACACCGGGCATCTGGGCGACTATTCCACCGGCGCGGCGCAGGCGATCATGCCTTACGTGGTCGGCGGTAATGAAGTGTATCAGCAGCAGACCAGCTGGCCGCTGGTGCTGGAGCACAGCGAAGTAGTGGTGCTGTGGAGCGCGAATCCGCTTAACACGCTGAAAATTGCCTGGAACGCATCGGATGAGCAGGGCATTCCGTACTTCTATGCGCTGCGCAAAAGCGGTAAACGGCTGATCTGCATCGATCCTATGCGATCGGAAACGGTAGACTTTCTCGGCGACGGCGCGGAGTGGATCGCCCCGCATATGGGCACGGATGTTGCGCTGATGCTGGGGATCGCCCATACGCTGGTGGAAAACGGCTGGCACGACCAGGCATTTCTGGCGCGCTGTACCGAAGGCTATGACGTCTTTGCAGCCTATCTGTCCGGCGACAGCGACGGCGTGGCGAAAACGGCGGAATGGGCGGCGGAGATTTGCGGCGTTTCTGCGGCTAAAATCCGCGAACTGGCGCAATTATTCCACGAAAATACCACTATGCTGATGTCCGGCTGGGGAATGCAGCGTCAGCAGTTCGGCGAGCAAAAACACTGGATGCTGGTGACGCTCGCCGCCATGCTGGGGCAAATCGGCACGCCGGGCGGTGGCTTTGGCCTGTCTTATCATTTTGCCAACGGCGGCAATCCGACCCGACGCGCTGCGGTGCTGGCGTCGATGCAGGGCAGCGTGCAGGGCGGGACTGACGCGGTAGATAAAATCCCGGTGGCGCGTATTGTTGAAGCGCTGGAAAATCCCGGTGCGCCCTATCAGCACAACGGCATGGATCGGCACTTCCCGGATATCCGCTTCGTCTGGTGGGCGGGCGGCGCGAACTTTACCCATCATCAGGATACCAACCGCCTGATCCGCGCGTGGCAAAAGCCGGAGCTGGTGGTGATTTCTGAATGCTACTGGACGGCGGCGGCCAAACATGCGGATATCGTCCTGCCTGCCACGACGTCGTTTGAACGCAACGATCTGACCATGACCGGCGATTACAGCAACCAGCATCTGGTGCCGATGAAGCAGGTGGTCGCCCCGCGCGATGAAGCGCGGGATGATTACGACGTGTTTGCCGATCTCAGCGAACGCTGGGAGCCGGGCGGGCGCGAGCGTTTCACCGAAGGTAAAAGCGATCTCCAGTGGCTGGAAACCTTCTATGCGATTGCCGCCCAGCGCGGAGCCAGCCAGCAGGTAACGCTCCCGCCGTTTGCGCAGTTCTGGCAGGCGAATCAGCTGATCGAAATGCCGGAGAGCGAGCAGAACGCGCGGTTCGTGCGTTTCGCCGATTTCCGCCGCGATCCGCAGGCGCATCCGCTGAAAACCGACAGCGGCAAAATCGAGATTTATTCCGCGCGCATCGCCAGCTTTGGCTATGCCGACTGCCCCCCGCACCCGAAGTGGCTGGAGCCGGATGAATGGCACGGCAACGCGCAGCCGGAACAGCTTCAGGTGTTGTCGGCGCATCCGGCGCACCGTCTGCACAGCCAGTTAAGCTATACGCAGCTGCGTGAGCGCTATGCGGTGGCCGGGCGTGAGCCGATCACCCTGCATCCGCAGGATGCCGCCGCGCGTGGCATCAGGGCGGGTGATGTGGTGCGGGTGTGGAATCAGCGCGGTCAGGTGCTGGCGGGCGCGGTGATCAGCGACGGCATCAAGCCTGGCGTGCTGTGTATCCACGAAGGCGGCTGGCCGGATCTGGACATGCAGGCCGGGGGGATCTGTAAAAACGGCGCGGTGAACGTGCTGACGAAAGATCTCCCCAGCTCGCGGCTGGGGAACGGCTGTGCCGGAAATACGGCGCTGGCATGGGTGGAAAAATACCGTGGCCCGGCGCTTACGTTAACGGCGTTCGATCCGCCTGCCAGCTCATGATCCACGTCGGGTGCTGAGTCTCTTCCTGCCAGGCGCTGTCTTCAATGCGAAAGCCCTGGGCATGGTAGAAATTCACCGCCCGGCTATTTTTCTGGTACACCTCAAGACTGAGGCGCGGAAAACGCTGCTTAACGTGATTAAGCAGCGCCCGCCCGATGCCTTTGCCAATCAGCGCGGGCGTCACAAATAACGCGCCGACGAATCGCTGATCCATCACGCTGATAAACCCGCCCGGCTTGCCTTTCTCTTCCCATACCCAGGTCTGGGCGGCAGGAAGGTAGACATCGCGCACGATGGCTTCGCTCTCATACCAGTAGCGCTCGTTAATAAACGGATGACCGTAGCGGGTGCTTTCCAGCCACAGATTCAGCAGGCGGGTGGTGTCTTTATTGTGCCAGGCGCGGATCATGTTGACCTCCCGGAGAGCAAATGCAGCCCGTGATATGGTCATTAACCAGGCCGCAGGCCTGCATAAACGAATAACAAATAGTGGTGCCGACAAAGCGGAAGCCGCGTTTTTTTAACGCTTTTGCCAGCGCGTCGGACGCAGGCGTTGACACCGGAATGTCTGCGAGGCTGGCAGCCTGGCGGATTTGCGGTGCGTGGTTCACAAAGGACCAGACGAATTCCGCAAACGGCTCGCCGTTTTTTTCCATTTCCAGATACGCCCGCGCGTTGCCAATAATGGCCTGAATTTTACCGCGATGGCGGATGATCCCGGCGTCCAGCATCAGCCGCTCGACATCTTCTTCCTGCATCGCGGCGACGCGCTGCGGGTCAAACTGATAAAAATTTTGCCGATAGTTTTCGCGCTTTTTTAACACGGTGATCCACGACAGGCCAGCCTGCTGCCCCTCAAGACAGATCATCTCAAACAGCTTTTTGCCGTCAGTTTGTGGTACGCCCCATTCGTGATCGTGATAGGCGATGTAAAGCGGATCCTCACTTACCCAGCCACAGCGTTGCATGGTCTTCTCCCTCAGCATTGGTCAGCAAAAATATATCAGCCATTAGCCTTGACGTACTTATTAAAAAGACAATATTTAATACAAGGTAATTCCCTCAAACATAACCAGAAAATCGCCGAACTCGGCTCTTTCCAGGAGTCGCTTTGATGATAATAAAAAAGCGCAGTGGTCGCCGGGGCGTCACGCTCCTGGCGGGTGTGTTTGTCTGTCTGTTCAACATGGACACAGCAAAAGCCTGGCAACAGGAATATATCGTTGATGACCAGCAAAGTAATACGACAGAACGCTATACATGGGACAGCGATCACCAACCGGACTATAACGACATTCTCGCCGAGCGCATCCGCTCCGCGCAAAATGTACCGGGTTTGATGGTCAATCTTCCCGATAGCACGCCGCTGGATGCCTCCAGCGCGATGAGTCTTGGCTGGAATTTTCCGCTGGTGGATAGCTGGACCACCGGGCCGGTCGCGCAGTGGCATTACGATGGCTCGACCCCTTCAATATATAACGAGTTTGGCGACAGCGTGGTTAACCAGGCGCTGCCCGATCCGCTGTGGCACGCCAGCATCAGCTCCCTCGGCTGGCGCGTGGATTCGCGCTTTGGCGACCTGCGACCCTGGGCGCAAATCAGCTATAACCAGCAGTTTGGCGATAACCTGTGGAAATCGCAGTCCGGGCTGAGTCGGCTGACGCCCATTGGTCAGGAAGGCAACTGGATCGATGTGACCGTCGGCGCGGATATGCTGCTCAATCAGCATCTGGCGGCTTATGCGGCGCTTTCACAGGCCGAAAATACCAGTACGGGCGAAAACTATCTTTATACCATGGGCGTGAGCGCGCGTTTTTAATCCCCCGGCAGGCGGCGCGCAATGCCATTCATTCTGCATTCAATGCAGTTCATTCCGCCCCTGCTGCACTTCATGCCGTTTTCCCCCAGGCATTAAAAGGATTTCGCTATCGTTGATGACAGTGAAATCCCTTAATTTTGATGACCTGGACGCTTGCCATGAACACATCAACCTGTAATCGCACCCGCTGGTTAACGCTTTTCGGCACTATTATCACCCAGTTTGCGCTGGGTTCGGTCTATACCTGGAGCCTGTTCAACGGCGCGCTCTCCAGCAAGCTGAACGCCCCGATAAGTCAGGTCGCTTTCTCCTTCGGTCTGCTCAGTCTCGGCCTGGCGCTCTCCTCCTCGGTCGCAGGGAAACTTCAGGAGCGTTTTGGCGTGAAACGGGTGACGATGGCATCAGGGATTATGCTTGGCGTCGGTTTCTTCCTTACCGCTCACTCCAGCAACCTGCTGATGCTGTGGTTCAGCGCCGGACTGCTGGTTGGTCTGGCCGATGGCGCGGGCTACCTGCTGACGCTCTCCAACTGCGTGAAATGGTTCCCGGAACGTAAAGGGCTGATCTCCGCGCTGGCGATTGGCTCTTACGGCCTGGGCAGTCTCGGCTTTAAGTTTATCGACAGCCATTTGCTCGCCACCGTGGGTCTCGAAAAGACCTTTATGATCTGGGGCGCGATTGTGCTGGTGATGATTGTGGCCGGTTCGACCCTGATGAAAGACGCGCCGCTACAGCCAGTAAAAGCGGTGAACGGGGTGGTGGAGAACGATTTCACCCTGGCAGAATCGATGCGTAAACCGCAATACTGGATGCTGGCCGTCATGTTCCTCACCGCCTGCATGAGCGGGCTGTACGTGATTGGCGTGGCGAAAGACATCGCCCAGGGCATGGTACGGCTGGATGTCGCGACGGCAGCGAACGCCGTGACGGTGATTTCGATTGCCAACCTGAGCGGTCGCCTGGTACTGGGCATCCTGTCGGATAAAATGTCCCGGATGCGGGTCATCACACTTGGACAAATCATTTCGCTGGTCGGCATGGCGGCCCTGCTGTTTGCGCCGCTGAATGAAGTGACCTTCTTCGCCGCGATTGCCTGCGTCGCCTTTAACTTCGGCGGCACCATCACCGTCTTCCCGTCGTTGGTCAGCGAGTTCTTCGGCCTCAATAACCTCGCGAAAAACTACGGGGTGATTTACCTGGGCTTTGGTATCGGCAGCATCTGCGGATCGATTATCGCCTCGCTGTTTGGCGGCTTCTATGTCACCTTCTGCGTCATTTTTGCTCTGCTGATTATTTCGCTGGCGCTTTCCACGACTATCCGCCAGCCGCAGCGCGTGGCTTACAAACAAGTACATGCCTGATATTCATACTATTAATTGTATGCCTTACTTAGCCTGCTAACTTATCTTACTGATCTGACCAACTTTTTTTGTAAATATTTGGTCAGATCACATTCCTTGCAGACACTTTTCTCCTCCCCTGTGGTCTACTTAGCGCGCTTAGACGTTTCATATATCTATGATTACGCATTTACTTTAGCCTGCTCGCTGCTATGAGAGCCACGTTCAGGCTGGTTTAGCTCCCTTTGTTCCAGGGTTACAATTGAATGAAATATATTAAAGCGATGTCTCAGCAGACGCTGAGCTTCCTGCTGGCCTTATATATCGGCCTGTTTATGAATTGCGCGGTTTTTATCCGTCGGTTTGACAGTTACGCGCAGGCTTTTAGCATCTGGAAAGGTTTCGCTGTGGTCGTCGAACTGGCCGCAACCGTTCTGGTCACGTTCTTTTTACTGCGTATTTTATCGCTGCTGGGAAGCCGCCTCTGGCGCGTTCTCGCCACGCTGCTGGTGCTCTGCTCCGCCGGGGCCAGCTACTATATGACTTTCCTTAATGTGGTGATCGGCTACGGCATTATTGCCTCGGTCATGACGACGGATATTGACCTCTCAAAAGAGGTGGTCGGTCTGCATTTCATTCTCTGGCTGGTGGGCGTGAGCCTCCTGCCGCTGATCCTGATTTGGCGTAACCGCAGCCCGTATACCCTGATGCGTCAGATCCGCACGCCGGGTCAGCGCGTGGGCAGCGTTGCGGTGGTCTTACTGGCTGGACTGATGGTCTGGGGACCGATTCGCCTGCTGGATATTCAACAGAAAAAAGTCGAACACCAGACCGGGATTGACCTGCCAAGCTACGGCGGGGTAGTGGCGAACTCGTATCTCCCTTCCAACTGGCTTTCCGCGCTGGGGCTGTATGCCTGGGCGCAGGTTGATGAATCTTCCGATAACAAATCGCTGATCAACCCGGCGAAGAAATTTACCTATAACGCGCCGGGCGATCTCGATGACACTTACGTGGTGTTTATCATCGGCGAAACGACCCGCTGGGATCATATGGGCCTGTTTGGTTACGAGCGCAATACCACGCCGAAGCTGTCCCAGGAGAAAAACCTGGCGGCTTTCCGTGGCTACTCCTGCGATACCGCCACCAAACTCTCCCTGCGCTGTATGTTCGTGCGTCAGGGCGGCGCGGATGAAAACCCGCAGCGCACGCTGAAAGAGCAGAACATCTTTGCGGTGTTGAAACAGCTGGGCTTTAGCTCCGATCTCTATGCGATGCAGAGCGAAATGTGGTTCTACAGCAACACGATGGCGGACAATATTGCCTATCGCGAGCAAATTGGTGCTGAACCGCGCAATCGTGGTAAGCCGGTAGACGACATGCTGCTGGTCGAAGAGATGCAGCGCTCGCTGGCGAATAACGCGCAGGGCAAGCATTTGATCGTCCTGCATACCAAAGGCTCGCACTTTAACTACACCCAGCGCTACCCGCGCAGTTTCGCGCAGTGGACGCCGGAATGTTTAGGTGTGGACGGCGGTTGTTCCAAAGAGCAGTTGATCAACTCCTTTGATAACTCGGTTTCCTATGTGGATTACTTTATCAGCAAGGTGATTGACCAGGTTCGGGATAAAAAGGCGATCGTGTTCTATGCGGCAGACCACGGTGAGTCGATCAACGAGAAAGAGCATCTGCACGGCACCCCGCGCAATATGGCACCGCCGGAACAGTTCCGCGTGCCGATGATGGTGTGGATGTCCGACAAGTACCTGGAAAACCCGGCGCACGCGCAGGCCATGGCGCATATGCAGCAGCAGGCGCAGATGAAAGTGTCGCGTCGCCATGTGGAACTGTACGATACCATTATGGGCTGCCTCGGTTATACCTCGCCGGACGGCGGGATTAACCAGAACAATAACTGGTGCCGTCTCCCGGCTACGGCTAAGAAATAAGGGGTCTGGCGAGTTTATCGCCGATCGAATGGCTTTTTTAGTTCAGGGGATTGACGGGGGTGCACCTGCGCAGTAAGATGCGCCCCGCATTCGGTGATTGGCGCAGCCTGGTAGCGCACTTCGTTCGGGACGAAGGGGTCGGAGGTTCGAATCCTCTATCACCGACCAAATTTAGAAAAACCCAACCGCAAGGTTGGGTTTTTTGTTTTCTGCGTTATAAAAAAAGAGGACGAGAACCTCCGGGGGCAGGGAGGTTCGACTCGAGCGAAGCGAGAGAGCGTTGTGCCAGCAACGACCCGCAGGGCGAGCCACGAAGTGGCGAGTAATCCTCTGGCACCGACCAAATTTAGAAAAAACCGACACTTGAGCATAATGTTGGTCAGCTAAGGAAAACAGGCTGACAGGAAAGGGGACAGTCCGGGTTCGCGGTGACGCCCGGTGCCGGTTTTCTCCCTCTCCCTTAAGGGAGAGGGCCGGGGTGAGGGGGAGCGTTTATCTTCCCTTCCCCACCTAAACGCCCTCTCCCTAACCCTCTCCCCCAGGAGAGGGGACAGTCCGGGTTCGCGGTGACGTCCGGCGTCGGTTTTCTCCCTCTCCCTTAAGGGAGAGGGAACAGTCCGGGTTCGCGGTGACGTCCGGTGCCGGTTTTCTCCCTCTCCCTTGAGGGAGAGGGCCGGGGTGAGGGGGAGCGTTTATCTTCCCTTCCCCACGTAAACGCCCTCTCCCCCAGGAGAGGGGACAGTCCGGGGTCGCGGTGACGTCCGGTGCCGGTTTTCTCCCTCTCCCTTAAGGGAGAGGGCCGGGGTGAGGGGGAATTACGACTCCAGAATCTCCTTTCCCTGGACAAAGATTTGCCCGCATATTCCCCTCCGCGACTCCCACTGCCTTGTCCTGATTTTGTGACATAATCCATTGTATTTTTTTATATATCCATCAATCTTTTTTCGCGTTACTTATGGATAGCCCAGCATTTTCCGCTGTGCGTTTTAACGTTCGCGGTATTTATCGCTCAGATATTCGCCATTTCGCAAGAAATTTTTCGTAATGTGACTAAACGTTAACAACTGCTTTACAGTCTTATTTGAGAATAATCCTCTGGTTGATAGCGCTTAGCATAATTTTCCCTGCTGAAAATAGTGGCTTGAACTTTTTTTAATCTTTGTTTGCCAATTCTCATCCCTGATGTAAATCCCGATTACCTGTATTGACGTTTTGACATTCTGTTGACAGATTGTAGGCCATGAGGGGCATTTCACGGAGGATCTGTACTGCTACTCAGTCAAACGATTGCACGGACTCTCCCATTCTCATAGCTACTGACCAGACCGGTGAAAATTCAAATAAAGGCTGGCAGTCAGGCCCGGTTAAACGGGTAAACACAACACATATCACATTGGAGCAGAAGAATGAGTATTTCCTTGAAGAAGTCAGGGATGCTGAAGCTTGGTTTGAGCCTGGTGGCTATGACTGTCGCAGCAAGCGTTCAGGCGAAAACGCTGGTGTATTGTTCAGAAGGATCTCCTGAAGGCTTTAACCCGCAGCTTTTCACCTCTGGTACTACCTACGATGCCAGCTCTGTACCGATCTACAACCGTCTGGTCGAATTCAAAATTGGCACCACTGAAGTCATCCCTGGCCTGGCTGAAAAATGGGAAGTCAGCGAAGACGGCAAAGTCTACACCTTCCATCTGCGCAAAGGCGTGAAGTGGCAGGACAGCAAAGATTTTAAACCGACCCGCGAATTCAACGCGGATGACGTCGTGTTCTCCTTCGATCGTCAGAAAAACGAAAGCAACCCGTATCACAAAATCTCTGGCGGCAGCTATGAATACTTCGAAGGTATGGGCCTGCCGGAGTTAATTAGCGAAATCAAAAAAGTGGACGATAACACCGTTCAGTTCGTGCTGACGCGCCCGGAAGCGCCGTTCCTCGCGGATCTGGCGATGGACTTCGCCTCTATTCTGTCAAAAGAATATGCGGACAACATGCTGAAAGCCGGTACGCCGGATAAAGTGGACCTGAACCCTATCGGCACCGGTCCGTTCCAGCTCCAGCAGTACCAGAAAGACTCCCGTATTCTGTACAAAGCCTTTGCTGGTTTCTGGGGAACCAAACCGCAGATCGACCGTCTGGTCTTCTCCATCACCCCGGACGCCTCCGTGCGCTACGCGAAATTGCAGAAAAACGAGTGTCAGGTGATGCCGTTCCCGAACCCGGCTGACATCGCGCGTATGAAGCAGGATAAAAACATCAACCTGATGGAGCAGGCGGGCCTGAACGTTGGCTATCTCTCCTATAACGTTGAGAAAAAACCGCTGGATAACGTGAAAGTGCGTCAGGCGCTGAACTACGCGGTAAACAAAGAAGCGATCATCAAAGCGGTTTACCAGGGCGCGGGCGTTGCGGCGAAAAACCTGATCCCGCCGACCATGTGGAGCTATAACGACGACGTTAAAGACTACACTTACGATCCTGAAAAAGCGAAAGCGCTGCTGAAAGAAGCGGGCCTTGATAAAGGCTTCAGCATCGATCTGTGGGCGATGCCGGTACAGCGTCCGTACAACCCGAACGCGCGCCGTATGGCCGAGATGATTCAGTCTGACTGGGCGAAAGTGGGCGTACAGGCCAAAATCGTTACCTACGAGTGGGGCGAATACCTGAAACGTGCGAAATCCGGCGAGCATCAGACTGTGATGATGGGCTGGACCGGCGACAATGGGGACCCGGATAACTTCTTCGCAACGCTGTTTAGCTGCGATGCGGCGAAGCAGGGTTCGAACTACTCCAAATGGTGCTACAAGCCGTTTGAAGACCTGATCCAACCGGCGCGCGCTACCGAAGATCACAACAAGCGTATTGAACTGTACAAACAGGCCCAGGTGGTGATGAACGAACAGGCTCCGGCGCTGATCGTCGCTCACTCCACCGTTTATGAGCCGGTGCGTAAAGAAGTCAAAGGCTATGTGGTTGATCCATTAGGTAAACACCACTTCGAGAACGTGTCCGTCGAATAATAATTAAGTGTTCTCCCTCTCTCATTGGGAGAGGGCAGGGGTGAAGGGGATAGCGTTTCCCTTCACCCTAATTCTCTGCCTGATGGCGAGAGAATTTACATTGTGAGCAATACAGACGCCTGATCTCCAGGTGAGGCGTCATTACAGAGAATACGGGTTATGTTGCAGTTCATCCTCCGACGTCTGGGCCTTGTGATCCCGACGTTTATCGGTATTACCCTTCTCACCTTTGCCTTTGTTCATATGATCCCCGGCGATCCGGTGATGATCATGGCAGGTGAGCGCGGTATCTCCCCTGAGCGCCATGCGCAGCTGTTGGCTGAACTCGGCCTGAATAAGCCGCTGTGGCAGCAGTATCTCAACTACATTTGGGGCGTGATGCACGGTGATTTAGGCATCTCGCTGAAAAGCCGTCTTCCGGTATGGGAAGAGTTCGTGCCGCGCTTTAAAGCGACGCTGGAACTCGGCACCTGCGCGATGATTTTTGCCGTCGCCGTCGGGATCCCCGTAGGCGTGCTGGCCGCCGTCAAGCGCGGTTCTATTTTCGATCACACCGCTGTGGGCCTGGCGCTGACCGGTTACTCGATGCCGATTTTCTGGTGGGGCATGATGCTGATCATGCTGGTCTCCGTACAGCTAAACCTGACGCCGGTCTCCGGGCGGGTGAGCGATATGGTGTTCCTTGATGATTCCAACCCGCTCACCGGCTTTATGCTGATCGACACCGCCATCTGGGGTGAAGAGGGCAACTTCATTGATGCGCTGGCGCATATGATCCTGCCTGCCATGGTGCTCGGCACCATTCCGCTGGCGGTGATAGTGCGTATGACCCGTTCGTCGATGCTGGAAGTGCTGGGCGAAGATTATATCCGTACCGCGCGTGCCAAAGGGCTGACCCGGATGCGGGTGATCATCGTTCACGCGCTGCGTAACGCCATGCTGCCGGTTGTTACCGTTATCGGCTTGCAGGTCGGTACGATGCTGGCGGGCGCGATCCTGACCGAGACCATCTTCTCCTGGCCGGGCCTTGGACGCTGGCTGATCGATGCCTTACAGCGCCGTGATTATCCGGTGGTGCAGGGCGGCGTGCTGCTGGTGGCGACGATGATAATTCTCGTCAACCTGCTGGTCGATTTGCTGTACGGCGTGGTGAACCCGCGTATTCGTCATAGGAAGTAAGGGGCCGTCATGTCACAAGTTACTGAAAATAAAGTTTTAACTGCTCCCGTACCGATGACACCGATTCAGGAGTTCTGGCACTATTTCAAACGCAACAAAGGTGCGGTCGTCGGGCTGGCCTATGTGCTGATCGTGATTTTTATCGCCATTTTCGCCAACTTCGTTGCGCCGCATAACCCGGCGGATCAGTTCCGTGATTCCCTGCTCGCGCCGCCTGTCTGGCAGGATGGCGGAAGCTGGACGCATATTCTGGGCACTGACGACGTAGGCCGCGATACCCTGTCGCGCCTGATGTACGGCGCGCGCCTGTCGCTGCTGGTCGGCTGTCTGGTGGTGGTGCTGTCGCTGGTGATGGGCGTCGTGCTCGGCCTGGTGGCGGGCTACTTCGGCGGTCTGATTGACAACATCATCATGCGCATTGTCGATATCATGCTGGCCCTGCCAAGCCTGCTGCTGGCGCTGGTGCTGGTGGCGATATTTGGTCCGTCGATTGTCAACGCCTCGCTGGCGCTTACCTTCGTGGCGTTGCCGCACTATGTGCGCTTAACCCGCGCGGCGGTGCTGGTAGAGGTCAACCGCGATTATGTGACCGCCTCGCGCGTTGCCGGTGCGGGCGCGATGCGCCAGATGTTCGTCAATATTCTTCCTAACTGTCTTGCGCCGCTGATCGTTCAGGCGTCGCTCGGCTTCTCTAACGCCATTCTCGATATGGCCGCCCTGGGCTTCCTTGGCATGGGTGCGCAACCGCCAACACCGGAGTGGGGCACCATGCTCTCCGACGTGTTGCAGTTCGCGCAAAGTGCCTGGTGGGTCGTGACCTTCCCGGGTCTGGCGATCCTGCTGACGGTGCTGGCATTTAACCTGATGGGTGACGGTCTGCGTGACGCGCTCGATCCCAAACTCAAGCAGTAAGAGGTTCGAGATGGCGTTATTAAATGTAGATCAATTATCGGTGCACTTCGGTGAAAAAGATGCACCGTTCCGCGCCGTAGACCGCGTAAGCTACAGCGTGGAGCAGGGTGAAGTGGTCGGCATCGTGGGCGAATCCGGCTCCGGTAAATCGGTCAGCTCGCTGGCGATTATGGGGCTGATTGATTACCCCGGCCGCGTTATGGCGGAAAACCTCGCGTTCAACGGCCAGGACTTAAAGCGCATCTCTGAAAAAGAGCGCCGCAGCCTGGTGGGATCGGAAGTGGCGATGATTTTCCAGGATCCGATGACCAGCCTGAACCCGTGTTACACCGTCGGTTTCCAGATTATGGAAGCGATTAAAGTCCATCAGGGCGGTAATAAGAAAACCCGCCGCCAGCGGGCGATTGACCTGCTGAACCTGGTCGGCATTCCCGATCCGGCATCGCGCCTTGACGTCTACCCGCATCAGTTGTCCGGCGGGATGAGCCAGCGCGTGATGATTGCGATGGCGATTGCCTGTCGGCCAAAACTGCTGATTGCCGATGAACCGACCACCGCGCTGGATGTGACGATTCAGGCGCAAATTATCGAACTGCTGCTGGAGCTCCAGCAAAAAGAGAACATGGCGCTGATCCTGATCACCCATGACCTCGCGCTGGTTGCAGAGGCCGCACATAAGATCATCGTTATGTACGCAGGGCAGGTGGTGGAAACCGGCGCGTCGACGGATATCTTCCGCGCGCCGCGCCATCCGTACACCCAGGCGCTGCTGCGTGCGCTGCCGGAATTCGCCCAGGACAAAGCGCGTCTGGCCTCGCTGCCGGGCGTGGTACCGGGCAAATATGACCGCCCAACCGGCTGTCTGCTGAACCCGCGCTGCCCGTATGCCACTGACCGCTGCCGCGCCGAAGAGCCTGGCCTGAACACCGTTGACGGTGGTCGCCAGTCGAAATGTCACTACCCACTCGATGATGCCGGGAGGCCCACACGATGAGTACGCAAGAGGCCACCCTGCAACAGCCGCTGTTGCAGGCTATCGACCTGAAAAAACACTACCCGGTGAAGAAAGGGCTGTTCGCCCCGGAACGCCTGGTAAAAGCGCTGGACGGCGTATCGTTCAGCCTGGAGCGCGGTAAAACGCTGGCGGTCGTCGGAGAGTCCGGCTGTGGTAAATCCACGCTTGGACGTCTGCTGACGATGATCGAAACGCCGACCGGCGGCGAGCTTTATTTCCAGGGGCAGGATCTGCTCAAACACGATCCCCACGCCCAGAAACTGCGTCGGCAGAAAATCCAGATTGTGTTTCAGAACCCGTATGGATCGCTGAACCCGCGTAAAAAAGTGGGGCAGATTCTGGAAGAGCCGTTGCTGATTAATTCCGAACTAAGCAAAGCGGAACGGCGGGAAAAAGCGCTGGCGATGATGGCGAAAGTGGGCCTGAAAACGGAACACTATGACCGCTATCCGCACATGTTTTCCGGCGGCCAGCGTCAGCGTATCGCCATTGCCCGTGGTCTGATGCTTGACCCGGACGTGGTGATCGCCGACGAACCGGTCTCCGCGCTGGACGTCTCCGTGCGTGCGCAGGTGCTGAACCTGATGATGGATTTGCAGCAGGATTTAGGGCTGTCTTACGTGTTTATCTCCCACGATCTTTCGGTGGTCGAACACATCGCCGATGAAGTGATGGTGATGTACCTCGGTCGCTGCGTGGAGAAAGGCACCAAAGATCAGATCTTCTCCAACCCGCTGCACCCTTACACCCAGGCGCTGCTCTCCGCCACCCCGCGTCTGAACCCGGACGACCGTCGCGAGCGCATCAAGCTGACTGGCGAGCTGCCCAGCCCGCTAAACCCGCCGCCGGGCTGCGCGTTCAACGCCCGCTGCCGCCGCCGCTTTGGCCCCTGCACCCAGTTGCAGCCGCAGCTAAAAGAGTACGGCGGCCAACTGGTGGCCTGCTTTGCGGTCGACCAGGACGTCAACGGTGAAAAGCCGGTAGCGTAAATCTCTCCTTCAGGAGAGAGAACAGCCCGTCGTCGCCCTTGTTTTGCGGGTGACAAATAAAGCCTCATCCGATATTCCCTCTCCCCCTGGAGAGGGAATATCCCAGCATTGTACTTATGCCCTGCGCACCATCTAAAACCTCATCCTGTTGAAAGAGTGTCATTTTTGAGCTATTTTCTCTTTATAAAGACTTTAATAGTCTATAAATGAACTGAATTTACAGTTATGGTTTATTTATGGTCTTTTGTGGTCATAAATCTGAATATATGGTTTATTTATGAGCTATGAAACCTCGCGAGAAGTCACCGATGAACTGGCGCTAGTAAGTGAGCGCTTAACGGCATTGCAGAAAAAAATCGCCTTTTTCACCAGCCTGACGGAAAAAGTGCCTGCGCATCCCGTTGACAGCCCGCGTCATCTGGGCGAACAGCTCAATGAGCGGCGCAAAGCGCTGAAGCTTGACCTCTATACTCTTGAGCTACAAACCGGGATTTCATCTTCCACCCTAAAACGCTTATTCAAAGATCCAGAGCAGGTGAAATTCGGCAGCGTATTTGCTGTCGCCCAGGCGCTGGGAGTCAAACTATGTACCGACGAGTAAAAGTTTTACTCTATGGTCAGGCGGCGGGTGAACTGATCCAGGATGAACGGGGCTTTACCCAGTGCGCCGTAAAGCCCCGTCCTTAAGGGCGGGGAGGATGTCAACGAAACGCATTTAACTTGCGCTGCCGCTGCTGGGCTGCTATCGCCACCGATTGCGGCTGCTGGGGTATCAGGGCTGAGCCAGCCCCCCAAATCCAGCCGTTTGCCAGACAGACAGCGTTCTCACTTGTCTCTACTCTCTCTGACCGTGCTTTTTGCTGGCGACCAGTATTAATAGCTGACTAAGTAAATACTTAATGGCTTTATTTTATAAGCCTTGCTTTTCTTTGTGCCGCATTGGGAAAGGTGAAGAAGGGATAATTTGCAGGATGCTACGTAAATCATTTTACCTTACGCTATCGCTATTAGACATAGCCCGTGTTTTTCAGTGAGAAATTTGCCAGCAATCCGGCTACTATGTTAATAGTGCAGCCGATAAGATGCTGAAATCTAAAAATGATTGCGCTAATTAATTATATTATTAGTAAGGCTTTTAGCCTGCGAAGTATTCCTAAAACAGCAAAGTAATCTATGCTGTAGATGAAAGGACTCGCCATAAGATAAGCAGGATAAAATTAATGTTTTTAAGTCATGGTGTTAGCGATGAATCATTATGATGATTTGCAGCGGTTTAAGGACAAAACCCGTTCGCAATTAGTGAATTATAAGGATCTCTCTGCGCAATCGTCCGCCGACGAGCGTGGAGACTGGGCGATCCTTAACCAGCTGTCGCCGACCCGGCAAGAGCCAGGCCTCGCGATGGGCGGACACGTCTCATCGCCAGTGCCGAAGTCAGTGGCAGCGAATCTTTTTAGCCAGCCTCGTTCGCCTGAAAGCCTGCCCACGCCGGTAGCGCCGCCACCGCATGAGCGTTCGCCGCTGATGCAAAGCGTGGCGCAACGGCCTGCACAGCCGCAGGCCGCTGCGCCAGCACCATTGACGCTTGAAAAATCGCCGGTAGTGTCCGCCGCCGATACGTTTGCGTCGCCGCCTGCCGCTAGCGCTGAACCGTCGCCTGCCGTCGTGCCACAGCCACAGCCGCAGGCCACCGTTGCTCGTCCGCGCGTGGTCACGCCACCGCCGGAATCGGTAAATTATTCCCGTCTGTTTGCGCCAAAAGTGGTTGAGCCGCCTGCAACGGATGCGAAAACGAATGAAGAGAAAACGTTGCCTCTCAAATCACTGTTAGAAAGGATTGCTTCATGCCGTTGATCTGTGTGTGTTCACCTAAAGGGGGCGTGGGAAAAACGACTCTTGCGGCAAACCTGACCTATGCGCTGGCGCGTTCCGGGAGCAAGGTGCTGGCGATTGATTTCGATGTGCAGAACGCGCTGCGCCTGCATTTCGGCGTTCCGCTGTCCGACGATCGCGGCTACGTTGCCAAATCCGCAGAGTCCTACGACTGGGGTCAGGATGTGCTGACCGCAGGCGGCAATATTTTTGTCCTCCCTTACGGTGATGTCACCGAAGAGCAGCGGCTGATATTCGAAAACAATCTCGCCACCGACGATCATTTTCTGGCGCGCGGTCTGGGTACGCTGTTGAACTATCCGGGGCTGGTGATCGTCGCCGATTTTCCGCCCGGCCCCTCGGCAGCATTAAAGGCCATCACGCCATTTGCCGATATGCATCTGATAAGCCTGCTGGCGGATACCGCCTCCATGTCGCTGCTGCCGCATATCGAAAATCACCGCCTGACCGGGGGTGAGCTGAATCATCGTCTCGGGCATTTTTTTGTGATCAATCAGAGCGATACCCGCAGGCAGATCAGCCGTGACGTTACGGCCTTTCTGGAAGAACGACTGGGGGATCAGCTACTGGGCGTGATCCACCGTGATGAAAGCGTCTGCGAAGCCAACGCCTCGCAAAAGTCGGTTTTCGACTTTAGTCCATCGTCAGCGGCGGCATTTGATATTGAAATAATTGCCAGAAAAATCGTTGCCAAATTAGGGATAAACGTTGGCGATGGCACGGTTCATAACGCGCCACGCAAATCCGGGCTTTAATTTTCTCAGGACGACATATGAAAAAGTTCCTGTTTTATATGCTGGTGCTGGCATTAGCGCCCGTCGCTGTGTTGGTGATCGTGACGCCAATGGACAGCCAGAAACAATATATCTTTGGCTTACTCAGCATTGGTATTCTTTTTTTAATGGGCTTCAGCAAGCGGCGAAGTATATCCGTCATTATGGTGGTGATGTCATTACTGATGTCCACCCGCTATATGTATTTTCGCCTGACGCAAACGCTGCATTTTAATTCCGAGATAGAAGCCATTCTGGGGATGGGATTATTCATCGCGGAAGTTTATATCTGGGTCATGCTGCTGCTGAACTATCTGCAAACCGTCTGGCCGTTAAAGCGCGAAATCGTGCCGCTGCCGGATGATATGTCGCTATGGCCGACGGTCGATGTCTATATTCCGACCTATAACGAACCGCTGGAAGTGGTGCGCGATACCGTGCTGGCGGCACAATGCATTGATTATCCGCGAGATAAAATAAAAATTTATCTGCTGGATGACGGCAGCCGCCGCGAGTTTGCCGTATTTGCCCAGGATGTGGGCGTGGGCTATATCACCCGAGCAGAGCACTCGCACGCCAAGGCGGGCAACCTCAACCACGCGATGAAAATCACCCAGGGCGAACTGATTTGCGTATTTGACTGTGACCATGTCGCGACGCGTATTTTCCTTCAGGCGACGGTCGGCGGCTTCCTGAAAGACCCGATGCTGGCGCTGGTGCAGACGCCGCACTACTTTTACTCGCCCGATCCTTTTGAACGTAATCTCTCCGTTGGCCGTAATATTCCCAACGAAGGGATGCTGTTCTACGGGCCGATCCAGCAGGGTAACGACAACTGGAACGCCACTTTCTTCTGCGGCTCCTGTGCGGTGATCCGCCGCAGTGCGCTGGAAGAGATCGGCGGCTTTGCTGTTGAAACCGTAACGGAAGATGCGCATACGGCGCTGAAAATGCAGCGTCGTGGCTGGAAATCGGCTTTTATTGATATTCCACTGGCAGCAGGACTGGCTACGGAACGTCTGGTTCTGCACGTCATCCAGCGTACCCGCTGGGCGCGCGGTATGACGCAGATTTTTCGTCTGGATAACCCGCTGTTCGGGCGCGGGTTGACTTTCCAGCAGCGGCTGTGCTACCTGAGCGCGATGCTCTATTACCAGTTCGCCCTGCCGCGCGTGGTGTTCGTCACCGCGCCGCTGGCTTATTTGCTGTTCAACCTGAATATTATTCACTCGTCCGCCAGTCTGATCCTCTCCTACGCGCTGCCGCACCTGTTTCTGGCGATTTACGTAGGTTCGCGGATGAACGGACGCTATCGCTACAGCTTCTGGGGCGAAATTTATGACATCGTGCTGGCATTCCACCTGATCCTGCCAACGCTGGTGACGATGATTTTCCCCAAACGCGGCAAATTCAACGTCACCGATAAAGGCGGCCTGCTCGACGTGGGTTATTTTGACTTCAGCGTGGTCAGGCCGCATCTGGTGGTGGCATTCCTGCTGGCGACGGCGGTGATTGCCGGGATCGTCCGCGCCTTCGCTCACGACTTTTTCACTGCCGATCCCAGCGTTATCGCGCTGAACATCGGCTGGGGCGTTTACAGCCTGATCTTCCTGCTGGCGGCGATTGCCGTGGCCCGCGAGACGCGGCAGACGCGAAAAACGATCCGTATCGACGTCACCATTCCGGTGCTGATCCACTACGCCAGCGGCTTCGTTACCCGTAGCCAGACGGCGGATTTATCCATGGGCGGCTGCCGGATGGCCATCGTTGACGACCGTCACACCTATGATGAAATTGAAGAGGTCGAGCTGATTCTGGAATCCGGGGCAATCGCGATCCCGGCGAAGCTGGTGGCAATGGATGAGCACTTTATTCGCGTGATGTTTGATGAAGACATTCCGCTCTCCCGCCGCCGCGAACTGGTGCGCGTGGTGCTGTCGCGTGCCGACGCGTGGATCAACCCGCCAAGACAGCAGGACAACCCGTTCCGTTCATTCGTGACCATCCTGCGCTGCGTCTTTGAGCTGTTCTGGCTGACATGGAAATCGCGCCGCAGCCGTCGGCGTACCCGGGCGACCGCAGCGGTAGCAAAGGAGGATAGTCGCGTATGAAGCGCTTAACGACGCTGGCACTGCTGACAGGGGCGCTGCTTGCGCCCGTCCTGCACGCCGAGGACCCGGCGGCTAACGCTGACGATACTCCACCGCTGGATTTTCCGCTGTCCGCTACCGCAGTCACGCCTGCTCCGGCGGCCACGACGCCTTCACCTGCTACGCAGCCGGACGCCAGCGCAGCACAGCCTGCTACCGCGCCGCAATCTGACACCAGCGCAGCGGAGCCGACCGCCGCGCCGCAGCCGGATACGCCGCCTGCGATGCCGCCCGTCACCACCACCGCCGCGCCCGTGTTCACCCCGTCGGCGCAGAATAGCCTGAGCTTCGCGCAAATGGGCAGCGCGCAGGGGATCGTGTTAAGCGGTGGTCAGCTACAGGGCGGGACCAACTTCACCCTGGCGAGCGATAAGGTTATTACCAGCGCGCAACTGTCGCTGGATGTGGAAGTCTCCCCGGAAATGGCGGCGCGCAACGCTACGCTGCAACTTCAGCTCAACGGGCAGCCGCTGGGCACCGTGCCGCTGAGCGCGGCGGAAAATAATATTTCTCATTTTGAGCTGGACGTGCCTGCCGCGCTGATGGTGTCCAGCAACAATCTGAGCTTTCGAATCAACGATGGCGATGCTCAACAGTGCCTGCGCGATCTTAACGATAAGTTCCGCGTGGCCATCCTGCCAACCTCACGTTTTGATTTTGAAGGGCAGCAACTGGATATTGGCTCCGATCTGAGCCATTTCCCGAAACCCTTTTTTGACAGCCAGCAGATGACCGAGGTGAATCTGGCGTTCAGTTTCCCGGAAAAACTGACCCCGGATACCGTCAGCGCAGCGGCGCTGATCTCCTCCTGGATGGGGATGCAGGCGGACTATCGCGGCATCTCGTTTACCGCGCTGAGCAATCGCCTGCCGGAAAAACACGGCATTATTATTGGTCATCCGGGTGAAATCGTCGGCGGGCTGACGCTGCCGCAAAGTGACGTGCCGCTGCTGCAAATCGTGGATAACCCGATAAACCCGGTCTATAAGCTGCTGCTGGTGGTGGGTAAAGACGACACCGCCCTGCGCGCGGCGGCCTGGCGTCTGGCGAAAGGTAATTTCCCCGGACAGACGGCGCGTACCGACGTTGAGGCGCAAGTCATTCCGACCAGTAAGCCTTACGATGCGCCGCGCTGGATTTCTACCGCCCGCCCGATCAAACTGACAGAGCTGATCCGTCAGGATCAGAGCACCACGGTTTCCGGTGTCTGGCACGCGCCGCTTCAGGTCGCATTCCGCGCCGCGCCGGATCTCTATTTGTGGGACGGTGAAACCATCCCACTGCACATTGGCTATCGCTTCCCTTCCGAGAACTGGATTGATGAAGAGAAATCGCGGCTGAGCGTGACCCTTAACGACACTTTCCTGAGCAACCTGCCGATGAACAAGCAGGGTTTTCTCGAAACGCTGTGGCGCAAAGCGGGTGGCGATGCCCGTCAGGAAAAAGTCACTATTCCGCTGGAGCCGTATCTGATTTACGGCGACAACCAGCTTTCGCTCTATTTTAACGTGGTGCCGAAAGATACCGCGCCCTGTAACGTCCTGTTGAATAACAATATTAAGAGCCGACTGAATGAGGATTCGTGGATCGATCTCACTCACACCCAACATTTCTCAATGCTGCCAAACCTCTCTTACTTTGTGGGCGCGTCCTTCCCGTTCACCCGGCTGGCGGATTATTCGCAGACGGTGATGCTGCTGCCGGAAACGCCGTCGGAGACTCAGGTCGCGACGCTGCTTAACCTGGCGGCCCGCTCCGGCAACGCGACCGGGATGGCGCTGGCAAATAACCGCGTGGTGCTGGGCGTTCCCGCTGGTGGGACGAATCTGGAGTATCTGCGTCAGCGCGATGTGCTGGCCGTCGGTGGCCTCGATCAAAAAGCCTTTATTCAGGGGCTGCTGACCCAGTCGCCTTATATCGTGGGCGACAATACGCTCGGCGTGCGGGCACCGACCCTGTGGCAGAAAGTGCAGCACTGGCTGCTGGGCGACTGGTCAACCGATAACATCGACGCCGACCGGTATTTCTCCTCCAACGACGCATGGCGCGGCTTTATCAGCTATCGCTCGCCGTGGAACCAGGAGCGGCTGGTAGTGGCCGCCGTGGGCAGCAATGACGATCAGCTGGCGCATCTGCATGACGACCTCTCGTCTTCACGCATTAACGCCGGTATTCGCGGCGACACCTCGATCATCACCGATGAAAACGGCGTGCGCAGCTTTCGGGTTAGCAGCCAGTTCCCAAGCGGACAAATGCCGGGCTACATGATGGCGATCTGGTATGCGAATCAGTATTCAGCCCTGCTGGCAATCGTCGGGCTGATTGCCGCGTCGATTCTGGGTCTCGCGCTGACCGCCATGTTCCGCCGTCACGCCCGTAAGCGCCTTTATTCAGGGAGCGTAGATGAAAAGGGTGACCAAAATGAAAAAGAATGATCCGGGCCGCCGTTTTACCACGCTGTGCCTGACCGGCGCGCTGACCCTGGGCGCGCTGGGCAATGCGCAAGCCGCGACTAACGATGCGGCGCTGAACGCGCTGTTCGAGCAGGCCAAATACTGGCATGAAAAGTCGCACGACGAGCTGGCGATGGAGTCGCTGAAAAAAGTGCTGATGGTGGATGCCAATAACACCCAGGCGCTGTACCTGATGGCGCTGTGGACACAGCAACGTGGCGATACCCAGGCGTCAGCGCAGTGGCGCGAGCGGCTGGCAAAGGTATCGCCTGACGATGCCGGGCTGGAAGACCTGGCGAATGCCCGTCAGCTCTCCACTGTACCGCAGGGGCAGCTTAACCTCGCCCGTCAGCAGGCGCGCAGCGGCAATATTCCTGCCGCGCTGGCGACGTGGAAAAGTCTGTTTAAAGGCGATGCGCCGCCGCAGGGCATTGCCGCTGAATACTATCTGACGATGGCGAGCGATAAGTCGCTTTATCCGCAGGCGATTAGCGACCTGCGCAGCTACGTGGCGCAGCATCCGCAGGATAACTCGGTGCGCGTGGCGCTCGGCAAGGCACTGACCTGGCGGGAAGAAACCCGCCGAGAAGGGATGGATATGCTGGAGCCGCTCGCCAGCGGCAACAAAGAAGCCGACAGCGGTCTACGTCAGTCGCTGCTGTGGCTGGGCGTGCAGCAGGGCGATCAGCGTTACTACGATAGCTGGTTGCAGCGCCACCCGCAGGATACCGACGTCCAGAAATACTACCGCGAACGCATCGGCGGAATTGCGAAAGGCGAGGGCTATACCGCGCTGAACAGCGGCGACACCGCTTCCGCAAAACAGGAATTTGAGCAGGTACTGCAAACCAACCCGGCGGACGCGGATGCGCTTGCCGGAATGGGCTACATCGCCCAGCGTAGCGGCGATTATCAGGCAGCGGCGCAATACCTGAATCGCGCCGCCAGCCAGGGCGGGGACGCGGCGGGAGAGCGTAAAAATCAGGCGGAAGACGCCGAATTTTACGGACGGCTGGCCCAGGCGCAGCAGGCGTATAAGCAGGGCAATATCAGCCAGGCGCTGGCGCTTTCCGCACCGCTGGCCCAGCAAAGCGGCGAGCGCGGCGCAGCGGGCAAGCTGTTCCGCGCCGACGTCCTGCGCCAGAACAAAGATTATGTCCAGGCGGAACAAACCCTGCGCGCGGTGCTGAACGAGCAGCCGCAGAACGCGGCGGCGCGGGAAAACCTCTACTATGTCCTGCGCGATCAGAACAAAACGGCGGAAGCGCAAACGGTGCTGCGCACGCTGCCGCAAAATCTTCAGTCCCGGCTTCAGCCGCGTACAGTCACCGGCGTGCCGGGCGATACCATCCGTCGTCAGGCGCAGCAGCAGGCCGCCAGCGGTAACGTCCAGCAGGCCATTACCACGCTGCGTCAGGGCGTGACGCGCTACCCGGATGACGTCTGGCTGCGGCTGGATCTGGCCCGGCTGCTGCAAAAATCAGGTGGAGAAAATGAAGCTGCTGCGGTAATGGCACCGGCGTTTCGGACCGGGGCCAGTGCTAACGCGCTGTACGCGGCTGCGCTGTTCTCCAGCGAAAACGGTGCGTGGCAACAGGCGCAAACGCTGCTCTCGCGCATTCCGGCGTCCAGCCAGAATTCGCAGATGCGCGATTTGCGTCAGCGGGTCAATTACAACATGCAGATCGCCACGGCGCAGAATTACCTGGCGCAGGGTAATTCCGTGGCGGCGACCAATACCCTGAAGGCGCTGTCTTCGCAGCCGCCGAAAGATCCGGCTGACGTCGGCAAGCTGGCGCGCCTGCTGGCGCAGAGCGGCGATCTCACCACCGCCGTGGCGCTGGTACGTAACAATATCAGTTCCGGCGTGCATGGCGGCGCGGGGGATTACGCCGATCAGATCACGGTGCTGAACCAGGCCGGGCTGAGCAACGAGGCGCAGGCGCTGCTGGCGAACCCGGCCATTCAGGCGCAGAGCACGCCGACCCAGCTTGCCAGCCTGCAAAATGGCTACGTGGTCAACGAGGCGGACCGGCTGCGCGAGCAGGGCAATTACGCAGGCGCGTATGACAAACTGATCCGCGCGCTGCAACAGGATCCGCAGAATACCGATCTGATGTTCGCGATGGCGCGGCTGTATCAGAGCGGCAAAATGAACAAAGAGGCGGGGGTGGTTTACGATTATCTGATCACCCGCGATACACCCGATCAGGCGGCGCGTGCGGGTGCCATTGACGTCGCGCTCTCCGAAGGCAACAACGAGCGGGCGGAACAACTGGCGCGCGGCTTACGCAATGACAACACGCCGGATCGCCTGATCCTGCTGTCACGGGTAGAAGAGGCGCAGGGGAATCACCAGCGCGCGCTGACGTATTTGCGCAGCGCGCGCGGTCGCGTGCTGGGACTCCAGACCAGCAACAGTTCCGCCACGCCGAACGTTGGCGGGCTGCTGGCAGCGGACAATCCGTTCGTCGGCACCTCCCGGCTTCAGCCGCAGGCGCGTACCGCCTCAACCTACGGGCGCACGCTGCCGTGGCAGGTGGGGACGGTGGCGACCAGCGATGCGGATATGGCAATGCCTGGCAATCAGCGGACCGATCTGCCGATCGAAACGGCGCAGAGCCGTACCCTGCGGCAAATCGATACCATGATGGAGCAACTGGAAGAAAAAACCGGCACCTGGCTACAGGGCGGCGTGGAAGTGCGCAGCCGCGACGGGGAGTCCGGCACCAGCAAGCTGACCGAGGCGAAAGCCCCGCTCACCTGGTCCTCTTCGCCGTTCGGCGAATCGCGCTTTGAATTTACCGCGACGCCGGTCACGCTCAACGCGGGCAGCGCGTCCGGCGATGCGTGGCGGCGCTACGGCTCGAATCCGCTGGCGAATGCGGTCACGAATATTGCCGCCACCGCTGCCAGCGAGCAGCAGGCGATCGCCGCAATGACCAGCGCTGAGCGCACCGCCTATTTCGCCAGCAATCCCGGCGCGCAGGCGCTGAGCACGCTGGGTACTATCGACGCGGCTACGCTGAACCCGACCACCACCAGCGGGATGGAAAATCTGGCGCGGCTCGGCAACTACGACTCCGGTCAGGTGGCGAGCTATCTGGCGGCCTCCAGCCGCAAGCCTGACGTCAACGAGGCGGGCGACGTTTCGACGGATTCGCAGAAAGCCAACGGCGTTGAGCTGAGCATGGCCTTAAGCGGCGAGCAGTACCGGCTGGATATCGGCAGTACGCCGCTGGGACAGGATTTGAGCACTCTCGTCGGCGGCGTGAAGTGGTCACCAAAACTGACCAACTATCTCACGCTGATCCTCACCGGGGAGCGCCGCGCGCTGACCGACAGCCTGCTGTCGTATGTCGGCATTGAAGATCAATATTCCGGCAAACGCTGGGGACGGGTGACCAAAAACGGCGGCACCCTCCAGCTAAGCTATGACGACGGCGACGCCGGTTTCTACGTGGGCGGCGGTGGCTACAGCTATCTGGGAGAAAACGTCGCCAGCAACACCAGCGTCAACGCCAACGCGGGCGTTTACCTGCGCCCGTTCCATGATGATTACAGCTCGCTCCAGACCGGACTGAGCATGAGTTTTATGGACTACTCGAAAAACCTGAGCCAGTTTACCTACGGTCAGGGGGGCTATTTCAGCCCGCAAAACTACGTCAGCGTCTCGCTGCCAGTGGATCTGACGCAGAAGTTTGATAGCTGGACCATGCGCGTTGGCGGCTCGGTAGGTTATCAATCCTATACCCAGGACAGCAGTGACTATTTCCCGACGGAATCCGGCTGGCAGCAGCAACTGGAAACGGCGGTGGCGAACGGCTTCGCCAAAGAAGCACGCTATAAAGCGACGTCCGAAAACGGCATCGGCTATACGGTACGAGCCGGGGCGGATTATAAAGTGAACAAGCAGATGAGCATTGGCGGACAGGTCGGCTATGACACCTTTGGTGATTATAACGAAAGTACGGCCGGGCTATGGTTCCGCTACATGTTGGGGAACAACGAATGACGACCGACAACACTAATTTAGCGCTAAAAGCTTATTTTCAGCATCAGCAAACGCCGCCAGGCTGGTTCGATCTGCTGACGATTATGGTCGACGGTATGATCCGTAACGCGGGCGAGCGGGACAGTCAGCCGTTTCTGCGCCAGATGGGCGAAACGCTGGCCGATATCTTCCCGCTCCCGGCGGCAGAAACGTTGGGCGATCTGGAGAACAATATCAATCATCTGCTGGCGCGATTTAACTGGGGCGTGGCCGAAGTCAGCGTCGGTGAAATGGGGCTGGTGGTGCGTCATCAGGCGCTGCCAGTGAGCCGTGAAGAAGACCAACAAGTGCGCTGGTGTAATGCATTTTGTGCAATACTTGAAGGGTTGTACGCCCGCTGGCTTCAGGGTCAGGGCGGTGAGGAGCACCTGCTGTTTCAGCGGGAGCAGCTTTTCGCCATCGACGACGTGCAATTCCGCTACTTTAACCCGTAACCAATAAGTGAAATATCATTTTGCGTCTGATTACAGCCATGATTGCTATGACCGCGCTGCTGTTTACCTCCCTTGCTCAGGCGGATACGGCCTGGGCGGCCTATAAAGCGCGTTTTCTGATGCCCGACGGGCGGATTGTGGATACCGGCAACGGTAACGTCTCACACACCGAAGGACAGGGCTATGCGATGCTGATGGCGGTTGCCAGTAACGACAAGCCCACCTTTGATAAATTATGGCAGTGGACTAACAGCCATTTAAAAAATAAAGAAACCGGGCTGTTTTACTGGCGCTATAACCCGGTTGCGCCGAATCCGATTGCGGATACCAACGATGCGACCGACGGCGATGCATTAATTGCGTGGGCGCTATTAAAAGCGCAGCAAAAATGGCAGGACAATAATTACGGCACGGCGTCGGATGCCATTACCCAGGCGCTGGTGAAGTATACGGTGATTGACTACGCCGGTTATAAGGTCATGCTGCCGGGGCAAAACGGTTTCAATTTTAATACTAGGATTAATCTTAATCCGTCCTATTTTATTTTCCCGGCGTGGCAGGATTTTGCCAAACGCAGCTATCTGAAAGTCTGGCAGGAATTACTGCGCGACGCGCAGACCTTAACCGGCAAGATGGCGTGGGGCGAAGCGCAACTGCCTACCGACTGGGTGGCGCTGGCGGCAGACGGGAGCCTCAGCCCGGCGCAAGAATGGCCGCCGCGCGTGAGCTACGATGCGATCCGTATCCCGCTCTACATTTACTGGCAAAACCCGCAAAGCCCGCTGTTACAGCCCTGGAGACAGTGGTGGAAGCAGTTCCCGCGCCAGCAAACGCCAGCGTGGATTAACGTGGTCAACGGCGAGCGCGCGCCGTATAACATGAACGCAGGGTTACTGGCCGTGCGCGACCTGACGATGGGAGAGAGCATCGCAGAGCCGCAAATCACCGCCCAGGATGATTATTACGCGGCAAGTCTGAAAATGCTGGTCTGGTTAGCGGCAAAAGGGAATTAAGCCCGTCGTAAAACCGTTGTTTTTTCCGTATTTGCTGATTAATACCTCGTCAGTAAATACGGATCGCTACATTCTTTCTCTCTCATATTGTCATATATCCATGATATTTCAGGTATACCCATGCAGGCTGCGCGCGTGCATTGCCGTTTCTTACGCAGGTAAGTTCCCGGACGTTCTCTTTTGCCGCCTTTCTGCAAGCTGAATTATTTAGGTATAGTATCGGGTATAATCGCCCCCGGTCAGACGATCTGCTGACCTGATGCTTTTGAATAAGTACAAGTGGAGAGTCATTTTGCGCGTCAGCCGTTCTCTTACGATTAAACAAATGGCGATGATTTCGATCGTGGCCATGTTTTTTCTGTTTATTTTTTGCTTTATTTTACTCTTTCACTTCGTGCAGCAGAGCCGCTATGACACCGCGTCCCAGCTGGAAAGTATTGCCCGCTCCGTTCGTGAGCCGCTGTCGTCAACCATCCTGAAAGGCGATATCCCGGAGGCGGAAACTATTCTGCGCCGCATCCAACCCGCTGGCATCGTCAGCCGCGCGGATGTGGTGCTGCCCAACCAGTTCCAGGCGCTGCGAATGAGCTTTATCAATGAGCGCCCGGTGCCGGTCACTATCACCCGTATATTTGAACTGCCGGTACAAATCTCTTTACCTATTTATTCCCTGGAACGCCCCGCCAATCCCCAGCCGCTGGCGTATCTGGTATTACAGGCCGATTCATGGCGCATGTATAAATTCGTCATGAGCGCTATCTCGACGTTAGTGACTGCTTACTTACTTCTGGTGCTGGTGATGACAGTCGCCATCACCTGGGGCTGTAGCCGTCTGATCGTCCGCCCGCTGCGCCAGATGGCACGGGAACTTAATGAAATTTCGCTCCAGGAAACGCCGGGACATCAGCTCAGCCTGCCGCGCCTGCACCACGACGATGAGATCGGGATGCTGGCACGCAGCTATAACCGTAACCAGCTCGCGCTGCTACGCCATTACGAAGAGTTAAATAACCACTCGACCTGTTTCCCGGTTTCCGGCCTGCCGAATAAAAGTTTTCTGCTGGCGCTTCTCGATCAAAATATCGAGCGCAATAATGGCTCGGCCCTGATGGTGATCGCCTGTGAAACGCTTCAGGAGACGGCGGGCGTTCTTCAGGAAACCCAGCGCGAAATGCTGCTGCTGACGCTGGTGGAGCGGCTGAAATCGGTGCTGTCGCCGAAAATGGTACTGACCCAGGTCAGCGCTTACGATTTCGCTATTATCGCCCACGGCGTGAAAGAGCCGTGGCACGCTATTACGCTAGGTCAGCAAGTGCTTACTTCCTTTAATGAGCGGCTGCCGGTGCAGGGGATCCAACTTCGCCCCAGCGCCAGCATCGGCATCGCGATGTTCGATCGCGATCTCTCTGCCGAGCAGCTCTACCGCCGCGCCTTCTCCGCCGCTTTTACCGCGCGGCGGAAAGGCAAAAACCAGATTGAGTTTTTCGACCCGGAACAAATGGAAAAGGCGCAGCAGCGGCTCACCGAAGAGAGCGATATCCTGAACGCGCTGGATAATCAACAGTTTGCCATCTGGCTTCAGCCGCAAATTGACACCCGCAACGGCGAGGTTTACAGCGCTGAAGTGCTGCTGCGCCAGCGCCAGCCGGACGGTCACTGGGAACTTCCTGGCGGGCTTATCGACAGCATCGAATCCTGTGGCCTGATGGTCACGGTCGGCTACTGGGTGCTGGAAGAGTCCTGCCGCCAGCTCGCCGCCTGGCGTAAAAAAGGGCTGCGGCTGCCGTTATCGGTCAATATCTCCGCGCTGCAACTGATGCATCACAATATGGTGCCGGATATGCTTGAGCTACTGAGCCGCTATCGTATCGAGCCGGGCACGCTGATCCTCGAAGTTACCGAAAGCCGCCGCATTGACGATCCGCAGGCGGCGATCGCCATTCTGCGCCCGCTGCGCAATGCTGGCGTGCGCATCGCGCTGGATGATTTCGGCATGGGTTACGCCGGGCTGCGCCAGCTTCAGCATATGAAATCGCTGCCGGTTGATATGCTGAAAATCGACAAAACCTTCGTTGATGGCATCCCGGAGGACGTCAGCATGGTGTCGGCGATTGTGCAGATGGCGCGCAGCCTTAATCTGCGCATTGTGGCGGAAGGCGTCGAAGAGCAAGCGCAGTATGACTGGCTGAAAGAGGCTGGCGTCGATTTCGTACAGGGTTTCTTATTCGCCTGCGCGCTGCCGCCGCAGGAATTTGAAGAGACCTGGTTCAGCGCGCTTCACGTTAAGGAAAATGAGTAAATTTGTTGCGCTTGTGCGAGCCAGCTCAAAGTTCTTAACAAAAATGTTTCAAAATTGAACCGCGTTCATTTCTGGAATGTTTCTTGGGTGTTATTTTAAAACCGCAGGTGGAACCAACCCTACAATGCCTGTGGTTTTATCTTAAGGACATCCTATGAAAACCTCTTTGTTTAAAAGCCTCTATTTTCAGGTTCTGAGCGCCATCGCCATCGGGATCCTGCTGGGTCATTTCTACCCGGAGCTGGGTGCGCAAATGAAACCGCTTGGCGATGCTTTCGTTAAGCTGATTAAAATGATTATCGCGCCGGTCATTTTCTGTACCGTGGTCACAGGCATTGCGGGCATGGAAAGCATGAAGGCGGTCGGGCGTACCGGCGCGGTGGCGCTGCTGTACTTTGAGATCGTCAGCACCATCGCGCTGATTATCGGTTTGATTATTGTTAACGTGGTGCAGCCGGGGGCGGGAATGAACGTCGATCCGGCGACGCTGGATGCCAAAGCCGTCGCGGTGTATGCGGAGCAGGCGAAAGACCAGGGCATTGTCGCCTTCCTGATGGACATCATTCCGGGAAGCGTGATTGGCGCATTTGCCAGCGGTAACATCCTCCAGGTGCTGATGTTTGCGGTACTGTTTGGCTTTGCCCTGCATCGTCTGGGCAGCAAGGGCCAGCTGATTTTCAACGTGATTGAAAGTTTCTCACAGGTCATTTTCGGCATCATCAACATGATCATGCGCCTCGCGCCCATCGGTGCGTTCGGGGCGATGGCCTTTACCATCGGTAAATATGGCGTCGGAACGCTGGTGCAGCTTGGACAGCTTATTATCTGCTTCTACGCCACCTGTATCCTGTTTGTGGTGCTGGTTCTCGGTTCCATCGCCCGCGCTACCGGGTTTAACATCTTTAAATTTATCCGCTACATTCGTGAAGAACTGCTGATCGTGCTGGGAACGTCTTCCTCTGAATCGGCGCTGCCGCGCATGTTAGATAAGATGGAAAAACTGGGCTGCCGGAAATCGGTTGTCGGGCTGGTGATCCCGACCGGCTATTCCTTTAACCTGGACGGCACTTCAATCTACCTGACCATGGCCGCCGTGTTCATCGCCCAGGCGACCAACAGTCATATGGATATTTTCCATCAAATCACGCTGCTGGTGGTGCTGCTGCTGTCCTCGAAAGGGGCGGCCGGGGTGACGGGCAGCGGGTTTATCGTGCTGGCGGCGACTATCTCAGCGGTGGGACATTTACCGGTCGCCGGGCTGGCGCTGATTCTGGGCATTGACCGCTTTATGTCGGAAGCTCGCGCCCTGACCAACCTGATTGGCAACGGTGTGGCAACCATCGTGGTGGCGAAATGGGTGAAAGAACTCGACCAGAAACAGCTTACCGATACCCTCAATAACCGTGCGCCAGACGGCAAAACGCACGAAATATCCTCTTAATTCCTCCCCTTATGGCCGTAGTCCCTTGATGGACCACGGCCTCCTGAGCATAATTGGAGCTGGCTCGCGTTTGCTGGCTCTGCCATCGCGACGCGGCCCGAATGATTTTGCAGATATTTTTCACGGGCTACGCGACATTTTCCGCTTTGCGTGGTCTTACAAATGGCTTTTCCATACTCAAAATAATCCTCATTGCAGGATGGTCTTGTCTTTAATTACCAGGAACGTTGATCAGGGGTTCACATGCAGGGCACAAAAATTCGACTCTTAGCCGGTGGTTTGCTGTTTATTGCAACGGCTGGTTATGTGCAGGCAGAAGCGCTCCAGCCCGACCCGGCCTGGCAACAGGGGACGCTGGCGAATGGTTTCCAGTGGCAGGTTTTATCCACCCCACAGCGCCCCAGCGACCGCATCGAAATTCGTCTGCTGATAAACACCGGTTCGCTCACTGAAAACACGCAGCAAATTGGCTTCAGCCATTTTATTCCCCGGATTGCGCTCTCCCAGAGCGGCAGCCTGCCGCCGACCCAGGCGCAATCTCTCTGGCAGCAGGGCATCGACCCTAATCGACCTTTGCCGCCCGCCATCGTCTCTTACGACCACACGTTGTTTAATCTGAGCCTGCCGAATAACCGCAATGACCTGCTGAAAGAGGCGCTGACGTGGCTGGCGGACAGTTCAGGCAGACTCAGCATTACTTCTGCGACCATTAACCCACCGTCGCCCACCGAACGGCTGGTCGCGACCTGGCCGATGGATACCAAAGAAGGCTGGTGGCGTTATCGTCTGAAAGGATCGACCATGCTGGGGCACGATCCGGCCGATCCGCTGAAAAAGCCGGTGGATGTGGAGCAAGTTAAAGCCTTCTACCAGAAATGGTACACCCCGGATGCCATGAAACTGATTGTGGTGGGCAACGTAGACAGCCGCAGCGTTTCCGAACAAATCAACAAAGCGTTTGGCGAACTGAAGGGTAAACGCGAAACGCCCGCGCCGATGCCGACGCTCTCCCCGCTGCCGCTGGAGTCGGTCAGCATTATGACTGATACCGTAAAACAGGATCGCCTGTCGATTATGTGGGACAACGCCTGGCTACCGATCCGCGAATCCGGCGCGCTGCTGCGCTACTGGCGCGCGGATCTGGCGCGTGAGGCGCTCTACTGGCACGTTCAGCAGAATCTGAGCAAAAGTAACGCCAAAGATATCAGCATGGGCTTCGACTGCCGGGTGCTGTATCTGCGCGCCCAGTGCGGCATTAACATTGATTCGCCGAATGAAAAGCTCAACACCAATCTGGTGACGGTCGCCCGTGAACTGGCGGCGCTGCGTGAGAAGGGGCTGACGGAGGAAGAGTTCAACGCGCTGGTAGCGCAGAAGAAGCTGGAGCTGCAAAAGCTGTTTGCCACCTACGCCCGCACCGATACCGATATTTTGATTAGCCAGCGAATGCGCGCGCTGCAAAATCAGGTGGTGGATATCGCGCCGGAGCAGTACCAGAAGCTGCGTCAGGATTTCCTTAACGACCTGACGCTGGAGAGCCTGAACCAGGATCTTCGCCAGCAGCTCTCTCAGGATATGTCGTTGATTCTGCTCCAGCCGAAAGGCGAGCCGGAGTATGATATGAAGGAACTCCAGGCGAGCTGGGATGAAATCATGACGCCTGCCGAGCCTGCGGCGACTCCCGCGCAGGAAGACGTGCGCCAGGAAGTGACGGATATTCCGCCTGTGCAGTAAGGGTTAACCCCCGTCCTCGAAGGGTATTATTCCGGCGGGGGAGAGGGGGAAAACCGGTGACGGACTCAGCAATGACGCCGGACTGTTCCCTCTCCCCTGAGGGTTAGGGAGAGGGGGAGCGTACGAGCCCCGGAATCCCCTCACCCCGACCCTCTCCCGCAGGGAGAGGGAGAAAACCGGTGACGGACTCAGCAATGACGCCGGACTGTTCCCTCTCCCCTGAGGGTTAGGGAGAGGGGGAGCGTACGAGCCCCGGAATCCCCTCACCCCGACCCTCTCCCGCAGGGAGAGGGAGAAAACCGGTGACGGACTCAGCAATGACGCCGGACTGTTCCCTCTCCCCTGAGGGAGAGGGTTAGGGAGAGGGGGAGCGTACGAGCCCCGGAATGCCCTCACCCCGGCCCTCTCCCGCAGGGAGAGGGAGAAAACCGGTGACGGATTCAACGACGACGCCAGACTGTTCCCTCTCCCCTGAGGGAGAGGGTTAGGGAGAGGGGGAGCGTGCGAGCCCCGGAATCCCCTCACCCCGGCCCTCTCCCGCAGGGAGAGGGGGAAAACCGGTGACGGACTCAACAACGACGCCGGACAGTTCCCTCTCCCTTGAGGGAGAGGGTTAGGGAGAGGGGGAGCGTACGAACCCCTTATCCCGGCATTGCCTCACGCGGAATAATCGCCCCGCGATACTGAATCACCGTGCTGGCGGTCAGATGCCCGCGTTTAGCCGCTTCAGCCGCGTCACCACCGGTCAGGCGGACGGCCAGATAGCCCGCGCTGAAGGAATCGCCCGCCGCCGTGGTATCAACGACCTTCTCTTTCGGCAGTTTCACCGCCGGAACGTCAATCACCGCCGCGTTCGCGACTGCCACCAGGCAGGAGTCCGCGCCGCGTTTAATCACCACTTCTTTCACGCCAGCCGCCTGGGTACGGGCAATTACCTCATCGACCGGTCTTTCGCCCCACAGCGCGTCTTCATCATCCAGCGTCAGGAACGCGATATCGGTGCTTTCCAGCATCTGCTGATAAACCTGCTGCGTCTCTTCTTTGCTGGCCCACAGGCGCGGACGGTAGTTGTTGTCGAAAATCACCTGCCCGCCGTTAGCCCGACACTCGCGCAGCAGGGAGAACAGTTTTTCGCGGCTCGACGGGCTGAGGATCGCCAGGCTAATGCCACTCAGATAAAGATAATCAAAGGTCGCCAGTTTTTCGCAGATCGCCGCAGACTCCGCGCTTTCCAGCCAGAATTTGGCGGCGGCTTCGTTACGCCAGTACCAGAAAGTGCGCTCGCCGGTATCGTCGGTTTCGATGTAGTACAGACCCGGCAAACGGTTTTCCAGACGCTGGATCAGCGCGGTGCCCACATGCTCGCTCTGCCAGGCGTCCAGCATCTGCTGGCTGAAGTTATCCGTGCCCAGCGCAGTAACGTATTCCACGCTTAGCGCGTCGGCAGGCACCTGACGCGCAATATAGACAGAGGTGTTAAGCGTATCGCCGCCGAAGCCGCGCTTCACTTCTGCACCTTTCTCTGACATTTCAATCATGCATTCGCCAATGACGGCAATTTTCTTGGACATAGTATTAACCTGACAGGAACCGGGAAATGAGCCTAGTCTGCTCTGTGGAGTTTTTTCGGTCAACCATATTAAAACAACGTTCCATAATTTTTTTGAGCTGGCGCGTATTATCGACACATTCTGCCGCGCTGTTTTGTAATTTGCCTGCCGCTGAACATAAAGTTCTCACTGCCTGCGCCGATAACTCTGTGACGAGTTCCGACCGATCATCCCCTTTGCAACAGGACATCTGAGATGAAGTTAAAGCAGGTTATCCAGCGGCTACACACTCCTGAGGCAGAGATTGAAAGTCTGCAAGAGCGGCGCTACTGGCTGCAATGTCAGCTCGCATATACCTATCAGCCGATCTACAGGACGGATGGTCGTCTGATGGCCATCGAACTGCTGACGGTGGTCACCCATCCCGATAAGCCGGAACAGCGGATCCCGCCGGATCGCTATTTTGCGGAAGTCGCGGTGCGCCAGCGTATTGATGTGGTGAAAGAGCAACTGGCGACGCTGGAGCAGAAGCGCGAGTTTTTCGAGCGCAATCAGGTGCTGGCCTCGGTTAACGTCGATGGCCCGACGCTGCTTGCCATGCGCCAGGACAAAGCGCTGATGGCGACCATCGACAGCCTGCGCTGGCTGCGGCTGGAACTGGTGGAGCATATCCGCCTGCCGGTGGATTCCTCCTTCGCGTCGTTCTGCGAATTTGGCCCGCTATGGCTGGATGACTTCGGCACCGGCATGGCGAACTTCTCGGCGCTTAGCGAAGTGCGTTATGACTACATCAAAGTGGCGCGCGATCTGTTTATCATGCTGCGAAAAACGCCGGAAGGACGCAATTTGTTCACCCTGCTATTGCAGTTAATGAACCGCTACTGCCAGGGGGTGATTGTCGAAGGCGTAGAGACGCTGGAAGAATGGCAGGATGTGCAGCAATCACCGGCGTTTGCCGCGCAGGGATATTTCCTTTCCCGGCCGGTTCCTATGGCGACGCTCGACGGCGTCGTGATGCAGCTTTCTCCGGCATGTCTTGCCTGATGGCCTGTATTTGCTCGCGATAATAAGGAAACTGCCGCTCCCTTTTCTGTCAGCCTCAACTATCTTTAGGACAGGTAAGGTAATCAGAAAGCGGAGTGAGGCATGTCTAAAACAAGTAAAATACTTGCCATTATCTTAGGGACCCTGGTGTTGCTGATTGTTGTGGCAATCATCATTATCGCCACCTTTGACTGGAACCGGCTGAAGCCGACAATCAACGAAAAAGTCTCAACGGAGCTGAATCGTAAATTTGCCATTCGTGGCGATCTGGGTGTGGTGTGGGAGCGGCAAAAGCAGGAAACCGGCTGGCGTAGCTGGGTGCCGTGGCCGCACGTTCACGCAGAAGATATCGTGCTGGGCAACCCGCCGGAAATCCCGGAAGTCACGATGGTCCATCTGCCGCGCGTGGAAGCCACTCTCGCGCCGCTGGCATTGCTGAGCAAAACGGTCTATCTGCCGTGGATTAAATTTGTGCAGCCGGATGCGCGGCTGATCCGCCTGTCCGAGAAGAACGACAACTGGACGTTTAACCTCGCTTCCGATAACGACAAAGACAAAAATGCCCAGCCTTCCGCATGGTCATTCCGCCTCGATAATATTCTCTTCGACCGTGGTCGCGTGGCGATTGACGATAAAGTCAGCCGTGCCGACATTGAGATCCTCGTCGATCCCTTAGGCAAACCGCTCCCGTTTAGTGAAGTGACCGGCAGTAAAGGGAAAGATGACAAACAGAAAGTCGGCGATTACGTTTTTGGTCTGAAGGCGAAAGGGCGTTACAACGGTCAGCCGCTGACCGGAACCGGTAAAATCGGCGGGATGCTGGCCCTGCGCAGTGAAGGCACGCCTTTCCCGGTGCAGGCAGATTTCCGTTCCGGCAATACGCGCGTGGCTTTTGACGGCACGGTTAACGATCCGATGAAAATGGGCGGCGTCGACCTGCGACTTAAATTCTCCGGCGATTCGCTCGGTGAGCTGTACGATTTAACCGGCGTACTGCTGCCGGATACGCCGCCGTTTTCAACGGACGGTCGGCTGGTGGCAAAAATCGATACCGAAAAGTCCTCCGTCTTTAATTATCGCAATTTCAATGGCCGCATCGGCGACAGCGATATTCACGGCTCCCTGACCTACACCACCGGCAAGCCGCGTCCGAAACTGGAAGGCGATCTGGAATCCCGCCAGTTGCGTCTGGCGGATTTGGGGCCGCTGATTGGCGTCGATTCCGGTAAAGGCGCGGAGAAATCGAAAAAAGCGGAACAGAGCAAGGGCGAGAAAAACGTCCAGCCTGCGGATAAAGTGCTGCCGTATGACCGCTTTGAAACCGATAAATGGGACGTGATGGACGCCGACGTGCGCTTTAAAGGCCGCCGGATTGAGCACGGCAGCAGCCTGCCGATTAGCGATCTCTCTACTCACCTGACACTGAAAAACGCCGATTTGCGTCTGCAACCGCTGAAATTCGGCCTCGCGGGCGGCACTATCTCCTCCAATATTCACCTTGAAGGCGATAAAAAACCGATGCGCGGCGTGGCGGATATTCAGGCCCGGCGGCTGAAACTCAAGCAACTGATGCCGGATGTGGAACTGATGCAGAAAACGCTGGGTGAGATGAACGGCGACGCGGAATTCCGTGGCACGGGTAACTCGGTGGCGGCGCTACTTGGCAGCAGCAACGGTAATCTGAAACTGCTGATGAATGACGGGCTAATCAGCCGCAACCTGATGGAAATCGTCGGGCTTAACGTCGGTAACTTTATCGTGGGCCAGCTCTTTGGCGATGAGGAAGTGCGGGTTAACTGTGCGGCGGCAAATCTGGATATCGTCAACGGCGTGGCGCGTCCGCAAATCTTCGCTTTCGATACCGAGAACGCGCTGATTAACGTGACCGGGACGGCCAGTTTTGCCTCGGAGCAGCTTGATTTGACGATTGACCCGGAAAGTAAGGGTATTCGTATCGTGACCCTGCGCTCGCCGCTGTACGTGCGTGGCACCTTTAAAAATCCGCAGGCGGGGGTGAAAGCCGGTCCGTTGATTGCGCGTGGTGCCGTCGCCGCCGCGCTGGCAACGCTGGTGGCACCGGCTGCCGCACTGGTGGCGCTGATCTCGCCGTCAGAAGGTAATGAAAATCAGTGCCGGACGATTCTGGCGCAGATGAAAAAATAAGTAAAAAAATGCCCGGTGCGACGCACCGGGCATGGATTACAGCGACTGGTGACGCGTTTCGTGCGTCAGCAGCAGGGCAATCAGCGTCAGGGCTGCCATTGATGCCAGATAAATCCCCACGTAGAACAGACCGTAGTTAGCCTGAAGCCAGGTGGCGATGTACGGCGCAACGGACGCTCCCAGAATCGACGACACGTTATAAGAGAATGACGCACCGGTATAGCGGACTTCCGTCGGGAACAGCTCCGGCAGCAGCGCGCCCATCGGGCCGAAGGTCAATCCCATCAGGCTCAGACCAATCAGCAGATACGCCATCACCAGCGCCGGACTTCCCGAACCCAGCAGCGGCGGAAACACGAACAGCGCGAACAGAATAATCAGCGTGGTGATCACAATCATGCTTTTCCGCCGACCAAAGGCATCCGCCAGCAGACCGGCAATCGGCACCATCACCCCAAAACCAATCACCGCCATCATCAGCATCCACAGCACTTCATTGCGCGGCAGGCCAAGGCCGACCGGGGCGGCGGTGGTACTGAAGGTCATCGAGTAAACGGTCATAATGTAGAACAGGGTGTAGGTCGCCAGCATAATGAACGTGCCGAGCACGGTCACGCGGACGTGTTTTGTCAGCAGCGTACCCAGCGGGATTTTCACCTGTTTTTTCGCGGCGGCGACTTTGGCGAATACCGGCGTTTCATGCAGCGACACGCGCACGTACAGGCCGATCAGCACCAGCACGGCGGAGAAAATAAACGGTATGCGCCAGCCCCACTGCATAAACTGTTCGTCGGTGAGCAGCCATGAGAGCAGCAGGAATGTCCCGTTCGCGAAGAAGAAACCAATCGGTGCGCCAAGCTGCGGGAACGAACCATAGAGCGCACGTTTGCGCGCCGGGGCGTTTTCCGTTGCCAGCAGCGCCGCGCCGCCCCATTCACCGCCCAGCCCCAGACCCTGACCAAAACGAGCCAGCGCCAGCAGCAGCGGGGCAAAAATGCCGATAGTGGCATAGGTCGGAAGCAGACCAATTAAGACGGTGGAAATGCCCATCGTCAGCAGCGACGCCACCAGCGTGACCTTGCGGCCCACGCGATCGCCAAAGTGACCGAATAGCGCCGAACCAATTGGACGCGCGACAAACGCAATGGCGAACGTCGCCAGCGACTGTAGCGTCGCCGCCGTCGGATCGCCCTGCGGGAAGAAGATATGGGGAAACACAATCACCGCAGCGGTGGCGTAAATATAGAAGTCGAAAAACTCAATGGCGGTGCCAATCAGTGAGGCAACGACGACCTTATTACGGGAGTTAACCGGGACGGTTTCGGCGGTGTTATCGAGCGTAGTTGTGGCGGTTGCTTGCATAATTATTTCTTATTTTATGACGAACGAACGGCCATATTACGCACAGCAAAAGCGACATTTCAATCCTGAACGGAACTGGCTTTTGGTTAAATAACACACAAAAAGTGGATAATGTTCACAGGCGGGAATTTTCTTCTATGAAATGCTTCACACAATTTCAAACTTAGCATTTAAAACTGGTTTTGAGTTAAATAAAAGTTACAGGTTGGATTTATCTGCTGAAATAATCAGGCGGGATGAAATTTTGCTTTAACATTCATCCCGCTGAAGGTGTTAAGGGTGACCTTTACCCGGCATATGCGGATCGTCTTTGTACTCGGCGGTGGCGATCCACGCCGCGCAGAACAGCGTCAGACGGGCGAAGAAGTAGAAGAACGCCATCACGCCCAGCACCGAACCAAACGCCGCCCCTGAAGGGGAGGTGGCCAGCGAGGGCAGCGTCCAGGTCATGATGATTTTAATCACTTCAAAGCCAATCGCCGCAATCAGCGTCCCGCGCATCAGCGCCTTACGGCGCGGGCGATGGCGTGGCAGACGCCAGAAGATCCAGAAGAACAGCAGATAGTTGGCGCAAATCGAAATGGCGAGGCCAATCAACTGCCAGACCGGTTTCAGCCAGTCAATGTAGTTCAGGTAGAGCAGGGAGATGATTTTTTCCTGCGCCGCCCCGGCGATAGAGGTGATCGACAGGGTGATCACCAGCGCCACCAGCAGACCAATCAGCGAGATAAAATCACGGATGTACTTTACCCAGAATTTCTCATCTTCCTGGGTCTTACGCTCCCAGACATCGCGGGACTGGGCGCGGATGGCTTCACGCAGGTTGCCCATCCAGTTCACCCCCGAATAGAGCGCCACCAGCAGGCCGACAATCCCGACCGTCGTGCGCTGCTGCACGGCGGTGCTGATCGTGCTTTTTAAGGTAGACGCCGTGGACGGGTCATTCACGTTACTGAGGATTTTGTTGAAGATATCCTGCAACAGCGTGGGGTGCGAGGCGAGCACAAACCCGGCGGCGGCAAAGCAGACCATCAGGATCGGGATCATTGATAAAAACGAGAAATAAGTGATGGCGGCACCAAACTGATTGCCCAGCCGGTCGTTAAACCGCTCGGTAGCGCGGAGCAGATGCGCTACCATCGGCCTGCGTTGAATTTTCTCCGCCGTTTCCGTCACCGTTGCCAGTAAGCCGCTGTCATGCTCTTTCGGCTCCGGGGCTTTTTTCTCTGCGTGGGCGTCAGTCGTCCCGGCGCTTTCTGGCGTGGCAGCAGGTTTTTCATGGGTGATAACTTGTTTTACCGGCTGGTAATCCAGTTCCGGCACCGGGCGCTTTTCATCATTTTCCGACGTCATTGAGTTGCTATTCCTTTTACGAATACGTGATCTCTATGGCAATTATAGTCACGGTTACGCAACGGCGTTTTTCAGCACTCCGGTTAGCCATTCCATAAAAAGATGTACCCGCCGCGAAAGATTACGTCGTGGCGGGTAGACCAGCGACAACGGCAGCGAGCGGGCGCGGTACTGCGGCAGAATGGGCAGCAGCTTTTTACTGCGCAGCGCGTCGCGCACGGCGACTCTGGGAGTCTGAATAATCCCCAGCCCGGCCATGCAGGCGGCGTGATACGCCTCCGCGCTGTTGACCGTCAGAATGCCGCCGCTATTTACCCGCTGGAGGGAGCCATCGCGGTAAATCTCAAATCCCGCCGGGCGGCCGCCGGAATGGGCGGCGTAATGTACCAGCGCGTGATGCGCTAAATCCTCCGGCGTTTCCGGGTAACCAAAACGCGCCAGATAATCGGGGCTGGCGCAGTTGACTGATGATATTTTGCCCAATGGACGCACCACCAGGCCGGACTCATTTAAGTCTCCCATCCGCACCGCGCAGTCGGATCCTTCGCGGATCACATCGACCTGCCGATCGTTGCCGAGCAGTTCAATCTCAATGCCGGGATACTGCTGGACGAAGGCGGGCAGGCGAGGGATAACCACATTTTTGGCGAGAATGACCGGAATATCGACGCGCAGTATGCCGCTCAGGCTGGCGGGATCGTGACGGAACAAGCCGTCCAGCTCATCAAGGTTGCTCAGCAGGTCTTTGGCGCGCTCGTAATACACCATGCCTTCCTGGGTGAGCTGGACCTGCCGCGTAGTGCGGTGCAGAAGCCGGGTGTGCAGATGGCTTTCCAGCGCCTGAATCTGCCGGGATACGCTGGCTTTCGGCAGGGCGAGAAAATCCGCCGCGCGGGAAAAACTCTCCAGTTCGGCAACACACACAAAAAGCCGCATTGCGTGAATTTTATCCATTGGGGTGCCTTATTGTTGTCATCAATGAAACAGTAATGCGTTATCCGTAATGTTTATTGATTTTGTAGCAGCTAATAAGGCTTTTCTCAATCAGCAGCGCGAGGAATGCGACCTCTTTTCACGATTTTCCCGCCAAAAGGCAGGGCAAAACGCCGCGCTGAAGTGCCAGAAATGCAGTGATAGCGGGAGATTTACGTGCTGCTGTTTCTCTATTAACATTCAATGATACTTTAAATGCGGTATCGTATTTAGTAACAGTATTTATGAATATCGGCGTTTACTGGCTTCTGCGAAAATAATATTATGCCTGACGAATTAATTTTATATTAAAGACAGGGCTGGCTTCAGGAAATTCTTAATTAAGGTGTGATATAAATCACCTATTTGTAATATATATGACTCGCGTGTAATGATTCATAATTCTTATCTTTTTATTCTTCAACTCATCGGTAGAATGCCCCAGGCTAAACAGCAAGTGTCAATTTGCCTTTACTGGTAATACCCTTCCCCTTGTTTTTTGTGGGTGTTTGGTTTGCGATGGAGAAAGAGTAATGCAGGTAATCATGTTTGACAGGCAGTCAATATTTATTCATGGAATGAAAGTCAGTTTGCAACAGTCAGTTCCTGAAGTAGATATCCACGGTGTCAGTCAGGCGGATGAGCTGTGGACCCGGCTGGATAAAACGCCGGAGGCTATTCTGATGCTGGATGGCAATATGGATCGGGATTTTTGCCTGTGGTTGTTACAGGAGAAATCAGAACGCTTTCCACTGTGCCGCGTGCTGCTGGTGGCATCCGATTGCAATATGGAATGGATTAAGGATTTGCGCCGTTATAATGTGCTGGCGGTAGTACAACGGGATTCCGGGCCGGATAAATTTTCGCTGGCCCTGAATAGTGTGGCGATGGGTCTTTTATGTCTGCCCGGTGACTGGGAAACGGCGCAACAGGAGGCGAATGGTCATGAATTACAGCACCTGAGCAACCGCCAGCGTGAAATTCTTAAACTGATCGCCGCCGGGGACTCAAATAAGCAAATTAGCCGCACGCTGAATATCAGCGCGGGGACGGTTAAAGCCCATCTTGAGTCTATTTATCGTCGCCTGGACGTTAAAAACCGGACCCAGGCGGCAATGATGTTTAACGATACTCACGCCCACTAGGCCACCGTTATTTCACATCCCTGAGTAAATAATGCGCATTCGGCCTGGCGTTGTGGCGTCAGGCTGGTCACTTTCCGGCCATTCAGCACGATAGCTTTCTCCCATTCCGCCAGCGCACGGTCAAAATCACCCGCATTAATATGCTTCAGGATCGGCGACTGATAAAATGCTTCATTGCCACAGCTGAGCGCCAGCGAGACCACGGCGTCATATTGCGGCTGGGTGAGGCTGATTTCCAGGCATTGCTGGATCAGGCACTGGCAGCGCTGAATATCCAGCATCAGCAGCGCGTCTGCCGTTTCCGGCGTCAGCGGCCCGGCAAAGTTTTCATAGCAGGCGATCATATGACCGTAGCCAATGATCCACATTCCGCGTTCATCCTGGTACTGTTCCAGTGACAGACCCTGGTATTTTTTAATCAATTCGACACCGGTGGGGCTAATCATCAGGGGTTGCTGCAACATAACGTATTCCTCTTTCTCTCTGACACAGCAGTCTACGAAAAAGCACCGTGCGGCAAAATTCGCCAGATGACCCTGGGGCTGGCCTATGCCATCGCATTAGCACTAAAAATTAGCTGGCGCAGCGCGATAGATCACTGTATTGAAACAGAATTTGTTATATGTTCTTAACATTGCCATAACGCGCCGCAGGACAGTTAATGACGTACAGCACATCGGTTCAGATTCGCGAACAGTTTGAACACTGTCTTGCGGTTATTCGCCAGGCGTCGCTTGAAATTTTGTTGCTGCTGGACATGAAGGTTTCGGAAGGAAAAGATCCGCGCTGGTTTCTGGAACAGCTGGATCAGGCGCGTCTGAGCCTCGGCGGATGGGCCAGCGTCGCCCGACGGCTTAATCTTGATGATGCGCAGATGAGCCGCTTTACCCTGCATTTGCGCCATCTTCAGCAGTGGGTGCCGCAGTATGAAAGCGGGCAGGAGGTGAGCAACAACCAGCTGATTGCCGCGCTGCGCTTTGTCACTGAACTCGAATATTTGCGCCAGAAACAGCCGTTGCTGAAGTTCGCGCCGCCCGAAGGGGAGGACAGCAGCGCCCAGCAGCAGGCGCAGGGGCAGCTACGCGGGCTGGAGCTGACCCTGAAAGCGCTTATCAACCAGGCGTGGCCGGATACGGTAAAGCTGAATAATCAGCTTAAAATCCAGTTTGGTGCCGACAAAGTGCGCCGCTGGTTAAAGCTGGGTGAGCGCAACGATGTGCTCAGCGGGATGCCGTTCGGCGATCTGGTGATGATGCTGGTGGATAAAAAAGAGTTTGCCCGGCACTATGCGCCGCTCTTCAGCACGCCTTCGTCACTCAGTTTATTCAGTGAACCCCGTGCCACGCTGCAACATTTTCTCGCCGACTGCCGCCAGATCCGCAATGTGGTTATCGCCAATCAACCGCTGAGCCTGGCGCAGCGCAGCCTGGTGGAACATTATCATCAGCAGATCACCGGCCCGGTCCAGCAGGCGTTTAGCCTCGGGCAAACGCGGGTGAACCCCGCCGCGTTTATGCCGCCGTCGCCGGAGGAACTGTCCAGTTTCTGGGACAGCGCCCGTAAAAAAGATCGTCTGTGCGGTGGTGACAACGACGATATCAGCGACAGCATTGAGCGACCGCAGACCCGGCGCAAACGCTCCGCCGAAGAACGTGACCAGCTTATCTCAGTGGTGCTGTGGGCGATGGTCGGTATTGCCGTACTGGGGATGGGCGCAGGCGGGTTATGGATGATGAATCAGACCAGCGCCGCGCCGCAGGCCAGCACGCAAAGCGTGGCGACGACCAGCCGCGTGGAGCGCGAGCCCTCATCGCCGCGCGAACAACTGGTCAGCATGGGAATTGCGTGGGATGCGAACAATCTGCGCTCGGCTATCGATCGCAATAATCTTCAGGTGACGCAGCTTTTTTTACGCGGTGGGATGAGCTGGAAAGTATCGTGGACCGAGACGGCGTTCGCCGCCGGTAACGACGAGACGCTGGCGCTATTGCTGCGCTACCGCGCGCAGATGGATGAAAGCCGCCCCTGCCGACGCTTTATGACCACGACAGGCCACGCGATGCTACAGGGCGGCTCGTTAACTTCTGTGCACAAGGATTTTCTGCACACGTTTTGTACCGCCGCGCCCGTTGTTGAACGGCAGCGCTACGATACCGAACAGGCCAGACGCCGGGCACAGGCGCAGCCGGATGCGCAGAGCAAAAAATGGCTGGCGATCCAGACAGCCATTTATGACGAAGTGCGCTAGTCGCGTGGCGGCTCGCCATACAGCGCGATAAGCCGACGCGCCACGCCGTTGGTCCAGCCAAAGCCGTCCTGAAGCGGATACTCACCGCCGCCCCCCGTACTCGGGGTGCTGTCGGCAATATGGTATTTTTCCACCAGCTTATGATGCTTCTCATAAACGTGGTTAACCGTTGCCAGCCAGCAATGGGCAATTTCATCGCCCAGCGCGTCGTTGCCGTACAGTTTAAAGCCCTGTACCGCCATCCACTGTAGCGGTGCCCAGCCATTGGGTTTATCCCACTGTTCGCCGCTTTCGTATTCGCTGGCGAGGATGCCGCCGGGCGTCAGCAGACGCGAACGAATCGCCTCGGCCAGACGATCGGCCTGTTCATGGGTCGCCATGCCGGTATACAGCGGCACGATGCTCGCCGCCGAGAACAGCGCCTGCTGCTCGCGCCGCCAGTCGTAATCGCGGAAGCAGCCGTTTTCGTCATCCCACAAATAGTGAGTGACCGCCGTCCGGCGATCCGCCGCTTTCTGGCGGAATTTGGCTTCCGTTTCCCGGTCGCCGTTTACCCCGGAGATATTGGCGATGGTACTCTCCAGTTTGAACAGAAACGCGTTCAGGTCGATCGGAATAAACTGGGTGGTACGGATACTGGCGAGACGGTGCGTATCACGCAGCCAGCGGGAGGAGTAGTCCCAGCCGGACGCGGCACCGGCACGCAGATCTCGATACACCTCGTTGGCCGGACGGCTGGAGTGCTTCGCCGTCTCTACATCCTCAAGCCAGGATTCATCGCGCGGCGTGTCGCGGTCGTCCCAGTAGCGGTTGAGCAACGCGCCGTTAGGCATTCTCACCACGTGACGATAAGCCTGGTTGAGCACCAGCGATTCCGCACCGTCCATCCAGAAGCTGTATTCCATCTTCAGATGCTCGAGATAACGCCGCGCCCCGCGCACCCCATCTTCTTCGAACAGTTCCACCATCAGCGCAAACACTGGCGGCTGGGAACGGCTCAGATAATAAGTACGGTTGCCGTTCGGGATATGCCCGTAGATTTCGATCATCCACGCGAAGTTATCCGCCATACATTTCAGCAGATCGTTACGGCCGCTTTCCGCCAGCCCCAGCATGGTGAAATAGGAATCCCAGTAGTAGGTTTCACTAAAGCGTCCGCCCGGCACGATATACGCCTGCGGCAGCGCCAGCAGCGACGACCACGGGATATGATCCTGCGGCTCGCGGGTGAGAACAGGCCAGAGATTATCGATATGCTCCTTAAGGGAGTGCTCTGGATTCGAGATGTACTCTTTGCTGTAATTTTCCGGCAGCCAGAAGTGATCGCTGACAAACTCGCGCAGATCAAAGCCCGGCTTACGTTTCACCCGACGGTAGCGGATGAGAATATCCAGAGGGTCCATTTTTGGTGCGCAGTCCGGGAACGTTTTGCTGTCGGCAAAAATTCGCGAGGACTGTACATGCTCAAAGAGTTCGAGATAGCGATCGGCAGGGGTCAGCGCGTCCGAGGCGGGAAGCCCCTCGATCATCTCCGGCTCCGGCTCAACTTCGATCATATCATCCAGTTTTAATTCGCATGGATCGGTTTCGTAGTTGAGATTGTTATCAATCAACAACTCTTCTTCCTCCACACTGCGCATTTTCTGGTTGAGCATAATGATACAAACCTCCGGATTACGTCGTCTTAAACATACGGGTGTTGCCCGGTTTAACTATAAGCGTAGACATTCGCCTCGATCATCGATCGGCAAAATGTGCGATAGATCACACTTCTCTGTGAAGCAATAAAGAGCAAAAACGTTCAGGTCGCTGTTAACTAACAGGAATTGTGGTCGTCGGTCCCCTTTCACTTTCAGAGTATTTACTGTGCAATTGCGTGCTAAGTGAAAAGGCGTGAGCACAGTATAACGTGGGCCGAGTGATGAAATAAACAGCAGTTTGCGTGAAGGTATGTAAAGGGGCGTTAATGGGTGGAAATGATTAGGATCAGCGTAGTCCGGTTGTAAGATTTGCTCTTACAAATACGTATGATTAATCGCCCACCGTCTCCGGTGGGCGATTCTGTTAGCTAGCGCATCGTCACAAATTCTTCCGCGCCGGTAGGGTGGATTGCGACGGTATTATCGAAATCCTTTTTCGTCGCGCCCATTTTGAGCGCCACCGCAAAGCCCTGGAGCATTTCGTCCATCCCGTAGCCGATGCCGTGGATGCCGACGATTTTCTCCTCCGGCCCCACGCAGACCAGCTTCATGCGGCACGGCTGGCGGTGCGAGGTGACGGCGGTGTACATTGCGGTAAATGAAGATTTATACACTTTCACTGCGTCGCCGTGTTTCTCCCGCGCCTGCTCTTCGGTTAAGCCTACGGTGCCAATCGGCGGGTGGCTGAAGACCACGGTCGGGATATTGCTGTAGTCGAGATGCTCGTCCGGCTTATTGTTAAACAGGCGCTCGGAAAGGCGACGGCCTGCGGCAACCGCGACGGGGGTGAGTTCCACTGCGCCAGTGTTATCGCCAACCGCGTAGATCCCTTCTACGCTGGTATTCTGATATTTATCGACGGCGATATGTCCTTTTTCGGTGGTTTTCACGCCCGTTACCGCCAGATTGAGGTTATCAGTCGCCGGTTCGCGGCCAACGGCCCAAATCAGGCAATCGACGGTCTGCGAGCGGCCATCTTCCAGTTCCAGCGTCAGGCTGCCGTCGGCGTTTTTGACGACCGCTTTCGGCACCGCGTGGGTGTGCAGGGTCGGGCCTTCGCTATTCATAACCTCGACCAGCGTTTCAACCAGCATGGAATCGAAGCTGCGCAGCGGGGCGTGTTTACGCACAAACAGATGCGCCTCTGCGCCAAGACCGTTGATCACGCCTGCCAGTTCGACGGCGATATAACCCGCGCCGACCACCGCCACGCGGTTGGGTAATGCAGGCAGCGCAAAGAAACCGTCGGAGTCGATGCCGTATTGCGCGCCCGGCACGTCCGGGTGGATCGGCCGACCGCCGGTCGCGATCAGGATATGATCGGCGGTGATTGTCTCACCGTTGACTTCCAGCGTTTTGGCATCCACAAAGCGGGCAAAGCCTTTGATCACATCAACCTGGTTTTTTCCCAGCACGTTATCGTAGGACGTATGAATGCGATCGATATAGGCGGTGCGGCTGGCAATCAGCTTATCCCAGTTAAATTTATTCAGGGTGGTATCAAAGCCGTAATCCGGGCCATAAAGCTGAATGGCCTCGTGGATCTGCGCCGCGTGCCACATCACTTTTTTCGGGACACAACCCACATTCACGCAGGTGCCGCCCAGCGCTTTGGCTTCAATCAACGCACATTTTTGTCCGTACATCGCCGCACGGTTGATGGAGGCGATACCGCCGCTGCCGCCGCCGATAGCGACGTAATCATAATGTTTAGTCATCATTTCTATCCTTAATCGTCGATTGCCCCGATTGTATACCGCAATGCAGAAAGTTCTGCCGATGGCTGCGATTACTCCGGCACGATCCAGTTTACTAAAGTATGGCCGATGCCCGCCGGAACCAGCTTACGATGCAGCCACGGCAGCACGTTGTTCATCTGCTGCTCCAGTTTCCACGGCGCGTTGATGACAATCATGCCGGAGGCGGTCATGCCGCGCTGGTCGCTGTCCGGGCGCACCGCCAGCTCAATTTGCAGGATTTTACGAATGCCGGTGTCTTCCAGATCGTGGATCATGCGCTTGATTTGCTGGCGCAGCACGACCGGATACCACAGTGCGTAGGTACCGGTAGCAAAGCGTTTGTAGCCTTCGTTAATGCCTGCGACCACCGCCTGATAATCAGTTTTGATTTCATATGGTGGGTCGATGAGGATCAGACCACGACGCGATACCGGCGGCAGTTTGGATTTTAACTGCTGGTAGCCGTCGGCTTTAGCAACGCGGGCGCGCTCGTCTTTCTGGAATTCAGAGCGCAGCAGCGGGAAATCACTCGGATGCAGTTCGGTCAGTTGCAGGCTGTCCTGCTCGCGCAGTAACTGGCGGGCGATCAGCGGCGAACCGGGGTAATAACGCAACTGCCCGCTGCGGTTAAAGTGTTTTACCACGCTGATGTACGGCTCCAGTTCGGCAGGCAAATCGTCCTGCTGCCAGATGCGGGCGATCCCTTCGAGATATTCCCCGGTGCGCTCGGCGTGTTCGCCGCTGAGCTGGTAACGTCCCGCGCCCGCATGGGTGTCCAGATAGAGAAACGGCTTATCTTTCTCTTTCAGTGATTCAATAATCAGGCTCTGAACGGTGTGTTTAAGGACGTCGGCATGGTTGCCAGCGTGAAAGCTGTGGCGATAACTGAGCATAGAAATCAGGATTCCGGGAATGAAAAAATAATCGTTAGTTTACCGCAGAACCGCACCAATTGCCGTCATAAAGCCAGAGAACACCGCCTACAGGCTGAAAAGCGTCAGCGAACGTACGTGGGCGCTGGGGTTGGCCTGCTTCACCGCCGTCAGGAAAGCCACGAAGCTGCGGTTAAAAAGCGTGAAATTGTGCAGAAAACGAACCTGTTTGCGCTGTCCGTTGATGTCCCAGGTGACTGACCACACGGAGCGGTTGTTAATCTGGGTCGATTCCCGCTGTACTTCAACGATATTGGTCAGCGGGACGCTGACCGTCGCGCCCGTCGTCACCTCATAGAAATTCTCAGTGTCGAAGTAATAATCCGCTTTGTAGCTCTGGGAACTGCCAAAAGTGCGCAGCATAAATGATGAGGTAGAAATTAATTTCCGGTCGCCAGGGGCGGTGGGCGTGTCGGCGGGACGGGTACGTTTGAGCGTTTTGATCAGCAGGAAAATGATGCCTGACAAAAGGAGCAGCGGTAAAAACGTGAGCATAACCTTCATTGAATCCCCTTTATCTTTCAGGCGGCTTGCCTTGACCCCTTCGAGCAACGGTATCGCGGCCCTGAGGCAACGTAAATGAAATATTATAGTAACGTCCCCGGCGCGCTCGCCATTGAAATTCTCTACACTTAACCCCATGCTACAACGAACAGGTAAGCGCCGGAACGCGCGCTTCATTTACCCTATTCAAACAGGACCGCGCTTATGACCAATCCTTTACTGACGCCTTTCGATCTTCCCCCTTTCTCTGCGATTAAACCTGAGCATGTCGTCCCCGCCGTTACCAAAGCGCTGGATGACTGCCGTGCGTCGGTCGAGCGCGTGGTGGCGCAGGGCGCGCCGTACAACTGGGAAAATCTTTGCCAGCCGCTGGCGGAAGTGGATGACGTACTGGGGCGCATTTTTTCGCCCATCAGCCACCTGAACTCGGTGAAAAACAGCCCGGAACTGCGCGAAGCCTATGAGCAAACCCTGCCGCTGCTCTCTGAATACAGTACCTGGGTGGGCCAACATGAAGGGCTGTATAACGCCTATCGCGACCTGCGTAACGGCGAACATTATGCTGCGCTGGATATCGCGCAGAAAAAAGCCGTCGATAACGCGCTGCGTGATTTTGAGCTGTCCGGTATCGGGCTGCCGAAAGATAAGCAGCAGCGCTACGGCGAGATCGTGACCCGCAAATCCGAGTTGGGTAATCAGTACAGCAACAACGTGCTGGATGCGACGATGGGCTGGACGAAGCTGATCACCGACGAATCCGAACTGGCGGGTATGCCGGAAAGTGCGCTGGCGGCGGCGAAAGCTCAGGCGGAAGCGAAAGAGCAGGAAGGGTATTTGCTGACTCTGGATATCCCAAGCTATCTGCCGGTGCTGACCTACTGCGACAACCAGGCGCTGCGCGAAGAGATGTATCGCGCCTATGGCACCCGCGCTTCCGATCAGGGGCCGAACGCCGGAAAATGGGACAACGGCCCGATTATGGCGGAGATCCTCGCGCTGCGTCACGAGCTGGCGCAACTGCTGGGCTTTGACAGCTATGCCGACAAATCGCTGGCTACCAAAATGGCCGAGAACCCGCAGCAGGTGCTGGAATTCTTAACCGATCTGGCAAAACGCGCCCGTCCGCAGGGGGAGAAAGAGCTGGCACAGCTTCGCGCCTTCGCCAAAGCAGAATTTGGCGTGGACGAACTTCAGCCGTGGGACATCGCGTATTACAGCGAGAAACAAAAACAGCATCTGTACAGCATCAGCGACGAACAGCTGCGCCCGTACTTCCCGGAAGATAAAGCCGTAAACGGCCTGTTTGAAGTGGTGAAACGCATCTACGGCATTACCGCCAAAGAGCGTAAAGATATCGACGTCTGGCACCCGGACGTGCGTTTCTTCGAACTGTATGATGAGAACAACGAACTGCGCGGCAGCTTCTATCTCGACCTCTACGCGCGTGAACACAAGCGCGGCGGCGCATGGATGGATGACTGCGTAGGGCAGATGCGTAAAGCCGATGGCACCCTGCAAAAACCGGTGGCCTATCTGACCTGTAACTTTAACCGCCCGGTCAACGGCAAACCGGCGCTGTTCACCCACGACGAAGTGACAACCCTGTTCCATGAATTTGGTCATGGGCTGCATCACATGCTGACCCGCGTTGAAACCGCAGGCGTGTCGGGTATCAGCGGCGTGCCGTGGGATGCGGTGGAACTGCCGAGCCAGTTTATGGAAAACTGGTGCTGGGAGCCGGACGCGCTGGCGTTTATCTCCGGTCATTATGAAACCGGCGAACCGCTGCCGAAAGAACTGCTGGATAAAATGCTGGCGGCGAAAAACTATCAGGCGGCGCTGTTCATTCTGCGTCAACTGGAGTTCGGCCTGTTCGATTTCCGTCTACATGCCGAGTTCAGCCCGGAACAAGGGGCGAAAATCCTTGAAACTCTGGCTGAAATCAAGAAACAGGTTGCCGTGGTGCCGTCACCGTCGTGGGGCCGCTTCCCGCACGCCTTCAGCCATATTTTCGCCGGGGGCTACGCGGCAGGTTATTACAGCTATCTGTGGGCCGACGTGCTGGCCGCGGATGCTTACTCCCGCTTCGAAGAAGAGGGGATTTTCAACCGCGAAACCGGGCAGTCGTTCCTTGATAACATCCTGACGCGCGGCGGCTCTGAAGAGCCCATGGAGCTATTCAAACGCTTCCGTGGCCGCGAGCCGCAGCTTGACGCCATGCTGGATCACTACGGCATCAAAGGCTGACGTTCGGGTGAAAATCTGCTTACTTGACGAAACAGGCACCGGAAACGGTGCCTTATCCGTTCTGGCTTCCCGCTGGGGGCTGGAGCACGATCCTGACAACCTGATGGCGCTGGTGTTAACGGCGGAGCGACTGGAGCTGCGCAAACGCGACGAGCCGAAGCTTGGCGGCATTTTTGTCAATTTTGTCGGCGGCGCGATGGCACACCGACGCAAGTTCGGCGGCGGTCGCGGCGAAGCGGTGGCAAAAGCGGTGGGCATTAAAGGCGATTATCTGCCGGATGTCGTCGATGCCACGGCGGGATTAGGGCGCGATGCGTTTGTGCTGGCCTGCGTCGGCTGCCGGGTGCGGATGCTGGAGCGTAACCCGGTCGTGGCGGCGCTGCTGGACGACGGCCTGGCGCGCGGCTACGCGGACCCGGAAATCGGTCCATGGTTACAGCTGCGTTTGCAGCTGATCCACGCTTCCAGCCTGACCGGGCTGGCAGAAATCACCCCGCGCCCGCAGGTGGTGTATCTCGACCCGATGTTTCCCCATAAGCAGAAAAGCGCGCTGGTAAAAAAAGAGATGCGGGTATTTCAGTCGCTGGTGGGGCCGGATCTTGATGCCGATGGCCTGCTGGCACCCGCTCGCCAGCTTGCCATCAAACGGGTGGTGGTGAAACGCCCGGACTACGCCCCGCCGCTGGCGGACGTTGCCACGCCGAACGCGGTAGTGACCAAAGGGCATCGATTTGATATTTATGCGGGGACGGGGGAGTAAGTAAAGCTTACCCGGTTGCGGGAGGTCTGAAATGCATTGCTGATAAAGATTCAATCGCCAGCGGCAATGAGCGCTGGCAGTTGGGCATCGTGTCACCTCCCGGCTTCCAGCGGCTGGCAAATGCCTGCTGAAGATCGATGTCATCCCGCAACGCTGCACCGTTTATACCCGTCAGCCTTCAGAAAATCCGGTACGGAATACCCGATGCCGCTCTCGTATCAACCTCTTCCCGCTTTTCGACCGCGATCACACTTCCCCTTCCACTCCATAGATACTGCCTGAAAATGCGCATAATATAACAAAAACGCAAAAACACGCATTCATGGCAACCCTAAGGAGTGTAGAAAATGGCACCAAAATCCGTCATTTTATCGCCATCCCTGATGTGCGCGGACTTACTTAACTTAAGTCACGCCGTCCGGGAGCTGGAAGAAAGTGGAGTGGACGCGCTGCATATCGATATTATCGACAGCGCGTTTAGTCCCAGTATGCCGCTGGGGCTGGAAACGATAAAGCAGCTACGTAAAAAGACCTCGCTGGATTTTGATATTCACATCATGTCGATGAATAATGAATGGTTTATCAAACAGATGCTGGATGTCGGCGTTCAACGGATCGCCTTTCATTATGAGACTTCGCTGCACCCTGACAGGCTGGTAAACCTGATCAAAAAAGAGAATGTGGAGGCGGGGATCGCGCTTAACCCGGCGACCAGTTTAAGCACCCTCGACTACCTTTTACCTTCGCTGGATTACGTATTGTTGATGCTGATTAACCCAGGATTCGCGGGTGATAAGAGCGAGGCGCAGGTGCCTTACGCGCAGGAAAAAATCCGGCAGCTTCATGCAAAAATTGCCGATGCAGGCGCGAATACCGGCATCCAGGTTGATGGCCGCGTTTCGTTTGCCACCATCCCGGGGCTGATTGCTGCGGGAGCCACTAACCTGGTGCTGGGCAGCACCGGGCTATTTATCGCCGGTCATACGCTGGCGGAAAATAAATGCACGCTGGACGCCGTTGTTGCGCAGGGCTTGCAGGAAGAGAGGATCGGCGCATGAGCTACCAATACAGTAAAGACCGCGTGCTCCAGGAGCTGAATTTGACGCTCGATAACGTCCCGGAGCAAAGCGTGCAGCAACTGCTGGAGATGATCGAATCCGCCGACCGGGTATTTTTTGTTGGCGTCGGGCGGGTGCTGCTGTCATTGCAGGCCATCGCCAAGCGGCTGGCGCATCTCGGCATTCAAACCTGCATAGTCGGGCAGATCACCGAACCAGCGATTACTGAAAAAGACCTGCTGATTGTCGGGTCCGGGAGCGGCGAAAGCCTGTTCCCGTTGGGAATTGCCAGAAAAGCAAAATCTTTTCGTGCCAGAGTCGCGCATATCGGCGCTAACCCGCAAAGCAGTATGCGGGAGGTCAGCGATCTGTTTATTCGTATTCCGGTAAAGACCAAACTGAATCTGCCATCGGAGACGCCGTCCATTCAGCCGATGACGTCACTGTTTGAGCAGTCGCTGCTGCTGTTGGGCGATATTATTGCGCTCCTGCTGATCGAGAAAAGGCAAATTAATATGGCGTCGCTCTGGCAGTTCCACGCCAATCTTGAGTGATATCTAGCTTGTGCGCCCTATAAAACCTGTTATGTGGCGCGCCTTATTTATTATTAAGGAATGAAAATGACGATAACCGTTATTTTTGATATGGATGGTGTACTGATTGACTCTGAACCGGTATGGCGGGAAGTCGAAAAAGCCTTTTATTTGCAGCGCCACGGCCTGACGCTGGTTGATAGCGATTTTGATGCATTTACCGGTATGCCGGTGATGATTTTCCTGCGCAAACTCCATGAAAGGCATTGCCTGCCCGCACAGGATCTCAGGTCTGTTCACGACATTATTGTCGGGCAGGTCGCCGAAAAAATACGCCAGCACCCGGAGCCTCTGCCGGGCATATTCGATCTGCTTGCAGCCCTGAAGCAGCGTAATATCCCGATGGCCGTCGCCTCGTCTTCTCCGCTGCGCCAGATTGATAACGTGCTGGATACGCTGAATATCCGGGAATATTTTTCAGTCGCCATTTCCGCTGAAACGCTGAAGCATGGCAAACCGCACCCGGAAATATTTCTGAAGGCGGCTGAGATGATGGACGCCGATCCTGAATCCTGCCTGGTGATTGAAGACTCGCTTAACGGGCTGATCGCCGCCCGAGCCGCAGGTATGCAGGTCCTGGCGCTACCGGCTGCACATCAGCGCCAGGACCCGCGCTTTACCCTTGCCGACCAGATTATTGACCATCATGATGAAGTGCTACCTTTTATTTTAAACAATTAAATACAGGCAAAAAAAACAGGTTTACCGACTGTCAGGTAAACCTGTAAAAGGCGAGAAGGGATTATTACTCGCCTAAACCTTTCTCAATTTCAGATGCCAGACTTTGCATTGCGCTTTCCGCGTCTTCACCTTCAAACTCCACCCGAATTTCATGGCCCTTTTTGATGCCGAGGGATAAAAGCGCCATCAGGCTTTTCGCATTAACACGCTTTTCGTCGCGCGACAGATTTGCCACTTTTACCGCACAGGAAAAGGGCTTCAGCGTTGCAACAAAATGCGCGCCCGGACGTGCGTGCAGTCCATTTTCATTACGGATAATAAATTGTGCGTGACAGTGATTATTGACCATGGCAGTTAACAGAGTTCTGGATGGAAAAACCTGCGTCGGCATACTGCTGGGCAACGCAGCGCGTAATTTCATGGTCCTGAGGCAGGCCAATGATATTTGCAGCGGTGGCTAAAACGCCCTGGGCTTGCAGCGATTGCTGAACGGCCACCGAGGCTTTGTCGTCCGGCGCATAATAGGCAAGTCCGCAGGCAATCGCTTTAGCAATGGGAGTGTAATCCAGGCCGAATTTCAGGCATAGCTGTGCCACGCCCATCAGACGGTCACGATTAGCCAGCTTACGGATGGGGTCCCAGGCCACGCGATGAATGGAATCCGGCAGCTCGTTCTTCGCTTTTGGCAGGTATTCCAGATCCGTCAGCGCTTCGCGCGTGATTTGCGGGTACTCCAGCATTACCGCTTTGATGGTGATCGCGTGAACGGCATTAACCAGCTCCGCGACTTCAGGATCGGCTGAGGCGTCAGGGATAGTTTTATACCCTTTCTGGAAGCCAAAATAAGCGGTGGTGGCGTGCGGACCGTTGATGGTGAAGACCTTGATGTCTTTCAGCATTTCCAGGTGATCGCGCGGCTCCAGCCATTCGACGTCGCTGATGTCGTTATACAGCGGGGTCTGGATCAGCAGCGAAGCCACGGCGGTGCTGTCAATATTGGTGGCGTAATGCGTTGATGCATCGGTGGAGCGACGCACAATGGAATCACGGATCGCAACGTGGCTATCGAACCAGGCGCGGGCTTCCGGGGTTGAGATCGCGTTGCGGTAATAACCTTCGATATCTTTAATAATGTGGTTTTTATTGGTTAAGCAGATGAGGGTCATTTTTTTATCAGGATTGACTTCATACTGCTTTTCAAAACATCTGGCGAGATATTCGCCGGATTCCGGGAAATCTTCCGGGTACAGCGGGCACATAATGACAGAGGACTCAAGAAAATCATCCATTACGGAGTAATTATCATCGGTCAGAAAAGCATTAAAATTAGTGACATCATGCATGATAATGTCATCGGTACGAAATACCTGGACGGTATATTTATTGTGCTTGTTAAGTTCGTCGATGACTCGGGGATCTTTATCGAGGAAGGTAATACTCCAGCCAGCATTATCGAAAGTTTCGCCAACAAATCCCTTGCCAAGGCGGCCAGCGCCGACAACTAATACGCGTTTCATTAGAACACCTCATGATATTAGATGTCCTTGCTCGTGAATATATGGTTTATATCCTTGAGTGAGGACACAACGAAATTAGACCTGGTCTCAAGTTTTTCTTCGGTAACAAGAATGGCAACTTCATTCGAGACTTCAGCCATTTTTTGCTTGGTGTAGCACTCATCCAGACTCGGAATAGTTATGCCAACTTCGCTATCGACATGTGCGACACCCATAAAATAAATATCGGGACGAATAGCTTCGAGTTCACGGATAGTTTCTGCACCAATTAATACTAAGGAGTTTTTATACAGTCTGCCGCCTAAACCTACGACTTCCACATTCTGATAATCACTTAACAGATGCAGGATAGGAATATTATTGGAAATAACTGTACACTTTATATCCTTAGGAATGCATTTTACTAATTCGTAATTGGTCGTTCCTCCATCAATCAAAATAACACTATTCTCTTGAATTAAGCTCACTGCTTTCTTTGCGAGTTTAACTTTTTCATTAATGTTCAGATCCTGTCTGACATTAAACTCGGTGATTGCCGGGCCGACGCGGATGGCACCACTGTGTACACGTCGGATTAACCCCTGATTTGCAAGTTCATTTAAGTCGCGCCTTACGGTATCCTCAGAAACCTTCAGGCGCTCACTTAATTTACTGGCAACAATCTTTTTTTCTTTTTCAAGTATCTGAAGAATAATGTCTTGTCTGGCTGCCTTCATCACTGCATACTCATGTTATTCAAAGAATAATGAGTATATCTTATAAGTTCAGGACTTGTAAAATTTGTTGTGTAGACTTAGCATTACGTAATGCCATAACATTCTCTTCCTCAATACAAATAAGGGCGATCTTATTCAGTAACTCCATATGTTCGCCCTCCTTACCGGCAATACCAATGGTGATATAGGCCGTATTACCATCACCAAAATCTACGCCTTGTGGAAACTGTACTAAAGAAATCCCGGTTTTAATGATCTCACAGTCAGAACCATCGGTGCCGTGAGGGATCGCTAAACCATTTCCCAGATAAGTTGAAACTATCTCTTCTCTGAGTTTCATTCTCTCGATGTATTTTTCAGTAACGTAGCCATTCTGATTTAAAACGTTGCCAGTAAGTTTTATTGCTTCAAATTTATCAGTAGCGCTGGCGTTAAGTAGAATGTTTTTTATGGAGAAAATATCACTCATACGGTCGCCTCGTTATTATCAACCTGATTACGATGTTTGATGAATGCCACCGTTTCGTCATAATCACTTAACTTAATAAAGTTATTAACGGTCATGAAGGTCGTATCCGTGTTTTCGCAACTGAGCTTCGCGCGTTCCAGTAGCCCGGAGAGGGTGATAACAATGTCGTACTCTTTTCCGACCCGATTCGCAGAATCGTTGATGACGGTTATGCTCTCCAGTCCTTCTTCTTTCAGCCGCTTTCTGAGTACCGAGGCACCCATTGCGCTGGAGCCCATCCCTGAATCGCAGGCAACCAGAATGCGCTGGATGCTTTTCCCTGCGCTGCCAGCCACCGTCATGCCGGGCACAAAGTCGCTGACCGATTTGACCTGACGACCACCTACGATCACCGGGTTTTCTTCGTTGTCATCTTCAGAGCCGGGGCTGATTTTGAGCAGCAGCCAGCCAAGCGTACAGGACACGACAAAGCCCGCACTGATGGACACCAGGTTCGCCACTATCGCACTTTTCGGCGTCATCATCGCGATGGCGATCAGGCTGCCGGGTGATGCTACCCCAATCAGGCCGCCGTCCATGATCACTTGCAGGAACAGCGAGACCGCAAGGCCGCCCATGGTGGCGAATACCAGCAGCGGGTTAGCCAGCACGAACGGGAAGTACACTTCACCAATCCCGGCAATCCCGGCAATGAACATCGCCATTGGCGCGGTCTTTTTAGCGCGTCCACGACCAAACAGGGCGATAGCCATCAGCGTGCCTAACAGCGGCCCGTTGTTGGTATCCACAAGGAACATAATCGATTTGCCCAGTTCGGGAACCTGTGCAAAGCCGATGGGGGCGAGAATACCGTGGTTGACGACGTTGTTAAGGAAGAGCACCTGTGCGGGAGCCATAAATACCGACAGCAGCGGCAGCAGGTTGTGCGTGGTACACCAGTTAACGCCAGAGGTAATGATCACAATCAGCAGGCGGATCACCGGCCCGACGGTCATGTAGGCGAAGATCGCGCAGAGCAGACCGATGATCCCCAGGCTGAAGTTGTTCACGAACATTTCAAAGCCGGGTTTGATCTTATGCTGCACTTTCTGATCGAACTTCTTCAGCAGCCACGAAGAGAGCGGACCCATTACCATTGCGCCACTGATCATCGTGATATTGGAACCTACGATCACGCCCATCGTGGCGAACGCTGCAATCACACCGCCGCGCTGACCGTGAATGTTATATCCAGCCGTGTAGCCTATTAATAGCGGGAAAAGATAGTTCAGGATCGGGCCGACCATTTCTCCTAATTTTTCATTGGGAAACCAACCATTAGGAATAAAAATGGCGGCCATCAACCCCCATCCTACAAAAGCGCCCAGATTCGGCATTACCATGCCGCTCATAACGCCACCAAACTTTCTGATTTTTGCTAACGCAGGGCTATTGGCAATTCGATTATTTCCCATGGTCGGCTCCATTTCTTATGATGATGGGTGATTAATGATGTGATTTACCGCCGGTGATATTGACGACGGAACCGGTGATGTAGGAAGAACGATCGGAAACCAGGAAAGAGATAAGATCGGCAATCTCTTCAAGTTTTCCAGGACGGCCCAGCGGGATGATCCCTTTGTAGTCTTTATGCACTTTGGTTGGGTCAGTGCCACGGGTATAGGCCAGTGCCCGGAAATTTGCGTCGCTGTTCATTGGGGTCGGGACGTTTATAGCTGGCTCTACGCTGACAACGCGTACGTTATACGGCCCCAGCTCTTTGGCCCATGAGAAGGTGAAAGCATTAACGGCAGCTTTAGTGGCTGAGTAGCAGCTCTGCCCGCGTGAACCCTGAACGCCCGCTTCGGAGGTCATATTGATAATGACGCCGGATTCCTGTTCTACCATCTGGCGGGCGACGGCCTGCGAAACGAGATAAACGGCTTTCTGGTTTACATTGACCATAAAGTCGAAATCATCTTCGCTCAGTTCGTATTCCGGTTTTTCCTTGAAGACGTCAACCAGCAAGCGCGGGCGGCTGACGCCTGCGTTATTGACCAGCCCGTCAACGTGGCCGAATTTTTCGACCACGGCGGCGACCAGGCTTTCAACCTCAGACTTCTTCGTCACGTCGCATTTGATGTAGGTGATGGCGTCGTTTTGACTAAACGTCGCGTTGGGGGCGAGATCGGCATACACCACCGATGCGCCATTAGCGTGCAGGTTTTCAACCATTTTCTCGCCGAGACCCATGCTGCCACCGGTCACAATGACAACTTTTCCTGAAAGATCTAACCACTTCGTAGCTTGACTCATTTTTCTTTTCTCCCTTTCGCTGCTGATTAACATGCCCAGAGGTGCGGGTACGTAACTCTGCTGCATGTTTGCCTAAATAAATGCGTTTTTGTGCGCCCTTGTAAGATATGCGCAGAAAAACGCATTGCCTATCAGGATCGTTGCGATCTGCGAAGGAAATCACAATTAAAAAATATATCCATTATCATTCAATAAGTTACATTGTTGTATGGATTTTGCGTGGTACATCGCATTTTGTTGATGGTTGTTATTTGAACGTTTAAGTGTGCATGTAAGTGCATCTATTAATCCCAAACACGCATTTTGGCGCAATTATTGTTTTGTGATAATTAATTTGTTGTTAATGAAAAGTTTATTTAAAGAGAGGGCGATAAATCAGACGAGCAGGAGCATCGTTTTTGGGCGTGCGATGTCTACAGGCGAAAAAAAACTGCGGACCAGCCGCAGTTTTCAGGATTTGAGAGAGGATCTTCAGGCGTCTTCTTCGTCACGCAGCGGGACGATCAGCATGTCGACATGGACGGTGTTAATGAGCTGGCGCGCGGAGGACATCAGCTTGCTCCAGAAGTCCTGGTGATGACCGCAAACCACCAGATCCATATCATATTTTTTGATCGCATCGACCAGCACCTGACCCAGATCGCCGCTGCCGCTAAGGGTTTCTGTGATGGGATAACCGGCGTTAGCGGACAGTTCGCTTAGCGCGTGGTGGGTCTCTTCAGAGATGCGCTTTTGCATATCGCCAAGGTTGACATCAATCAGACCGGTGTAGAGATCGGAATAGTTTACATCTACGTGGATCAGGGAAATCTTCGCATCGTAAGGACGCGCCATTGATACCGCTTTGTCTACCAGCACTTTGCTTTCTGGAGACAGGTCAACCGCGATGAGAATGTGTTTGTAAGCCATAGTGTTACTCCTTCCATAAAGTTGTCGATGACCAGTGGGCCTGACGGCGATGCCGTCGGTTTCCGCGTCCTGCCTGCTACATACGCCAGGAATCAGCCCCGCCTTAAGAAGCCTGACGCTACCTTATAGCGCGTCGGGTTCTCCGTCAATGTCACTTGTTCATCATACAGTTGAACAAAATTTTCAGACAATTGCATTGATAGTGGTTAACCTTCTGGCAAAAAAATTAACTAATCTCCTACACTATTTAATGAGCCGGTCGGATAAATAAATGTGATCGGTTTCTCACTCTTTCAATGAATTCTTTTGTCCGGGTGTCGGAGAGCGATTATCCGCGATCGTTGATCGGCGGGTGATTGCCGGGGAGGCGGTATGATCAGCACCATCGCGCTTTTTTGGGCCTTATGTGTTGTTTGTGTTGTTAACATGGCACGCTACTTTTCCTCGCTGCGTGCGCTGTTAGTGGTATTACGTGGTTGTGACCCATTACTTTATCAGTACGTCGATGGCGGAGGTTTCTTTACCTCGCATGGTCAGCCCGGCAAACAGGTCCGTCTGGTGTGGTACATCTACGCCCAGCGGTATCTTGATCATCATGATGATGAGTTTATTCGTCGCTGCGAACGCGTGCGCGGGCAGTTTATCCTTACCAGCTTTCTGTGTGGGCTGGTGGTGGTGAGCCTGGTAGGATTGATGATTTGGCACTGAGCGAAAAAAAAGCGGGCCAGTTTCCTGACCCGCTCGCATTGCGTAAAAACCGCTTATCAGATGATTTTCAGGGCAATCCAGTACAGACCGCCTGACAGCAGGATTGAGGCGGGAAGGGTGAATACCCACGCCATCAGAATGCTGGTCACGGTTTTTCTTTGCAGACCGCCACCGTCCACGATCATGGTCCCTGCCACAGAGGACGAGAGCACGTGCGTGGTGGATACCGGCATCCCGGTGTAGCTTGCCAGACCAATTGAAACCGCCGCCGTCATCTGCGCCGCCATGCCCTGTGCGTAGGTCATGCCTTTTTTACCGATTTTTTCACCGATAGTGGTCGCCACACGACGCCAGCCAATCATCGTACCAATGCCCAGCGCCAGCGCGACGGCCATGATGATCCAGATTGGGGCATACTCAATGGTGCTCAGCATGTCGCCTTTCAGCTTCTTAAGCAGACGCTGATCGTCAGCGCTAACATCCGGCATCTTCGCGACTTTATCGGTCGTATCGGCGATACAAAGCATGATGCGACGCAGCTGACTGCGCTGCTCAACCGGCAGCTTGTCGTAGTTGTCGATGCTTCCCAGCATCGCTTTCGCCTTGTCCAGCGCGGTGATCGCCAGTCCCGGATGACAGTGGAACTCGGCCGGGCTGCTGCCGGTTTGTTCCGGCGTCGGAATGACCGGCTCTTTCTCAACCGCTTTTTGCAGCAGCGCAGGATGCTGCTGAAAGTACACTTCGACGTTGTTAATCGCGTCGCGTGTGCGGGTGATGTCGTACCCGGAGGCATTCATGTTAACCACGAATCCCGCAGGGGCCACGCCAATCAGCACCAGCATAATCAGGCCAATGCCTTTCTGCCCGTCATTCGCGCCGTGAGAAAAGCTAACGCCAATAGCGGAGAGGATCAGGGCGATACGGGTCCAGAACGGCGGCTTTTTCTTGCCGTCTTTCTTTTCACGTTCGGCTGGCGTCAGGTGGATACGGGCGCGTTTTTTGGTGCCGCTCCAGTAGCGGCGCAAAATAAACACTAAGCCACCTGCGAAGACCAGGCCGACGATAGGGGAGATGATCAACGAACCAAAGATGTTGATAACTTTGGGAATGTTAAGCGCATCGACCACCGACGTACCGCTCATCAGAGCATTGGTTAAACCAATACCGATAATTGCGCCAATCAGGGTGTGGGAGCTGGACGCCGGCAGACCAAAATACCAGGTGCCGAGGTTCCAGATAATCGCTGCCAGCAGCATGGAGAAGACCATTGCCAGGCCGTGAGCGGAACTAACGTTAAGCAGCAAATCGGTAGGTAACATATGCACGATGGCATAGGCTACGCTCAATCCGCCGAGCAGAACGCCAAAGAAGTTAAACACCGCTGCCATGACAACCGCGAGTTGCGATCGCATTGCGCGAGTGTAGATCACGGTTGCAACTGCGTTCGCAGTGTCGTGGAAGCCGTTAATGGCTTCGTAAAACAGTACAAATCCCAGAGCAAGTAATAATAAAAGGCCGGTATGAAAGTCGAGGCCAGCAAACAAATGTAGCATAGGACGTTACGCCATTTTGAGGACATGAACGCGGCGCATTATCAGTGACTTTAGCGGCGCGGGCAAAGTGAAATATAGCCTTTTTTTGATATTAGTCGTGGTTTGCCAGATCGTGCTAAAGATTTATCGTATAGATTTCAATGAAATGATTCACCAGACTTATTTTTGGCTGGTGCGACCACAGGCTAATCTTTACAATTCACGCCCTGATTTTTATGAGGATGTTGCTGTGGAAAGGTTTGATGTCATTGTTATCGGCGCAGGTGCGGCGGGAATGTTTTGCGCGGCGACCGCAGGGCAGGCGGGATGCCGCGTTCTGCTGCTGGATAATGGCAAGAAGCCTGGCCGCAAGATCCTGATGTCCGGCGGCGGCCGCTGCAACTTCACTAATCTGTACGTCGAACCTGCTGCTTATCTGAGCCAGAATCCGCATTTCTGCAAATCAGCGCTGGCACGCTACACCCAATGGGATTTTATTGACAGGGTGAACCAGTACGGTATTGCGTGGCATGAAAAGGCGCTGGGCCAGCTTTTTTGCGATGATTCCGCGCAGCAGGTGGTCGATATGCTGGTGCAGGAGTGTGAGAAGGGCCAGGTCACGATGCGCCTGCGCAGCGAGGTGCTGGCGGTGGAAAAAAGCGACGGTGATTACCGGCTGCAACTTAACGGCGATACGGTAACGGCCAGGCAACTGGTGATCGCCAGCGGCGGCCTGTCGATGCCGGGGCTGGGCGCATCGCCCTTCGGCTACAAAATCGCGGAGCAGTTTGGCCTGAAAGTATTACCGACCCGTGCCGGGCTGGTGCCTTTTACATTGCATAAACCGCTGCTGGAGCCGCTTCAGGCGCTCTCCGGGGTTTCGGTGCCGTCGGTGATCGCGGCCAGCGACGGCACGGTATTTCGCGAAAGCCTGCTGTTTACCCATCGCGGGCTTTCTGGCCCGGCGGTATTACAAATCTCCAGCTACTGGCAGCCGGGTGAGTTTGTCAGCATTAACCTGCTGCCGGACTGCGATCTGGCGAGCTTGCTGGACGCGCAGCGGGCGGCACACCCTAACCAGAGCCTGAAAAATACTCTGGCGATGCAACTGCCCAAACGGCTGGTGGAATGCCTCCAGCAACTGGGGCAAATCCCGGACGTCACGCTGAAGCAGTTGAATCCGCGCGACCAGCAGGCGCTGGTGGAGACGCTCACCGCCTGGCGGGTGCAGCCGAACGGCACCGAAGGCTACCGCACAGCAGAGGTGACGCTCGGCGGCGTTGACACGCACGAACTCTCTTCACGCACGATGGAAGCGCGTAACGTGCCGGGACTCTATTTTATCGGTGAGGTGATGGACGTTACCGGCTGGCTGGGTGGGTATAATTTTCAGTGGGCATGGTCCAGCGCATGGGCATGTGCCCAGGCGTTAATCGCCGCGCAGAACGTTGAAACGCCGTCATAAAGCAGGCGACGCTAACCGGCCCGGCAGGCCCGTAACAGGTCTGCCGGAGGTCAAATCAGACGATATCATCGACCACGCCGCCATCCACGCGCAGCGCCGCGCCGGAGGTGGCAGAAGCCTGTTCGGAACAGACATAGACCACCATATTCGCCACTTCTTCGACCGTGGCAGCGCGCTGGATCACCGAGCTGGGACGGTTTTCCATCACGAACTCTTTCGCTACCGTTTCCAGTGATTTACCGGTTTTCTCCACTTCATCTTTCATCATGGCGGCAAAACCGTCGGACAGCGTCGGGCCAGGCAGCACGCTGTTGACCGTGACGCCGCTTCCGGCCACAAACTTCGCCAGCCCGCGCGACAGGGAGAGAAGAGCGGTTTTCGTCACGCCGTAATGGATCATATCCGCCGGAATATTGCGCGCGGACTCGGAGGAGATAAACACCACCCGGCCCCAGCCTTTTCGCACCATGCCGGGCAGCAGCGCACGCGACAGGCGCACGCCAGACATCACGTTGGTTTGCCAGTAGTTATCCCAGGTTTCGTCATCGGTGGAATAAAAATCTTTTGGCCCAAAAATCCCGGCGTTGTTAACCAGAATATCGACCTCCTGCGCGACTTTCAGCAGCGACTCAACGCCTTCCGGGGTGCTGAGATCGGCAATCGCCGCCCGCAATTGCGCACCCGGCACGGCTGCCTGCAAATGCTGGATCCCCTGATTTACGCTGCTTTCGCTGCGTCCGTTGATAATGACTTCCGCGCCGCTTTCCGCCAGCCCTCTGGCAATCCCCAGGCCAATCCCGCCGGTGGAAGCCGTGACCAGTGCGATTTTTCCCGTAAAATCGATTTTCATGATCCACTCCATCTCGTTATGTTTGGTTCGAATCATTAAGCGTAGCAGGCGAGGGAGAGGTGCATAGCGCAGGAGGTAACAGGAAGTGTCCTCCTTCTGTCAGGATTGTTGCACTCAATGCACTGGCTTATTGACGTGAATAGTCAGGCGAGTTCCGCCCCCTCACTCCTCCGCTGTCAGACACTGTAAATGCCCGTGGCGCACGCCGCGCTGGGCGATCACATCGTCGGCAAAATGCTGGATTTCATGCATATTGCCCTTCAGTACCGCCACCTCCAGACAATCATCATGATTAATATGCACATGCAGTGTGGAGACGGACAGATCGTGATGGTGGTGCTGCGCGGAGACAATCCGGCTCGCCAGATCGCGTTTTTCATGTTCATAGACGTAGGAGAGCACCGCGTAGCCGCTCTGTTCACTGTGCCGGGTGTGCTCATGGACCAGCGCGTTGCGTAAAATATCCCGGATGGCTTCGGAGCGGTTATGGTAGCCCCGCTGCTGGCTGAGCTGGTCAACGGTGGCCAGCAGATCGTCGTCGAGAGTAATAGTGATTCGTTGCATCAGATAAGCCCTTGTTGTTGAGTACGACGGGGAACGGGAAAGGCGGGAAGTACCGCCTGCTGGAGCGCCTGACCTTCCGGGCTGTGTAGCCGAAATGGAGCTTGTACGGCGGCGGTTTCGATGATGGCTCCCCGTTCCATCACCATCACCCGCTGGCAGAAGCGCTCGACCAGCCTTAAGTCATGGGTGATAAACAGGCAGGCGGTGCCCGACTGCTGCTGGAGCCGCTTCAGTAGCTGAATAATTTCCGCCTGAAGCACCAGATCGAGGCTTGATACCGCTTCATCAAGGATCAGCAGCGCGGGGTTGACGATTAGCGCGCGCGCCAGACAGACCCGCTGTAACTGCCCGCCGCTCAGCTGGGTCGGGCGTTTATCCATTATATCCACCTCCAGTTCGACGGCCTGAAGCATGTCGGCGATGCGCTGCCGCTGCGCTTTTTTGCCGATCGACATCAGATGGCGCAGCGGTTCGCCGATGATCTCGCCCACCGTCTTGCGCGGGTTTACGGCGCTGAGGGCATCCTGGAAAACGAGTTGAATATCGCGGTGAAAGGCTTTGCGCGCTTCGCGGTTCAGGCGTGATATCGGCTTGCCGCGCCAGACGATTGTGCCCGTGTCAGGGCGTTCCAGTCCAACCAAGAGACGTGCCAGGGTACTTTTGCCGCAGCCGCTGCGGCCCAGCAGGGCCACGCTCTCGCCCGCCCGCAGAGTGAGTGAGATATCGCGCAGAACCGCAGGGTGATGCGGGTAACTGTGCGCAAGATCGGAAACGGTGAGAAGCGTCATTGCGGGATCTCCATACCGTAAAGCGCCAGATGCGCGGCCAGTAAACCGCGAGTGACCGGATGTTGCGGGGCGTTAAAAATAGCCTCCACGCTGTTGTGCTCAACAATTCGGCCGTGATCCATCACCGCCACATCGTCCGCCAGCCGTGCGACCACGCCCATATCATGAGTGACCAGCAGCATTCCCGGCGCGCGGCGCTGCATGATGTTCTCCAGCAGATCGAGAATGCGTGCCTGAGCCACGACGTCCAGGTCGGTGGTCGGCTCGTCGGCAATGATAAACGGCGCGTCGGACAACACCGCCATCGCGATCATCATGCGCTGCAACATGCCACCGCTCATTTCGAAAGGGTAAAGTTTTAATACCCGCTGCGCGTTCTCCAGGCCAACGGCGTCTAATGCCGCCAGCAGCGCGGCGTCGTCCGCAGGCTTACCCAGCGCCTGACAGGTTTCCCGTGCGTGGGTCGCCATCGTGTGCAGCGGGTTAAAGGCGCTGCGCGGGTTCTGCATGATGGTCGCCACGATGTGACCGCGCAGGTTGCACGGCGAAACCGGCTTGCCGTCTGCCAGGATTGCGCCCGCCGTCTGACGCACGCCTGATGGCAACACGCCAGGCACTGCCGCGCAGGTCAGCGATTTCCCGCTGCCGCTGCTGCCGACCAGCGCCAGCACGCGCCCGCGTCTGAGCGTCAGTGAGACGCCGTGGACCAACGGCGTTGCGGCCTGTAATTCAATGTCTTGTAATTCAATTTGCTGCGGCATCAGTGGGCGTGCTCCGTGGCAAGATGCGGGTCCAGATGATCGCGCAGGGCGTCACCCACCAGATTAAAGGCCATCACGCTGATAAACAGCGCCAGCCCCGGCCAGAACATTTGCAGCGGCTGGGTCCAGATGTACTGCCGCGCGTCGTTAATCATCACCCCCCATTCCGGCGTTGGCGCGGTCACGCCGAGGCCGAGGAATGACATCCCGGCAACGTGCAGCATCATATGACCGATATCCAGCGTTGCCAGTACCAGCAGGGACGGGATCGCTGCCCCCGCCAGATGGTCGATAAATATCCGCACATGACCTGCGCCGGAAAGCCGCGAGGCGAGGACAAATTCGCGCTGGCGCAGGGAGATCACCAGACTTCTGACCATCCGCGCATACCACGCCCAGTGCGACAGGGCGATGGCGATAATCACGTTAGTCAGCCCCGTTCCCAGCACCCCGACCATAAAAAAGGAGAGGATCGAGGTCGGAAAGGTCATAAACATATCCGCCACGCGCATGGTGAGCTGATCGACTCGCCCGCCGATCAGCCCGGCGCTGCCGCCGACGATCAACCCCAGCGCCAGTACCAGCAGGAGGCAGGCCATCACCGAGCCGAGCGAGACGCGGGTGGCCGCCAACAGGCGGGAGAAAATATCGCGCCCTAAATGGTCTGTCCCCAGCCAGTGCTCACCGCCCGGTGGCAGCAGGCGCGACGGTAAATCAATCGCCTGCGGATCGAACGGCAGCCACCACTGGCTGGTAAGCGCAATCCATGCCATCAGGGCGATAATGACCAGCGCGATACGCACCGACCAGCGAGCAGAAAGGAAAAAATTCACGAATGCGCTCCTTCATGGCGGCGAATGCGCGGGTCCAGCGCGGCGCTGAGCAGGTCAACAATCAGGTTACAGACCACGAAAACCACCACCATGATCAGCGTAAAGCACTGGATCACCGGATAGTCGCGGTTGAAGATGGCGGAGACGGCATAGCGCCCGACGCCCGGCCAGGCAAAGATATTCTCGATAATCATCGTGCCGCCGATCAGTTCGCCAATGTGCATCCCCACCGCGGTAATCACCGGCAGCGAGGCATTGCGCAGAATATGGCGGCGCTCGGTTTGCCGGTCGTTCAGGCCGCGCAGTCGCGCCCAGGTGACGTGCCGCTGCCCGGCGACTTCCAGCATACTGGCGCGCAGCAGGCGGGCGTTGATCGCCAGCGACATAAAAGCAATCGACACCGCAGGCAGAATGAGGTGCTGCCAGCCGCCATAACCCAGCGCGGGCAGCCATTGCAGATGCACCGAGAAGAACATCACCAGCAAAAACGCCAGCCAGAAATTGGGCATTGAGACGCCGAGAAATGCGATGAAGCGCACGGCAAAATCGGGCAGACGGTCGCGGTGGCGCGCCGCCCAGATGCCGAGTGGCACGGAGGTCAGCAGGATCAGCACCAGCGCCGCCCCCGCCAGTTCCAGCGTCGCGGGCAGGAAATTCAGCACGTCATCCAGCACCGGGCGCTGGGTGGCGAACGAGAGGCCAAAGTCCAGATGCAGCGCCTTCCATAGCCAAGTGCCGTACTGCACGATCAGCGGTTGATCCAGTCCTAACATCACCCGCGTGGAAGCAAGCATTTCCGGCGTTGGCGGCAGGTCAGAGAGGCGCAGATAGTCGAGCGCCGGATCGCCGGTGCCAAGGCGCAGCAGCAGAAAGATAATGACCGAGGCGGCGAAAATCATCGGGATCAGCAGCAACATACGCCGCAAAATGTAACGCAGCATCAGGGGTTCACCGGGGTAATGTCTTCAAACGGAATGTCTGAGGCAATGGGCGCGAAAGGAATGACGCCAAGCCCAGGCTTCGCCACCACCATCATTGAGACGTAGCTGATCGGCAGATACACCGCGTCGTTGTGCAGGCGGGTCAAAATATCGCGATACAGCGCCTGGCGTTGGGTCGGGTCGGTGGTTTCCAGTACCTCACCAATCTCTTTATCAATCAGGGGCTTATCTTCAAGCCCCTGCTGCGCCTGAAAATCCGCGTGCGACGGCACGCGCATCGAACTCATAAAGGCGTGCGGATCGTAAGGCGCGCCCCAGGTGCGGTTGAAAATCATGCCAAAACGACCGTCGCGCTGGCGGGCATAAACACTGCTCTCTTCTTCGCCGATCAGCGCGACATCGACGCCGATCTGGCGCATATCGCTCTGGATAATCTCCGCCATCGATTTACTTAACGCATCGGTGCCGATAAACGACAGTTCGATACGCAGCGGCTGACCGTTTTTCTCGCGAATGGCTTTACCGGCTGGCAGTGTCCAGCCCGCTTTTTCAAGCAGGGATTTTGCCAGCGTCGGGTCGTACTGGCGCGGTTTCAGGCCAATATTGGCGTAGGGAACGGAAGGGGAAAACAGCGTATCCGCCACCTGCTGAGTGCCGTAAAGCGCGTTGTCGATCAGCGATTTTTTGTTGACCGCGTAGTTAAGCGCCTCGCGCACCGCCAGTTCGTGAGTCGGTGCTTTGGCGGAGTTCAGCGCCAGCATCACCGTTTCAATCGGCTGCGAAAGCTGGGTGCGGTATGCCGGGTTATGGCTGAAGCGTTCGAAGGTATCGAGCGGCAACAAACCTTCATTGCCGTAAAGCAGGTCGATATCACCGGTTTCAAAAGCCACCGCGCGGGTCGTCGGGTCGGGGATCACCCTGACGGTGATTTTTTGGATCTGCGGCTTCTCGCCCCAGTAGCGATCGTTGCGCACCAGCACGTCATACTGATTCAGCTTCGACTCCTTCAGCATCCACGGCCCGGTGCCAATCGGCGCTTTAATGCCGAGCATCGTCTCATTATTTTTAAACTGCGAAGGAGCGATAAAACGGAACGGGCGCGGCAGGGCCAGCTCCTGGAGGAACGGGTAGTAGGCGCTTTTGAGGGTGATTTGCAGTTCGGTTTTGCTGAGGGCTTTAACGCTGGTGATTTGGTTGGTCAGTTCCAGCCAGGCGTGGCGCTGGCGGTTATCGAGCACCGCGCGGAAGTTCGCCGCCGCTGCCTGTGCGTCAAACGCTTCACCGTTGGAGAAGGTCACATCATCGCGCAGGGTGAAGGTCCAGACCTTGCCATCCGCCGAATGGCTCCAGCGCGTCGCCAGCCAGGGTTTTACCGTGCCGTCCGCCTGATATTTCACCAGCGGCTCATACACCATGCTTTGGGCGAACATCTGGTTCGGGGTGTAAAGATGCGGATTAAGCGGCCCGACGTTCACCGGCCAGGCGGTGGTAATTTCGGTGGGTGCTGCGGCACGCGTAAGCAGCGGCGCACAGGCAATCACCGCCAGCAGAACGTAACGTAATCTGGACAACGTTATTGCCTCAAGGATGAGATAATCGAAAAAGTGTGATGATTTTAGTAATTCATCATACTTTTACGTTGTCCTGAATCAATAGATGCCCGGTATCTATAAGAAAGCGCTATGTGTTGTACCGGGCTAAAAACAAAACGTTATCCCGGCAATCGGCTTTTCGGACGCCCTGGCCCCAGCAGGATCGCCAGTTTGCTGCCGCCTTTGGTGGTCTCCATCCAGATCTTACAGACGCTGGTTAACGGCACCGAAAGGAGCATCCCCACCGGGCCGAGCAGCCAGCCCCAGACCAGCAACGACAGGAACACCACCATCGTCGACATCCCCAGTCGGTGCCCCATCATGCGCGGTTCAACCATATTGCCGAGCACCATATGCACCACCAGGAACAGTGCGCCGACCATCACGAATTCATACACGCCGTTAAACAGTAGCGCCTGAAACATCGGCGGCACGGCGGAAAGCACCGAGCCAATGTTGGGAATGTAGTTCAGCAGGAAGGCCAGCACGCCCCACATCAGCGCGAACTGAATATCCAGCAGCATTAGCCCCAGCCAGACAATCACCCCGGTCCACAGGCTGATCAGCGTTTTCAGCGCCAGATAATGCGAAACGCCTTTCAGCGCGCGGTGCAGCCCGGCGATGTGGATCTGTGGATTGGAGAGGGCAAAACGCAGTTTGTAAGGCACGTGGCGCACTTCAAACAACATAAACACCACGGTCATCACCAGCAGCACCACGCTCGCCATCGCGCCGGAAAGCTGGGTCATTAAGGCGGTGGCGAACGCCATTACCTTTTCGGAATCCATACGCCGGAGCATCACTTCCGGGGAGAGATGGAGGTGGAGCAGCGGCACCTGGCGTTGCAGGTAGAGCACTTTTGCCGTCAGCTCTTTATTGTATTTCGGCAGCAGAGCGACAAACTCGTTCAGCGACGCCGCCAGCACGCCTAACAGCGCGGTCAGGACCACCATCATCACCAGCACTACAATGGTAATGGCGATCGGGCGCTTGACCCCCCGGCGGATAAACCAGGTGACCAGTGGATTCAGGACGATAGCAAAAAAGAGCGCCAGCAAGAGCTGGACCAGAATATCCGCCGCTGCATGAATACCCGCCAGAATAATAACCAGTGCGGCCAGCTTTAACAGAATGTGCAAACCCGCTTTATCGGGAGTAGGGGTAGTCATGGAGAGTTCCTTCAGTAAGAATGCTCTAAGTGTAGCGCTTTGTTGCTGGAACGCCGGAGGCAGAAATTCTGAAAGCAGCGGCAACATTTCGTGTCCTGACGTGTAATAATGAAACATTGTTGTAAAAATGCGGTGAATGTTATGCCTGAACCCGTCGCCGGGCCGGAGCTAAGCGGCTTCCGCCTGAACCTGCGGATCCTGTCGGTTGTTATTTTTAACTTCGCAAGCTATCTCACCATCGGGCTGCCGCTGGCGGTCCTTCCCGGCTACGTGCATGACGTCATGGGCTTCAGCGCTTTCTGGGCGGGGCTGGTCATCAGCCTGCAATACTTCGCCACGCTGCTAAGCCGTCCCCATGCCGGGCGCTACGCCGACCAGCTCGGCCCGAAAAAAATCGTCGTCTTTGGGCTGTGCGGCTGTTTTCTGAGCGGCGTCTGCTATCTGCTGGCGGCCTTTGCGGGCGGCTCCCCGATATTCAGCCTGATACTACTGTGCCTGGGGCGCGTGATCCTCGGGATTGGTCAGAGCTTTGCCGGAACTGGCTCGACGCTGTGGGGCGTGGGCGTGGTTGGCTCGCTGCATATCGGGCGGGTCATTTCCTGGAACGGCATCGTCACCTATGGCGCGATGGCGATGGGTGCGCCGCTGGGCGTACTGTGCTACCAGTGGGCAGGACTGGGCGGGCTGGCGATAATCATTATGGCGGTCGCGCTGGTGGCGCTGCTGTGTGCCCTGCCGAGAGCGGCGGTGAAAGCCGGGCGCGGGAAAGCGATGTCGTTTCGCGCGGTGCTGGGCCGGGTCTGGCTGTATGGCATGGCGCTGGCGCTGGCGTCCTCCGGTTTTGGCGTGATCGCCACCTTCATCACCCTGTTTTATGACGCCAAAGGCTGGGACGGCGCGGCCTTTGCGCTGACCCTCTTTAGCTGCGCGTTCGTCGGCACGCGCCTGCTGTTTCCCAACGGTATTAACCGCCTCGGCGGGCTGAACGTGGCGATGATTTGCTTTGTGGTGGAGATAATCGGCCTGCTGCTGGTGGGCATCGCCGATACGCCGCTGATGGCGAAAATCGGCACGTTGCTGACCGGCGCGGGCTTCTCGCTGGTCTTCCCGGCGCTGGGCGTGGTGGCGGTGAAAGCGGTGCCGCAGCAGAATCAGGGATCGGCGCTGGCAACCTATACGGTGTTTATGGATTTATCGCTGGGGATCACGGGGCCGCTGGCCGGACTGTTGATGACCTGGGCGGGCGTACCGGTCATTTATCTGGCGTCGGCGGGGCTGGTGGCGGTAGCGCTATTGCTGGGCTGGCGATTAAAAAAACGGCCTCCGGTGTTGCCAGCGGAGGCCGGATAATTACTTAATAACTACGGTATTGATAATATTTTCCGCAGCGGTCTGCGCTTTCTGCTGGTTATCAGCAGGCAGCGTGACTTGCAGGGTCAGCAGTTTGTTATCCACTTTGCTGAGCACCACGGAAGACCAGGCGGTCTGACCTTTGGCGGAAATGATACTGTCGAGCTGGTGCATATCGTGGCCTTTGACGGTCAGCGATTTATTAGAGACCACCTGCAACTGCGGATCGCGGTTGCGCTGCTGTTCCTGAAGACGGTTCGCCAGCACGTCGAGGCTTTCGGTGGTGTCGTCACCCAAGATAACAATCACCGCTTTTTGCCCGGTCGCATCAGAATACACGTGCATGTTGTTCGCCTGGGTTCCCAGCTTGCCGCTCTGGTCGGTCATATCCGCCGGGAGCGAGAAGGTGACCTTGCCATCCAGCAGGCTGATGGGCTGCCCGGTAGCGTTACTTTCCGCAGACGCTGCCTGAGCGGACGTGGTCGTGTCGCTGTTATCACAGGCCGCAAGCCCCATCACCAGCAGGCCAATACCGACATATTTAACCAGATTGCGCATTGACTTCTTCCTTTTCGATAAACGGCCATGAATGGCTCATGAGCTTATCTTAACACAACCGCAACGCTGAACCTTTAACCCGCCTGCAATGCGGAGAAATCAGATTTATCCGCCAGCCTTTTCAACAGGATATTCAGCACCACGCCGTACATCGGCAGGAAGAAGAGCAGGCTGATGATCACCTTAAAGCTGTAATCCACCAGTGCGATTTCCACCCAATGGGTCGCCATAAAGGGATCGGAACTACGCCAGAAGGCGATAAAGAAGAAGGCCAGCGTATCGCTGACGTTACCGAACAGCGTTGAGGCCGCCGGTGCCATCCACCAGCGATGATTTTGCCGCAGGCGGTTGAAGACGTGAACGTCAAGGATCTGTCCCAGCGCGTAGGCCATAAAGCTCGCCGCCGCGATGCGCGCCACAAACAGATTGAAATGCGCCAGCGCGCCAAAGCCCTGCCACGATCCCATATAGAACAGGGAAGAAATGACGTAGGAGACCAGTAGCGCCGGGATCATCACCGCGAAAATAATTCTGCGCGCCAGCGGAGCGCCAAAAATACGGACGGTGAGGTCGGTGGCGAGGAAAATAAACGGAAAGCTAAACGCGCCCCAGGTGGTATGAAAACCAAAAATGGAGATCGGTAACTGCACCAGATAGTTGCTGGAGGTGATCACCAGCAGATGAAACAGCGATAGCCAGAACAGCGCTTTCATGCGCTGAGCAGAAGTAAAACTCGTCATGTTGTGACCTTTTTAGTGGTTGGGGTGAGGGAACCCAATGAAACCGCCGCATGATACTGCTTTGGTGATGCTTTGCAATGGTTGTTTTTCACGCAATCGTTAACCTGACTTGCGTCACAAAAAAGGCGGCGTAAACTAACGCCGTTTTTGATCACACGAGATAACCATGACCGATTCGTTCTCAACCGCCGACCACGTTCTTGATGCGCTGGGCCTTCGCTGCCCGGAACCGGTGATGATGGTGCGTAAAACCGTGCGCACCATGCAGGTCGGCGAAACGCTGGCTATCGTCGCCGACGATCCGGCCACCACCCGCGATATCCCCGGCTTCTGCCGTTTTATGGAGCACGAGCTGGTGGCGCAGCAAACGGATACGCTGCCGTACCAGTATTTGCTGCGTAAAAATCACTGATCCCGCTTAATTACCTTTGCGCAGCAGGCGTAGCGCGTTCGCCGTCACCAGCACCGTCGCGCCGGTATCCGCCAGCACTGCCAGCCACAGGCCGGTAATGCCAAACAGCGTGGTAAGCAGAAATATCCCTTTCAGCCCCAGCGCGATGGCAATATTCTGGCGGATGTTAGCGTGGGTAGCGCGGGCGAGGCGGATCATTTCCGCCAGACCGGTCAGCCGGTTGTGGGTCAGTGCGGCGTCGGCGGTTTCCAGCGCCACGTCAGTTCCGCTACCCATTGCAATGCCGATCGTTGCGGCTTTCATCGCAGGCGCATCGTTGATGCCGTCGCCGACCATTGCCAGCGGTGCGTGCTGATTCATTTCACTCACCGCCCGGACTTTGTCGGCGGGCAGCAGTTCCGCTTTGAACTCCAGCCCCAGCTCACCGGCAATCGCCGCCGCCGCGCGCGGATTATCGCCGGTCAGAATGATGCCCTGCACGCCAAGTTGATGCAGCGCGTCTACCGCTTCCCGCGCGTCTTTGCGCAGGGTGTCACGCAGGGCGATCAGGCCCAGCGCAACGCCGTTCTCTGCCAGCATCACCACCGTTTTCCCAGCCTGCTCAAGGGCATGGACCTGCTCTTTCACCGTTTCTTCAGTCGATTTCCCGGCCGCGCACAGACGCAGGGTTTTGCCCGCCACTTCGGCTTCAATGCCGGTTCCGGTCAGGGTACGCTGACCGCTGGCTTGCGGCAGGGTAAGATGACGCGCCTGCGCTTCACGCACGATGGCCTGCGCCAGCGGATGCGTCGAACCCAGCTCGACGGCGGCGGCGAAGGTCAACAGTTCCTCTTCGCTCACGCCGCGCGGGTAAATGCCCGTCACCTGCGGTTTGCCGACGGTCAGCGTGCCGGTCTTATCAAACGCAATGTGGCGGATGCGCCCCAGCTGCTCCAGCGCCGCGCCACCTTTAATCAGCGCGCCGCGCCGGGCGGCAGCGGCCAGCCCGGAAGTAATTGCGGCAGGCGTGGAAATCACCAGCGCGCACGGGCAGCCAATCAGCAGCAGGGTCAGCCCTTTATAGATCCACGGCAGCCACGGGGCGGCAAACAGCAGCGGCGGCAGGACCGCCACCAGCAGCGCCACGGCCATAATCGCTGGCGTATAAATACGGCTGAAGCGGTCGATAAAACGCTCAATCGGCGCGCGGCGCTCTTCCGCCTCTTCGATCAGGCGCAGGATGCGATCAATCGCGCTATCGCCGGGCTGCGAAACGACGGTGAGCTGGACCAGGCGGTCAACGCTGGTCGCGCCCGCCGCGACGCTCTCTCCCGCGCTGCGCTCGACCGGCACGGATTCCCCGGTCAACGCGCTTTCATCAAAGCTGGCAAACGGCGTAAGGAGTTGACCATCGGCGGGCAGGCGTCCTCCGGCAGCCACTTCAATCACATCGCCGGGGCGCAGATCGCGCTGGGCGACCGTTTCCCGCTGGCCGTCACGCAGGCGCACGGCGGTTTCCGGCTGAAGCGCGATGAGCGCGCTGACGCCCTGGCGGGCGCGACTGGCGGCCCAGCCTTCAAGACGTTCGCCGATCAGGAACAGCAGCAGCACCATCGCCGCTTCTGCCGTCGCGCCAATAAACAGCGCGCCGAGGGCCGCCACGCTCATCAGGGTTTCGATGGCGAACCAGCTCCCGCTGTTAATCAGCCGCAGCGCCTGGCGCAGAATGGGGTACAGCCCCACCAGGGTGGTGAGGATAAAGGCGAACTGGCCTGCCGGATGGTTAAACTGCTCCAGTCCCCAGCTTGCCGCCATCATCAGGATCAGCACTATCAGGGGCAAATTCTCGCGCAGGCGCGAGGTGGCAGGCGGCGGGGCGCTTTCACTGCGCAGCGAATAGCCCGCGTTTTTCACCGCCTGCTCGACTTGCTGGCTGACATCGGTCGCGGCATTGACGGCGAGCTTTTCGGTGGTAAACAGCACCTGCACCTGGCTGACGCCCGGAACCTGACGCACGGCGTTTTCCACCTTGCGGGCGCAGGCAGCGCAGTCCATGCCTTCCACCGTCCAGCGATAGCGCGCGTCCGTTAATGTTTCTGCGGGCGCAACCGACCCATCAGCACAGCAATCGGTGCATTCAGGCTTTGCTGGCGTGAAGGTAAATTTAGCGAACTGCGGGACCTTTTTGCCGTCGGTATCTGGAGTCGACATTGTACTCTCCGGGTAATGATAATTTTCTCATTACCCGCAGCATACACTCTGGAGTCGACTCCAGAGTCAAGCAAAAATCAGAGATAAAGCGAGCGGACGATCAGGAAGTGCCCGGCAAAGTAACAGGCGGCAGCAATGGCGCTGTCGGCGCGAAAACGGCGGCGATAATGACTGCCCAGCCAGACCACGTTGCTGATGAGCAACAGCGCTGCACCAACAAAGGCGGAAAGCGCGTTATCGGTCGGGCGGAAGAACCACAGTTCACCGGCCAGCCAGACCATCACCAGCGTCATCGCAATAAAAGTGCACACCGGCAGGCGTAGCTCCTCCAGCCGCGTCCAGACGGTAGCGATCAGCAGTGCGCCAATCACCAGCAGCACCAACGGCAGCGGCCAGAAGAAGGAAAGCGTCATCTGGCTGGCAAAGTAAATAGTGTAAAGCAGATGCGACAGGAAGAACGCACCGATGGCATACAGCAAGCGCTGGCGCGACAGCAGGGTTAATGCATCGCCAACCAGCGTGGCGCACAGTCCTGCCAGCACCAGATAACTGATGGCGTTGAACATCGGTGCCTGCCAGGCAAGCAGCAGTAAAAGCAGCAGGGTGACGGGTTTAAATACCCAGCGTTGCCAGACGGGTCCGCGATAAGACGCATCAACATACAGCCAGGCGGAGAAACAGACAGCGATAAAAGACCACAGCATCTTAATTCCTTGAATTCGCTATTATTGCGCGGGCATTACGCCCGCAGCCCTGTTAATCAGTGTAGTGTCTCGCGCCGGGAGATGACAACGCCCGCAGGCCGCTCATTTTTTTTGCTGCTTCAGTTTTTTCTGCCAGGCAAGCAGTTCAAAAACGCCAAACAGGAAGATGCGCGTCTTCTGTGCGCGGGTCAGTTGCGGGCCATCTTTCGGCTGCGTGGCGTTCAGTAACGCCATTTGCAGACCGTGCATCAGCACCATAAAAATCAGCGCCACGTTGACGAAAATATTCAGCGGACGCGGGAAAGGCTGTACGATGTTGAGCAATAAAAATGCCCATACGCACAGCATCAGCAAGCGCCCAAGATTAATTAACATCCTGTTCTCCTTGTTCTTCGCGACGGTACAGGCGGTACGCCACCTGGCCTGCCACTTTTTCGCGGTGGAGCTGCCAGCGTGCCGGAACCGGCGGCAAACCGTTCTCAACTTCGCTTTCCACATAAATCAGCGCTTCATCTGCCAGCCAGCCGTTGCGCTCCAGCAGGGTCAGCGTCTCTTCCAGTAATCCTTTGCGAAAAGGCGGATCGACAAAGACGATATCGTGCGCGGTGCCGGGCTGGTTAAGGAAAGCGAGCGTGTTGGTGATTTCCACCCGGCCATGAGTGGCCTTCAGGGTAGCAAGATTTTTCTGTAGCTGCTGGGCCACGCCGCGCTCCATTTCCAGCAGCGTGGCGCTTGCGGCGTAACGTGACAGCGCTTCCAGCCCCAGCGCGCCGCTTCCGGCGAAACAGTCGAGGCAGCGGGCATCAACCATCGACGGAGCCAGCCAGTTAAATAACGTTTCCCGAACCCGGTCGGTGGTGGGACGCAGGCCTGGACTGTCTGGAACCGGTAATTTCCGGCCCCGCCACTGTCCGCCAATGATGCGGATTTGCCCGCTGCCTGCGTGGTTAGGTTTCTTCATCTTGTTGCTCTGCTCACTCATTTAGCCTGCTATTCTGTACACAAAATCACTCAGGCGGCGAGCGGGCGGAGCCAGCGCAGAGGCAGCCTGAGGTGTGAAGTGTATAACGATGCGGCGTCTGCGGTGAAACCTTATTCCGCAGGCGGTGATGCGAGTTAAGTTAAGTGATAGACTAGGCAACGAATTTCATCCTGATTTTCAGCGCCCGTCATCCGATAACGGGGCTGAGCAATGAATTAACAGCGGGGAGTGTGGTCGCAAATGGCGAAAGAGAAAAAACGTGGCTTTTTTTCCTGGCTGGGCTTTGGTCAAAAAGAAGAGGCGCAAGACGCTGAAAACGAGCAGAAGCTTGAAGAACAGCAGCCGGTAGCGGAAGAAGGCGCGCCTGAACAACCACCGCACAGCGAGGCGGAATCAGAGGCGTTTGCCGCTGAGGTTGTTGAGGTCACGGAGCAGGTGGCGGAAAGCGCGCAGCCTGAAGCGGTTGCAGAGCCGGAAATCATCACTGAGCCAGAAGTGGCTGCCGAGCCTGAAGTGGTTACCGAACCTGAAGTTATCGCCGAGCCTGAACCCGCCGTCATCATTGAGCGTGAAGAGCTGCCACTGGCCGAAGAACTCACTCCAGCAGACGCTGAGCCGGAAGAGTGGATACGCGAAGAAGAGCCGGTAGTAGCGGAAGACGCACCGATTAGCGACGAAGAACTGGACGCGCTGGCCGCCGAAGCGGCGGAAGAGGCCGTGCTGGTTGTCCCGGTTGACGATGCCGCGCCCGTTCAGGAGCAGGAAAAACCGACCAAAGAGGGCTTCTTTGCGCGCCTTAAGCGCAGCCTGGTCAAGACCAAAGAAAATCTCGGTTCCGGATTTATCAGTCTGTTCCGTGGCAAGAAAATCGATGATGATCTGTTTGAGGAGCTGGAAGAACAGCTTCTTATTGCCGATGTCGGCGTGGAAACGACCCGTAAAATCATCGCTAATCTGACCGAAGGCGCAAGCCGCAAGCAGTTACGAGATGCCGAAGCGTTATACGGTCTGCTGAAAGAAGAAATGAGCGAAATCCTCGCAAAAGTGGACGAACCGCTTAATATTGAAGGGAAAACGCCGTTTGTGATTTTGATGGTTGGCGTCAACGGCGTCGGTAAAACCACCACCATCGGCAAACTGGCGCGTCAGTTTGAGCAGCAGGGTAAATCGGTCATGCTGGCGGCGGGCGATACTTTCCGCGCGGCGGCCGTTGAGCAGCTTCAGGTGTGGGGCCAGCGGAACAATATTCCGGTCATTGCCCAGCATACGGGCGCGGACTCCGCTTCGGTGATCTTCGACGCCATCCAGGCGGCAAAAGCGCGTCACGTGGACGTACTGATTGCCGACACCGCCGGGCGTTTGCAGAACAAAGCGCACCTGATGGAAGAGTTAAAGAAAATTGTCCGCGTGATGAAAAAGCTTGATGTCGATGCGCCGCATGAGGTCATGCTGACGATTGATGCGAGCACCGGACAGAACGCGATAAGTCAGACCAGACTGTTCCATGAAGCCGTGGGGCTGACCGGCATCACGCTGACCAAACTGGACGGCACCGCTAAAGGTGGGGTGATCTTCTCAGTCGCCGACCAGTTTACGATCCCGATTCGCTACATCGGCGTCGGTGAACGTATAGAGGACTTGCGTCCGTTTAATGCGGGCGATTTTATTGAGGCACTTTTTGCCCGAGAGGACTAATAATGATTCGCTTTGAACACGTCAGCAAAGCCTATCTCGGTGGGAGACAAGCGTTGCAGGGAGTGACTTTTCACCTGCAACAGGGCGAGATGGCCTTCCTGACCGGGCACTCCGGCGCAGGGAAAAGTACCCTGCTAAAGCTGATCTGTGGCATCGAGCGGCCCAGCGCCGGGAAAATTTACTTTAGCGGTCACGACATCAGTCGTCTTAAGAACCGCGAAGTGCCGTTTTTGCGTCGGCAAATCGGCATGATCTTTCAGGATCACCATTTGCTGATGGATCGCACGGTGTTTGATAACGTGGCTATCCCGCTGATTATTGCCGGTGCCAGCGGCGATGACATTCGTCGTCGCGTCTCGGCAGCGCTTGATAAAGTCGGGCTGCTTGATAAAGCGAAAAACTTTCCGATCCAGCTTTCCGGCGGGGAACAGCAGCGGGTGGGGATCGCCCGTGCAGTGGTGAATAAGCCTGCGGTGCTGCTGGCCGATGAACCAACCGGGAACCTGGATGACGCACTGTCAGAAGGGATCTTACGGTTGTTTGAGGAGTTTAACCGCGTCGGCGTTACGGTGCTGATGGCATCGCACGATCTCGGGCTGATTTCCCGTCGTTCGTACCCGATGCTGACGTTAAGCGACGGACATTTGCATGGAGGCCATCACGGTGAATAAACGCGACGCTGTGGATCATATCAGGCAGTTTGGCAACCGGTTTGACCGCTTCCGTAAGCCGCAGGGCGCGCAGGGCGAAGGGCATCGCGGTGCGCCAAAACGCGGCAAGCCCGCGCCAAAGCCCGCTTCGCGTAAAACCAACGTGTTCAACGAACAGGTACGTTACGCCTGGCACGGCGCGGTACAGGATCTTAAAAGCAAACCGTTTGCGACGTTCCTCACCGTGATGGTGATCGCCATCTCGCTGACGCTGCCGAGCGTCTGCTATATGGTGTACAAAAACGTCAGCGAAGCGGCGGCGCAGTATTATCCTTCCCCGCAAATCACGGTTTATCTGGAAAAAACGCTGGATGACGATGCGGCGGCCCGCGTGGTCGGGCAGCTTCAGGCGGAACAGGGCGTTGAGAAGGTGAACTATCTGTCGCGCGAGGAAGCATTAGGCGAGTTCCGTAACTGGTCAGGCTTCGGCGGCGCGCTGGATATGCTGGAAGAGAACCCGCTACCCGCCGTGGCGGTAGTGATCCCGAAACTGGATTTTCAGAGCACCGACTCGCTTAATACCCTGCGCGACCGCGTCAGCCGGGTGCAGGGCGTGGATGAAGTGCGTATGGACGATAGCTGGTTTGCGCGGCTGGCTTCCTTAACCGGGCTGGTAGGGCGCGTATCGGCGATGATTGGCGTGCTGATGGTGGCGGCGGTATTCCTCGTCATCGGTAACAGCGTGCGGCTGAGCATTTTTGCCCGCCGCGACACCATTAACGTGCAGAAACTGATTGGCGCGACGGATGGTTTCATTCTGCGTCCGTTCCTGTATGGCGGGGCGGTGTTAGGCTTTTCCGGCGCGCTGCTGTCGCTGATCCTGTCGGAAATCCTCGTTATGCGGCTGTCGTCAGCGGTCACGGAAGTGGCGAAAGTCTTCGGCACCCAGTTTGCGCTAAGCGGCCTGTCGTTTGACGAGTGTCTGCTGCTGCTGTTGGTCTGCTCCATGATTGGCTGGGTGGCGGCCTGGCTGGCAACTGTGCAACATTTACGTCACTTTACGCCTGACTAATAAATTTCTGATATACTCTTCCCCTGCAATGCAATGTTCCCTGTGCAGGGGAAGCGTCACCCATCCCGTCCGTTTTCCCTTGCCTGAATCTTCGACCTGATGTCACATTTTGTGCGTAATCTATTCACACGGTTGCATGGAACTTGTGGATAAAATCACGGTCTGATAAAAGAGTGGATGATATTCTCGTTGCTCATAAGCGCTGGCACGTTTGTTGCTGTATTGCAGGGCAAGCCGCTACCAGTAAGCAGTATATTGAGAGGATTTGAATGACCAAAGAAATGCAAAATTTAGCTTTAGCCCCTGTTGGTAACCTGGAATCCTATATCCGGGCTGCGAACGCATGGCCGATGTTAACGGCCGATGAAGAGCGGGCGCTCGCTGAAAAGCTGCATTACCAGGGCGATCTGGAAGCAGCTAAGACGCTGATCCTGTCACACCTGCGCTTTGTTGTTCATATTGCTCGTAACTATTCGGGCTATGGCCTGCCGCAGGCAGACCTGATTCAGGAAGGCAATATCGGTTTGATGAAAGCCGTACGCCGTTTTAACCCTGAAGTGGGCGTGCGCCTGGTTTCATTCGCCGTACACTGGATCAAAGCCGAAATTCATGAATACGTGCTGCGTAACTGGCGTATCGTGAAGGTCGCCACCACCAAAGCACAGCGCAAGCTGTTTTTTAACCTGCGTAAAACCAAGCAGCGTCTGGGCTGGTTTAACCAGGATGAAGTGGAAATGGTAGCGCGTGAACTGGGCGTTTCCAGTAAAGACGTTCGCGAGATGGAATCCCGCATGGCGGCGCAGGACATGACCTTTGATATGTCCTCTGACGACGAATCCGACAGCCAGCCGATGGCACCGGTACTGTTTCTCCAGGATAAGTCCTCTAACTTTGCCGACGGCATTGAAGATGACAACTGGGAAGAGCAGGCCGCCAACAAGCTGACCGATGCTATGCAGGGTCTCGACGAGCGCAGCCAGGCTATCATCCGCGCCCGCTGGCTGGATGAAGATAACAAGTCAACGCTCCAGGAGCTGGCCGACCATTACGGCGTTTCCGCCGAGCGTGTGCGCCAGCTTGAAAAGAATGCGATGAAAAAACTTCGCGCTGCTATCGAAGCGTGATCCTGTAAACCCCTGGATGAAAATCCGGGGGTTTTTGTTTTCCTGCCCCGTCATAATTCTTTCCTCTGCCTGACTCCCCACAACCGCTGGCGTAAATACGCGCTATGGCAAACAATTACTTCAGGGTTATTTCGTTTCGGGGGAGAGATTATCGTGAGTAATGAGTCACTTAATCAGCGGCGTTTACAGGCGACGCCGCGCGGGATTGGCGTCATGTGTGGTTTTTACGCCGAGCGGGCGGAGAACGCGACGCTCTGGGATATCACCGGTAAAGAAGTCATTGATTTTGCTGCGGGTATTGCCGTGCTGAATACCGGCCATCGCCATCCCAGAATCATCGCCGCCATTGAAAAACAGCTTCAGGCATTTACCCATACTGCTTATCAAATCGTTCCTTATGAAAGCTATATTTCGCTGGCAGAGCGGATCAACGAACGCGTGCCGGTTGACGGCCCGGCGAAAACCGCCTTCTTTACCACCGGTGCAGAGGCGGTAGAAAACGCGGTAAAAATAGCGCGCGCTTATACCCGCCGTCCGGGGATTATCGCTTTTGGCGGCGGCTTTCATGGTCGCACCTCCATGACGCTCGCCCTGACCGGCAAAGTCGCGCCTTACAAAACGGGTTTTGGCCCCTTCCCCGGATCGGTTTACCACGCGCTTTACCCGAATGCGCTGCACGGCATAACCACCGCGGACGCCCTGAAAAGCCTGGAGCGCATTTTTAAAGCAGATATCGCGGCGGATCAGGTGGCGGCCATCATTCTGGAGCCGGTTCAGGGCGAGGGCGGTTTTAACATTGCCCCGGTTGAATTTATTCAGGCGCTGCGTGACCTGTGTGACACCCACGGTATTTTACTGATCGCCGACGAAGTGCAGAGCGGTTTCGCCCGCACCGGCAAATTGTTCGCCATGGAATATTACCCGGCAAAAGCCGATCTGATCACGATGGCGAAAAGTCTGGCGGGCGGAATGCCGCTGTCGGCGGTTGCCGGACGGGCGGAGGTGATGGACGCGCCCGCAGCAGGCGGGCTGGGCGGCACCTATGCGGGTAATCCGCTGGCGGTGGCGGCAGCGCACGCGGTGCTGGACGTCATTGACGACGAGCATCTGTGCAAACGCGCCCGCGAACTGGGCGCGCATCTGGTGGAAGTGCTGAACAACGCCCGGTCGTCGTGCGCTTACATTGCGGATGTCCGCGCCCAGGGCTCGATGGTGGCGGTGGAATTTAACGATCCGCATACCGGCGAGCCATCGGCGGAATTTACCCGCCAGGTGCTGGACGCCGCGCTGGCAGAAGGGCTTTTGCTGCTCAGCTGCGGCGTTTACGGCAACGTGATCCGCTTCCTCTATCCGCTCACTATCCCGGACGCGCAGTTCCGTACCGCGCTGGACATTATCCGCCGGGCGCTCACCCGTTAGCCCGCCTGGTCTCCCCGGCGGCGTAATGGTTGCCGGGGCTTCCGTCACAGGCTTCTTATTCCCCTGATAAATTAGCTATTCCAAAACCATAAAAATGGGGTATGTTTTAGCATAGAATGCTGAAAAGACACGGTCGGCTCTCTGATAATCAAAATAATGTGTCGCATAACAACATCACAACACACGTAATAACCGCAATAATGGGGAATCTCAGGATGAAAATGAAGGGTAAAGCGTTACTGGCAGGATGTATCGCGCTGTCTTTAAGCAACATGGCGCTGGCTGAAGATATTAAAGTTGCCGTTGTCGGCGCAATGTCTGGCCCGGTAGCGCAGTACGGCGACCAGGAATTTACCGGTGCAGAGCAGGCGGTCGCGGATATTAACGCCAAAGGCGGCGTGAAGGGCAACAAGCTGACCATCGTGAAATATGACGATGCCTGCGACCCGAAACAGGCGGTGGCGGTCGCGAACAAAGTGGTTAACGACGGTATCAAATACGTGATCGGCCACCTGTGCTCATCCTCCACCCAGCCCGCTTCTGACATCTATGAAGACGAAGGCATTCTGATGATCACCCCGGCTGCGACCGCGCCGGAATTGACCGCACGCGGCTACAAGCTGATCCTGCGCACTACCGGTCTGGACTCCGATCAGGGGCCGACCGCTGCGAAATATATTCTCGATAAAGTGAAGCCACAGCGCATCGCTATCGTTCACGACAAACAGCAGTACGGCGAAGGCCTGGCCCGCGCGGTGCAGGACGGCCTGAAGAAAGGCAATGCCAACGTGGTGTTCTTTGACGGTATCACCGCAGGCGAAAAAGACTTCTCCACGCTGGTGGCGCGTCTGAAGAAAGAAAACATCGATTTCGTTTACTACGGCGGTTATCACCCGGAAATGGGGCAGATCCTGCGTCAGGCGCGCGCTGCTGGCCTGAAAACCCAGTTTATGGGACCGGAAGGCGTAGCGAACGTGTCGCTGTCTAACATTGCCGGTGAATCTGCTGAAGGGATGCTGGTGACTAAGCCGAAGAACTACGATCAGGTTCCGGCAAACAAACCGATTGTGGATGCTATCAAAGGCAAAAAACAGGATCCGAGCGGCGCATTCGTCTGGACCACTTACGCCGCCCTGCAATCCTTACAGGCGGGCCTGAATCAGTCTGACGATCCGGCTGAAATCGCTAAATACCTGAAGGCGAATAAAGTCGAGACGGTAATGGGCCCGTTGACCTGGGACGAGAAGGGCGATCTGAAAGGTTTTGAATTCGGCGTGTTCGACTGGCACGCGAACGGTACAGCGACCGACGCGAAGTAATTCAGTGCCGGGTGGCGCTGGCGCTTATCCGGTCGGTCATTCCCTGGAAAATGTCAAAAAACGTAGCCGGGTCAGGCGCAGTCGCCCCCGGCTTTTTCCTCTGGCTATCAATATATACGTCAATGGTGCGTAACCTGGTGCTTTTGCCCTCAGCATTCCGACTGCCGCCCGCTTGCGGCAGGGCGTTAGTCATGACGATTTATCTTTCTGGCATAACACTAACGTCATAAAACGGCTGTTTGGATCAGGCTGATAATCAGCAAACGGCTCGCAGTCAACAAAACCGTGTTTGAGATAAAGTTGATGGCAGGCCGCAAACCCTGGCTGTGTCCCCGTCTCTAAACTCAGACGCTGCAGACCTTTAACATGCGCAACCTGCAATATATGCAGTAAAAACTGGTTCGCTACACCACGGCGCAAAAAATCTGGCGCGGTACGCATTGATTTCAGCTCACCATGTTCATCATCCAGCATTTTCAGCGCGCCAATCCCCGCCAGTTGTTCTCCTTCCCATGCTGACCAAAATATTACTGCCGGATCACGCAGTTTTTGAACATCCAGAGCATGGCTGCTTTCTGGTGGAGACTGTTCCAGCATGCCGGAAATATGGTATGCCACTAATGCTTGCACCGCTGGATGCGAGAGATCGTCAGTTTTGATTGTGAACATGAGATTTTCCAGAGGGTTGGCTACATATTATTAACATAATAATAAGCAACAACAACTTTGCTCATCAAGTCATTCGAATCTTGCTGTTCATTATTATCGTGTTCTTTATGCGATAAAAAGATTGCTGTTCAGCCACTGGCGGTTAAACTATCTCAATATCAACAAATTTTGAGATAGTTTGCGATGGCAGTTAAACGACCTCCTGCATTAGTTCCTTTAAGTCAGATCACGAGTGAGCAATTAGATTCTTACTCTTCCTGGGCTCGTATTGTGGATGATAAAGGGCGCTATCTTCCATGGGATGAGTTCCAGTTTCGCATTAAAAAGGGGCAGAATGCGACGCTTGCCTGGAGCTTTACCCGGCGCGCGCGCAATGCCGCAATGCAGTTTCTCGACTATACCAACGAGCATGATGAGCAGGCCGGGTTCAACAATACTTCGCCAATGTCAGAGGTTTGTGAGCGAGTAGACAAATACGCAACGACCCAGGCACTGCTTCAACAGCAGCAGAGACTTCAGGCCACTGGCACATTGTTAAGTCAATTGCAGTTTGATGAGGCTATTACCAGCGCACAACTGGAAGGAGCGAATACCACCACGCTGGTGGCGAAAAATATGCTGGAAACGGGACGTAAACCGCGTACGGAAAGTGAACAAATGATCGTCGGCAATGCCAGGCTGATGAGTGAAATCTTAGCTCATCTTGATGAGCCTCTGACCCCGGCGCTGATTCGCCATTTCCATTCGGTGGGTATGGCGGGCATTGACGATAAAAAGTATACGCCTGGTCATTGGCGAGAAACAGACGATATTGTCATCGCCGATTATGACGGCAATATTGTTCACCAACCGCCTAAGGCAGAACGGATCCCCGAACGGCTCGAAAAGGTATGTACCTGGATCAATACCCGCTCGGGAAATTACATCCATCCGCTTATTCGCGCCTGTATCCTGCATTTTATGATTGCCCATGAGCATCCTTTCCGGGATGGCAACGGGCGAACCGCACGCGCGTTATTTTACTGGTTTATGTTGAAATCGGGATACGAGGCGTTTCGCTATATCTCTATTAGTAGCCTGCTTTACGCGGCTTCGGTTAAATATGCTCACAGCTATCAGTACACAGAAACGGATAGTATGGATTTAACGTATTTCCTCGAATATCAAATGGCTATCGTCAAACGCGCGTTGGATAAATTTTATGAGCACATCGACGCTGTTATAAGCCGCCGCGCGCGGATCGATCGCACGCTTTTTGAGTCAGGGGCATTACAGCGCCTGACGCAGCGACAGGTTACATTGTTGAACATTATGCTGGGTGATGCAGGCAAAGGTTTTACCGTAGCGGAGATCGCCGGGCAACTCGGTATCGCGGACAACACGGCGCGTAGCGATCTTAAAGCTCTGGTTCGCGAGGGCGTTGCCGAAGAGCGCAGAGCGAACGCGCAGCAAACGATTTATTTTTGCCTTCTGAAGTTGTGAGGCGGACTGTTAACGCTTTAAATAAATTGTGCCTGGTCGCGACTCGCTTACATGCGCTGAAAGTGAGCCTGTCAGCTTCGCAGGCCATTGGCATTCGCGGGTTGTTTGTCGACGCGCTTTAGCGAGTCAGCTCCCAGCCGTCTTTCAGCGCCTGGAATCCCAGCGCCTGCATAAACGCCGCCATAGCCTCCCGGTCTTCAACGCCGATATCCGTCATCCACCACGCACGGACGTTTGGGTTATGGCGGATCACCTCCTCCAGCAGATATCGCCCGACGCCACGGCGACGCGTAACGTCGCGCACGCGCAGTGAATCCAGCGCGCCCTCGGCACCGCTTAACGTCACCCGCACCGCGCCCAGCAGTCGCTCGTTAAACCGGGCCGCGTAGATGCGGTGGGTTTCGTCCACGCTTAACGATGAGGCAGAATATTCCGGCCAGATTTTACCCAGGTCGAGGTGGTCCTGGGCGCTAAAGTGTTCTAAACGAATGATGGTCAGCTTCATCAGCGGCGTATCCAAAGCAAAAAGTAGAACGATTTTACTCACTTTCTCCCGACAGACGCTTTCTCTTTTTTTATTCATTCATCAGGCGATTAATTTTTGACAGGGGGAAAGGGTAGCGTGAAACATTAAGGATCGAAAAATAAGCAGAATTTTAACCTGAAAGGTAGTGATTTATTCCGTGCATTATGTCGTTATTTTATGCTGTAACGCGGACTTTTTTTGTTTATCTCGCGCTTAATACAGAATATTATCTCTGCTTAATAGACTGAAATATAGAGAAATTAATCTGTTTTTCAGCGTAAAACCGCGCTAAACCCTTAAACACACAGGTAAAAACAGCGCTGCCGATAAAAAGTACAGAATGCTTTTTAACCATAAAAAAACAAAATATATACACAACATCATGAACGGGGATTTACGAGTATGAAAAGGAATGCGAAAACAGTTATGGCAGGGATGGTTGCACTGGCGATCTCACACGCAGCAATGGCCGACGATATCAAAGTCGCCGTGGTCGGGGCAATGTCTGGCCCGGTCGCGCAATGGGGCGATATGGAGTTCAACGGCGCACGCCAGGCCATTAAAGACATCAATGCTAAAGGCGGCGTGAAGGGCAACAAGCTGGTGGGCGTGGAGTATGACGACGCCTGCGATCCGAAACAGGCTGTCGCGGTGGCGAACAAAATCGTCAACGATGGTATCCAGTATGTTATCGGGCACCTGTGCTCTTCTTCCACCCAGCCCGCCTCCGACATCTATGAAGATGAAGGCATTTTGATGATCACCCCAGGGGCGACCAACCCGGAACTGACGCAGCGTGGCTATCAGTACATTATGCGTACCGCCGGGCTGGACTCCTCGCAGGGACCGACCGCCGCGAAATATATCCTGGAGAAAGTGAAGCCGCAGCGTATCGCCATCATCCACGATAAACAGCAGTACGGCGAAGGGCTGGCGCGTTCGGTGCAGGACGGCCTGAAAAAGGGCAATGCCAACGTGGTGTTCTTTGACGGCATTACCGCAGGCGAAAAAGATTTCTCCGCGCTGCTCGCTCGCCTGAAGAAAGAAAATATCGACTTCGTGTATTACGGCGGCTACTACCCGGAAATGGGCCAGATGCTGCGCCAGGCGCGCTCCGTCGGCCTGAAAACCCAGTTTATGGGGCCGGAAGGCGTCGGCAACGCTTCGCTGTCTAACATCGCAGGCGATGCCGGGGAAGGCATGCTGGTGACGATGCCAAAACGCTATGACCAGGATCCGGCAAACAGCGCTATCGTTAACGCACTGAAGGCAGAGAAGAAAGATCCAAGCGGGCCGTACGTGTGGATCACTTACGCCGCCGTGCAGTCGCTGGCAACAGCGCTGGATCGCAGCGGTAGCCAGCAGCCGCTGGATCTGATGAAAGATTTAAAAGCGCACGGGGCAAACACCGTGATTGGGCCGCTGAACTGGGATGAAAAAGGCGATCTGAAGGGATTTGAGTTTGGTGTCTTCCAGTGGCACGCCGACGGGTCTTCCTCGGCAGCCAAATAATAGTCCCACCGCCCGCGTTTCGCGGGCGGGTTGAGAAAGGTTACTTTATGTCCGAGCAGTTTCTCTATTTCTTGCAGCAGATGTTTAACGGCGTCACGCTGGGAAGCACCTACGCGCTGATCGCCATCGGGTATACGATGGTGTACGGCATTATCGGCATGATCAACTTCGCCCACGGCGAGGTGTATATGATCGGCAGCTACGTCTCCTTTATGATCATCGCCGCGCTAATGATGATGGGCATTGATACCGGCTGGCTGCTGGTGGCCGCAGGGTTTGTCGGGGCGATTGTCATCGCCAGCGCCTACGGCTGGAGTATCGAGCGGGTGGCCTATCGCCCGGTGCGCAACTCCAAACGACTGATCGCGCTGATCTCCGCCATCGGGATGTCAATCTTCCTGCAAAACTACGTCAGCCTGACCGAAGGGTCACGCGATGTGGCACTTCCCAGCCTGTTTAACGGCCAGTGGACGATAGGCAGTAGTGAAAACTTCACCGCGTCGATTACCACGATGCAACTCGTTATCTGGATCGTGACCTTCGTCGCGATGCTGGCGCTGACCATTTTCATCCGCTACTCGCGCATGGGCCGTGCCTGCCGCGCCTGCGCGGAAGATCTCAAAATGGCGAGCCTGCTGGGTATTAATACCGACCGCGTGATTGCGCTGACCTTTGTTATCGGCGCGGCAATGGCGGCGGTGGCGGGCGTGCTGCTTGGCCAGTTCTACGGCGTTATCAACCCCTATATCGGCTTTATGGCCGGGATGAAAGCCTTCACCGCAGCGGTACTTGGCGGCATCGGCAGCATTCCTGGCGCGATGATTGGCGGGCTGATCCTTGGCGTCGCGGAAGCGCTCTCCTCTGCCTACCTGAGCACGGAATATAAAGATGTGGTGTCGTTCGCGCTGCTGATTCTGGTGCTGTTGGTGATGCCGACCGGCATTCTGGGTCGCCCGGAGGTCGAGAAAGTATGAAACCAATGCATTTTGCGATGGCGCTGCTTTCTGCCGCCATGTTCTTTATTCTTGCGGGCGTGTTTATGGGCGTTCAGCTTGAGCTGGACGGCACAAAGCTGGTGGTGGGGTCCGCTGCGGATATTCGCTGGCAGTGGATTTTCATCGGCACGGCGGTGGTCTTTTTCTTCCAGCTACTGCGTCCGGTTTTCCAGAAGTCGCTGAAAAACGTCTCCGGGCCGAAGTTTGTGCTGCCTGCGATTGATGGCTCGACCGTCAAACAGAAGCTGTTCCTGCTGGCGCTGCTGGTTATCGCCGTCGCGTGGCCGTTTATGGTGTCGCGCGGGACGGTGGATATCGCCACCCTGACCATGATTTACATCATCCTCGGGCTGGGGCTGAACGTGGTGGTCGGGCTGTCCGGCCTGCTGGTGCTGGGCTACGGCGGCTTCTACGCCATCGGTGCCTATACGTTTGCCCTGCTCAACCACTATTACGGCCTGGGTTTCTGGACTTGCCTGCCGCTGGCAGGGCTGGTCTCGGCGGCAGCGGGCTTCCTGCTCGGCTTCCCGGTACTGCGCCTGCGCGGTGACTATCTGGCGATTGTCACCTTAGGCTTTGGCGAGATCGTGCGTATCCTGCTGCTCAACAACACCGAAGTGACCGGTGGCCCGAACGGGATCAGCCAGATCCCCAAACCGACTTTCTTCGGCCTGGAGTTCAGCCGCACCGCGCGTGAAGGCGGCTGGGACACCTTCAGCAATTTCTTTGGCCTGAAGTATGACCCCAGCGACCGGGTGATTTTCCTCTATCTGGTGGCGCTGCTGCTGGTGGTCTTCTCGCTGTTTGTGATCAACCGCCTGCTGCGGATGCCGCTGGGCCGGGCCTGGGAAGCGCTACGCGAAGATGAAATCGCCTGCCGCTCGCTGGGGCTGAACCCGACGCGCATCAAGCTGACGGCTTTTACCATCAGCGCCGCGTTCGCCGGGTTTGCCGGGACGCTGTTTGCCGCGCGCCAGGGTTTTGTCAGCCCGGAATCCTTCACCTTTGCCGAATCAGCCTTCGTGCTGGCGATTGTGGTGCTTGGCGGGATGGGATCGCAGTTTGCGGTGATCCTCGCCGCTGTCCTGCTGGTGGTGTCGCGCGAACTGATGCGTGATTTCAATGAATACAGCATGTTAATGCTGGGTGGCCTGATGGTTCTGATGATGATCTGGCGACCGGAAGGTCTGCTGCCGATGACGCGTCCACAGCTCAAACTGAAAAGCGCGCAGGCGAAAGGAGAGCAGGCATGAGTCAGCCATTATTATCCGTGAACGGCCTGATGATGCGCTTTGGCGGCCTGCTGGCGGTCAATAACGTCAATCTGGAACTGCATCCCCGGGAGATTGTTTCCTTAATTGGCCCCAACGGCGCGGGGAAAACCACCGTTTTCAACTGCCTGACCGGTTTCTATAAACCGACCGGCGGCACCATTATGCTGCGCGACCAGCATCTTGAAGGGCTGCCGGGCCAGCAAATCGCGCGAATGGGCGTGGTGCGTACTTTCCAGCACGTGCGCCTGTTCCGTGAAATGACGGTGATTGAAAACCTGCTGGTGGCGCAGCATCAGCAACTGAAAAGCGGGGTCTTCTCCGGCCTGCTGAAAACGCCGTCCTTCCGCCGCGCGCAGAGCGAAGCGCTGGACCGCGCCGCCACCTGGCTGGAGCGCATCGGTTTGTTAGCGCACGCTAACCGTCAGGCCAGCAACCTGGCCTACGGCGACCAGCGTCGCCTCGAGATCGCCCGCTGCATGGTGACGCAGCCGGAGATCCTGATGCTTGATGAACCCGCGGCGGGGCTTAACCCGAAAGAAACTAAAGAGCTGGACGAGCTGATTGCCGAGCTGCGCAACCATCACAACACCACTATCCTGCTGATTGAGCACGATATGAAGCTGGTCATGGGCATCTCGGATCGCATCTACGTGGTCAATCAGGGGACGCCGCTGGCGAACGGCACGCCGGAACAAATTCGCAATAACCCGGATGTGATCCGCGCGTATCTCGGTGAGGCATAAGATGGAAAAAACGATGTTATCTTTCGACAAAGTGAGCGCCCACTACGGGAAGATCCAGGCGCTGCACGACGTCAGCCTGACCATTAATCAGGGGGAAATCGTCACCCTGATCGGCGCGAACGGCGCGGGGAAAACCACGTTGCTTGGCACTCTGTGCGGCGATCCGCGCGCCACCAGCGGGCGGATTGTGTTTGACGGTAAAGACATTACCGACTGGCAGACCGCGAAAATCATGCGCGAAGCGGTGGCGATTGTCCCGGAAGGGCGTCGCGTTTTCTCCCGCATGACGGTTGAAGAGAACCTGGCGATGGGCGGCTTTTTCGCCGACCGCGACCAGTTTCAGACCCGTATCAAATGGGTGTATGAACTCTTCCCGCGTCTGCACGAACGCCGCATCCAGCGGGCGGGGACGATGTCCGGCGGTGAGCAGCAGATGCTGGCGATTGGCCGCGCGCTGATGAGCCAGCCGCGTCTGCTGCTGCTGGACGAACCCTCGCTGGGCCTCGCGCCGATCATCATCCAGCAGATTTTCGATACTATCGAGCAGTTGCGTGAGCAGGGCATGACCATTTTCCTGGTCGAGCAGAACGCTAACCAGGCGCTGAAGCTCGCGGATCGCGGCTACGTGCTGGAGAACGGTCACGTGGTGCTGGAAGACACCGGCGATGCGCTGCTGGCGAACGAAGCGGTGCGCAGCGCTTATCTGGGTGGCTAGTACGGCAAAAGGCCCGGTGTGCGATGCGTGCCGGGCCTGCTGAAGCAGAAAAGGGGGCGCCAGCCCCCGTTTTTTATGGCTGCGGTGTTTCGCGCGTCCCCTCCGTCAGCAGCAACGGCGGCACTTTGCCCGTCGCGCTGTCAAAGACAAACTCGCGTCCCTGGCGCTCACCGCCAATATAGAATGACACTTCTTTGTTGCCTGCGGCGGCCTGCTGGCGCACGTAGCTGTCCACGTCAAAATAGAGATCGTCCTCTTTATTGCCATGGCGTAGCGTTGCCACCGAGGTGTAGGTCATTGCCGGACGATGATCCCAGTTGACGCTGCTGGCCTTCCAGCTGTTGTCAGCCGCATAAATGTGGAGGATACGGGCGGCCGAATCAGTCGTGTTTTTACCGTGCAGGCGCACCATGTATTTAAACAGGGCAGCGTCTTCCGGCGGCAGGTTAGAAGGCAGCGCCGGGATAGTGAATTTCAGCAGCGCCATCTTTTGCGGATGTACCTCGCGGCCTGCGCCGGTCCAGTCATCGACAATATGCATCTGCGGGTCCTGAGCGTGGATCGCCGCCGGAGCGCGGCTGTCAACGTAGCTGCTCTCGCTGACGGCGCTCATGCTGAACGGCACTTTCAGTCCGCACTGGATGCCCCGGTTCAGGCAGTGCTCAGTCATAAAGCGCGCGCCGTCTACGGTCCAGCCATTCATGAAATCGCCGTGCGCGGTGTAGAGATTGCCCCATTTTTCCATGGTATGACCGTGGTGCATTTCTGGATCCATCGACAGCCCAACTTTGCTGGTATCCAGCTCCTTCATGCCCGGCAGAACCCAGACGGCGTTAAGGTTAACGGTCGGCAGTTTCACCGGGAAGTCCTTCGGACAGGCGTTATTCACCGCGTAGGTGGCGTTTGGCTTGCCCACCGCCGGGCGCAGGTTTTTGCCATCCCAGCAGTTCGGGAAGCGCATACCGATGTTGAACTGTACCGGACCGCCCGGCGAGCGTGGCGTACACACCCGCCCTATTTTGTTGAAATAACCCGGCTGGCCCGCACAGAGGAAGTTGATATTTTTTGGCGGCTTGCTGCCGTGGTGATCCCCGGCCAGCAGTTCCAGTCCCGGCGGGAAAGGCTGCACCGGATGAGCGACAACGTCGTCCGCCTGGTAGTACGTTTTCTGGTAGGACGGCTTCAGAAGCTCGCCGGTCTCCAGACGCAGCGACGGCACCCAGTAGGCGGAAGCGTCGGATTTGTTGTCACAGGTCGTCTGTGGATGCGCCAGCAGCGCGTTGTAATTAGAAAACGCATCCACGCTGGTGTTGCCGAAGAAGTCGTGCAACATCGCCATGCCCGGCATTCCGTGCATCATGATGGCGTCATCCCCGGCAGTGTGGTGGTAGCTACAAACCACATTGCTTTGCCCTTCTGCAGCATGCGCGCTGGCAATGCCAGTGCCTGATAACACGCTGATAACGATAAGTTTGCGTAAAATTGTCATGATAATCTCCTGGTTAGTTACGTCATCAATAGCACGGACAAACCGGAGGGCTGACATCACAACTTATCATCAATGGTCATTTTTCCCCGTTGAGATGCGTTATCTTGCCAGGTTCCGGGATTGGCGGACGGAATGGGAAAAATTATCCGCACCGGGAGTCGTCATCTGTCCATCACCCTTTCGCCATCTCGCTGACGCCTGGTCGTCATCTCTCTGTAATCAAAAAGTTATTTTTCTGTCATTCGAGCATGTCATGTTACCTCGCGAGCATAAAACGCGTGATATCGCGCCTCCGGCACAATAAGAGAGATGACAATGACATCGTTACGATACACAGCTTTGGGTCTGGCAATGGGACTGGCTTTTGCGGGCAACGCGATGGCCGTGACTACGATTCCGTTCTGGCACTCTATGGAAGGCGAACTGGGTAAAGAAGTTGACTCCCTGGCGCAACGTTTCAACGAGACGCACCCGGATTACAAAATTGTGCCGGTGTACAAAGGTAACTACGAGCAGAGCCTGAGCGCGGGTATTGCCGCGTTCCGCACCGGTAACGCCCCGGCGCTGTTACAGGTGTATGAAGTGGGCACCGCCACCATGATGGCGTCTAAAGCGATCAAACCGGTGTACGAAGTATTTAAAGATGCGGGCATTACCTTCGATGAATCGCAGTTCGTGCCGACGGTTTCCGGTTACTACACCGACGCTAAAACCGGGCATCTGCTGTCCCAGCCGTTTAACAGTTCAACGCCCGTCCTGTACTACAACAAGGACGCCTTCAAAAAGGCGGGTTTAGATCCTGAGCAGCCGCCGAAAACCTGGCAGGATCTGGCGGCGTATACCGCGAAGCTGAAAGCCGCCGGGATGAAGTGTGGCTACGCCAGCGGCTGGCAGGGCTGGATCCAGATTGAAAACTTCAGCGCCTGGCACGGCCTGCCGGTGGCGACCAAAAACAACGGTTTTGACGGCGCTGATGCGGTGCTGGAGTTCAATAAACCGGAGCAGGTCAAACATATCGCGCTGTTGCAGGAGCTGAATAAAAAAGGGGATTTCAGCTACTTCGGGCGTAAAGACGAATCGACCGAGAAGTTTTATAACGGCGACTGCGCGATCACCACGGCTTCTTCCGGCTCGCTGGCGGATATCCGTCATTACGCCAAATTCAACTACGGCGTGGGCATGATGCCGTACGATGCCGATGTGAAAGGCGCGCCGCAGAACGCCATTATCGGCGGGGCGAGCCTGTGGGTGATGCAGGGCAAAGATCAGGGCACTTACAAAGGCGTGGCCGAGTTCCTCGATTTCCTGGCGAAGCCGGAAAACGCCGCCGAGTGGCACCAGAAAACGGGCTATCTGCCGATCACTAAAGCCGCGTATGACCTGACCCGCCAGCAGGGGTTTTATGACAAGAATCCGGGCGCGGATATCGCCACTCGCCAGATGCTGAACAAACCGCCGTTGCCGTTCACCAAAGGGCTGCGTCTGGGCAATATGCCGCAGATCCGCACCATCGTGGATGAAGAGCTGGAAAGCGTGTGGACCGGCAAGAAAACGCCACAGCAGGCGCTGGATTCGGCGGTTGAACGCGGGAATCAGCTGCTGCGCCGTTTTGAGCAGGCGACAAAGGGTTAACAGGTTTTTTGCTGGTGCCGCTTTTCTCCCTCTCCCTCGAGGGAGAGGGCCGGGGAGAGGGGGAGCGTCTGGTGAATTGGGTGGGTGCGGGGGTAGTTTTTCGCCCTCTCCCTGACCCCCTCCCCCAGGAGAGGGAACTGTCCGTGGCACAGGGTTACTACAGTTCCCCTATGCCGCTTTTCTCCCTCTCCCTCGAGGGAGAGGGCCGGGGAGAGGGGGAGCGTCTGGTGAAATTGGG